>NZ_KZ819032.1 GCF_003115845.1 Brenneria roseae subsp. roseae | reverse complement strand
AATTCAGAAAAATACCTCAACTGCAATGTCCGATCTTCGCTCATGAGGGACGACCATACTCAAATCTCCCACATTGTAGGAGATTTGAGCATGAACACGTCACCGTGGAACAAAGGCCGTATCGTCGGCCAAAAAAGACCACTTCAGATATCTCATATCTGGGGGATCCGAATCAGGCTTGAACTGGAAGGTCAGACGCGCGATTTGGCTCTGTTCAATATGGCCCTGGACAGTAAGCTACGAGGCTGTGATCTGGTAAAACTTAAAGTATCTGATGTTGCATATGGTAACTCTGTTTCAAGCAGAGCAACGGTGTTGCAGCAGAAAACCGGTATCCCTGTCCAATTTGAGATAACCAAAGGGACAAGAGAAGCTGTTACTGCATTGATAAACCTTGGCAATTTGCACAGTAAAGACTTCTTGTTCCGATCTCGGGTCGGTATTAACCAGCACATATCAACCCGGCAATACAACCGAATTTTTCATGGGTGGGTAGCAAAGCTTGGCCTCGACGATTCGATGTATAGCACACATTCCATGAGAAGAACAAAACCTTACCTGATCTACAAGAAAACTAAGAATCTCCGGGTTATCCAACTTCTGTTGGGCCATAGGAAACTGGAAAGCACGGTTCGTTATCTGGGCATTGAAGTCGATGATGCGTTAGAGATATCTGAATCGATCGAAGTCTAAGGTTGTCAGGGCTGCAACAGCAGTCCTGTGCCATAGGCGGACGTCACGAACGCTAAGGTTCGTTAGGACAATTTCTAAAAGTACTTGGCCCGCCTGGATGGGAAGAGATCATTGACTCAGAAACGGAGCATATGCTTGAATATTTTTTCCCGTAATTCCAATATAGATGATTATGGATCGATCCAAACCTTCTTTCGAAAGTTCGATAAGAAGATGAAATATGGATTTCTCTTATAGGTGGTAAGTTGCTGTTACTATTATTTATTGAAACGGCCATACCCTTTAAAATATAGGAGCTTAAAAATCTAAGGTTCTTACCTGGTATACGCTTTACAAACTCAATCAAAATTTGATTTATTGTTTTACTCTCATGTTCTTCAGGTGGTGTTGCTTTATTATCTACTTTTGAATTAAGAATATTAGAAATTAGTGCCAGTGAATTATCAATAGCCTTGGTGTCGCCAAGTTTATTACTGTTTGTGTTGTGTTTGAGGAATAAATCGTTATAGCAATTGTTGATGGCTGTCCAAAGATATGAGAATGCCATATCAGGGCGGCGAGGCAAGCATGAGTACGAATCGATGAGTGTGGTAGCAGCAATATAAGGGATCTTTTGGGGAGATGAAGACCAAGATACTGGATTTAGGAATTTAAAGCTCTTGAACCATTGGAGATGATTATTATCTTGCTTTGGTAATAATTTCCAATGTTCTTCAGGTGTGTAGTCTGTAACAAGTTTGTATAAAACTTGGAGGCGTTGGTCTTCTTGATTCATGATACTCCCTACTAATCGAGTGTTTTCCTTGGATAAAATTTATCACACATTTTTGTTTCTGTATCAAGCCTTAGTCGAAGCCCATCTCAATAACTCTTTAAAAGTAAAGTAGCAACTGTACACATCCATGACTTATGAGAATGCCCGTCGCTCAAAATGCAATATTGTCAATACTGACTCACAAGTGTCCGCATTTCGCTCATAGCGGACAGTCAAAACACGCCTACAGGTTGCTTATCAGGCCCAGTCTTTTGGGCTGCCTGCCAACAAGGATCCGACTTCACCGGTTTTCGGATCTGACGTGGAAAAGAGAAATGGATAGGCATGACATATTCATATGCCACACATCTGCATATACCTACCCTATACATATCCCAAACATCTGCCTATACTGAGCATATGCCGATGGGCCATGAGGCCATGAAACCAGGAGGACATCATGCGAATCGTATCCATTTTTAAAAACGGCAATAACCGCGCCATCCGTCTGCCCCGCGATCTGGATTTTGAGGGCGTGAGCGAACTGGAGATCATCCGGGAAGGGGACAACATCATTTTGCGCCCCGTCCGGCCGACCTGGGGCTCATTCGCGCAGCTTGAAAAAGCCGACGCGGACTTTATGGTGGAGCGTGAGGACGTTGTCAGCGACGAAGGACGCTTTGACCTGTGAACAAGACCTATATGCTGGACACCAACATCTGCTCGTTCATCATGCGCGAGCAGCCACAAGCCGTGATTAAATGCCTGGAACAGGCGGTACTGCGCAATCACCGGATCGTTGTCTCGGCCATCACCTACGCCGAGATGCGTTTCGGTGCGATTGGCAAGAAAGCCGCGCCGCGCCATGCGCAGTTGGTTGACGCGTTCTGCGCCCGTCTCGATGCGATTTTGCCCTGGGACCGGGCAGCGGTGGATGCCACCACGAAAATCAAGGCTACCCTGGCCGCGGCTGGAACACCGATCGGCCCGAACGACACGGCGATTGCCGGGCACGCCCTTGCCGCCGGCGCCGTGCTGGTGACGAACAATACAAGGGAGTTTGCGCGGGTGCCGGGTCTGGTGCTGGAAGACTGGGTTAATTAGGCACTTCCCGAGTGTTTAAGCAGGAGTGCCAGTTGCGCGCCGGCGGAAGCGGACAAGGTCAGCGTCAGGTTATTCTGGTAAATGTGTAGCAGGGGTGATGTGAGTCAGAGATCCCGTTTTATAAAACTACCCGGACTGAACGGGAATCAAATCAGGATGGTTACAATGAAAGACTATCGGGCCAACACAAAATTATCATTAACTTTAGCCCGCCCAGTGCCAGAAGGGGACGTCAGAAGTCTTTCAAAGAGTTAGTAATGAAGACATGTCATCAGCTCATTGCCTAAAACATGATGTTTCATTGATGGTTCGATTACTGTAGCTGACCATAATCCAATACCAGCGCTCGCTTGTAACCCAGGGATTAAGAGGTTATGAATAAAACAGATGATACAGATGCTCTGATTTCAATAAGCTAATACCTGCATCCAGTCGGGGTTGTTTAGGATCCGGTAGAAGGGAAGTAGGCGCTCTTTAACCTGATCTAAAAGCTCATCTTCACTCATTTCAGATGCTCTGGAATTAAATACAGGAATTGACTCGTCGTAGAGTTCCCAATAAAAATTTGAGAGTATATTTGTTATACAGGCGAAAGCTCGTGGTGGGTAGTCTAAAAAATAATGTGTAAAAAATGAAAGCCTTCGTTCGATTTCGTATGCGGATGAGGCTGCAATCAACTGTTCCAACTCCAAGCGAAGCCAAACTAAAGCACTATAACGAGGGGATGGTTCTTGAATGCACTGTTCACTTTGGTAAATAAGCAGGTATTTCTCGACTTCAAAACGGTCTAGCCTTGAATCAAGTCCCAGCGATGCAATTATAAGAAGCGTTTCAGAGCCTATGCCAGCTATAACCTCTCTTTCAGCCCAGGCTACTACAGCCCGACAAAACTCTTCAGAGCTGATTACTTCAAATACTTCACTGAATACTTTCAAGCAAAGAAGTTGCTGCAAGCTGTATTTGTACTCTGGGGTTTCCATATTGAATACCGATTAGAACATTTTGCGTTTTGCGGTGTGGGCTGAGTAAAATAACATCAATAAGATAATTAGGCGCAAAACAAGCATAACGCATTGTCACCGTGATATGTAGTAGTAAAGGAAAACCGGCCACGATTTTACGGTAAGAAGAGCGACATCTGTTCTCTGATCGCTCCTAGGGCAGCCAACATTGTAGGGATGGGGCCTGACGCCGTTTGAATATCTATGGCAGCAGTAGTCATCTTTCATGTTGGCAGATAAGTGCTAATTTCCGCTTTTCGCTCATTGCTGCTTGTCCTGTGTTCTGCTTTTAAACGCTGTCAGGTTAAGTGGTAGCTAATCCTGTTCATTACATCCTCCAAAAGCCTTCATCAGAGATATCTTAACCAGAAGGCTTTCTTTGTGATGTTTTATTTCTATTTTAAAAATACATTTAATTTAAAATCACCCTATTCCATTTAAAATATATATTTTATGCGTATTTGATATAACATCATCCATTCAACTCAGCCATCTCGCATTACCATAATAAATATAACCATCCTAATAAATACAATTTTTCTCTTAAATTTTTATTATTTATGGCTTAGAATTTTACTATTAAGAATAATGTTATAATTGCTCTGTGTTTAGCTAATTTTCTTAGTAAACATCGTTACGCACAGTTCTGCGACATGCATAAATTGGGTTCTACGCAGGTATATATTTTTCTGACTATTCACAGTCGGAGCTGTATCGAACATAAATTATATGACTATAAAACACACAATTAGATTCCTCGGCTAAAAATATTTTGCAACTCATTTCGCAAAAAGATCCCACAGCCTCCACTTTAATCAAGCAAACAAAATTTTTAGGCCCACACCTGGGCCCATAGAGCAAAAGTGGAATCAGGAATAAGTCATCTAATCATAATGATAGATAATAAATTCAACTCCCCCCAGCGCATTCGTTCTACCCAGGCGGTCATTTGAGGGTAAAGCGCCACAAGCCTTCCACAGGGTGTAGCGGTAATATGCGACGTTATTTAGCACAGGCCTCGACGTGGGGGAAAGAGTTCATCGACCGGAGAGAAGATCGCCCACTATGTAAAATGCTTTATTACATATATTCTCTTGTTATCATCTGAATAATTTGATGGAACAGAAACCATATACCTTTCCCTCCCCAACGAGACTAAATATTCTTTAATCAAATTTTCTTCTACTGTATTTTTTTGAATTAGATTAAGATGATAAAGAAGCCAAATTTTTCTTTTAGATATAAATATATTAGGGGTGAAGCAATTTATTTCATGAAAATCATCAATATCAGTTAATGTAAGACAAGAAAAATAATCAAGAAAATTATTTTCAGATAATTTTTCCTTTACTAAATTAGTGCTCTTTTCAACTAGCTCAATCCCTTTTTTTATTAAAATCTTATTCTTCTCATCAAAAGACAATGATTCTAAGAAAGAAATACTTTCAAAACGAGAGAATAAAGGGATCTCTTCAAAATCTTGATAGTCCCGAAGGTAAATTGATTCATTATTTAAACCTTCGTATTCAATGAGCAATTCTAACTCTCTCTCAAATTGACCTTTCATACTCAATTTCCTATGTGCCAGCCATTCGCTTTAAGCCACTATAATACCCTCCTTACCGAAAAAGGAAGTAATGACGAAAATACATCAAAATTAAGCCGTTTTATCTATTACCAACGGAGTTCTGATGTGGGAAGAAACGTGACAGATCTGACATTATCCGCTATGTCATAGCCAATTGCATACTGATCGGTACTGGACGACCGTTGGCATCGTATAGATCCGTCCAGCCAAATGTTCTTTTCATAATGACTTTAAGGGGAGAACTTCTTAACGGTTCCCCTATAATTTCATGAACCCACTAACGAGTCATCCTCTTCAATAAAGGCACCGGAAGTTCGTTTGGAAATATCCAACCAGAAATATCATCATCCTGAATAGAGTGAGCGTCACCGCTTTTAATATTCTCCCGTCACGCCAGAATGACAAAAATACTCCCTCCCTAGCCATATCTAGACTAAGAATAGGAGAACCTGATGCTCCTTTCGGAGGTGATTTATACACGATTAATTTAGAATCAATGAGCTCCTGATAACTCATCCCTAAGCTATTAACCAAAGCATCAACATTTACGGCCATTTGTACAATCCTTGTTCAGGATTAAAATGAAATCATGAAGGTATCACAGGTCCTCATGAAATAGTCACCACCTAACCATTGGCGTAGGTAAATATGTTATTGCCTCGACGGTTTCATTAAGATCATAATCTATCTGCATACTTACCAGAAGACTATAATTTGTTAAATGATAAAGATCTGTATAACCAATATCTCTTTTTAATCTCTTCCTAGGTGGCAGAAATTTACAGGGTTCACCAAATTGCTCCTGAATCCAACTTCTCGACATTAGGTTCTTTAACGGATGCGGTAGTTTATTTGAAAAATAATATCCTTTCTTTTTTTTATTTGATATTATCAAAGTAATTTCATTTAGTGTTTTTTCATTTCTATTAAAAGAAAGATAAATACCTTCTTCTGCCATATCCAGACTAATACTAGAGCTACCAGAAAAACCTGTCGGCTTTGTTTTATAAGGAATAAGACCTGCATCAAATATTTCTTGATAAGTCCCCCCCAAACAATCGATTAATGCTTCTATATTTACGGACATTAATACAACCCCTGTTCTTCATTAAGTTTATGCATTTTTTCTCTTGCCGACTCCAACTGCTCTTCTGTCACACCATACTCTTTCAGAGTGTGTTTTATCGCATCAAAGTTGCGATCTACCGCAGCGCGTAAATCATGAGAGTCTCGATCAATATCTTGCGACCTATTACGCCAACCATAAGTTTCACTAATTTTTTGGTGAACTTCAGCAGGAATGATTATAGCTGCCACATCCTTAGCCATCTGCTCTAATTCATACTCTTTAGCATCTGGATACAACCGCTTCAAAAATTCTATTACCGCCGCAGCCGATGGCATATGATCAGCATGATATTTCCCTTGTCGTGAGCGCCCCTTAAAATTACTGTACAAATCAACATCAAGCAAGTTAACCGGGGGTTTACTCAGATAAACATAAATCGGTGGAAACGCATTCTCCGGGAACACCAGAATGTAATCCCGAAAATCCTTTTCTTCCGGGATTGGTGTTACAAGGATACTGACATCATCCATCTCTGGGATTTCAAATCCCGGTACCGCTGACGAGATAACCGGCTGTTCACCATGTGCCGTATCCGTTGGTAATTCTACCCCCGGATTATCCGGTGTCCATAGAATAGTTGGCCCTGTCGCGCCCTCTTCCCAAAACTCATAACGGTTACTGGGGAAGTTATGTTTCAACAGCCTGACCCGAACTTGATCGCGCCTGCTTTCCATACTGGTGTGATAACCGACTGCCTTCAGTCTGCCTGTATCCTCATCCTCCACCCACTGATAACGAACACGACTCGGCGCCGTTCCCTGTTGTTGTGCAACCTTCAGCAATTTTTCCGATGTCAATAAATCTTCTTTTTCACCCTTCAGATGCTGCTGAACCATCGCCCCCATCAGCAAAAAGGTGTGTGCCATCTGTAACTGCCCTTGCCAGACTGACGGGCCAGAGAGCCGTTTCATCTGGTGTGTCAGTGCGTTTGCCGCATCCTGATTAGCCTGAGCCACAGCGCCACCCACCGCCGCCGCTGAACCGGCTTGTGCTGCCGTTCCTGCCATAACGACCTGTGGGGGTGGAGGCAACATCGCAGCATCCGCTTTACCCACTAACAGGCTGAATATCGTCTGATACCACGGCTCCTGCGGTGGCTGAGCTGGTTTGTTAACCGTATTTTTTCCGGTAATCGATTGAGATGAGACAGAGGTATCGGTTTTGGCCTGCACCGGAGACGTATTTTTCTTTTTTACCGCCTGCGCATATTGCTTCACTTCACCCGATTTTTCTGATGAGGCGTCGGCATGACCAACCGGCTCAGCGACATACACGCTCATTTCACCAATATTGGTCTGCGGCTCTTCTTCCGTTCCCGCGTCCGTACAGCCCACGCTACGTAAACAGGATTTGGCAAACACAGGCTCCATTGCCAGCATCGGTGTCAACGCCAGCAAAGGGGAACGGTTCGACGCCGCCTGTTTACCACATTCCTGAACCGGAGATTTATAGGGCGTATCACCAATAATGACGTTGCCACTGCCGGAAATAATGACACCACCGCAATTGATACCATCACCAATACGGGCAGCGGGTTTACCATTAATGAGAACCGTCGATGAGCCTGCTGCTATTTTTCGGGGATGCACACCATGCGGTGCATTGGGACAGGGACAACCATGAAGCAGAACCGTATCACCCTGACGGGCAGCAGGCTGACCATTGATGATAACGTCAGGACTGCCTTCAATAACGGGGGTTTCCGGGAAGCAGTCGNGACGGGCAGCAGGCTGACCATTGATGATAACGTCAGGACTGCCTTCAATAACGGGGGTTTCCGGGAAGCAGTCGTGACCACTTGCGATATCATTCAGACGGGCGGCACCCGGCATCGTCATTCTCCTTTGACTATAGATATATCCGTTTCGGCTGAACTTATTTTGTGCAGTCTTTACTGCCGGCCACAATGCCAAAGTTCCATAACCGTTATATACAAAGCTTCTTCCTGAAATTTTTACTTATACTCATATATTATCATTTCCTTGCCATTACGCTCTTGCTCAATTCCTTGTTTTTTATTTTCTGTCACTCAAAAAGAGATCCTGTCTTTTGTGTTGTGGGAAAGGCTCAATACACTATCCATAGGATAGAATACTTTTTAATCCCCACTCCTGGGTAACTATTTGAAAGGTTAGAACGCTTACGGGAAGATGAATATAAAGACAAACGCTCTGCCGTCGACCGACCATATTTGATATTTTTTCATTATAATTTAGATAAGGAGTATCAGAATTTAAAAAAGAGGTTAGATCAACATCATTATTTCCGAGGAAGAGAGCTAAAGACCCATCAGTTAATTTCATAACGATTGATATTTGATACTCATCATTCGCCCCACCGTCGCGCCAATAAAAATAGCTTTCTTTGGATAATGTTTTATCTATCTGCCTCTCAACGGCCCCTGTAGTCGATGAAGTACGAGAAGCCCGCATGGCACAAACCCGCGGGCTTTTTTACGTCTGCTGGATACTGTGGCGATCTTGTGACTTCCACAACTTTTAGATATCCCAAAGGCAGGTACCCACCCCGCACCTAAATGATGGAGATACCTATGGCACGCTTAACAAACCCCCTCACCGATACGAAGATAAAAGCCGCCAAGCCATAGGATGCGGATTACCCACGGCATGACGGCGACGATCTGCAACGGCTAATCAAAAGCACCGGCAGAAAAGTCTGGCAGATGCGCGACTACCGGTCTTTCACCAAAAAGCGCGCAAAGCTGACTTTTGGACCTATGCTGCGGTGATATGAATCAAACCTCCCGGATGAGAATCGATGGATCGACATTATTCACATCGGCGGTGCCGGTCAGTACCATGCTTGACTCAAGCTCACCTTGGAAGCGTTTGAACTGCATCTCAACCCCTTTAACACCACCGCCGAGGCTGGCACGTAGCATTGGACGGCCGACTAATACGGCTTGAGCGCCACTAGCCAGTGCCTTGAGTACATCGCCACCATCACGCACACCACCGTCCACCAGAATCGGCATCTTGTAACCGCGATCTCGTACGGCTTTTACAATCGCGGGTAACACATGCATAGTGGCTACGGTCGAGCTCAGTACGCGACCACCGTGGTTAGACACCACAATCGCACCGCAACCGGCTTCAGCGCACATCAGGGCTTCTTCAACCGTCATCACCCCCTTCGCCATAAAGGGGATCTTGGCGTATTTAACGATTTCTTTAAGCTTTTTCAGATCCTTAGGCTCAACCGTGCTGCCGGGTAGCGCACGAGCGGCGCGACCAGCCGAATCGATGTCAATCGCAAAGAAAGGCGCGCCGGCATTCTGTACGAGATCGATACGATCAAAGATTTCCTGTTGAGTACGAGGCTTGATTTGCGCAATCGCGCGGCCTTTAAATTCTTTGACGACTTCTAAACGACGTTGGTAGGTATCGAGTGGATCTTCAATGCCATCCGCCGCCCAACCTAAACAGCCTACGTTCGCCGCCCCTTCGATAATGCCGCGGGCGTATTTATCTTCGGTCATCACTTGGCCATCGAACGCTAATTTGTTGGCCGCGCCCATGTTGTAGGTTAGGCCGCCGGTGACACCGGTCAGGATGGGCATAGCTAATTTAACGCCGAGTAACTCAGTTTCCATTTTCGGCTTAGTCACATTGTGCAGGCTGCGCATATTGAGGCTCATGCCTTCAAAGGCTTCAATGTTGCGCACAAAGCTTTGACGCATACCGCCCATACCGGGAACCCCCTCTCCGCAGGGGCCTTTACCGTTACAATGGCCTGCGCCGGCTACATCACAAGCAGCGCAAGTACTCATAATTCTACGGGCATTGTTGAGCACATCTTTTAAGTTTTTAGGCTCTTTAATGTAACCCGTGATGGCTTTTGGCACATCCGCAGCGTCAGTGGTTGCCGCTGCGGCAGCAGCCGATGCGCCTGCGGCATTGACCGCAGATGAGGCCGACATGGCAAGCGTTCCCGCCGCAGCGGCGAGCACGGCTCCCTTGGTTAAAAATTCACGGCGATTTTGGTCTAATCTATTATCCATCTTAGTGTCCCCTATGTTATTCAATTTTTTTTCAGGAGTTATTGACGCATTTTGCTCACGATCGCAATTTACGTCGCGCGACTTCTTAGGGGGTAACACTCGAAGATAAAATTTGGCGATAGATCGCTTAACTCAAAAAACTTTGACCCTTGCATACCCAATTATGCATTTTTGCATAACAACGAAAACGCAGCCGTTAAAAATCAATTAATTATCTTTATTTTCAATCAAATATAACCTAACCGCAGAATTAGCCGAGCAAATTAAATGTGAAATCACTAGCAGAAAAGAGGCAACGGGCTGCCATTGTGGACTGACTGCGCTTATGGTTAAACCCAATCCAAAAAGGCCCGGATCTCTGATTTAGCCTGGCACCGATTTTGGGAAGATATCAAGAAGGTGTGTATTCAGTGAGCTATTGGCAGTATTTACGGGGAATGATATTGGCGCTGAGTCTGATCTCGACTCAAGGATTGGCGCAGCAGGATCTGACATTCAATGTCCATAGCAATACCCCGCCCTTTGAGTGGCAAAATGAGGCCGGTGAAGAGACAGGCTTCAACATTGAATTAGCCCGGCAAATTGCCCAAAAATTGCAATACGATTTAATCATCAACCGCCAAACCCTAGAGCAAACCCTGTATTCCGTGACCCATAAGGCGCGCCAATTAGCCGTGATTGATTTGCCCGCGGGAGAGACGTTCGCTCTCAATACCGCGCTGCCGTTGCTGCCCACCTATATCAGCGCCTATAATCTGCGCACCGAAGGCCAGGCAGACTCCTGGGCGACGCTGCGTAAAAAGCGCGTGGCCATCAAACAAGCCTCCTCGGTGGATATGTATCTTAAGGCCAATCCGCAGGATTTTATCCTCGTGCCCGTGGTCACCAATGAGCAGGGATTTGAGCTATTATCAGCCGGTAAAGTGGACTTTGTGCTGGCCGAATTCTACTGTGCCCGCCGCCTGTTGCAACTGTTCCCGATGACCAAAACGGCGAGTAATCCATTATTTTTTAGTCAGTTTTATTTGGTTATGTCCGATAAGGACCCTGCGTTTTCCAAGGCCGTGAGTGACGTTCTGGAGCAGAATTACCACGGCGGTTATTTCGATGACCTGATTGATAAATGGGTCGGATTCGGCAAGGAAAAAATCGAACTGGGTCAAGTGCGTAATAATTTGTTTCAAGGCGCGTTATTAGCCGCCATCGTCTCCAGCATTGGCATGTTGATCACCCTCTATATCAGCCTGGTGCTCCGGCAAAAAACCAAATCGCTTAAACGGGAACTCAGCCAACGGCAAAAAGCCGAAGCGGAAATTAGCCGGGTATCGGCCCAATTCCACTCGGTATTAGATGGCCTGCCCTGCGGCGTTATCCTCCTGGATCAACACCAGCAGATAATTTGGCAAAACGGTAAGTATCAATGGATGTTAGAGCCAGAGAGGCTCAAACAGGCGTATCCAAAGGTGGCGCTAACGCAGCTTATCCAGTCAGGATTTAACGGTGAAGACTCGCAATTAATAGAGTTTTCCCTCGACAATAAACGCTGGAAACTTAACTTGTATCTGATCTCAAGCAATATGCTCACCTTATTTATCGAAGACTACACCGAACCATTTGAGTTAAAACAGGCGAGCGAGCTGTCCAGTCGCCTCGCTTCCCTTGGGGAGTTGACCACGGGCATAGCCCATGAAATTAATAATCCCGTAGGACTTATCAATCAATCCATGAGTCTGATGCAGGATATTATCGACGATCTGCAACGTGCGCTGCCGTTGGCGGCCACGCAACCGCAGGCGCTGCAACAGGGGTTTGAGGAGCTTAATTATACCAGCCAATCGGTGCAGGAATCGGCCGAGCGCATCGGCTGTATTATTCACGATCTCAAGCACTTCTCCCGCTACGGCCTCAACAATGTTAAGCCTGTCGCGCTAAACCACATTGTTGAAACCGCGCTGCGATTAACCCATAACAATGTCAAACGTTTGCAGTTGCAGCTCTCACTCCATCCTAAACTTCCTGCTATTAAGGGGGACGAACTGCAACTCCAATTGGTGCTTATCAATCTGATCCAGAATGCCTGTCTGGCGATGGACAAAACCAATCCGCTGCTGACGATTGAAACCGGAGTCGAAGAAGGTCAGGTATACCTTAAGATCATCGATAATGGTTGCGGTATGCAGCCTCACATACAGGCGCGTATTCGCGAACCCTTCTTCACCACCCGCCGCGAGCAAGGCGGCACCGGACTTGGGCTCTCGACCACCAATAAAATTCTTGTCGAACATGGAGCCCAATGGCTTATCCATTCGCAGCCCAATATCGGCACCGAAATGAAGATCCTGTTAGGAATGAGCAATGAAACTTAGCCGCAATATTCTCGTCGTCGATGATGAAACCCGCTGGCTACGCACCATCGATATGTTGCTCAATCGGCATATTCCAGAGGCCAAGACCTACACCTGCGAAAATAGCCGTCAGGCGCTGCAACTGATCAACGACCTGGATATCGCGCTGGTGTTACTCGATCTCAACATGCCGGCCCTCGATGGCCGGCAATTGCTTGGGGATATTCGCGAGCACGCCCCCTATGTCCGAGTGATCATATTGACGGGACTCAATGAAACCGCAATCGCGGTAGAGTGCATGAAGCAAGGCGCCTACGATTTTATTACCAAAACCAGTTCGACCGACCACTTGCTGCTATGTGTCCGACGCGCCATGGAGATGATCGGGCTAGAACGGCGTTACCATCAAATTAAAGATGGTTTCTTTAACCGCATGAAGCTGGGAGCCTTCGATCAAATCCTTACCACGGACATCAAAATGCACGACTGCTTCAACTTCGCCGCCACCCTGCACGATAGCCGCGAGCCCATTTTAATCGAAGGGGAAATCGGCACGGGTAAGCACCTGTTTGCTGAGGCGCTGCAACAACTGGTTTGCCCGGAATCGCCATTGTTAGCGCTGTCATTGGCCGATGTATCCCCGCAGATATTGGAGCAAAAACTGTTTGGGATTGCCAATCAAGCGGGCTTACTCGATATGGCGGGCTCAGGCTTTTTGCTGCTCGATAATTTAGCGCTGGCGGGCGCGGAAACCCAAAGAATACTCACTCAACTGTGCCAGCGAAAACGCTATTTTCCGCAGGGCTCATTGCGGGAAACCGCCCTTAAGTGCCGATTGCTGTTCAGCACGACGGTGCCGCTGGAACAACTCGAACAAAGGGCTTTTTCCCACGGATTGCTCTACTGTTTGCAACCACAACGGATCAAACTGCCGCCGCTTAGGGAACGGGCCGCCGATATCGGCCTGTTATTACAACATTTTAATGAGATGGCCTGCCAAGAGTTAGGCCGGGATTACCTCGCCCTGCCCCATGCTCTAGCGAGCCGATTAGAGAGCTACGCCTTTCCCGGGAATATTGCCGAATTAAAGTCGTTAACCTTTACCGCAGTTGGGATCAGTAACGGCCAAGAACTGGCCCTCGCGCCTTTTTTTAAGGTGCTGGAACAGACCCAGCAGATGCCCCAAAGTGAACGGATTGCCTTTCCGGCAAACTTGCCCACCATTAGAGAAATCACGCAGCAGTTGATCCATGAGGCGCTCATTCGCACCAATAACAACCAGAGCGCCGCCGCCAAACTGCTCGGGATCACCCAAAGCGCCCTGAGTCGTCGTTTAGGCAAGACTACCATCAGCGGCAAAACAACCGCCTAAAAACAAAAAGCCAGTGATAACAGATTTGATTACGGAGAAAAGCGATACCAGACAATAGGAAAAGCAGGCGGACAAATTTTACTTCTGGTGGTACATACGGACAGATTCGATTCAATAAGGCTTATTTCTGCCCGTAAAGCAAACGCTAAAGAAAGAGCGAGGTACGAGGATAATGAATCGTAAACAACAAATCGATCGCCTTAACAACATGGCGGATAAAGATATCGATTACAGCGATGCGCCGGAATTGCCTGATGCAGTGTGGAACAATGCGGTGCGTGGTAAATTCTATAAACCGGTAAAAGTGCAGAAAACGGTACGTCTTGATGCCGATGTGCTGAACTGGCTTGAAAATGAAGGGCCGGGCTATCAGACACGGTTGAATAATATTCTGCGCCGGGAAATGGAAAAAGCATTGCGTTCCTGATTACGTACCTTCCCTTTTTGCATAATCTTAAAAAGCGTGGCGGCGATCATGCGGTCGCCGTTACTCCCACGGTGATTTTCTATCTAATAGCGCCCGCAGCGATTCATTACTGGTGATTGGTGTGTTCAATTCGGCAATGAATGCCGCAAACTGTGCGTCATCAACAACAAAGAGTCGTTGATCTTGCAGTGATATTGTAGCCGTTACGATAGATTGCGTATTAGGGGAGTCCTGCTGTGCCAGAGCAGCGGGCACCGCCATTTCATATCGCATTCGCTTTGCCTTTAATCCGCATATATATGCAATAAAGGATTTAAGATTTATCGTTGGGTAGTGGCCAGAACACATCGCTAGATGAATCTACTTTCGCACGGTATTTTATTTATTTCGTCAACAGATAATAATTTCGTACTTCGGCGTGAACACCAACTAGTCAAAATGTGATGGCGGGTATTGTATCAGCCAGCTAATACCGGAGTATTGGTCTCTGTCGGTTTTTTTAACGCAACCCGTAGGCAAACTTTGCAGGACTTCGTGATCATACAGATTTTCTGCACCAGACGTCATTCGATTCGAGGGATTGATGCAATGGTTGTCCGGTTGTCGGTTTGCGATATTTGGCGACTGAACAGATTGTACAATCTGGACTGAGATCCCTGTGGGTGATCTATTATCTGAAACAATTAGTTAACGGAAGATCTCGCTATGGAATTTCGTGATATCAAATATGTGTTAATGGTCGCAGAAGAAAAAAGTTTTTCTAACGCAGCGCAAAAGCTCTTTATTACTCAGCCGTCGTTAAGCCAATCCATCGCCCGCATCGAGGAATCCCTGGGGGTAAAATTGTTCGATCGCAGCAGAAAGCCTTTAATGCTGACCTTCGCCGGGAAGCAATTCCTTGAAATGTCCTATCAGATTGTAAATTATGAAAAACAACTTCACAAGAAGATGAAGGATATAGCCGATTTGAAAAATGGAAATATCACCGTTGGCATTTCTCAATTCCGGGGAAAGTACTTTTTCCCCAAAGTCCTTCCGGTTTTCTATGATAAATATCCAGGCATTACAGTTTCAATTTATGAGAATAATGCATCAAAACTTGAAAGTGCTGTACTTACTGGTGATATAGATTTTTGCGTAGAAATTTTACCGGTTAAAAACAACGATCTGACCTATTCTCTTATCAATAAAGAAAGGCATTTAATCGTATTACCCCGCGATCATCCTGTTAACAATAAGTATAAAGTCAACGGTTCTGTTGATTCATATCCCTCCATCAATCTGGTTGATTTACAAAATGAGTCCTTTATTTATCTTCTTCCTGATTCTCAATCCAGAATTCAGCTCACAAACTTCTTTAAAAAACAAAAATTTACACCCAAGGCGATCATTGAAGTCAGAAGTATGGAAACGGCCCATGCGTTAGCAGTCGCCGGCATAGGCGTTGCGTTCGTATCGGAAGTGATCATTCCTTACTGCAATCCCGAATTTCGCGGAAAGTATTATATATTAAACGGCTGTGTGCCTGATCAATTGCAAGTGGGATTTGTTTATAGAAAAAATGCTTATCTGTCTAAAGATGTATTTTCTTTTTTTTCAACGGTAAAAAATATTTACAGGTAATGCTGTTTTATCTGCCGTCGGTATTAATCCTGATTTTCAGCTCCCGCTACTTGTCCGTCCTGGCGCAATCCATCACTATATTAATAACTTTAATTTTGTAGCGGGCTTATGGGCGTGGTAACCGTCGTAAAGCCAGGAAATACAATGACAACTCTGATAGAAACGTCGCGTAATTTTACGAAAATAATTATTTTCCTGGCGGTAAAATCCCCTGGAGTTGGCAGAGTGCCCCTTATTACATTAATGTAAACAAAACGATAAATGCAGCTATAACAGTTGGAATCATATTACGTTTGCTAATTTCTATAGGATTAACCCCCGCAATTTTTGCCAGAATAATTGCCGCCGGACATACCGGTGACATTGTGCGCCCTAAAGCGGCTCCGATTTGAACCATAGATCCCATTTCAATAATACCATAGCCGAAGGTCGGCGCGTGCGGTGTTACTGCCCCATTGAAGGCGAGTGCCGCCGCATTTCCCGTTCCTGATATTGCCGCGATAATAAAAGGACCAAACGCCGCCGAGAATTTTGCCAGTTGCTGCGAGCTCTTCATTATATCCAGTAACTCGTCAACCAGACCAATGGCCTGCATCCCCTGAATAAACATTGCGGCGGAAGCGATAATGCCGACGACATCGCAGAAACCATCGCCCATTCCACGGAAGAATTGCTTTATCATCTCTTTTAAATGCTGTCGGGTAATAATAAACCCTAACGCTGTTCCCAGGATCATTGCCTGAGGCACTGTAAATTCAGGTATCAACTGTACCTGTTTACTGCCTAAAACTAAAATCACAATAGGAACGACAGGTATAAAGGCAAATAAATAATTGACCTTGTTTTTTTCAATCTCCCCATCCTTACTGTCTAAAGGGCTGCTTCCCACACCTTCTTTTTTTATATAAGCAATCACCATTAAAATCAGTGCGGCAGCAACGGCAGACACTAATACCTGCCTGGAAAAGGTCGAGATAACGGTCATTACATCCACTCCGGCCATTTCAGCCACCTGAGGGTTAAACATCAGGCCCGGACTCATGACGCTACCCCATGTTCCTAAAAACACAGCACTACCGGCCATTGCCGGACGAACACCTGCCGCCAGCAAAGTAGGAATTAAAAGTGTTCCTACGGCTGCTGCCACGCCAGCCGCGCTTGGTATAGCAATATTCAGGAAAAATGTGGCCAAAACAGCACCAGGAATAATAATTAACGGAACTTTCTTTAACAAATTCGTCATAAAAGTAACCAGATGCTTACTGCAACCTGTATAGTCCATTACGTAGCTGAAACCCATGACCGTGCAGATTGTCGGCACCAGACCGGGATTGGTTAACTCTTTGACAAAGGCATTGACCGCGCTTACAACATTTCCACCGAGTAATGCCATAACTGCCCCGGAAATAATCAGCACTAATCTGGTTTCATAATTTTTTATGATAAAATAAAATGTTGCAATAATAATAAGAATACCGACCCATACCATGATTTTATTCCCCTTAATAGAATTGCATTGGTTTTTATTGTTAGTTTTACCTGGTTGCGCAAAGCGGCGGATGATTAGACGCCACGCAACCCCGGCAACTCCGGGCCGTTTCTATGCGGTCACTTTTATTACTATTACACTGGAGTCAGGCAGTATGAGCATCCGTCAGATTATTTATTTTTAGATAACCCTATTTTATTTCGCATTTATCAAAATCCCATTCCCAGTCACAATAAGGAGACGTTTCTCTAACGTCATCGCGCAACTCAACGCCAAGTCCCGAACCTTCCGGCACCATTAAATAGCCATTCTCAATTTTAAACGGCGTGGTTATCTCTTTTTGAATCCTCTCCCATTCACTTGTGATAGGACACATTTCCATTACTTCAAAATTAGGTATTGCGGCTGCCAGATGCAGGCTACCGGCGAGGTTAATGCTGCCGGTGGCAATATGCGGAATGACATTGACATAATGACTTTCCGCAATTGCCGCGGCTTTTTTACAACCGGTGATGCCCGCCATAACGCAAATGTCCGGCCGTATAAAGCTAACGCTCTCCTCCCGAAGCAGCATATCCACATCCTGAATGCAAAAACTGCGTTCTCCGGCACTGATCGGTGTTTTGGTTTTACGCGTTATTTCTTTCAGCGATAAATAATTTTCATAATTAATAGGATCTTCGAAGAAAAGAAGATTGCAGTCTTCTACCATCCTCAAAAGAGTAATGCTTTCATGCGGCTGTAACGCGCGATGAATTTCGCAACCAAGATCCATATCCAGACCAACAGCTTCACGCACTGCATGAATCATATCGCTCATTGCTTTCATCTGGCGGGCGTAAGTACCGGTGGCCTCCCTGATATTGGTTGGATTTAATCGAATACAGGTATATCCTTCCGCCTGTAGTTTTATCGCTGATTCAACGCTCTCTTCAATGGTTTTGCCATTCACAACGCCCCATAAACGAATTTTCTTGCGGACGGCGCCGCCTAACAACTCATAAATAGGGGCATTATAATACTTACCCTTGATATCCCACAAAGCAATGTCAATAGCGGAAATCGCGCTGCCGACAACCGTGCCGCCGAATTTAAATCGGTTATATAACTCGCTTCCGATATACTCTATCCGCCTCGGATCCTGACCAATCAACGGTTTTTCCATGCGGGCAACCGCGCCAGCCACCGCTTCCCTGAACCCCCAGTTTCCGCCTTCGCCTGTGCCGATAATACCTTCGTCAGTGTACACTTTTACGAATAAGCGGCGAGAGCCTGTTAAAATAGATTCAACTTTTGTGATCTTCATTATTCATTTTTCCTTTGTGAGAATATTATCGCAATATATAGCACTTCACATATTCGAGCGTAACTCGGGATTTTTTGTTAATGATAAATAGTGAGATAACAGCCAATAACTCTGCCGTAAATATCCAAAAAATTCGCCTCACCGGCTATTTATTTTGACTATCGCACTCTATAAACAATAATTCAAATTGGAAATTACATATAATATTATAGGTTTTGATTATACTTCATTTTAAATATCTGTCCTGATTCCCATCTCAATAGGAAGGATCGTGTAATAAACAATTTTTTATTGAGTGATATAAGTAAAGCAATTGCAGGATCGGTATCAGGCGGCAATGCCTACTGGCTGCCAAAATATGAGTTGCGAGGTAAACGCCAGCAATGACACAACCGGCTCCGGCCGGTTTTTTTACGTCAAAACGCCTTAAAAAGTGATGAGTAACTCGTCATCTATTCACCCACTCATCCATCATTAATATATTGATGATTAATAATAAAATCCGCTAACGTATCGCGCTCGACGACGGGAATATGGGCTTTGCATGTCGATGCCAGGGATCAGGCAGCGAAGAACTTTTACCTAAAGTATGGGTTTGTTAGCTTTCAGCGTAAGTCTAATTCGCTCTATCTTCCTATCACTCACACCCTGTTAAAACAGTTGGCATCATTTGAACTGGCTTGATAAGCACCAAGGCAGGATTAAGTACAGCCGCATGACACTAAAAAGTGACATTCATGTGCACTTATCAAGAAGTAGCGTGAATATTGGAGACGAAAAGACGTGACCTCACAAGGGGAGCGTAGGTAAAAAAGCCCTATCACTTTTCATCATTGGTATACATTTAGGTATACCAACACAGTCTGAATTCAAACTTAAATCATTAATATCATAGTATTACGAGAAATATTCAGATTCCATCAGGGACGATTTCAGCGAAACGGTCGGCGCTGTGCGTAACGCAGTGCTCGCGCAACCCCTTCACCGCGCTCTGTTCAACACATAATAAACCATTGCGTTACCGCTTTTTTCGTTATACTTTTCTGTAACGTTGCACTAAAACGTTACAGAAAAACATACCCCCGGAGAGATTCCTTCCGTGCATGTATCAACACTCGGCGGTAATCCACATCTATCTCCCTGTTTAGAGAGGATTAGCATGTTTCATGAGCTAAAAGGCAGACGTGTTTTAATTACCGGTTCGACTACAGGTATTGGGCTGGCGACAGCCAGACTGTTTCTAACGTATGGTGCCTGTGTCGGTATTAATGGTCGTAGCACTATTACCGAGCCTCATACTCTGGATTCACTGAATACGCTACCTGGTCAGTACTCACAGTTTGCGGCGGATCTAAGTCATTCGGCTAATTGTCAGCAGTTAGTGGATGATTTTGTCGCTCGCTTCGGAGGAATCGACGTGCTGATCAACAATGCGGGCGGACTGGGCGGCAGGAGCATACTGGAAAATATGGATGATGCGTTCTTCGATCGGGTTATGGATCTCAACGTACGCTCGGTATTGATGATGACCAAATACGCCATTCCCCACCTGCGTCAATCGGCCAAAGAGAGCGGACTGAGCAGCGCAGCGATTAGTACGGGATCAATCGCAGGTCGTGACGGCGGTGGCATTGGCGCCGGCGTTTACGGTAGCGCCAAGGCCTGGATCCACAACATGCACCGCAATTGGGTAAAAGAGTTCACCCAGGATAATATACGCTTTAATGTGGTCTCACCGGGAAGCATAGATACCGCGTTTCATCACGGTAAAAGTGATGAAACAGTGCAAAAGATGCGCGACGCCATTCCGATGGGGCGCTTCGGCCGTAGCGAGGAGGTGGCGCCAACTTATCTATTCCTGGCGACTCACGCGTTAAGTGGATACATTTCCGGGCAAATTATCGACGTTAACGGTGGTCAGATGGCGCCTTAGTTTCCATTAAAAAATGTGTTCCCGGATAAAAAACTTATAATCAGGCAATAAAAACAGATGTAAGGAAAGTATGGCAAACATTCGTGATGTTGCGAAACACGCCGGCGTCTCCCTTAGCACCGTATCAAATGTGCTGAACGGGCGCACCGACCAAATGCGTCAGGAAACCCTGGAGCGTATTGAGCAGGCCATGCGCGATCTGGAGTACCATCCAAACAGGATCGCTCAGCAACTCAAGACGGGGCAGGCGAAAATGTTCGGTCTGCTGGTCCCTTCGATCATTAACCCGAGCTTTGCCGCTCTGGCACGGGAAGTGGATCTGGCAGCGAAAACGCATCAGTATCGCGTACTGTTGGGAAACACCTATCGTCAGGTGGATGAAGAACACGCTTTCCTTGAAGATATGTTCGCTCACGGCGTTCGCGGCATCATTGTTGCAGCCAGTGATATGGAAAAGCCCCATTTTTCACGGGCCGCGGCTCAGGGCATGATTATGATCGCCTACGACAGCCGCCTGTCCAGCGGCATACAACCCGGCACGACGCCTTACGACAGCGTTTCAATGGATAACGTTGAAGCTGGCCGGCTGGCTGCCGAACACCTGATCGCCAGAGGATGCCGCCATATTTCATTTGTTACCGAGGCCAGCCTCACCGCCAGCCGCTCTCACAAAATTGAGGGGTTCCTCAGCGCGGCCCGGGAGCATGGGTTGCTAAGGGAAGATATGATCATCGAGGGGAAAGCCCTGTCCGCCTACGGGGACACCGAAATGACTGAGCTGGGGCGTCTGTTGGCTAAAAAAATCTGCCAGCAGCCACGCTGGCCGGATGGTGTTGTCACCATTAACGATGCGCTTGGTATCGGGCTGATGGCCGGTCTGCACGAAACGGGGGTGAACGTGCCGCAGGAGATCTCCATTGTGGGGATCGATAATATTTCACTCTCCGGCCTGATTTACCCTGGACTGACCTCGGTGATGCCGCCACTGGCAGACATGGCCACAACCATGGTGGATCGTCTGCTTAGCCGGATAGACAACCCGGCTCTCCCTTCCAAAGAATTTCTTTTCAGGCCTGCGCTGGTCAGCCGGAAATCCGTCAGAGACAGTGAAGACCCGCATTCAGGACATCCCCAGAAATAAGAGACATGCTTTGCCTCATCTGAATCTGATGGCGCCGGACGTGGGCGCCATCACATGACACGATCAGGCGGTGGAAGAGATGCTTCACCGGTCGGGAGCCGTATTTCTGTCAGAATACGATGGGACCCACGGTCAGCAATATATTGGCAAAGCGCCGGGTTTCACCGGAGGCTATCACAAGTAAAGTATCATCGCCTTTAACCAACGAGTAGAAGCTATTTCTGTCAACGTAAGTAATGTCTACCGTATCCGTGAGTAGCTGCTTGTATTCTTTCTCAATGGTATTATCAAAATCATCTGGATAAGCCATCAATGTTGCTTTTTCAACATTAATATAGCCAAGAATTTTATCCAGAATAGCCGTACTACTAATCATACCAGGTGTAAAGTTAAGATAAATTATTTGCGCATTGCGCGCTGAATTAGTAACAAAAGAGTAGTTTGCATCGGCAATTAAAATATTGGCTTTATGACCACATTGCGCCAATATTTTCAGCAATTCCGGGTGAATAATTTCTGATTTAATCATGAACTATATCTCAAAAAATGCGATGGAATATAAATTCCATCGCATGCAATTTTTACATTCTGTAAATACCGCCATTTATATCAATGGTGGCGCCGGAAATAAAGCCATCATATTCAGAGGCAAGGAACTGAATAGCTTTGGCGACATCTTCCGGCGTCCCCGCTCTTCCCAGAGGAATAGCCTCAATAGTCTGGTCGGCTGATTCTTTGGTCGTATGTTGATTATGGAATCGCGTGCCTAAAATTAACCCCGGCGCAACGGCATTAACCCGAATCCCGTGCTCACCCAGCTCTGCCGCCAGTGAACGCGTCCAGGTTAATATCGCGCCCTTGGTTGTTGAATATACCAAAGATCCGGAATGCCCGCCGGATCGTCCGGCCAGAGAGGCCAGATTGACAATACTCGCTCCGTCGCTGGCATTCTTTAAGTGCGGTAAGGCGCTTTGCGTCACATTAAGCATTGTCGTCATATTGACATCAATGACCGTTCGCCAAAATTTATTATCAATTTCGCCCAGCCATTTTCTGGCAATAATACCGCCTACATTATTGATCAATATATCAATACCGCCTAAGAACTCGACGGCCTGCGATACACATTTGGCGGCATCCGTTTCATCTGTTAAATCAGCATAGCCATAAGCGGCTCGCCTTCCCAGAGAATTCGCTATTTTGACCAGTTCTTTCGGCCCCTCCTCACCACTAAAATAATGAATATAAATATCACATCCTGCTTCAAGCAATGCTTTCGCCGTTGCTTTACCAATTCCCTGCTCCGCGCCAGTGATCAGCACTTTTTTACCTGATAATGATCCCATTATTAACTCCTGTTTATTTCACATCTCTTACATCAACCGGAAAGTCGGCTTTAGATGTATGGATTAATTGATAGGCGACGATGCCGTTATTTACGGCAAAAAAACGTAAATTGGCTTCCTCTTAACTATGCAAACATTCGTTTTGCAAACCGTATCCGATATTCCTCTTGTTACCCGGCAGCGAATTTTTCCGCTATTACCCGCGTACAAGCATTAATCACCTGATCCAGCGGACTATTAATGTCGATATGGCGGACATCCTGTTCCGTTGTATCGGGTCTCTCCAGCGTGGCGAATTGGGAATCCAGCATTTGCGGGCTGAAGAAATGTCCCTTACGCTGCTTAAGCCGTTCTTCAATAACGGCGTACTCGCCATCCAGAAAAAGGAACGAGAGGTGAGGATTTCCCTGACGTAAAATGGCGCGATAACGCTTCTTCAGTGCGGAACACACCAGCAACGATCCCGAATTTGTGCGCAACATGGAGTAAGCGGCGTCATTCAGCGCCTGAAGCCACGGCGCGCGATCGCTATCATTCAGGGCATGACCCTGCGCCATTTTGTCCACATTAGCGCGGGGGTGTAAGAAATCGCCGTCAAGACACGCAAACCCCAGACGCTGGCTGAGCTTTTGCGCCACGACGGATTTTCCGCTGCCAGATACCCCCATAATGACGAAAAGATGCCGCCCCTTGTTTTCCGGCCGGTCGAACCGACATGCAAGCCCCTGCGCCACCGCCTGCCCGAACGCCTCTGGAAGAGAACGGGGTTTCCCTTCGCGCACCGGCGCTCCCCATACGGGGCCGGGAAAGTGGGCGTCGTCCGCATAGCGGGGAATGACTTGCCAGTGCAGATGCGGGAACGTCGCTCCCGGACCTATCAGATCAATGTGTTGCGGCTGTAGCTGTTGATGAATGATCGATTCAACTTCACTGATAACCGAGAAAAGATGCTGACGTTCATCCTCGTTTAAATGGCTCAACCCGGTTTTGTGTTGCTGCCATATTACCCGGCACCCGCCAGGAAATACCGCCTCATCCACCAGCACGACCCGGCAGTATTGATCCTGCCAGAGGATCGGTTGATCTGACGGATGACAGTAATCACACACGTTATTACTCATTTTTCCAATCCTGTAAGGCCTGGCTGAATTTATCTCCAATGCCAGGACGGCCCATACCTGAAGCCTGTTGTACCCGGACTCTTTTCCGCACCGGCGACACCGGTGCGGAAAAAACGTTTCCGAGCCTCTTCTCTTTCATCGCGGCTGCTTCATTAGTAACCGGCCAGCCCCGGTAACCAGGTCGTCAATGAGGGCATCAGCGCCACAAGGATTATCCCGACAAACACTACCGCCAGATATTTCGCCATTGGCCGAATCACATTTTTCATCTCCACGCCACAGATGGCGCAGGTGGTATACAGTCCCAGCCCGATCGGGGGAGCGAACAGTCCAAAGCCCATGGAGAGAATCATGATGATGCCGAAGTGCAGCGGGTTGAAACCCAGTTGAATGGCGATTGGCACCAGAATGGGAGCAAAGATAATCAGCGCGGGCGCGCCTTCCAGTACGGCGCCGAACACAATCAGAATGACGATGGTCAACAGCAGGAATAGCCAGGCCCCCTGAGCCATACCAATCCCGACCAGAAGCTCCGCAATTTGCTGTGGAATCATCTGAATGGTTAACGCATAAGAAAGGCTGGTGGCACAGGCTACGATGAACAGCAATACCCCGGACATCGCCGCGATATCAATGAACATTTTCACCGTGGCTTTCAGCGTTAGCTCACGGAAGGCCAGCCGCCCCACAACGATGGCGTAAATCACGGCAAAGGCGGAAATTTCTGTTGATGTGGCGATACCCATCATCACGCCGCGGCCAATCATGAAAATCATAACCAGACCAACAGCCGCTCCCAGATAGAGTTGAGCGCGGGGGCGTAATACCGGATAAGCTTCGCTGACGTTAATTCTGGAGCCAAACCGGTTGGCCGCGATGAGCAGCAGTACCAGCAGACAGGCGGCGGGCACCAGTCCAGCGATGAATAGCGCGCCAATAGAGATATTGGCGACAAAACCCATCACGATCAGGTTGACGCAGGGCGGAATGGTCTCCGCCATCACGGCGGATGCGGCAAAAACGCCTGCGGCTTCTTCACTATCCTGCTTGGCACGGCGCACCGCGGGCATCAAAACGCCACCGACCGCCGCCACGTCGGCAAGTTTGGAGCCAGAGATACCGGAGAAGAAAGCCATCGACAGCACGGTGGTCATGTTCAGGCCACCGCGAAAGCGCCCCATGCCGCGTACAATCAACTCGACCAGACGTGTCGACATACCGTTGATTTCCATCGCGGCGCCGGCCAGCAGGAAGAACGGAATGGCAAGCAGCACAAAATGGTCAACGCCCGCCGCCACTTGTTGTGAGAAAAAGACGAACGGCAGCGAGGGATCGCAGATAAAAAAGACCATCGCCGACATTCCCAGAGTAAAGGCGATCGGCACGCCGGCAAGAATGCCAAGGACGAAGCAGATCAGCATCAGTCCGGCCGCGGCGGTGGCGGGATCGGCCATCACCGAAAGCTTCATATAGCCGAGCAGCATCAGCACCAGTATCCCCGCGCCGCTCAGCAGCACAATCCGGGTTTGCTCACGCAGGGCATGCTCCAGCGCGGCGACCATCATGACGACAGAGCCGATCAGCACCGGGATGACATAGATAATCTGCGGTAAGCCGGTCTCCGTGGTCTGCATCCGGGCGGCTTGCACCAGGTCATAGCTGGAAACCACCAGACCGACTGAAACCAGGAACAGAATCCAGCGGCTGGCGTGAATGACATAGGGACGAACCTTCTCCGGCAAAAAGCGCAGGAAGAGATCGACGCCAATATGACCACCGCGCCCGGTCGACGTCGCGACGCCGAAAAATACCAGCGCGATCATCATGGCCCGCGCCACTTCTTCCGCCCAGTGGATAGGCGAATGCAGCGCATAGCGCCAGATAACGGACGCAAACACCACTAAGACATTCGTGAGCAGGACCAATGCGCCGGCGTAGGACGTCATGGTCGTCAGAAACCGGCTAAGCCGGCTCAGGAATACAACAGGCCTGGTTTCATTTTTGGCTGTCATGGATAGTTCTGCCATGTTGAACCTCTCAATACGGTTCCAGGTACATATCAGGATTTGGCATCAGGCTCACCGTCGGTACCGCGAGCCTGATGCCGCGAGGATTAATTACTGCGCATCAGATGTCGCCGTGGCGTTAATCTCGTCAACAACCGGCTTCAACTGCGGATATTTGGCGAGAAATTCCGTCCAGACTGGCTGTACCTGCTGGTAGAAATATTCACGATCGATTTCATGGAACGTGACGCCTTTCGCCTTCAGATCCTGAATAGCTTTCTGTTCCAGCTTGTTCGCTTGTTGACGTTCGTATTCCGTCGCCTCTTTCGCCGCGGCCAGAACATCGGCGCGTAACGGCTCCGGTATTTGCTGGAAGCTGTTTTTATTCATGGCGATCATGACGGGGTTGTAAATATGTCGGGTCAGCGCGGCGTTCTTAGCGATTTCATAATATTTACTGGAATAAACGGTTGCGGCGTCATGTTCTACACCATCAATGACGCCCATCTGCAAACTGGAATAA
Organism: Brenneria roseae subsp. roseae; assembly: GCF_003115845.1. Lineage (GTDB taxonomy): Bacteria > Pseudomonadota > Gammaproteobacteria > Enterobacterales > Enterobacteriaceae > Brenneria > Brenneria roseae. The sequence continues at coordinate 139,499 of NZ_KZ819032.1, read as the reverse complement.
ACCTCACCGCCAGGCATGGGAATCGCCACTGCGCCCATATGATTCAATGTTGAAATAAAGTTAGGCACCGGCAATACGCGAATTTTCAGATTCTTCAAATCTTCAGGTTTTTCAATCGGCTTTTTAGTGTAAATATTGCGCGAACCAAGGTTGTAGCCATAGCCCAGTACCATTACGCTGGCCTTTTTTGACATCAGATCGGAAAGCATCATGCCGGCTTTACCGTCGAGCGCTTTGCCAACCTGATCGTAATCTTTAAACAGATAGCCTAAATCCAGTACGCCTATTTCAGGCACCAGCGTTGCCCAGATAGAACTCCCGGAAATCATCATGTTAATAGCACCAATGCGTACCTGCTGGGTGGCATCGGCTTCTTTACCCAACATGCCGTTAGGGAAGTAGTTCAGCTTAATTTGTCCGTTAAGTTTTTCGTTTTTGTTTAAATTTTCCTGGAATCGCTGGAACCAAATGTAATGAGAGGAGGTTTCATCGGCGGGCAGAGAAGAATAAACCCGCATATTGATGGCGGCCTGAGCAGCCGAAAATGCCGAGCATCCCGCCATTAAAGCGGCGCCCAGGCACGTTGAGACGATTACATGGCGTAACGTAAGGCGTTGAATAGTTTTCATAATGGTTATCATCCTGCCGTAGGTTATATCTGGTATCTATCTGGTGCGGTTTAGCGGTGAAAATTACGCGAACGTCGCCGTATAAAATTACTGACAATGGTCACTAACCGCCTTCTGTAACGTTTTAGTGTAACGTTACAGAAAAACTATCGGCGCCATGTTGAAAAAGCAAGCGGCCTGAAGTCAATAAATCGACAAGATTGAATTTTTGTGCACAACGTCGCTAATTTTGGTGAACGTGTTACAAAGGGAAAAATTACAAAACAATGTTTAGTCACTGTTCAGTTAATCATTTTTAACACCCCCCAATCCCTTACGCTGACGTCCTCCGTACCGGAGTGCCTGCATAATGGGCTGGGAGTGAAGAAGTGGATGAACCGTGTTTGCCAAATCTTTTATTGGAGACTTGTACGAGGAACGTCAGGAAATACTGTTATCGAATATCTTGATGAGGGGGAGGTAGTCGCCATGGTATCCCGCTACGTTAGCCGCTAACCATAACTGAACGCTAATGCCCGCAAAAGAAACACGGTAGCCATTATGCACAATAAGATGTTCAAATAATAAACGCTGGGAGCGTCCGTTTCCTTCCCTGAACGGATGAATAACATTCAATTCTGAATAATACTCGGCTAAACGCGCTATGAATGTTGAACGATCCATTCCTAATAAATTATCTTCGCCAGCTAATCGCACGAATGCTTTGTTGGCTTCAACCTCAATACGGGATACGGCACAGAAACGCGTCTGTCCCTTAGATATATCTATTGTTCTTATCTTTCCCGCCCATGAAAACAAATCCCCAAATAGCTGTCCGTGTAAGTTGCACCAATATTTCAGGTCATAAGGCGGTTCTTCAAACTCAATATCAAAAATCGCTAATTCTGATAGCTGACGTTCCGCATTTGCAAACTCGTCATAATTACGGATACCGAGTTTATTTTTCAGGACATCACTGCTGGGATAAGTATAAGGATCTTGTCCTGTGCCGTATTTATCGGTCATAGCTATTTGCCTTTATACATGGCAATAAGATTTTTTCTTAACGTCTCTCTTTCCTGCTTATCGCTGGGAATGTGAGTCTCTTTAACATCAAATCCTTCAAGACGCATGCTATCGCGATAATTTTTTAATTTAACTTCGTTGTAATAGCGACGTTTTTCTTCCAACGTCGCCAATCGTGGATGATGCGTTGAGTGACTATTCACTTTTGGGATGATCTGGCGATCTTGCTTAAACGCGTTAAGATCCGTATTTTTCAGTTTACCGACAAGATGTTCTCCGTCACCAAAAACCCCCCATGACGTGATGCTCAACACCTGTCTCTTGCCGTTTTTCACCCGAGCGATACCGATCTCCATCGTCGCCTGAAGAACATGGAGCACCTCTTGCACCTTTCTTTCAGATATCCCCGTGGACGTTACAATAGATTGCGTATTGGGACTATCCTGTTGTACCAGCGCCGCCAGCACCGCCATTTCATATCGCATGTCTGCTCTCCTTTCCCCCGCATATATATGCGCATGAAAGTATCATAGGCTAACCTTGCCTAAAGCGCGATAGCCTGAGGATAACGCAGCCTACGTTCCCGTTGTGGTGAGGCCGGCAGCATCACGCCCAACAAAACGGGAACAAAAGAGATAAGCCAGAGATGAATGCTTATCTGTTCATTTTTCTGCTAACATCTCACGCAGGAGAAATCGGTATATATTCCTTTACACATCGGTTATTTCAAAAAAACGGTACAACGCTTCACTGGCGAAAGTAAAACGCAGGAGAAATCATGAGTCTTCACCTCTGGCTGGCTTATACAGGGATAATCATCGCTCTTATTGCCATTCCGGGCCCTTCCGCCTTGATCTGCATGTCCCACGGTTTGCGTTATGGCTACTATCGCGCAACGGCAACCGTACTCGGCGGCGTCGCTGCGGCGATGATATTGATGTCCTGCTCAGCATTAGGTCTGGGCGCCGTCCTGGCCGCATCGACAACCGCGTTTATCGCATTAAAAATCATTGGCGCCGCTTATCTGGTCTGGTTAGGGATCGCGTCATGGCGCTCAGCAGAAATGGGAACGACAGAGCAAGAAGTGCAGGATGCTTCAGCGCCAGGCTGGTTTTCTCTGTTCCGCAAAGGCTTTCTGGTTGGGATCAGCAACCCCAAAGATCTGCTGTTCTTTGCCGCCCTTTTCCCGAACTTTATTGATACCAGTGCCCCACACGCCCTACAGTTCGTCATTCTGGCTGCCACCTGGGTCATGTTGGATTTCAGCATCATGTTTATCTACGCCTGTACGGGTCGCCGTTTGTCAGCGGTGTTCTCCAACCCACGTCGGATAAAACTCTTTAACCGTTCTACCGGCGGCATTTTTATTCTGGCAGGCACCACGCTGGCCGCCTCCACCCGATAATGATGTCACGCCGCGTCAGGTCCGAGCGCGGACACGGCGCGTAAAATAAGCTCAGCGCAGCTCAATCAGCGTCAGCCGGCCGCCAAATACGGCGCCGGTATCAATGTAGAGCTGGTTAAAAAATATCAAGGGTTTGTGAAGCGGCGTGTGCCCGAAGATAAACAGATGCGCCCCGGTGATGCGAGTGCCCATTCCCGCCATTGCTCGGGTGATACGGTTACGCCCCCAGACCAGCTCATCCTCGTCAACCGCCTTGCCGAACGCATAATCGTTCGCGGGGTAATCGGCATGGGCAATCACATAGCGGCGGCCGCCGATGTTGACGTCGATGACCAGCGGCAGGTTTGCCGTCTGGGCTATCCACTCAGCCGCTAATCGTTTATTGGCATCATCCAGTGCGGCATACCAGACCCCGCCATTACGCGACCAAAGCCAGGCGTTGCCCTCGTTCAACGCTTCCCGCGCCATTTGCTCATGATTGCCACACACGGCGGTAAACCAGGGTTCATCCAGCAACGACAGACAAGACAGACTGTCTGGCCCACGATCGATCAGATCCCCGACCGATATCAGCAGATCGGTTTGACGATCGAATTTCCTGGCGGCCAGCACATCCAGCAATGACTGATAGCAGCCGTGGATATCACCGACGACGAATATTTTTTGATAATCATCCCCACTGATTCTGCGATACATGGATACCTCGTCTGAAGCGTGGCGCCTGTCGTCACGCTTCCCGGCTGGTTACAGGTAAATCAAGCCCTCGTTGTCCCACCGCCTGCACGGGAAAGCTCAGGAAAATGCTTGCGCAGCGCATTGGCCACGGCCTGTCGGTCGTACCCCAACCGTTGCAGAATGGTGGCGATTTGCCGGGCGGAAATGTCATCCTGATATACCGTGCACAGCACATCAGTAATCAACTCCGGCGTAATGATGGAAATCTGCGAGATGTCGCCGACACTTTCCCCAATAGCCTGAAGGATATGTTCGACAGCCTGTTCCGGGGTCATCCCCTGCTCCTGTAGCGATGCCAGCACAGCAACAAGCTTATCTTTTAATTCATTCGCCATCGTTCAGTTCCTTGATTGACGGGACCTTTCCTCAGTTCCCGTCAACATAGCATTTACCAAATCCGGGCAACTTGTCCTGTCCCGGCACGCCACAACCTGAGGTTGTGGCTACCACAAATAAAGAGTGTTTTTCCGATATATCTCAGATGGTTATAGTGAAATCAGCCCTTGTAATTCCCTCCGACAGCCGTACCGATACAAGGGAGGTAGAGCCGTTTGGCAACGTCCAGCCCGTTTATCAGGCTGCATCAGGACCTCTTTCCCAGCATAGAACAGGAAAACGATATAACCAGAAAACAGCACGAGGATAAGGTATCCACCCTACAATAACAGGAAGATAACGTCATGAGCAGATTAAGAAGAAATACCGCTATCGGTTGTTTTCTTTTCATCTTCAGCCTTTCCTTCAGTCACGCACAAACCGGCGCCGCGCAAGAACAAAAAATGGAAACCGATGTTGTGGTGGTCGGATTCGGCGGCGCGGGCGTGTCCGCCGCGGTATCTGCGGCAGAAGCCGGTCTGAAGGTTATCGCGCTGGAAAAACAGGCGATAGCCGGCGGCAGTTCCAACTTTGCCGAAGGACTGTTTGCCGTCAACACTAATCAGACCCGTAAAAACTCGATAACCATGTCCCCGGAAGAGGCTTACCGGACCTCGATGGAATTTAATCAGTCTTACCGGGTTAATCCCGCGCTGGTGAGAATGTATCTGAAGCAGTCCAGCGCCACGATCCGCTGGCTGGAAAAACAAGGGGTCAATTTTTACGTCACCCAGATATCCCCGCACGAGCCTCGGGTATGGCATATCGTGGAAGATTACGGTAGCGCGCAGCATGGTGCGGCGCTCATCAAACGCATGGTGGAACGCGCCAACGAGCTGGGCGTGACGGTACTGTATAAAACGCCGGGGAAAAAGCTGATCTATCAGAATGGAGCCATCAAAGGCGTGGAAGCGGAAGATGCCGATGGCAACAAAATTACCATACTGGCAAAAGCGGTGATACTGGCAACCGGCGGATTCCAGGACAGCAAAGAGAAAGTCAAAGCCTGGACATCCTTCGATCCGGAAAAAGTTAAACCTTTCGCCAACCTCAACAAGACCGGCGAGGGCATTGACATGGCGATAAACGTCGGTGCGGATACCGTCGGGTTCGGACTGATGATGCATCCCGCCGTAACGGATAAAGGCATTCCGCTGGTGGGCGATTTGCAGGCAATGGCCTGGGAACCCAATCTGTGGGTCAACAAATACGGCGATCGTTTTATTGATGAAACGGTGGTGGAAAGTTTTGTCATTGCCGGTAATGCGATCGAGGCACAGCGGGACAGCTTTGTCTGGTCGATTTTTGATGATAATACGGTGAAATACGTCGAAGAAGAGGGAACCAGAACCGGGATGGGGGTCATCATTCCGATCATGAAGAAGCTCACTAACCTGAAAAAAGAGATCAACAACGCCATCAAGGCGGGCAGTACCAAAGTGGTCATGGCGAGTTCGCTGGATGAACTGGCCAAAAAGATCAATGTTGATCCCAAACGGCTGAAAACGTCGGTAGCCCGCTATAACCAGATCAAGGAAAAGAATGTGGATGAGGATTTCGTCAGAAATCCGGCCACCGTCATGCCGCTTACCGGTTCAACCTATTACGCCATCAAAGTACAGCCTCATTACTTCGCCACCATCGGCGGAGTGCGGATCACGCCAGCAATGGAGGTGACGGATAAGCAGGATAACGTCATCAAAGGACTGTATGCCACCGGCCTTGATGCCGGCGGGCAGTATGGCAAAACCTACACGCTCTGGGCGTCGGGGTCCGCCTACTCCTTTGCCGTCACTTCAGGCCGTCTGTCCGGCGTCAATGCCGCCACTTATATCCGCGCGCTGAAATAACGCCCCGCACGCCGTGATGGGGAGGAACCTCCCCATCGTGCATCACATGCACTGGGGATAAGAATAATGAATAACATCAAACAACTAGCCAGGTTCACACTGTTATCGGCGGTTATAGCGCTGCCCGCAGCGTATGGCGTGGAAAATGTCACTCCCTTGCAGCCGGGCGCCACCACCGGCAGCGCCGCCGGTCTGCTGCCACCTGACGGGCTCTATTTTTCTCTGGATAGCTCTTATGAAACCGGCTCCCTGCGAAACGAGGACGGCGATAAAGCCCAAACGCCGGGCGGCAGCGTCAAACTTAAGGTTATCAGCACTGCGGCCTCGCTATTATGGGTGCCGGGCTGGGAAGTATTGGGAGCCCGTTATGGACTGAGCATAGTACAGCCCTATCGTGTTATTCACGCCCGGACCAACGATGGTCTGTCGGAAAGCAAAGATCGCTATGACGGGTTACTGAACACCACAATCACCCCCGTGATGTTGTCGTGGGATCTGGGCCGCGGTCTGTTTGTGGGATTCGGCGCGGGAATAGGCCTAAGGAATGGTAAGTTTGAATATCAGTACAGTGAAGCCGCAGGCAGAAATGTCATGCTGGGAAATTCCACTGCCAATAATTTTTATATTTTTCAACCCAATCTTGCCATCTCCTATCTGCGGGATGACTGGGCATTCACGCTGAATAACATCTTCAACATCAATACCCGCAACAAAACGACGGAATATCAAACCGGCCATCTCTACTATCTTGATGCGACCGCAAGCAGAACCGTCGATAACTGGACGCTGGGCGTGATTGGCAACTATACCCGGCAGATCGGCGATGACAAAATAAAAGGGCAGAAAATCGCCGCCATATCCGGGTTTTATTCGCAGGGGAAACGCACCGAATATGCCGCGATCGGCCCGATGGTCAGCTACAACTTCGGCGCGTTCTCCGTCTCCGGCCGCGCGTTGATTGCGCTGTTTGCCAAAAATGATGTGGATATGTCGATATTCCATCTGGGGATCACGATCCCGCTGAAGTAGCGGCGGATAAAAGGGTGTTTTTTTATTCCTATGATAGCTGTCATATTTTGACATAAAAGGGATGGTTACACTGTGTGCTAGTCCCCTTGTGATGATGGGAGCGACGGTATATGGATATCAGCACACTGAAATATTTTGTTCAGGTGTATGAGGATCGCTGCCTGACCCGTTCCGCACAAAAATTGTTTATCTCTCAACAGGCGTTGAGCAGGCAGATCCTCAATCTGGAGACCGAACTGGGCGTCACCCTGTTCCAGCGTAATTCTCGCGGTATGTCGCCGACAGCCATGGGGGATTTTCTCTATGTCAAAGCTCAGACCGCCATCAACAGCCTTGCCGCGCTGGAAAACGATATGCGCGCCAGACAACAACACGAACATCCGTGTTACCGTCTGGGCTTCTCTCCCGGTACGTTGCAGAGCCTGGGCGTGCAACGGGTGATGGAGTTTCTGGCCTCGTACACCGATGCCGACTGTGTACTGTCGGAGCACGCCGACATTGAATGTGAAGCTCGCGTGGATAACGGATCGCTGGATATGGCCATCACCGTCAAGCCGGTGGACAACCAGCGCCTGCGCTATATCAGCATCAAGCAGGAACGGATCGTGCTGGTTATCAATGAGGAACATCGTCTGGCGCGACAGGCAAAAACACGGCCCATCCGCCTGTCCGACATGGTCGATGTCTCCCTGATCATGCTGGATGAAACCTTCCGGCTGCAAGAGACCATCATGCATCATCTGTATCAGGCCAATATCTCACCCCGAATCCATACCCGCATCAGTCACGATCTGCATGTCGCCTATGATCTGGTGATGCTGAATAAAGGCGTTTTTGTGTTTGTCGAAGGACTGGCCCGCCCCCTGCTGCGCGACGGCATGATGTGTATTCCCCTGCCGGACACCGGCATGACATGGGATATCGGCTTTATCATCTGCCATGAATCCGCAGCCCATTCACCGGTTCTGCTCAATTTCGTCAACAGCTTTCAGCGTAAAATGAGCGAAACGCCGGAAACCACACGCCAGACCGATGCCATTGGCTGCCCGCTGTTTACCTGACATTTTCCGGCTATTGATGAACCCAGGCGGGAGGCGGCGTTTATTCCGCATCGGTGTATAATGGTTAGCATTAGATAAAAATAGTTTGAAACAACTCTGCATATATCGAGTCACCCTCTTCTTTCTTTTGAGATGCGATAATCCACCGAATAAAAATCGTGTTTCATTTAGTGAGCAAAAAAGGCCAAGTCATGATCACCACCGACGGTAACAACGCAGTCGCCTCTGTCGCCTGGCGGACCAATGAGGTCATCGCCATCTATCCCATTACGCCAAGTTCCACCATGGCAGAACAGGCCGCAGCCTGGTCGAGCGACGGCGGCAAGAATATTTGGGGAGATACGCCGCATGTGGTTGAAATGCAATCGGAAGGCGGTGCGATAGCAACCGTTCATGGCGCGTTGCAAACCGGTTCCCTCGCGACCACCTTTACCTCATCGCAGGGCTTACTGTTGATGATCCCCTCGTTGTATAAACTGGCCGGTGAGCTGACGCCCTTTGTCCTGCACGTGGCGGCACGCACGGTGGCGACCCACGCGCTCTCGATTTTCTGCGATCACTCCGACGTCATGGCCGTCCGCCAGACCGGTTGCGCCATGCTGTGCGCCAGCAACGTGCAGGAAGCGCAGGATTTCGCGCTGATCTCGCAGATAGCCAGTCTGAACAGCCGCCTGCCGTTTATCCATTTCTTTGATGGCTTTCGTACATCGCATGAAATCAACAAGATTGAGCCGCTGAGCGATGAGGTTATCCGCCAGTTATTGCCCCGGCAGGCCATTGATGCACACCGTGAGCGAGCGCTTACACCTGAACGGCCGGTCATTCGTGGAACGGCCTCCAACCCGGATACGTTTTTCCAGTCGCGGGAAGCCACCAACCCGTGGTACAACGCCGCCTGCGAGCACGTCGAACAGGCAATGAATGCCTTTACCAAAGCAACGGGGCGGCAGTATCGGCCATTTGAGTACTATGGCCACCCGGAAGCGACGAAAGTAGTTATTTTGATGGGTTCGGGCGTTGGTACGTGCGAAGAGGTCATTGATACCCTGTTGACCCATGGGGAGAAGGTCGGTGTGGTTAAAGTCCGTCTCTATCGGCCTTTTTCCGCCCGTCATTTGCTGGCTGTCATTCCGCAAACGGCAAAAAGCATTGCCGTACTGGATCGCACCAAAGAGCCGGGCGCGGTGGCTGAGCCGCTGTATCTGGATGTGATGACCTCACTGGCCGAAGCGTTTTCCGCGGGTGAACGTTCATCTATGCCGCGGGTGATTGGCGGACGCTACGGTTTATCCTCGAAAGAATTCACGCCGCAGTGCGTCCAGGCGATTTTTAATGAGTTAGCACTTGCCAACCCGCGTCCCCGCTTCACCGTTGGCATTTATGATGACGTAACCCATCTTTCTCTGCCGTTGCCGGAACAGCGCCTGCCGACGACATCCTCACTGGAAGCCTTGTTCTATGGATTGGGCAGCGATGGCACCGTCTCGGCGACCAAAAACGCCATCAAGATCGTGGGTGAAACCACGCCGATGTTTGTACAGGGCTACTTCGTTTACGACTCCAAAAAAGCAGGCAGTTTGACCGTTTCCCACATGCGCGTGGGTCCGCATCCGATCAATTCCGCTTATCTTATCGATCAGGCGGATTTTGTCGCCTGTCATCAGTGGCAGTTCATTGATAAATACCGAATGGTGGAACGGCTGAAACCCGGCGGCATCTTCCTGATCAACTCGCCATATTCCAGTGACGATATCTGGCATCGTCTGCCGCAGGAAGTACAGGCCGGTCTCAGAACGCGTAACGCACAGGTGTATTGCATCAACGCCGCGAAAATTGCCCGCGAGTGTCAATTGGGGGCCCGCATCAACACGGTGATGCAAATGGCCTTCTTCCATCTGTCACAAATCCTGCCGGGCGATCTTGCGGTTGAAAAACTACGCGCCGCTATCGCCAAAAGCTACGGCAGCAAAGGCCAGGAACTGGTTGAACGCAACTGGCGCGCCCTGAGCGCCACATTGGAGGCCCTCTCCGCCGTCCCGCTGGAGGCGGTCAATCCGGATAGCCCGCAGCGCCCTCCCGTGGTCTCCGATGCGGCGCCGGATTTCGTGAAAACCGTTACCGCGGCCATGCTGGCGGGTTTGGGCGATACCTTACCGGTTTCTGCGCTGCCCCCCGATGGCACCTGGCCGACGGGGACGACGAAGTGGGAAAAACGTAATATCGCGGAAGAAATTCCACGCTGGCAACCCCAGCTCTGTACCCAGTGTAACCACTGCGTCGCCGCCTGTCCGCACTCCGCCATCCGCGCAAAAGTGGTGCCGGCCGATGCCATGGCGTCCGCGCCGGCGTCATTGCAATCGCTGGATGTCAAAGCCCGCGATATGCGCGGTCAGAAATATGTTTTGCAGGTGGCGCCGGAAGATTGCACCGGCTGTAACCTGTGTGTGGAAGTCTGCCCGGCGAAAGATCGTCAGAATCCCGAGTTCAAAGCCATCAATATGGAATCTCGTCTGGACCACCTGAGCGTCGAAAAAGAGAACTTTGATTTCTTCCTGCAACTGCCGGAAATCGACAAATCCAGGCTGGAACGCATCGATATCCGTACTTCTCAGTTAATTTCACCGCTGTTCGAGTATTCCGGCGCCTGTTCCGGCTGTGGTGAAACGCCCTATATCAAGCTGCTGACCCAGCTTTACGGCGATCGTCTGCTGGTGGCGAATGCCACAGGCTGTTCGTCCATTTATGGCGGCAACCTGCCGACCACCCCGTGGACGACCGATGCCAACGGGCGCGGACCGGCGTGGGCCAACTCCCTGTTTGAAGATAACGCCGAATTCGGCCTTGGTTTCCGTTTGAGCGTCGATCAGCACCGCCAGCGCGTTACCCGCTTGCTGCACAAACTGGCGCCGCAGCTACCGGCCGATCTGGTCGCCGCGTTGCAGGAAGAGGCGATTGCACCGGAACTGCGCCGCCGGCAGATTGAACAATTGCGGATGCTATTGGCGGATATGGGCGGCGACGAAGCCAGTACGCTGGCTGCCGATGCCGATCATCTGGTGGATAAATCCATCTGGCTGATTGGCGGCGACGGCTGGGCGTATGACATCGGCTATGGCGGTCTGGATCACGTCATGAGCCTGAGTGAAAACGTCAACGTGCTGGTGCTGGATACCCAATGTTATTCCAACACCGGCGGACAGCAATCCAAGGCCACGCCGCTGGGCGCGGTGACCAAGTTTGGTGAAAAGGGCAAACGCAAAGCACGTAAGGATCTTGGCGTCAACGTGATGATGTACGGCCACGTCTACGTCGCGCAGATTTCGCTGGGCGCGCAGCTCAATCAAACGGTGAAAGCTATCCAGGAAGCGGAAGCCTGGCCGGGTCCGTCATTGATTATCGCCTATAGCCCTTGTGAAGAGCACGGCTACGATCTGGCCTTCAGCCACGATCAGATGCGTCAGCTCACCACGACAGGCTTCTGGCCGCTTTATCGTTTCGATCCGCGTCGCACCGAAGAAGGTAAAGCCGCGCTGGTGACCGATTCTCGTCCACCGTCAAGCAGCCTGAGTGAAACCCTGCTGAAAGAACAGCGCTTTCGCCGTCTGAACAGCCAGATGCCGGAAGAAACGGCGCTGCTGTATGAAGAAGCCGAACTGGACCTACGCCGCCGCTTTGATTTCCTGACCATGATGGCGGGTAAAACAGAGAAAAATCCGCAGGAGTAATCAAGGCGATATCACGCAAAAGGATAGCCGTCGCGCTATCCTTTTATACTTGCAGCAATCACCCGAAGGGCGTTAACGTCAACGCATTGCATATTATGTCGCCTGGCGGGCACCCTTTCCGCCGTCCGCCATATCAGCCAGCAAGAGAAGGAACGGGGATGAAAGTCGCACTGGGGCAATTCGCGGTTGACCGTGAATGGCAAAACAACGTCACGACAATATCGGCATTCATGTCGGCAGCGCAGAAAAACGGCGCCGATTTACTGGTGTTGCCCGAAGGTGTTTTGGCCCGGGATATCACCAATCCCAATATGGTATTAACCTCGGCCCAACCGCTGGATGGCCCGTTTGTCACACAGTTGCTGGCTGCCAGCAAAGGCAGCGCCATGACAACGATGCTGTGCGTCCATATTCCCAACGGCGAGGGGAAAGTCTGGAATACGCTGCTGGCGATCCGCGACGGCGCAATCGTGGCCCAGTATCGCAAGCTACATCTGTACGATGCATTTTCCGTGCAGGAATCGGAAAATGTGCTGGCCGGTGAAGACGTTCCGCCATTGCTGACCATCGCCGGGCTGAACGTTGGCCTGATGACCTGCTACGACATCCGTTTTCCTGAAATGGCGCGGCGTTTAGTGCTGGACGGTGCGGACGTGCTCGTGCTGCCTTCCGCCTGGATTAAAGGCCCGCTGAAGGAATCCCACTGGGAACTGCTGGTTCGGGCCAGGGCGTTGGAAAACACGGTCTATCTTGTCGCCGTGGGAGAATGCGGCGTCAAGAATATCGGTAACAGTATGGTCGTTGATCCGTTAGGGGTTGTCATTGTCCAGGCGCCGGAAGTGCCCGCCTTGCTCTACGCCGATATCCAGCCGGAACGATTGGCCTATGCTCGTCAGGCGCTGCCGGTATTGGCTAATCGCCGCTTTAAGAAACCTCTTTTGGATGGAGAACATGGATCCCAGACCGGGGATTGAAAGAATTTTTCATTGTGATACCAAAAAATGTGATTCGTTGCACATCTTGTTTCCCTCAAAGACCGTTCTGCACATATAATGCGCATCCGGTCGTTATCGATCGGAAACCTGACCCATTACCGCTGGTATGGCATTTACCACTCAACAAAGACATGAAAATGAGTATTCGCGCGATCCTTACCCTAGTTCTGGCCGCCGCCGCATTTAGTCAGGCCGCCTTTGCCGTTGTCTATCCACTGCCTGCGGCCAACAGCCGTCTGGTGGGAGAAAATCTGGAAGTTACTGTCCCGACAGACAGCACATTGCCGTTAGAAGCTTTCGCCGCCCAATACCAAATGGGGCTGAGCAATATGATGGAAGCGAACCCGGATGCGGATGTTTACCTGCCGCAGCCCGGTAGCACGATGATTATTCCCCATCAGCTTATCCTGCCGGACGCGCCGCGCGAAGGTATTGTGATCAACAGTGCGGAAATGCGCCTGTATTACTACCCGAAAGGCACCAAAACCGTCATCGTTCTGCCGATCGGGATTGGTGAGTTAGGTAAAGATACCCCGATTAACTGGACGACCTCCGTTCAGCGCAAGAAGGCCGGTCCGACCTGGACGCCGACGGCCAAGATGCACGCCGAGTACGCCGCCCGCGGAGAAACGTTACCGAAAGTGTTCCCGGCCGGCCCCGATAACCCGATGGGGCTTTACGCGCTGTATATCGGTAATCTCTATGCCATCCACGGCACCAACGCCAACTTCGGCATCGGCCTGCGCGTGAGCCACGGTTGTGTGCGTTTGCGTGCCGATGACATTAAGTATTTGTTCGATCACGTCCCGGTGGGTACGCGCGTACAGTTCATTAATGAGCCGGTTAAAGCCACGGTGGAACCGGATGGATCACGCTATGTGGAAGTACACCATCCGCTGTCTCGCACGGTAGAAGAGTTCCATTCTGATTCTCCGGCGCCGATCAGTATCACCGCCAAAGTCAGCCAGGTTTTGGCCGATGCCAGCGTGAATACCAGCGAAGTGGATCATGCCATCAGAACGCGTTCCGGTATGCCGACCAAGATCAACGGTCTGATCGAGGCAGAAACGCCAGCGATTCCGGTTGAGTCTATTGCCGCGCCGATTACGCCGGAAACGCCGACGCAGGACGATTCAGTTCAGGCTCCCGTACAGGACGATCCGGCTGATGCCGTCGCGCCGGAAACTGAAGTGCAGCCTGCACCAGAAACCAACGCTAACCATTCTTAATCTGATCTCTTCATAGAAAACGCGCATAAGGCGCGTTTTCTACTTTCCCGGTTTGTTCCCACGGCTTTCTATCCTTAATTCAGCTTTGTTCTGCCCGGCGACAGCCACGGCGCTGAACCTGATCGCTCACGCTTTTACTTCACTGATTTTTTGGCGTAGAAAATTAATTGACATATCATTAGTTACATAGTTAATTAATGATACATCATTCAATTAACATCCCGGTTATTTATGTCTCTATCAACCCCTTCTCCCCGTCGCCGCTTTGCGAGCCTGATGGGACACACGACACGGCTGTGGCGTCGCATCATCGACAGAGAATTACAGCCTTACGGATTGACGCAGGCCACCTGGCTACCGTTGTTACACATTGCCAGAGCCTCTCATCCCATGAACCAGAAAGCACTGGCGGAATCCATCGGCCTTGAGGCATCCGCCGTCGTCCGTTTGCTGGATAATCTGCAAAAGCAGGGGCTGATTGAAAGGCGGGAAGGGGCCGATCGCCGGATTAAGGAGATCTACCTCACGGCACGAGGCACCGGGCAAGTTGAAAAAGTTGAGAACATCGCGAATCAGGTGCGTATCAAAGCGCTGAACGGATTGAGCGATACCGAAGTTGAGCAGATAAATCAGGCCGTTGAACAGGTTATTGCCAATCTTTCAGCCTGTGAACGGGGTAATGCATGAGCACGAAATCTTTCCGTTCAGGGTTTCAACGCTTGAACCGCCGTCACCAGATCATGGTATTGTCCGGCGCGCTGATGTTAATGATCGTATTGATCTGGGTTACGCTGTGGCTGCACAAACGTATGACGCACATCAGCGAAAACGACGCTCACATCACCGGTGAAGTGATTTCCCTGGCCAGTCGGGAAGGCGGATGGCTTACTGCGCGTCCGGTGATTGATGGCGATGTGATCAAGAAAAATCAGATACTGGCTCAACTCGACGATCGTGACGCCCGGTTGAGGCTGGCGGCGCTGGAAGGCAGCCTGGCGGCCGCGGACGCGCAGGTCAGCTACAGCCAGGCGCAGCGGCAGACGCTGGATCTGACCACCAAAGCAGAATTGGATGAAGCGCAGGCGAACCTGGCGGCTACCGAATCCGCGCTCTCCAATGCGGGCTATCAGCTTAAACTCGCCCAGATCAACTTCAGTCGCGATGATCAACTGGTGAAAACCGGGTTGACGCCGAAAAAAACCTGGGATGAATCTCACACCATCCTACTGCAACGTCAAAGTGAACAACAGGAAGCACTGGCACAGCGGGTATCGCAGCAGGCGGCGCTCGCCAATGCGCAGGCACAGCGCAATAACCTGACGGTGCTGGATCGACAAATCGAGATGCAGCGCCAGCAGCGCGTTGCCTTACAGGCTCAGGTTGATCAGTTGAAACAGGAAATTGCCGATCGCACGCTGCGCTCCCCGGTAGATGGCGTGGTGGACAGGACAATCAGTAATGTCGGCGAATATATTCAGGTTGGCCAATGGGTGATGATGGTTCACGATCCTCTGAATCTTTGGGTCGAAGCCAACATCAAAGAAACCGCCATCGAAAATGTGAAAGTAGGACAACCGGTAGACATTATCGTCGATGCTTATCCGGGGGCTACGTTTCACGGGCATGTTATGCGCGTCGGCAATGCGGCGACCAACCAGTTCGCTCTGCTGCCTAGCCCCAATCCTTCCGGTAATTTCACCAAGATCACCCAGCGGGTGCCGATACGCATCGCCCTCGACCAGCCGGATACCCGTTTGAAACCCGGTTTAATGGCGGAAGTGACCATCAATGTCGCCAATTGAAACGCAGGCGGCACGTTTTGGTGCTTCATACCGCTGGCTGGTCACTGTCACCATCATGCTGGGAACGATCTCGACAACCGCCACCGCGACCATTGTGAATGTCGCCATGCACGACATCATGGGGGCTTTCGGTATGGGGCAAGATCAGGTGCAGTGGCTTTCCACCGCCTTTCTCGCGTCAATGACGGCCACCATGCTCACCACGGCCTGGATGCTCGATCGCTTTGGCTACCGTAATACCTTTGTCGGATCGCTGGCGATCTTTGTGTTTGGCAGCGTACTGGGCGCTGTCAGCCAAAACGGCGCGGAAGTCATCCTGGCGCGAATACTGCAAGGCTGCGCGTCCGGTATTATTCAACCGCTGGCTATGGTGGTGATCTCTCAGGTATTTCCGCCCTCACAGCGCGGCAAAGCCATGGGCATCTACGGTATCGGGATTGTGCTGGCGCCGGCGCTTGGCCCGACGGCAGGCGGTATGATGGTCGACCAACTGGACTGGCGCGCCGTTTTTATGGTGGTTGTGCCCTTTTGTCTCGCGGGCATTGCCGCCGCCATGTTTATCTTACCGGGTAAAATACCGCAAACGGATACGCCTCACCGCCAATTCGACATAACCGGATTCATCCTGTTAATCATTGCCCTGGTAACATTGCTGAGCGGATTATCCAACGGTCAGCGCGAAGGGTGGGATGCGTTTCCGATTATCGGGTTATTAACCTGCTCGCTGTTTACCGGCACCGGTTTCATTCTTTATGAGCTGCGCACGCCTCACCCTTTATTGAGCCTGCGGGTATTTGCCAACCCGGCCTTTAGCGCAGGCTGTATCGTGGCGTTCGCACTCGGCGCCGGCATTTACGCTTCAACCTATATTATCCCCTTGTTCGTACAGACCATTCAGGGATACACCCCCACCCGTTCCGGGCTGTTGCTGATGCCTGCGGGGTTGGCGCTGGGGCTGGTGTTTCCGGTTGCCGGTCATATCAGCGACCGCGCCGCGCCGCATATTCCGATTATCATCGGACTGGCGTTATTCGGCCTTTCCTGCTGGTTATCCAGCGGGGCCGATACGGATACGCCATTCTGGACCATGGCCGGGTGGATCGTGTTGGGAAGAATTGGACTGGGCGTGATGCTGCCTGCCCTGAATGCCGGTTCATTACGCGCTCTCCCTCTGGATAAACTGGCGCAGGGCGCCGGCAGTCTGAACTTTATCCGCCAGCTCGGCGGAGCATTAGGGGTTAATCTGCTTTCCGTCTTTGTTGAGCGCCGCAGTTCTTTTCATGGCGAGATGCTGGCAGAATCACTGACGCAGGGTAATGCCATCAGCACCGATATCATCCGCCAGCTCGGCGGCTTCTATTCCCATTGGGGCAATCCGTTTGGTGAACGTCTCAGCGCCAGTGTCAATCCCGGGGTAATGGAATTCATTGAACGCATTCTGCTGCCGAAAGCGCAGATGTTCGCTTATCAGGATGGTTTCTACATCGTCGCGATCTTCTTCTTTGCCGCCATTATTCCCGCGCTGTTTATCCGTAATCGTGTCTCGACGCTCAATAATTAACGCCGTTTGTGAATTAGCCTCTCTACCAGCCATACGCAGGTTGCTACGGCTGATAATCGTGGCTATTTTTAGAATTCTCGTCTCCCAACGGATGCTTGCAGAACACAAACCGTGTACTGCCGCTGCGCGATAACCCACAACAAAATTTATCACGACGGCAGTCTCAAGCAGCTCAATTCATCATTGGGCTGTTTTTTTTCATTATGGCGCGCTGAACGATAATAAAACACACCTGAAATCAGGCACAGCGTATAACCAAACAGTTCGGCGCTTTCTTCCGCCAGATTTTTCACGGTTCGAACATACCCCTCATCCATCAGCGTTAGCCACAGTTTATTCATGCCGATCAGGCGGGAAAAAACCAGCACCGACAGCAATCCGCATACCATGTAGCCATAGCTTGGATGCTGAAAAAAATGCACTAATCCAGCGATCGTGCTTTTTATCGACCTTAGCGCGTAAACGATGCACCCGATAGCGCAAAGCATAGCGAAATAAAACCAGCTACCGTGGGAAAGGTAATCCAGAAAAAAATCTATTTCCCTGATAAACAAACAAAAAAAGAACCCGGCAATAAGCAGATATCCCCCACGATATGCCGCCGATTTGCTTGCCATATTGAGAAATAGCCCTCCGGTTAACAGTAAAAACAACTCCTGGGCAAACTCGGTAACAGATATTTCCCCCACACTGTTTTTCAAAACCACGATATCAACAAATATCAGTAGTAATACCAGCCCGACCACGATAGCCAGCAGCAAGGAAAAAATCAGACTACGAACAATAACGCCAACATCCTTACTCATGTTTTCAATACCCGAATAAACACTATGACTGTGTTGATTTTATCAGTCGGTGAAAATTAACAATGGGCCGTTCATGCGACATTGCAGAGGAAGAGAGAGATATATTGGGCGACAGAGACGGCAGCAGGCGATAAAAATATCCGCCTGCCGATACGAAGAATTAAATCAGGGCTGCTTCTTTCAGTTCGCTTTTCAGATAAGCGTAGTAGATTGGCGCGGCAATAACGCCCGAAAGCCCAAAAGCGGCTTCAAATACCAGCATGGCCAGCAGGATTTCCCATGCATGCGCTTTAATTCTGGTTCCGACGATCTGGGCGTTCAGAAAATATTCGAACTTGTGAATCAACATCAGATAGACCAGCGCGACCAGGGCAATCGGCAGGGAAATGGAGAGCGCAGAAAGAAAGACGATAGAATTGGAGATCAAATTACCGATAACCGGCAGCAGGCCAAAGACAAAGGTCAGGACCACCAGCGTCTTAGAAAACGGCAGGTGAATACCGAAACACGGCAATGCCCCCAGAATAAAAATGGCGGAAAGCACCGTATTGACCACAGAGATTTTGACCTGAGCAAAAACGATATTGCGAAATGATGCGGACAACAGGGCGACCCGGCGCAGAAGCTCCGCTTTAAGCAACGGTTTTTCTTCATCATCATCAACATTGTATAAAGAAATTATCGCCCCCAGCACCATACCAATCAGCATCGTGACGAAACCATGCAGAAAACTTTTCCCCATATTCTGCAAGATCACGATGTGCTGCTGAATCCATCGTAAGAATTCATGCTGAAGCTCTTCGACACTCACCGGCAGATATCCCGGTAAATAGAGCATCATCTGCCGCTGAATATCATTGAGGATATAGGCAATACGCATGTTGAAAGCGGTGGTATCTTTCATTTCCTGCATCAGCAAACCAACCAGACTGCCGAACAGCAGGCTCAACAGGCTGACAACCAACGTACTGATAATCGCCACGACCATCCAGCGCGCGCGTTTGCCGCTGATCACCCGTTGAAAATAAGGAGTCAACAAATTCACAATTTCATAAACGAGAAAACCGGCAATGAAACAAGCCAACAAACGCAACGGCAGCAAAATCAACAGGCCACCCATAACAAAGAAAAAGCTCAGAAATCGGGCTTGTTTCAAATTCAGTAACTGCATAATGACGTCCTGTATTCGTAAAATAACGCTAAATAAGAATGTACTGCCCTTCCAGTCCGTAGCGTCCTGAATATCTGGTTCGGGTATAAAAGCGATTTTTTTATGGCGGGCGTCCTGCCCGCCCCCCTCGGGCCGTCGCAAGCGACGTTGAAAATCGTTCCAGGCGGTTTTTCGCCCCATCCAGACAACAAACGGACGGGTGAAGGGGTATTTTTAGCGTTTTACTACAGAAACACCAGCGGGTTTTAACGCGAGCTGATATCAACCCACCAGGCAAAGCGTTTTGTCACTTTGATGGGGAGCGTGCGAACCAGCGCTTCAAGCAGGCGATCGCGCTCATGCAGCGGGAATACGCCGGAAATCCGTAGCCCGGCCACCTGCTTGCTCACGTGGAAATAGCCATGATGATAACGGGACACTTCATCAATCAACTGTATCAGCGGCATGTTATCCGCCACCAGCACGCCCGAGCGCCAACTCTGACGGAAATTATCGACGGGCACCGGGGCATCGCATCGATCGCGCGTAAAGGCGACCTGCTGACCCGCCGTCACCCGCTGTGTCAGCGCAGTGGTGCGCAATACCGCTTCGCCGCTGAATACGGATAAAAAACTCTGTGCCGGAGTGTAGCGTAACGCAATTTGGCACGGCTGCGGGGCATCGATCCTGCCATGTGCCGTCATCAGGGTGGTTGGCTGTGCCGTCCGGTTCTCCAGCATAAGCTCGCCCTGAACCAGTTTAAACGCCAATGCCCCCCCGTTACCCTGCTGATTCAGGGCTGAATCCGTATTCAGCCACACGGTCAGGCCATTGGCGATCGCCAATTCACGGGTTTCCCCCGTTCCGGTTCGGTAATCGGCGGCATAGCTTTCCCACGGCAGACTGAAACCGACGCCGCCGGTGACGCTGGCGATCGCCAACAGCTTGAGTATGCGTCTGCGATCGGCGCCGGGTTTATTCAGTACCGAAGAGGCCAGCTGTTTATCGACCGCATGAAAGCGCGCGTGAATCTGTTCAACCTGTTGCCAGGCCTGACGGTGTGTTTCGTCGCGCCCCAGCCACTGCCGCCAGGCCTGACGCTCAAATTCGGTGCACTCCTCATCATACAGAGTGGCGTACCATTCTGCCGCAGCATGAAAAACGTCTTTGGGAATATCGGATTTGATAGCGGAGATCATAGGTCCCGACAAAGCAGACAGTTGAGCATCGCCTGCGCCATGTATTTTTTCACCATCCGTTCAGAAACCGCCAGACGCCCGGCGACCTGCCTGTAAGTCAATCCGTCAAGATGAACCCACAGAAATGCCTGACGCACCTTGGCGGGCAGCGTCGCCAACATACGATCAATCTCAAGCAGGGCGTCAATGGTCATCGCCTGCTGTTCGAGCGAAGGGACAACGGCAGGCGCCTGCTCGGACAATACCTGTAGATAAGCGTTTTCGATGTCTTTACGCCGCCAGTAATTCACAACCAGACCGTGCGCTACCGTAGTAAGCCAGGCGCGGGGTTCCCGGATCTGTGTAGCTTGATGCTGGCTGATAAGACGTAAAAAGGTATCCTGCGCCAAATCGGCCGCCTGTTGTGAACACCCCAGACGTCGACGCAACCACGCCTGCAACCAGGAATGGTGTTCATGATAAATCTGCTGAACCAGTAACGATTCGGTCTGATTTACATCAGCAAACGCGGGATTATTCACGGGAACGGCTCAATATTATAACAATGAAATGATTTTCATTATCATTAATAATAAAGTCAATGAATATTCGCCGCGTATTCTCTCACGGTGACGCTGGTTAGCGATAAAAATCAGATTCCTGGCACAGCCAGCGCGTCGTCAGTCCCTGCAAGACGTCACGCTGCTGTTTTGATGGCGGCCGATCGCTGACGATATAGTGAAAATCGGCAATGGTGCCGTTTTGGCACAGGGCCGGGCGGCCAAACTTGGTGCTGTCCACCACCAGCACCTTTACCGCTGCGCCAGCCAGCAACGCATGGCGCGCCATCACCTCGTCATCATTGAAATCGTAGAGTTCTCCCGCTTCCCCCATGCCCCCGATTGACACCACGCCGATTGCCACCCGATAGCGGCTGAAAAACGTCAGCGCATCGCCGCCGATGACATCCAGATCCCGTTTGCGCACCTGCCCGCCGGCCACGGTCAATTCGCAACCGGGCAAACGGCTGAGCGCTTGCGCCGCATGCAGGTTATTGGTGAACGCCGTCAGCCGGGTGTGGGCAGGCAAGGCGCGGGCCGCCATCTCAACCGTGGTGCCGGTTCCCAGAAAACAGCTTTGGTATTCGCCAAGCAGCGCGGCAACCTGTTGCCCAATCCAGCGTTTACCACTGACATTGACGATTTCCCGTTGCTGATAGCCAATATTTTCCCGCGCAAAAGGCGCCACCAGACCGTGCCGGCGCAGCAGCAGACCCTGCTCGGTCAGTTCCCGCACATCGCTGCGCACGGTTTGCAGCGATACGCCGAAATGCGCGGCCAGTTGCTCAATACTTTGTTCCCCCTGCTCCGTCACCATCGTGGTAATAGCGCGACGGCGTGATTCCGGCGTCATCATTCTCTCCTTGTATTGATGCTTTGCGAAAACACTACAACGAAAATGTTAAATTATTACTACGAAATTAACTGGTCATATTTTTGTCAGATTCCCCTGTTTTAATTATTAAAACGAAATTCAAGGGGAATAAATGACATGTGTAAAAGAATAACGTTTGCCGCGTTGATACTGACGATGTTCGGTACTTCAGCGATGGCGAAAACCACACTGATGCTCTACACCAGTCAGCCCAATGAAGACGCCCAGATGACCGTCTCCGCCTTTGAACAGACGCATCCGGATATCAACGTTACCTGGATTCGCGACGGAACCACCAAACTCACCGCGCGCCTGCAAGCCGAACTGGCGGCAGGCGGCAGCTCGCCGGATGTGCTGTTGATCTCCGACAGCGTAACCATGGAGGCGCTCAGGCAGCAGGATCTGCTGGCGCCGTACAAATCGCCTGAAGCCTCCCGTTACGATCCCTCGCTCTATGAGGCCGATGGCTATTACTACGGCACCAAACTGATCACCACGGGCATCGCCTATCATCGTCAGGCGCCGGTCAAACCCGCTTCATGGCAGGATCTGCTTAAACCTGAACTGAAAAATATGACCACCATGCCCAGCCCGCTCTATTCCGGCGCGGCGCTTATCCATCTGGCGACGTTGACGAATAACCCGCAGTTGGGCTGGGACTATTACCAGAAGCTGAAAGAGAACGGCGCCATGCCTCAGGGCGGCAATGGCGCAGTGCTAAGCGCCATTGCCTCCGGCAGCAAAGCCTATGGCGTACTGGTGGATTTCATGGCTATCCGTGAAAAAGCCAAAGGCGCCCCGATTGAATTTCTGTTCCCGCAGGAAGGCGTAAGCATCGTGACCGAGCCGGTTGCTATGATGGCGAAAGCCAAAAACCCCGACGCCGCCAAAGCCTTTATTGATTTTGTCCTGTCGGAGCAGGGACAGCAGTTGGTCCTGAAGCAAGGCTATCTGCCGGCGCGCGCAGACTTGCCGGTGCCGGAAGGTTTCCCTGCGCGCGACCAAATCAAGCTGATAGCGTTCGACGCCGGCAAAGCATTGGCCGAGGCTGAACAGAACAAAACGCGCTTTGGTCAACTGTTCGGAACCCACTAAACCATGAGTAGTCTTGCCATGCGCTACCCTTCCAGCGGCAGCCCGCCAAAAGGATTACTCTGGCTGTTGCTCGGTCTGGTTTCGCTGCTCAGTCTGCTGCCCAGCCTGCGGCTGTTAATTTCGGCGCTGATTGACTGGCATCAGGGCAGCGACAGCAGCCTGTGGCGGGTGCTGTCCAGCCGCTCCACCTGGGTGGCGCTGTATAACAGTTTCTACACCAGCGGTCTGGGCACCTTGCTCTCCCTGCTGCTGGGCAGCCTTTTCGCCTTCTGTCTGGCGTTGACCGATATCCGCGCCAAACAGATCTGGGTATTCCTGTTTATGCTGCCGATGATGATCCCGCCTCAGGTCACCGCCCTGAGCTGGCTGCAACTGTTTGGGCCGAGCAGCATTTTGCTGAACAGCTTGAGCATGGCGCCCACCTTCGGCAGTTCCAACCCGCTTTACTCCGCTGAAGGGATAGCCCTGCTGCTCGGTATTCAGCATGCGCCGCTGGTGTTTCTGGCGCTGCGCACCCAGTTGCTCTGCCTGCCCAAAGAGCAGATTGAAGCCGCCCGCCTGAATGGGGCTTCGCTGTGGCGGGTGTTCTGCGACATTGTGCTGCCATTGTGCCGTACCGCGCTGTGGGCGGGCGGCGCCATCGCCTTCGTGTCGGCGCTGGGCAACTTCGGTATTCCCGCCATGCTGGGTATCCCTATTTCCTACTTTGTGCTGCCGACGCAGATTTATCAGACCATGGCCAGTTTCGGCCCCACGATGCTCAATCAGGTGGCGGCGCTGTCGGTACTAATGGGCGTGCTGGCGATAGGGATCGTCATGTTGCAAGGGCGATTACAGCAACGCCATGCGCTGCCGCTTATCGGAATGGCCGGTCGTGCGCTGGCGTTTCGCCTTGGTACATGGCGTTGGTCAACGGAGCTGATGCTGGCTGTTGTTCTGTTTATGATTCTGATTGCGCCGCTGCTGGCATTAATCGCGACCTCGCTGGTGCCCACGCTGGGCGTACCGTTGAATGGCGATACCCTGACCTTTGCCGCCTACGGCACCATGCTGGAAGGACAAAGCGCCACCTGGCGCGCGCTGACGAACAGTATGCTGCTGTCGGTTTCGGCGGCCTTCGTGCTGATGCTGCTGAGCCTGCCGCTAGCCTACCTGCTGGTACGTTACCCCAGCCGGTCGTTACGCTGGCTGCACAACGCCATCGATATTCCTTACACCCTGCCCGGCGTGGTGCTGGCGATAGCTTTCATTCTGCTGTTCGCCCGCCCGCTTCCCATCGTGGAGATCGCGCTGCACGGAACGCTGGCGATCATTTTTCTGGCTTATCTGGCGCGTTTCCTCACCGTCTGCCTCAAGCCGATCCACAGCGGCATGTTGCAGTTGGATCCGGCGATGGAAGAGGCGGCCAGTCTGGCCGGGGCCAACTTTTCGCAACGGCTGCGCCATATCGTCCTGCCGCTGCTGGCGCCGGCAGCCTTTGCCGGGGCGCTGCTGGTATTTCTGACCGCGGTCAACGAACTGACCGTCTCGGCCCTGCTGTGGAGCGCCGGCAGTGAAACGCTCGGCGTGGTGATTTTCAATCTGGACGAGAGCGGCAACAAAGTGCTGGCCTCCGCGGTTTCCGTGATGGTGGTCGGACTGGTCGCGCTGGTTATGTTGCTGCTGAGCGGCCTGGGCCGCTATCTTCCCAAAGGAGTGATCCCGTGGCAGAACTGAAACTGGAGCAGATCAATAAATGGTTCGGCGAACAGGCCGTGGTGCGCGATCTGAGCCTGACGATTCCTCAGGGGGATTTCACCGCGTTGCTCGGCCCCAGCGGTTGCGGTAAGACCACGACCTTGCGCATTCTGGCCGGACTGGAACAACTCAGTCAGGGACGGGTACTGCTGGGCGATAGAATTCTGGCAGACCAACAGCGGCATCTGCCGCCCGAAGCGCGCAACATGGGGATGGTGTTCCAATCCTATGCCCTGTGGCCGCATATGACGGTGGCGGAAAACGTGGGTTACCCGCTGAGGCTGAAGAAGGTTAATGGCGCCGCGCGACAAAAACGCATCATGGAAGCGTTGGAGGTGGTCGAACTCGGCGCCTACGCCGACCGCTCCCCGCAGGATCTCAGCGGTGGTCAGCGCCAGCGTGTTGCGTTGGCGCGCTGTCTGGTGTCAGAACCGCAGGTGATGCTGCTGGATGAACCCCTGGCCAATCTGGACCGGCACCTGCGCGCCACCATGGAGCAGACCTTCCGTGATTTTCACCGCCGTACCGGCGCCACTTTTATCTATGTCACCCACGATCAGGCCGAGGCGATGGCGTTAGCCAGCCATATCGCGGTAATGCATCAGGGGAAACTGATGCAGTGGGGTTCTCCCCAGCAACTGTATCAATATCCGCAAAACGCCTGGGTGGCGCGCTTCATTGGCAAAGGCAGCGTATTAACGTTGCCTGTGGCCGCCGACGCCGCCCGGCTGGATGGCGCGCAGTTGCATCGCGGGCTGGAACAGACTTCTGTCGCCTATTCACGTCAACCGATTCTGATTCGTCCTGAACATGTGGAGGTCGCCGCCAGCGGGTTGGCCGCTCAGGTGGAGAGCTGCATTTATCAGGGGGAACGCTATCTGCTGCAACTGCGCCTGAACGACGGCCAGCCGCTGACCGCTTATCATGACGCCCCGCTGAGCGAGCAACAGTCCGTTGCGGTGCGCCTGCATCAAGGCTGGCGGCTGGAGGCGGCATGAGCGTCAGTATCGATATTCTTAGCGGTCAGCACGGCAAGGCGCCGGCGGCCATACTGGTGACCACGCCGTCGCAGCGCATACTGCTCGATGCAGGCGGCGCGCTGGAGCCGGATGACGAACCGTGGCCGATACCTGACGATCTTGATGCGATCCTGTTGAGCCATGACCATGAGGATCACATCGGCGGTTTGACGCGCCTGCCGCCACAGACGCCGGTATATTGCACCGGCATCACGGCTCAGGCTCTGCCCTCTGGGCTGGATGTGCGGATAATTCCCGTTCGCGGCCAGTTCGGCCTGGGGCCGTTGACCGTCACCACCGGCAGCAGCGGTCATGCCTACGGCGGAGTCTGGTTTCATCTGAACATGTCTGGCGGACTGTTTTACAGCGGCGATATCAGCCTGGAATCCGCGTTGTTCCGCTTCGACAGACCGCCCGCGGCGCGGCTGGCGCTGGTGGACGCGTCCTACGGTTTGTATGACGTCGCCCAGAACCAGCAGCGGGAAGCGCTGCTGGCGCAGTTGGTTCAGCCAGCGCTATGTCCGGTGCCGCCCTCCGGACGGGCGGTGGAAATGGCCTTGCTGCTGGCGCGTCGCAACGCAACCGGAATGACGCTGGATACGCCTTGCCGCGCCATGCTGGAGAGGATGGCGGAGCATGACGACGGCAGCCTGCAACCCGGCGTGCAAGCCGAACTGCAAAGTCTGGCGCGAACACTGCCGCCTTTTTCGCCGGAAATGCCGCTGCTGCTGGCCGCCAATCCTGATGGACAGAGCGGCACTGCCGGCGAACTGCGGGCACAGCCTGACTTCAGTCACCGTATTTTATTCACCGGCCATCTCAATCACCGGGCCCGGCGGCAGTGGCTGGCAGGCGAGGTCGATTTCTACCGCTGGAACGTACACCCGACGCGGCGTTGCCTGCAACAACTTGTCGGCATGCTGGAATGCCGCCATCTGGCGCCGCTGTTTACCCCTCTTGACAGCACAGCCGACTGGGGGCAAGCACTGGGATGCGACATCATCGATTGGCCAGCGATCAGGATGGAATCATGATGCCGGTCAAGTGACCGGCATCATCCCTTCATACGCAAGCGGGTTACCAGCGATAGCTGATATTCGCGCTGACGTTGCGCCCTTCTCCGTAGTAACACCAGTAGTTACAGGCGCTGACGTACTCATGATTCGCCAGGTTGGTGGCATTGACCTGTAGCCGCCAGTCTTTGCTGAAATCGTAGGCGATCATGGCATCCCACAGCGTGTAGGCAGGCACTTTCATAGCGGCGGTATTCTCAATATCGCCGTAAGAACTGCCGACATAGCGAATCCCGCTGCCGACCGTTAACCCTTCCAGCGGTCCTTTAAAGGCATACGTTGCCCAACCGGAAACAATGTGTTCGGGCAATCCGGGCAAGCGATTCCCCTTCTCCCCTACCGTACCGGATTTCGTGGTTTTCACTTCGTTATAGGTGTAGTTGGCCGTCAGCGTCAGCCCGGAATACACTTCACCGCTGAATTCCAATTCAACACCGCGGGAGCGCGCCTCACCTGCCTGAATGGTTCGGCTTGGATTCGCCGGATCGGTGGTCTTGACGTTTTTCTGTTCCAGATTGAACAAGGCAAGGGAAGCATATCCGTTGAATCCTTCCGGCGTATATTTCACCCCGGCCTCTGTCTGCTGCCCTTCTTCCGGAACATAGGGGCGGCCATACCCATCAAGACCAGACACCGGCAGGAACGACTCGGAGTAACTCACATACGGTGAGAGTCCATTATCAAACAGATACATCACCCCGGCGGTTTTCGTAAATTTCGAGTCATCCGTGCGCGTATCCGCTCCTGACGTCAGATCGCGATCGCGGGATTTCGCCACATCGTAACGTCCGCCCAGCAGGAAGATGAGCCGCTCATTATATTTAATCTGGTTCTGAATGTAGTATCCCGTCTGATGACGTCCTGAACGGTGATCGAACAGATCATCGTCCCCCGGTGGCGTATAGTCGCCATATACGGGATTAAAAATATCGATTGGCGCACCGAAGGAATACAGATTCGCATCGCGGCTTTGGGTATTGGCACGACGATAGTCCACACCTAATAACAGCGTGTTTTCAATGTCGTCGAACTGCCACTCTCCGACCAGACGGTTATCCGTCGCCCAGTTCTGCGCAAAGCCATCGCGGTAAGTCAGGCCGCGGTTGGCAAGACGATCGCTGCCATCAACCATCCCCAGCACGTAAGCGCCGCGCAGATCCATATTCAGATAGGTGTAATTCAGGTTCTGATGGAACGTCCAGGTATCATTGACATGGTGAGTCAATTCATAGCCAAGATTAAACTGACGGGTATTGTGATGATTAATACCGGGTTCACCCAGCGAGGTTTTATAGCCTACTTTGCCAAACGGGGTATTCTGTAACGTACCATACGGCAGTTTGAAGCCGTTGGTCATACCGGACTGAGTATCCATATAGCTCGCCAGTACGGTAAGTTCGGTATCTTCTCCCAGGAAAGTCATGCTGGGCGCCAGATAGAAGCGTTTGCTGTCCGCAAAATCCACTTCGCCGGACGTGTCGCGCGCCAGCGCCACCACGCGATACAACACCGTACCGTCATCATTCAGCGGACCGGCGCTATCGACCGCCAGATGGCGATAGTCGTTAGAGCCGTATTCCACTTCTATCTGCCCTTGCGGTAAACGCGTCGGACGTTTGGTAATAACGTTGATCAACCCTCCCGGCGGGTTTTGTCCGTAAAGCACCGAAGCAGGACCTTTCAGCACTTCAATACGCTCAACGCCAAACGGCTCCAGCTGCTGTCCATAAAAACCGTCTTCATTCAGCGTCGCCAGGCCATTTTGGAAACGGGACTGATCGCTAAACCCACGAATAGTGACCCATTCAGCCTTATTGTCCGGCCCGTAAGGCGTCGCCAGAATACCGGCGCTATAGCGCAAAGCCTGATCAATCTTTTTCGCATCGCGCTCCTGAATCTGCGTATCAGTCACCACGGAGACGGACCGCGGCGTTTCCGATAGGGGAACATCCAGCTTCAGCGCCGTATTAGGTGGTGACGTTACGATAATTTGTTCGTTTTTAGGTGGCGCGGCTACCGTCGCGGGAACAGACGCCTGAGCAGCTTGCGGCACCAGTGTTACGCTGCCGTCGGCACTGTATTGCGCGACCAGACCGCTATCGCCGAGAATGTGCTGAAATCCCTGATCGACACGGTAACTGCCTTGTAATCCCGTACTGCTTTTCCCCGCCGCCAATGCCGGATCATAAGCAAGCAACACACCCGCCTGTTGTGCGAACTGGTTTAATACCTGGTTAAGCGGACCGGCCGGTACCGCATAGGATTGAACGGTTGCCACAGAGGCGGCGTGCACGGACATGACAGGCAGAGTCACACCGAAAGCCGCGCCTAACACCGCCACTCGTAAGGCACGGGCCAACAAGTGAGTACGAAATCTTGCCATGCATTTATCCCCTTTATCCTGATGAATTATGGTTTTCAGAAGATATGCCAACTGAACGCATGCCAGGGGGAACCCAAAATCGAAAAATATCGGCAATATTTTCTCGATGCGACGATCCGTCCCATCAATCCAACAGCAAAAAATAGTGAATTGATAGCAGGGTGTAATAAAAACTTCTTAATAAACCAATAAATTAAGAAACATCAATCGCTATTCTGGGAAACAGTAAGAAGTCAGACCCGCCAATGATTTTATTGACAGGCAATACCGTGAGACCGGGGATCGCCGCAATATATACAATCAGGCGAATAATGGGAAAAGCGGACAATCAAACAACACAATCTGAAGGTATGGCGACATGAAGATAATTATAAATCATCTGGCCGGTGACCAAATCAATATAGCCGGAAGCGACCGTATGATATCAACGCAACCGATTACTATTGATCGCATTACTCTGTTTTATCATAGTAACAATTTTACTTTTGACGATATTTTTCACTAAAAGTAGCGTTATATCCTCAACCGGTTGACCGCATCATCAATGGTGTTCAGGAGGCCAGGTTTGTCGTAGGCTCCGGCGATTCCTGGTTCAGGATCAGCAATGACAATACACGGTTTTCAACGTTCAATTTAGAAAAAGACAGCGTACTCAACTGGTTCTTGGCAAAACCGTCGGACAGCAGGTCGGATACGACGCGAGTGCTTAATACATCAGAATTCGTCATAAAGTCCTGATAGGCAAATTTAACATTAATTGGCAGCACATCATCAATGGAAACCTGCGTATTCATTTCAGAACGGAGTCCAAAGTGGGCATTAAATGCTGAATTGGCGCATACCACTTTGCACTTTTCATCAATGACGGCCACAGCACGCCGATCGTTCTCAACAGGTTGGCTTAGCATGCTGATGATCTCATTCCTGCCAAATATCAGACTCATTATTTCCTCTGCTTCATGCTATGTAGAAGGTATCGCTCAGCACTGCTGGTGCAACTATCGCCCACAGCAAGCAATCGATCGATAAGCATCAAACTCACCGGAGCTCGCAGGGCTCCGGCGCAGTGTAGTTATCTAAATTGTTTAGTTTTCAAAACCGGATCTTACTGAATAAAAACAAAAAAATAACAGTTAGCTTTTTCTTCTGTTCGACTGACGCAGTCATTTGTTTCAGCGGCTTGGTGAGCACCGATTTTGCTGCTCGTCCGCCTTTATAATTTGTGGATTATCTATAACTATTTACCCGTTGATAATCAGATAAGTCTATTTTTCAGGCCTACCGATACACAACGTAAAAACAAAAACGCAACATTTTAATTCATCCATTCAGGCAAATAGTCGAAACTGATAGAAATATACATCGAACAGTATTGCCACTATCGGCTGAATAAGAGGGATCTTTATACCTTTTGATCGTATAGGGCGATCAAAAACTTAATAACAATAGACACAACCTATTGAAAACAATAAATTGATCGTTAGAGCCCTTATTGATAAACACTTTACGTCTTCCATTTTCATATTGTGACGCGTATCACTTATCTCATTCGGCCCCTCACATGACAAATTGGCTATTTCATGAACAGTTTGGCTATCTTTTAAGTAATCCCTCGCTGCTTTTCCTCCGTTGCGTGATCCATCGCGCAAAAAAGAAACAAATATGATCGGTTAACCACACTTAACCATCTATTGACATATCATTAACATGTTTAAGGAGAAGCGTACATGACTCAACATAATAAACACTCTATCCCTACCGCAATTGCGGAAAATGCACTGATAAACGCCGACAAATATAAAAAAATGTATCAACATTCCGTTGACGATCCTGCGTCCTTCTGGGGTGAACAAGGGAAAATCGTCGATTGGATCAAACCTTATCGGCAAGTCAAAAACACGTCATTCGATCCCGGGCACATCCGTATCCGTTGGTTCGAGGATGGTACATTAAATGTAGCGGCCAACTGTCTGGATCGCCATCTCGCCGAACATGGCGATCAAACGGCGATCGTTTGGGAAGGCGATGACGCAAAAGAAAGCAAAAAGATCACTTACCGGGAATTACACCGCTCCGTTTGCCGCTTCGCCAATGTCCTGAAGTCTCTGGGGGTCAAAAAAGGCGACGTGGTCGCCATCTACATGCCGATGGTGCCGGAAGCCGCCGTGGCGATGCTGGCCTGTGCGCGTATTGGCGCTATCCACTCGGTTATTTTTGGCGGTTTCTCACCCGAAGCGATCGCCGGGCGAATCATTGACTCCAGCGCCAGGCTGGTGATCACTGCGGATGAAGGCATCCGTGCCGGGCGCGTTATCCCGCTCAAGAAAAATATTGATGAAGCGCTGAAAAACCCCGGCGTCAAAACCATTACCAACGTCATCGTTTTCCGTCGCACCGGCAAGCAGGGAGAGTGGCAGACCGGGCGCGATCTCTGGTGGCACGATCTGATCGAACAAGCCGACGATCATTGCCCGCCGGAAGAGATGAATGCCGAGGATCCGCTGTTTATCCTTTACACCTCCGGCTCGACCGGTAAGCCCAAAGGGGTACTGCATACCACCGGAGGCTATCTGGTTTATGCGGCGCTGACGTTCAAATACGTCTTTGATTACCATCCTGGCGATATCTACTGGTGTACGGCGGACGTCGGCTGGGTGACGGGTCACAGCTATCTGCTTTACGGCCCACTGGCCTGTGGCGCCATTACGCTGATGTTTGAAGGCGTTCCCAACTGGCCGGACGCACGCCGCATGGCGCAGGTCGTCGACAAGCATCAGGTCAATATTCTCTATACCGCGCCAACGGCTATCCGCGCGCTGATGGCCGAAGGCGACAAGGCGATTGAAGGCACCTCACGCGAATCCCTGAAGATCATGGGTTCCGTCGGCGAACCGATTAACCCGGAAGCCTGGGAGTGGTACTTCAACAAGATCGGCAATGGAAAATGTCCGATCGTTGATACCTGGTGGCAGACAGAAACAGGGGGCTTCATGATCACGCCCCTGCCCGGTGCCATTGAAGCCAAAGCCGGTTCCGCAACGCGTCCTTTTTTCGGCGTTCAACCCGCGCTGGTGGATAATCTCGGCAACCCGCAGGAGGGTGTCTGCGAAGGCAATCTGGTGATCATCGATTCCTGGCCCGGTCAGGCAAGAACGCTATTCGGCGATCACGACCGGTTCGAGCAAACCTATTTCTCCACCTTCAAGGGGATGTACTTCAGCGGCGATGGCGCCCGCCGTGACGAAGACGGCTACTACTGGATCACCGGCCGGGTTGATGATGTGCTCAACGTTTCCGGCCATCGCCTCGGTACGGCGGAAATCGAGTCTGCGCTGGTCGCTCACCCGAAAATCGCCGAAGCCGCGGTGGT
The DNA here is from genome assembly GCF_003115845.1 of Brenneria roseae subsp. roseae. Classification (GTDB taxonomy): domain Bacteria; phylum Pseudomonadota; class Gammaproteobacteria; order Enterobacterales; family Enterobacteriaceae; genus Brenneria; species Brenneria roseae. The sequence continues at coordinate 106,853 of NZ_KZ819032.1, read as the reverse complement.
CGGTATTCCTCACAATATGAAAGGTCAGGCTATCTATGCCTATATCACGCTGAACCACGGCGAAGAGCCTTCCAGTGAGCTATATACCGAAGTCCGTAACTGGGTTCGCAAAGAGATCGGTCCGATCGCGACACCAGACATTCTCCACTGGACAGACTCTTTGCCAAAAACACGATCCGGCAAAATTATGCGCCGGATTCTACGCAAAATCGCGGCGGGCGACACCAGTAATCTGGGAGATACCTCCACGCTGGCCGATCCTGGCGTCGTCGAAAAACTGCTGGAAGAAAAGCAGGCCATGAGCACTTCCGCCCAATGATCATTTGACTCAATGCGCGCTTCACACACCACCGAGCCTGATAGTGGTTCGATGGTGTGCGGCCGGCCTTAAGCCAAACCACCTGAGTGTGGCTGCGATCAATCAATAGTTTACTGGAGACTTACGATGAATGATGCCATTTATCAACGGATTGAAAGTAATCCTCTGTTTAGAGAACTGGTGAACAAACGACAGCGCTTTGCCACGATCCTTTCCCTGATCATGCTGGTGCTCTATGTCGGTTTTATTCTGCTGATCGCGTTTGCTCCTGATTGGCTGGGCACCCCGATCGGTCCGGGATCGAGCATAACGCGCGGAATCCCGATTGGCGTGGGTCTGATTGTGGCGTCCTTTGTGTTAACGGGCATCTATGTCTATCGCGCCAATGGTGAATTTGATCGCCTGACCAGACAGTTATTGAGTGAGGTAAAGCAATGAAAACACGTTTCATGATGCTGCCCGGACTGCTCGCTTTATCTCCAGCGGCATTGGCTGCCGATGCCCTGACGGGCGACGTTCAGCGTCAACCGTTGAACATTCAGGCGATAGTGATGTTTCTGCTGTTTGTCGGCGCCACGCTCTATATCACCTATTGGGCCTCCAAACGGACGCGCTCACGCAGTGATTACTATACGGCGGGCGGCAACATTACCGGATTTCAGAACGGATTAGCTATCGCGGGCGACTATATGTCAGCCGCCTCCTTTCTGGGAATTTCGGCGCTGGTGTACACCTCTGGCTACGATGGACTGATCTACTCGCTCGGTTTCCTGGTGGGCTGGCCGATCATCCTGTTCCTGATCGCCGAACGTCTGCGCAACCTGGGTCGTTACACCTTTGCCGACGTGGCATCGTATCGTCTGCAACAGCGTCCGATTCGCAGCCTGTCGGCCTGTGGCTCACTGGTGGTGGTCGCGCTTTACCTCATCGCCCAGATGGTTGGGGCGGGCAAACTCATCGAATTGCTGTTCGGTCTCAACTATCATGTCGCGGTCATTCTGGTCGGGATCCTGATGGTCATGTACGTGATGTTTGGCGGTATGCTGGCCACCACCTGGGTACAGATTATCAAAGCGGTTCTGCTGCTGTTCGGTGCAACCTTTATGGCTGTTATGGTGATGAAATCCGTCAACTTCAGCTTCGACGCCTTGTTCAAACAGGCGATGGCGGTTCACCCGAAAGGCGCGGCCATCATGAGCCCCGGCGGTCTGGTTTCCGATCCGATCTCCGCTCTGTCGCTGGGGCTGGGATTAATGTTCGGTACGGCGGGTTTACCGCATATCCTGATGCGTTTCTTCACCGTCAGCGATGCGAAAGAGGCCCGGAAAAGCGTGTTTTTCGCCACCGGATTTATGGGTTATTTCTATTTTCTGACCTTTATTATCGGCTTTGGCGCCATCCTGCTGGTCAGCGCCAATCCGTCGTTCAAAGACGCGACCGGCGCCTTGATCGGTGGTAACAACATGGCGGCCGTGCATCTGGCTGACGCGGTGGGCGGTAACTTCTTCCTGGGTTTCATCTCTGCCGTTGCCTTTGCGACCATTCTGGCGGTCGTTGCCGGGTTGACGCTGGCGGGCGCATCGGCGGTGTCCCATGACCTCTATTCCAATGTGCTCAAGAAAGGGAAAGCCACCGAGCGGGACGAACTGAAGGTATCGAAAATCACCGTACTGGTGCTGGGAGTCGTGGCGATCGCACTGGGAATTCTGTTCGAGAATCAGAATATCGCCTTCATGGTGGGCCTGGCCTTTTCTATCGCGGCGAGCTGTAACTTCCCAATCATCATCATCTCCATGTACTGGTCGAAGCTCACCACGCGGGGGGCGATGATCGGCGGCTGGGCGGGACTCCTGACGGCGGTGATACTGATGATTCTGGGGCCGACGGTATGGGTGACAATTCTCGGTCATGCGGCGCCGATTTATCCGTATGAATACCCGGCGCTATTCTCCATGCTGGTTGCTTTTATCGGCATCTGGCTATTCTCGATTACGGACAACTCCGAAGCGGGTGCGCAGGAACGCGCCCGTTTCCACTCACAGTTTGTGCGCTCACAGACCGGCGTGGGGGCGTCACGCAGCAGTTCTCACTGATTACCGCCCCGGTATCCCGATCTTACCTCACGCTACGGGGCATCGCCCCGTAGCGTCTTTCAGCGTTAGATAACCATATTCAACAGTAAACAGCCTACCAGCCCGCAAACCGCAATAATGGTTTCCAGCGCCGACCACGACTTCATGGTTTCAACGATGGTCAGATTAAAATACTCTTTGAACAACCAGAAGCCAGGATCGTTTACGTGGGAGAAGATCACGCTGCCGGAGCCAACGGCCAACACCATCAGTTCCGGGCTCACGCCGGTGATAGCCAGCATCGGCGCAACAATCCCGCCGGCCGTCATGGCTGCTACGGTTGCAGACCCCAATGCCAGACGCAACGCGGCGGCAATCGCCCATCCCATTAACAGCGGCGACAGCGTGCTGTTCGCCATCAATGTTTCGATATATTTTGCCACGCCGCCATCAACCAGAATCTGTTTGAAGGCGCCGCCGCCGCCGATAATCATCAGCATCATGGCGATGATCTTGATCGAATCGCTGATGGTATCCATCACCTGTTCCATCGTGCGGCCGCGGTTAAGACCGAAGGTAAAGATGGCGACTAATACGGCAATCAGGGTTGCCATGACCGGATCGCCCAGAAATTCTGCGTAAGACAGCAACGCATGACCTTTGGGTAACGTCATTTCAGCGACGGCGCGGCCGGCCATTAGAATAACCGGAATCAGCGTGGTCGTTACGCTGATGCCAAAACCAGGCATTTCACTGTCGGTAAAGACTTTCGGGTTGTGCAATCCTTCTGGAATCGGCTTATCGATTCCCCGCAGGAAGCGAGCATAAACCGGGCCGGCCAGGATCACTGTCGGAATAGCGATCAACGTCCCGTACAACAAGGTTTTTCCCATATCAGCTTTAAAAATAATACTGATGGCGGTCGGGCCGGGATGAGGCGGCAATAGCGCATGGGTTACCGATAAAGCGGCAGCCATTGGCACACCGATAAATAACAGCGGAATACGCGCCGCTGCCGCAATCGTAAAGACCAACGGCAATAACAGTACGAAACCGACTTCATAGAACAGGGCAAAACCGACAACAAATCCGGTCAGCACCACAGCCCACTGGATGTGTCCCTTACCAAATTTATCAATCAGCGTGGTGGCGATTCGCTGGGCGCCCCCGCAATCGGCCAGTAATTTGCCCAACATGGCGCCGAACCCCATGATCAGGGCCAGACTTCCCAGCGTGCCGCCGACGCCGTTCTTAATAGAGGCAATGACGCCATTGACGTTGAAGGAACCCTGTGTGGTATAGCCGAGGGCAAGACCAACAGCCAGCGAAACCAGGATCAATGAAATGAAACCGTTCAACTTGCAACGGATCATCAGTAGCAGTAGTAGGGCCACGCCAATCGCTACAATGATTAATGGCATAATAATTCTCCGATATATGTATCGTACAAATCTGATTCGACTATTGTAGGCAGATATAAAAACGGCTATTTTTCATAAATATAGCGCCGTATTTTTCTATAGCGGGCTCGCTATTCCTGCCAGCCGCCCGATGGGCCAACGCTACGTATTGTTAAAGATTTCTTCCTGAAATTTTTTATGTTTTATCTGCAATAACCAATATGATTGTTTCCGTTTCTCTTTGTGATATTTATCACACCCTCGTTTGTTACCGGTATCATGATACCGGTAACGTGATAAAATAAGGAACTACAGAAAAGACTTAAATATTCATTTTGGGATAGAGATCAAACTTATGGCGGGACAAAGCATAATTATCATGGGTGTGTCTGGTTGCGGTAAATCCAGCGTGGGAGCGGCCATTGCCAACGCATTGGGCGCTAAATTTATCGATGGGGATGACCTGCATCCACGCGCCAATATTCAGAAAATGGCCAGCGGCCATCCATTAGATGACAACGATCGCGCACCGTGGCTCGAGCGTCTGAATGATGCGGCCTATAGTCTGCGGCACAAAAACGAAATCGGCCTGATCGTCTGCTCCGCACTGAAGCGCCGCTATCGCGATCGTCTGCGCGAAGACAACCCGGACATGATTTTCCTGTATATGAAAGGAAGTTTTGAGGTGATTCTGGAGCGTCTGAAAGCACGCGCCGGCCATTTTATGCCAACAGACCTGCTGAAGAGCCAGTTTGAAGCACTGGAAGAACCGGCGGCGGACGAAACCGACGTCATCGCTATTGATATCGACGGCAGCTTCGATCAGGTTGTCGATCGGGGCATTAAAGCCTTACGCAACGCCGGCGTGGCATCCCGCCGGTAACGCGTTTAAATACTGCCGCCGTGCAGGATGGTGAATCCCAAATCAAGCCGTTGGGGGGTAATCGTTTCTCCCCGCAACCGGGCAAGGAGCCGCTCCGCAGCGACTTGCCCCATTTTCTCCCGGGGGGTCAACACGCTGCTCAGTTTAGGCATCATCGACTGGCCGATATCATGTCCATGAAAACCGGCTATGGCCATATCTTCAGGAATACGCAACCCCTGACGTTGGCACTCGAAAGCGGCGCCAATGGCAATATCGTCGTTGGTGCAGAACAGGCTGTCGGTATTCGGATAGCGCTGACGCGCTTCCTTCATCAATTCACCGCCCAGACTGTAGGAAGACGAACGATCCGTACTGACGCTATGGGGCGTTAAGCCGCAATCCCGCATGGCCTGCTCATATCCCTGCATTTTAATGATGGTGCGCTCATCCTGCCGGGCGCCAAGATAAACGGGATGAGTATGACCATACTCAAGTATGGTTTTAGTCATCTGATAAGCCGCATCAAAGTTATTGAACCCGACCGCCAGATCGATACACGGAGATTCGCTGTCCATGATTTCAATCACCGGAATGCCGGCCACCTCAATCATTTTCCGCGTCCGTTCGGTATGGGAACGTTCAGAAAGAATCAATCCGTCGATATTGTAGGAAAGCAGCGACATCAGACGCATCTCTTCACGCTCAACATGATAGCCATAGTGGGCCAGCATGGTCTGATAGCCGTAAGAGTCGGTAACGCTTTCAATACCACGCAACACTTCAGCAAACACCTGATTGGTCAATGAAGGAAGCAATACGCCAATCGCCCGGCTGGTTGCATTGGATAAAATTTCAGGAGCCCGGTTGGGAATATAGCCAAGTTCATCCAGCGCAACCGAGATCTTGCTACGCAAGGCCGCAGAAACCATGAGCGGATCGCGCAGATAACGACTGATCGTCATTTTCGTGACGCCAACTTGATTGGCCACATCTTGCAACCCAGGTCTTTTCTTCTTCATTTTCAATAAATTAAGCTGTCATTAACCGGTAACATAGTTTAACAAAGAAAACGCGCCCTGTCTGTCGTACTTGCGAACCAACATAGCAATCCGGAAAATCGCCGTGCTAAATAGTATATTCTTCGGCAATCGTGCCACTTTTTTTCATTGCGTTAACATTCATCGACCATTTTCTGCGAGCAACCGTTTTGCCTTTTTATAAACAGATTTTTCGTTTACTTTCGCGATCGAATGAACGTATTTTCCAATATCACGTAATAACAAGAATTTACTCTCTTATCGCCGCTTTATTTACATGATCTCTATTTCACATCACTCATATTTCATATCACGTTGCTCAGCCTTGATATTAACAAAAAAACACCAAAGCGAACGTTATTATCACAATGTGATATCCATCACAAAACCACTTAAGCACTTGCTGAATCGAGTAAATCCAGCAATAAAAATGCGTTGTTACCGGTATCATTCCGGTATATAGTAAGATCGTTACGTAAAAGCGTACCCCGATACGCAGAGTTAATCAGCTGAGGGCCATATTATGTCAATGAGCCAATAATAAGATAAAACCCGGCTTAGGCTTTAAATAAGCTGGCGTATTTCTCTATTCACCCGCTGAAGGTTTATCTACCGTTCGTCATTAGAACGATAACGCTGTTTATCTCAAAAAAATAAGAATACCGGATTTTACCCGGCGATATGGCTATTTATTTTTGGCGCTATCAGCGTTTAACAATTTAAGTAATCAATCTTGAAGAAAATGGGGCAAAGTATGAATCCTACCGTTGCGCGCGTTACCCAGAATATCATCTCTCGTTCTCAGGCCGGCAGAGCCCGATATCTGACCAATATCGAGGCGGCAAAAAGCAAAACCGTACACCGTTCTCAGCTTGCCTGCGGCAATCTGGCCCACGGATTCGCCGCCTGTTCGCCCGATGATAAATCCGGCCTGAAGAACATGGTAAAAAGCAATATCGGCATCATTACGTCCTATAACGATATGCTGTCCGCGCATCAGCCTTATGAACATTACCCGGCCCTGATTAAAGAGGCGCTGCATTCCGTTGGCGCCGTTGGTCAGGTGGCCGGGGGCGTGCCGGCCATGTGCGACGGCGTGACTCAGGGGCAGGACGGTATGGAGCTTTCTTTGCTCAGCCGCGATTTGATCGCCATGTCGGCCGCGGTAGGTCTGTCTCACAATATGTTTGATGGCGCCCTGTTTCTCGGGGTTTGCGACAAGATTGTTCCCGGTCTGTTTATCGCTGCGATGGCGTTCGGCCACCTGCCCGCCGTCTTCGTGCCCGCGGGCCCAATGCGCACCGGTATCTCCAATAAAGAAAAAGTACGTATCCGCCAACTGTATGCCGAAGGCAAAGTCGGTCGCGAAGCATTACTGGAATCAGAAGCCAGCGCCTACCACTCGCCCGGCACCTGCACATTCTACGGTACCGCCAACTCCAACCAGATGGTGATGGAAGTCATGGGGTTGCACCTGCCCGGCTCGTCTTTCGTCTATCCCGATATTCCGCTACGACACGCATTGACCGAGGCCGCCGCCCGTCAGGTCACCCGGATGACCGAAACCGGCGGCGACTATCTGCCGGCCGGGCGTCTGGTTGATGAGAAGGTGATCGTCAACGGTATCGTCGCACTGCTGGCGACCGGTGGTTCAACCAATCACACCATGCATCTGGTGGCAATGGCAAAGGCCGCCGGCATCACCATCACCTGGGATGATTTCTCTGACTTATCTGAAGTGGTGCCGCTGCTATGCCGTATTTATCCCAACGGTCCCGGCGATATCAACTATTTTCAGGCCGCCGGTGGCGTTTCGCTGTTGATCCGTGAACTGCTGCAAGGCGGTCTGCTCCATGAGGACGTCCATACCGTCGCCGGCTTCGGCCTGCACCGCTATACTCAGGAACCTTTCCTTGAGGACGGTAAACTGGTGTATCGCGAAGGCCCGCACGCCTCGCTGGATACGGAGGTGATTGCCACGCTGGCCACACCTTTCGTCAGGCACGGCGGAACCAAAGTCTTATCTGGAAATCTGGGCCGGGCGGTAATGAAAACCTCCGCCGTACCGGAAGACCGTCAGATTATCAAAGCGCCCGCCGTCGTGTTTGAAAGCCAGTATGATATCGATGCCGCGTTCAACGCGGGAAAACTGGATCGCGATTGCGTGATCGTCGTGCGTTTTCAGGGACCGAAAGCAATCGGGATGCCGGAGCTGCATAAGCTGATGCCGCCGCTGGGCGTCTTGATGGATCGTGGTTTTAACGTAGCGTTAGTCACCGATGGGCGGCTGTCAGGCGCTTCCGGTAAAGTCCCCGCGGCGATCCACGTTACGCCGGAAGCCTATAGCGGCGGTCTGCTGGCCAAAGTTCAGGATGGCGATATGATTCAGATTGACGGTGTGCGTGGCGAACTCAGCCTGTTGGTGGAAGAGGCCGAACTGGCGCGCCGCACAGCGGTACAGCCGGATCTATCCGCTTCACATGTGGGTATGGGACGTGAACTGTTCAGGGCGCTACGGGAAAATATCACCGGGGCGGAACAGGGCGCCAGCTGTATTTAATGCCTGAACTGACCCTACCCCAACCCTTCACCGGGGAGGAAATATCCAGCAGTCCTTCTCCGTCAGCCCCGTTTCAGGCGGACGACTGGCTGGCGGCTTCAAAACAACGGCGCCGCAATAGGCGGCTACTCTTCACTACGCCGCTCCGTGCCGAATACGTGTTTGTACTGATAGCGAAAGGTGTCGCCCAACGTCAGCACTTCCGGCAACGGAGTCAGAAACGCTTTTTTTATCTGCACCGTGACCGACCAGACGGGCAGCGTATTCGAGGCGCCGCTGCCATCCTCATCGCTGACGATCTCCAGCCCGCCAAGCTGGCTCAGGCCGTCAAAATGCAACACACTGACGGTTAAATCATCTTCTTGCAGATAGCCGTATGCCGCATCGATCATCCGCGCTTTCAGATGCGTCTCCATCTCTGAGGCGCTGCTGGCGTTGAGATCGTCGAGACGAAATGGCTGTATCGCCTTATCCAGCGCCGCACTGCCCACGGCAATCACCAGCCCGATGCGCGCCAGTTCGAACAGCATCATCACGCCGACCAGAACCACCGGCGCCAGAAACGCCAGTTCTGTGGCGATCACACCGCGCGTACTGCGCCAATCCAGATCGTTGCGCTGAAACCTCTTCATCATTCGGGATTACCAAATTAAAACCAGGGAAAAATCAGGACGTACATCGCGCCGAACGCAATAGCGATACCGTAGGGGATGCCTTGTGAAAGATCGCCCGGCAACGCAGGCGGCATGGGTAACCGGCTTTTAAACATCCGATTGGTGGTTTGAATACCCATTGCCACTACGGCCGGTACGGTATTGAGCAACGGCAGGCCCAACGCTAATACGCCCCCCGCCAGTGAGGTTATCATGACAAAAACGATCTGATGCCCATGCCCTACCCACAGACATAAAACGCTCATCAGTTTCACATCGCCTGCACCAAGCCTGCCGGTGAGGAAAAGCAAAAAACCCCCCGCCAGAACGACAGCGGCGCCCGGCAACGCCCACAGCACCTGATACAGTTTCACCGCATCAATCATACCGGACTGCAACACATCCAGCGCGCTGAAAGCCAGCCAGCTTAATGCAAGGATCAGTACCGCCTGATTGGGGATCTTTCGTACCAACAGATCGGTACTGACACACCACAGCAGGCATCCTGCCAGTAACGCCGTTTGCAGCCAGTATGCGTAATACGCCACCACTGGATTTATTTCGCCATCTCTGACGTGGATCCGCTGGCGCCGATCGCCGCCACACCGCTTTCATCTCGCAGGAAAGCACACAGTTTGGTTTTCATATTATTCATAGGAGAGTCCGCAGACAAAGGAACCATGACAAATACCGGACGCCATGACGCTAATCATGGCAATAATGAGACTTATTCTCAGGTACTACAAGATGCGGAGCATTAATATTCGTTAATCTTTTCATATAAAAATTATCAATATAAATCAAATAGTAATACATTCTGTGCCCCTGACACGATACGGATAAATATTCAGTTTTTTGCCGGGGCATTCACATTCGTTTTAACCATTTGTCTTAACAGTTGGTCTTAACAATTTGTTTTAACAATTTGTCTTAACTACGGGGGTCAGGCACAAATAAACATGAAGCCCAGGGTGAGAGGATGTCAGACACAGCTTGCCACCATGCAGATCGGCAATCGCCTGTACCAGTGACAAACCGAGCCCATAGCCAGACTGCTGCCAGGTTTCCAAGCGCTGAAAACGCTGTAGCGCTTTTTCATACTGGGCCATCGGAATACCCGGCCCGTGGTCCGCCACGCTTAGCGCAATCCAGCCGCGGTAGAGCGTGACGCTCAGGGTGACGTATTTTCCCTGAGCTGCGTACTTCAGGGCGTTTTCCACCAGATTCGCCAACGCCTGGAACAACAGGGCCCGATCGCCGAACAGCTGGATCCCCGCCTTGATTTCCACCCTGATCTGACAGCCCCGTTCTTCCGCCAGCGGCTGATAATATTCGGCGATCTCTTCCAGTAATTGTCGCGCTTCAATATTTGCAAACTGATGGATACAGCGCCCGCTTTCAATTTCACCAATGCGCATCACCGTGCGGAACAGACCGAGAATTTTATGAACCTCCTCAACGGCGAGATTCAGCTCTTCACGAATGTCGCCATCCAGCCCGGCGCGTTCCGTCAGGTTGAACAGACGGTTTTGCAAATGCGTCAACGGGGTTCGCAGTTCATGAGCGATATGGCTGGACGTACTGCGAACCTGTTCCATCAGGCGTTCAATACGTTCCAGATTCTGGTTGATATCCTCACTCAGGCTGTCAAAGTCATCGCCATAAGGTGACAACGGCATGCGCACCTGCTGCTCGCCCGCGCTGTAGCGGTGCAGCGCGGAACGGATTTTCTCGACGCTGCGCAGGCTTATCAAGCTGAAGTGGCGACTGACAAACAGGCAAAACAGCAACACGATAAACAGTCCGGCCCCCGCCACCAGCGGGATCGTCCGCACTCGTTCGAGCATCGGCTTGATATTGTAGGCGGTAAACAACACGGCGCCATCGTCCAGCATGACGGACAGACCGATCAGATTGGTATCATTTTTACTCGACAGCAGCGCTTTCAGGCAGGTCACATCCATCTGGCAAGACGTGTTTTGCAACTCCTCCAGCGGATGGTTGTGATACAAAATAGCGCCGTTTTTATCGGTAACCAGAAATATCGGCAGTTCATCGCTTTTAGCCCGATTGTCCTGCCGAAGTTGGGTAATCAGACTATTTGCATTGCTTAAACGAGACTGCATGGAGTAATCATAAATATTACCCAGAATAACTTCACGGACATGCGTTCTGATTAACGTTTCACTTAATGAGCTGAAGCCGATGATACACATCAGCATCATCAGCAAAAATAAAAAAACAATGGTGATCGCCTGCCGAAAGTTTGAGGTACATAAAAAGCCCGGATACTGGCTGGCCCCGATTAACTGCCAGTGCTTTATTTTCATCTGCCAGCGACGGCTCAGCTTTTTTGTTTTTATTTTATTCAGCGTGGCTGCCAACATTCGCTCTATCCTTGTCGACAGATCCTAACGCATAGCCCATTGCCCTTAACGTTTTAATTAATGGTCGCGGGAATCCTTTGTCAATTTTCGAGCGCAATTTCGACATGTGTACGTCGATCAGATTGGTCTGGGGATCGAAATTGTAGCCCCATACCCGCTCCAGCAGCATGGTTCGGGTTATCGCCTGACCGGGATTTTCCATCAAAATAATCAGCAGCTTGATTTCCTTATCCGTCAAGTCGATACGCTGACCGCCGCGCCAGGCCACGCGCTGTAGACGATCAAGCTGTAGGTCCTCAAATGTCAGGAGAGAGGCGTTATCCACATGGCGTTTACCACGCCGCGCCATAATATCCAGACGCAGTCTGAGTTCATTAAAATTAAAGGGTTTGCCAAGGTAGTCTTCCGCACCGAGTTCCAATCCCATCACCCGATCGACATCCCGGTCTAATGCGGAAAGCAGCATAATCGGCGGATGGCGCGATCCCTGTAATTCACGCAATACGGTAAACCCATCCATCACCGGCAGCATTCTATCCAGCAGAACCACATCATAAACTTCATCTTTTATGGCTTTTAATGCGTGTTCGCCATCATGAACCATACGGCATGAATGACCGTGCGAATGTAGTTTAGAGCCCAGCCAATGGCACAGTACAGAATCATCATCAACCACCAGTACGCGCATAACGTTCCCCTACCAAGCGTGGCTACCCTAAATAATTCGAGTTGCAGGAAGGCGTGATCCGGGTGACTGACAAATCTGCCGGGAACAGATTTGAACGCTGCTTGCAGCGGCCCCACCGGGGCGAGGCCCATGGATGGGCCGGTAATAAAGCCAACACACATGCAACTTAAAGTATGACGGGTATATTCACATGTTTAATTTATGGTTAAGACTCAATTTATTATTTTCAGTCTGCCATAACAGGCTGCTCCCATCGCGACATGATCCGGCGCTACATGAGAGTAAGAAAAGTGTCATCTAAGGATTTTCGCATGGATAATAACAATCATTATCATTTGGTGACAAGCTATTTACAATCGGGAGAAGGGGCTTTGCGTGTAAGGATTTAGAAAAGATCCCCACCGCCTGAACGATGGGGAGTAACAGGAAAAGAAAAAGATCAATGAAATGCTGGCGTAAGGATACCGCGGTTCTACTCGTGTTCGATCAGTACCGCTTCCAGCAGATCCAGATCGCGCAGCATTTTTTGCAATGTTTCATTGCTGATTTGCTGGGTTGCACGCAGGTGATATAACTCCGCACGTTCGGAGTTCAACGCGGTCAGACGAAAACGCCGTTCAAGATTTTCAATCAGCAAGCTATTTTCCAGATTGTCTTTATCCGCAATCCGCCGCCGCAGGTTCCCGATGACGCGCGCGCTGACCTCTTTCAACACCTGCTCATCAATGTTTTCCTCGCTGTCTGCCGCCAGCCGCTCCTCCATTTTATACAGGCTTTTGATCGCCACTTCAGCCGCAGCAATACGCGCCATGCGCTCCTCTTTGGCGTAAGCGACTTTATCGGCCACCACCACGCCGCGTAGCAAAAAGGGTAACGCCAGTACGCCGCATAACAGAGAAAACAGGATGACGCCCGTCGCAATAAACACCAGCTGATAACGTGACGGAAAAGCGGTGCCGTCGGTCAATAACAACGGTATAGAGAGCACGCCCGCCAGCGTTATCGCACCCCGGACACCCGCAAACGAGACAATCCATAGCTCACGCGTGGTAAATTGCCCGAACACCATTGGACGCTTTTTCTGGATATGCATGCTGTATCTTTTCATCATCCACAGCCAGCAGAAACGCAACAGCAGCAACGCGGCATAAATGATCGCGATGTCGGTAAACAACATCCAGGTTTCCACCGTGGGATCCAGTTGCGCCTGCGTTATCGAGGTTTCCAGAATCCCGGGCAATTGGAGCCCCAGCATAATAAATACCGTGCCGTTAAACACAAATTCCAGCATCGACCAGACACCGTTTGCACGTAATCGCATGTTCAGCGGCGCATTACGGATGACGCCGGATTGACCGATAGTCATCCCGGAGGCGACGGCGGCCAAAATACCCGATACGCCAATGTGTTCTGCAATCAGGTAAGAAGCGAACGGCAACAGCAGCAGCAGCACAATCTGCGTCGCGGCATCATCTCCGCTCCAACGGCTGATAATGCGCAGGGATTTACTATATAGCCAGGTAACGGCGACACCCGCCAGCAGGCCGCCGACCGCAACCTGAAGGAACGCCAGCGTCGCGCCGGACACGCTGAAAACCATCGTCCCCATCGCAATCGCCACCGCAAACTTCAATGATACCAGACCGGACGCGTCATTCATCAACGCCTCGCCCTGAAGAATGCCCATCAACTTCTTCGGAATACGGTCTTCACCCACAATGCCGGAAAGTGCGACCGCATCCGTCGGCGACAGTACGGCAGCCAACGCAAAGGCGGCAATCAGCGGCATTCCCGGCACCATCCAGTAGATGAAATAGCCGATACCCACCACGGTAATCAGAACCAGCACCAGCGCCAGACCAATAATCTCGCGGCCATGCTTCAGAAATTCACGGGTCGGTGTTTTCCAGCCATCGGCAAACAATAGCGGCGGAATAAACAACACCATGAACAATTCGGGATTGAAATCAACATGCAAACCGAACTGAGGCCAGGCCAGTATGGCGCCAACGGCAATCTGCATGAGCGGTAGAGGTATTTGAAAAGGTAAAATTCGTGTAACCACACCTGATAATGAAACCACCAGGATTAAAATAAGAATAGTAAAAAAGATTTCCATGCTTTCCTTAGACCATCTCCTGCATATTAAAAAATTGGCTATCGACCCGTCAGACCATGAAATACCCTTCCATATTTAACGCATTTATCAGGGCATGAAAATGAATTTCTTAGTGAAGAAGCAAGGTTATGGTTTTCCCTGATTATCGCATGCTCAACATCAACCAGATTCAAATGAAGTGACGCCCCGAAAGGTGGCGATCGGGCTATCCTGTCCGCCGTAAACAAGACGTGCAGATAGAGAAAGCATGGCGTCAGACAAGCGCCCGGACGCATTAAATCAACAGGAAAAGAGGAAGGAAATCGAAGAGAAAAAGACCTTCGGGACAGCGCCCCGAAGGTCCGCCAGATTACAGCGCCCAACCACCGGCGTAGAAGATCACCAGTGCGATCGCAATAAGCACCGTACCGATGTTCAGTTTGCGCCATTCACCAGAGAAGATACGCCCCAGCACCAGCGACCCGAAGCCCAGCATAATACCGGTCACAATGTTACAGGTCAGTACGATAAACACCGCGCACACCAGACCGGACATGGCATCAACGAAATCATCAAAGTTCAGTTTGGACACGTTGCCCAGCATCAGCAGACCAACATACATCAGTGCAGGCGCCGTCGCATAACCCGGAACCAGATAAGACAGCGGAGACAGGAACAGGATCAGCAGGAACAGCACGCCGACCACGGTGGCGGTCAACCCGGTTTTACCACCGGCCGCCGTACCCGCAGCCGATTCAATGTAAACCGCCGCAGGCGACGTTCCCACCAGACTGGAGAAAATGCTGCTGACGGAGTCAGCCGTCAACGCTTTACCGCCATTGATGATTTGTCCGTCTTTGTCCAACAGGTTTGCCTGACCCGCCACCGCGCGTATCGTACCGGTCGCATCAAAGACGGCCGTCATGACCAATGCCAGTACGCTCGGTAATACCACCGGCTGCAACGCCCCCATAATATCCAGACTGAAGATCAGAGAAGTACCATCTGCGCCAGTCAGGCTTGGCAGCGCAAAAAAGCCCTGATATTTCACATTCGGATCGAAAATCAGACCCAGAATAGAAATGACAACAATAACCAGCAAGATCCCGCCGGGAACACGACGTTTTTCCAGACCGATAGTCGCCGCCAGACCCAGCAGCGCCATGATGACAGGGAACGACGTAAAATCCCCCAGCGCAACAGGCAGACCATCGATTGGGTTCTTAATCACCAGACCAATTCCGTTGGCGGCAATAATCAGCAGAAACAGACCGATACCAATACCCGTGCCGTGCGCGACCCCAAGCGGAAGATTGCGCAGGATCCAGGTACGGATCCCGGTAGCGGAGATGATGGTGAACAGCACGCCCATCAGGAAAATCGCCCCCAATGCAACCGGTACGCTAATCTGCTGCCCCAGAACCAGACTGAAAGCAGTAAACGCCGTCAGGGAAATAGCGCAACCAATGGCCATTGGCAGATTGGCCCATAATCCCATCAGCAACGAACCCAAACCGGCAACCAGACAGGTGGCGACAAACACCGCGCTCGGCGGAAAGCCCGCTTTACTCAGCATACCCGGAACAACGATCACCGAGTAAACCATGGCCAGAAATGTGGTTAATCCAGCCAACACTTCCTGACGCACGTTACTTCCGCGCTGCGTGATTTTAAAAAATGCATCAAGCGCATTATGCGGGCGGGCCGCACTATTAGCCTGACGTGTCGTATTTGACATGGTGGTATCCCCTGAAATGTCATTATTTAATGGTAAATCGTAGGCGGTTCACCCAGCCTTGCACCGGGTGTGCATCAGCGATAACTGACACACCATGAACCTTATGGGCATGCACGCAAACGATTACTTCGCTGAATGCAAAACCACAGAATTTTGCCGGGTTATCTGAAGCCAACGATTATCCTGCTTCATCCATATTTATTTCAACTGCTAATCGAGACTATTTACCTATACCTTTTATGTTGCCGCCGTCTTGTCTTCCGATGTTGCTTTACATCCTGCCCAACCTTCCCATCCGTAGAGCTCAAACGGGCCACGGCGGGAAAACACCACCAGGTAGAAGAAAGCGTAATAATAGGCAACAGGCAGCAATCAAAACACCGGTTTACTTCTAACAAACTTAATGTTCAGTTTTTTGTGATTAGCTTCACAAAAAAGTTGACCTCACGTATCAGCGCGAGTATTCTTAAAAACGTGAACAGCGTCACAGAAAAAACATCAACTCACGAGGATATCAAAATGAAACTGCTGAACAAAATCATCGCTATGTTTGAAAACATCAACGTCAACTTTGGTACTTTCAACAACTAATTCTCGAAAAGAAGAGGTGGGGGTAAAAAGATGAGTGTTGTCCGTAAAATCAATCAAATACTAAAAGCGTTGGGCAAAACCTATCGCGGTGTTAACCCCCACGCTATCTTCCGTTAATCGTCTTCATACGATAACGACGATTTAAATGGCTGCCATCAGGCGGCCATTTTTCTTTGTATGTTATAGAAAAAGTATTTTGTAGAAAAACCGCGGCGCTTCCCTGCTCTTCTGCACGTCTTATCTGAGACGGATAAGACGTGCGGATCAGCCTGAAATCATTCTCAGGCGTAGAGCGAAACTTCCCCTGTCGGACGTGTTTTGAAACGGCGATGCAGCCAAAGATATTGCTCCGGCGCCCGCATAATTTCGCGTTCGATGACCTTATTTATATAACACGCGGCTTCCTGCTCATCGTGATAAGGGTAATTCTGTAGCTCAGGTTGAATGACCAGCCGATAACCGGACGCATCCGGGTTACGAATCAATACCGTGGTGATCATCGCGGGCTTAGCCAAACGAGCTATCGTATACGTACCGCTGGTTGTCGCGGCTTTCTTGACGGCAAAAAAGGGAGCGAACACGCTACCTCTGGGACCATAATCCTGATCGGGAGCGAACCATACCGCTTCACCGCGCCGCAACGCATGCACCATGCCGCGCAGATCTTTGCGATCAATCATCGCCTTATTAGAGCGGGAACGTCCCCAGGTCTGCACCATCTCCATCACTTTATTGTTGTGCGGACGATACATCGCCATCATCGGCTGACACAGCCCCATCGCCCTGCCGCCCAATTCGAGCGACATAAAGTGAATGCCGATAACCATGACGCCACGCTCTTTAGCGCAGGCTTGCTGCAAATTTTCCAGCCCGGACACATCAAACCAATGACGTACACGGCGATCCGACCAGAACCAGGCCATACCGGTTTCAACCAACGCCATTCCCAGCGAGGCGAAATTACTGACGATCATCGCTTCGCGTTCTTCAACGGAAATGGTGGGAAAACACAGTTCAAGATTACGTCTGGCGATAGAGACACGGCGTTTGAGAACAAGACGCGATAAACGCCCCGCATTTCTGCCAATTCTCATCAGCAGCGGATAAGGAAGCTGTACCAGCAGGAACAGGACGCCAAGGCCAAACCAGGTAAGCCAATAGCGAGGATGAAGTAATGACCTGGCAAATCGTTGTTTAATCTTCATGAGACTCATTTTTAAGTGGTCAACGTAGGTATCGCATAAAGAATCGCTCTCGCCGCGCTACATTTATACTGAGACACTTTTTAATCGTTATAGTTTCTGCGGTGTATGAAATTTACTCTAACCGCCACAATCATGGGGTTAACATCAGGACGAAAACGCTAATATTTTTTATGAAGGGGACATGGGAAGTACTCGAACCAACCTACCTGAAGGCCTAAGGTGGCTTACATCATACTCGAATTCATGGAGGAAAGGAGTGATAAAAATGCAAATAATTAAGCCCCTCAGAATCTCTGAGGGGCTTAATACATAATCAGTTGTTTTTTTTGATGATCGTTGGCAAAGGCAAGATGCCGGTGCAACGGTCATCAGCAAAAGACCATTAGATTACGGAAACATTCACCGCTGATGGGCCTTTCTGGCCGCTTTCAACACTGAATTCTACCTTCTGGCCTTCGTCCAGACTTTTGTAATCGTTACCCTGGCCTTGAATGGCAGAGAAGTGAACGAATACATCTTTGCTGCCGTCAGTCGGGGTGATGAAACCAAAACCTTTACCAGCGTCAAACCATTTTACCAATCCAGTCATTTTATTAGACATAGAGAATTTCCTTTATATATTTATTTAGATAGCCACTATAGGGCGGAACGGGGACTGTTACAGTGATTACTTATGGGCACTTATAAGAAGGAAATTCGTCGGATAAGAGATTGGGTGCATCGCTTGAACTAGGAACCGCTTAATTACAATGTCTTTCATAAATAGGTCTGTATTACAGGCCGATGACGTTATTAACGCATGAATGGTTTTTTATAGCAAGCCTTTCTTTTAAAGAAATTCTGGCGACCGCATAAGACGGACAGAACCTCCTGAAAAATCCCCCCATGTTATCGATATAAAAAAGAGAACTTTCGCTCTCATTATGATGATAACTATCATTTTATTTTTTCTTGTAACATTTTCATCTTCGTCAATCACCGGCATCATTTTCCATTATCATGCCTAAAAGATGTTATAATGTTTCACCAAACAATGCCGGAGAAAATCAATGAATATCCATAATTTAACCTGGTACCCGGCACAACGATCGCGTGTCGAGTCCATTATCGGCCTTGCTGTCGTGCAGGTTTGCGAACAAGGCCGACCGATAAATACCCGAACGCTACTTGATTTCATGTATGTGCAATTAGGTGAAATGAAAAAAAGCGATGACAAAGAAGGAATGATGACGGCCATTTCCATTCTTGAAAAAAATCAGGATACCTATGCTAAAGAATAACGAAATGATGCCAATATCCCGGCGAATAAAATTACCAGATATATTGATTAAATAAGTTCCCCGATAATAAAATCAGGGAACAACAGAATTCGCCATCGTGATAAAAATACCCGCCGAGGTTATTTTTGGGTCGCCAGAATCACGCTGGATGCTTTAATCAATGCAATCACTTCGCGCCCATCAACAATCGCCATTTCATCAATACTTTCATTAGTGACGCTAGAGGTTAGTGATAACCCGCTGCGGGTCTCAATATGTACGGTAGAATTTACTGCGCCTTTGACGACTTTTTTCACCGTACCCACAAACTGATTACGCGCTGAAAAATTCAACCCACAGTCTGACGATGCCAAAATAACCCAGGGAGCCTTGATTAAGGCAATCGCCGTTTTACCCGGCGCCAACCCCAGAGAATGACTGCTTGCCTTGGTAATCACCGTTGTCAGCTGTTCTCCACCGTCCAGTTTCAGGACGACTTCGTTATTCACCGCGCCTTCGATAATGCTGGCAACAACACCTGTTAATTGATTTCTTGCAGAAACTGACATAGTTACCCCTTTAATTTTCAGATTAAGCGACATACTTCTGATTCAAACAGTAACAGAGATTTTTCCTCAAGATTCATTTATCTGATGAACAATCTGGGGCTGAAGAAACAAGACTTCAGCCCGCAGGGAACAAACATCAGGACACCATCATGAAGCGTTCAAGCTGCCGGCGTAACTGCTCGTTTTCTCTCTTCAGTTCATCTATTTGATCCAGTAGCGTCAGCGTCATGGCAACGCCTGGCCAGTCCAAATCCAGTTCTATCTGTAATCGCTGCGCCCGCCGAAGACAGCTTAACGCCCGATCATCGAAGATCCAGTGCGATTCATCCGGCTCAAGTGGAACAATCACGCCCAGTCCTACGACTTCGATCAATTCCTCCTGAGTGATATCCACGGAGCGGCACAGCTCCACCACAGTAAACGTCATTTCTTCCGCCATTATTTTGACTCCCATTCGCGACGAGGATTAAATGCCGCCTGTTCGGCCAACTGTTTCCACAGTGCAGCGGCTTTTTCATCCATCTTCGGTGGCATCACCACTTTCAGAATGGCATACAGATCACCAGTCCCCTTTTTACTTTCCAGCCCTTTTCCTTTTATCCGCAATCGCTTGCCGCTTTGACTGCCGGGCGGGATCGTCAGGGCTATTCTGCCGGTCAATGTAGGCACTTCGATACTGGCGCCCAATGCCGCTTCCCAGGGCGCCAGCGGCACGACGATAGTCAGATTATGACCATCAATATCAAACAGCGGGTGCGGAGCAATACGAATAGTCAGGAACAGATCGCCGTTCGGCCCGCCGCCCAAACCAGCGCTTCCCTGACCTTTCAGACGGATGCGCTCGCCGTCTCCCACACCTGCCGGGATTTTTACATTCAGTGTTTTAGTCACTTCCCTGGTCTGACGTCCCAGCTCATCGAAAACCGGTAATGAGTAGGAAATCGACCGGCTTTGCCCCGTCAGCGTTTCTTCCAGAAACAGCGGGACTTCCATCTCAAGATCCTGACCGCGGGTAGCATAAGCGGCCCGTGCGGAGGCGGTACGCTGACCCTGCGATGCCTGATGACCAAAAATAGACTCGAAAAAATCAGAAAAATCGTGCGAACCACCGGCCGTACTGTGCCAGTGTGTCCCGCCGCCGTCATAACCCGGCGGTGGTTCGGAGAAGCGGGGATCGTTGCGATGCTGCCTCAATTCGTCATATTCGGCACGTCGCTCACTGTCTTTCAACACCTCATAAGCTTCGGCAACGTCCTTGAATTTGTTTTCCGCATCCTGTTCTTTACTGACATCGGGGTGATATTTACGCGCCAGTCTGCGGTAAGCCGTTTTGATCGTTTTCAGATCGGCGGAAGGATCGACTTCCAACGCGGCATAGTAATCTTTGAATTCCATGCGGTAATGCCCTTAACATAATGGTTATACGATAAACAATCGCTTTTACCTTCCAGGCGGAGTGTTCGTTTTCTCGGTATCCGTTTCCAATCATACGCCTATACGCCGTTGAGAAAACGGTTGCTCCATTAAAACCTTAGACGATAAATATCATCGCAGCAGTTTCACAGCAAAAGAGATCGTTTCGCTCTCTGGAACCCGGAGGTAAAAGCAATCACGCCGATCCGTCCCCAAATGCTATGCCAAACCGGCTGATGCAGGGACAATACGGTTAGTACTCTCTGGCTGATACAGTTAACCCATGCTATCTTTTTAGCAGTCATCTGTTAGTTACTTACCATTAACTTCATATTAACCAGAGTATAAGGGGACCGGGTATGACACGAATGACTGCTAAAGACTTTTCGCCGGAGTTGCTCGAGCTTTACGATTACTACGCCCACGGGAAAATCACCAAACGCGAATTTATTTCCATGGCGACAAAGCTTGCCGTTGGCGGAATGACAGGCATGACGCTGTTAAGTCTGATGAGCCCGAATTACGCGCTGGCACAGCAAGTTGAATTCACCGATCCTTCTATCCTTCCTGAATACATTCAGTACCCATCGCCCAATGGACACGGTGAAGTGCGGGGATATTTCGTGCGCCCGGCGGAGGCCACCGGCAAATTGCCCGCGGTGGTTGTGGTTCATGAGAATCGGGGGCTGAATCCCTATATAGAAGACGTGGCGCGGCGGGTTGCCAAAGCGGGTTTCATCGCACTGGCGCCGGATGGGCTAAGCTCAGTCGGCGGCTATCCCGGCAATGACGATAAAGGCCGTGAACTCCAGCAGCAGGTCGATCCGACCAAACTGATGAATGACTTTTTTGCCGCTATCGATTTCCTGATGCACCACCCCGCCACCACGGGCAAAGTCGGCATTACTGGTTTTTGTTATGGCGGCGGCGTCGCAAATGCTGCGGCCGTCGCATTCCCCGAACTGGGCGCGGCCGTGCCGTTCTATGGACGTCAGGCCGACGCGGCCGATGTTCCCGCGATCAAAGCCCCGCTGCTGATCCACTATGCCGAATTGGATACCCGTATCAACGAAGGCTGGCCAGCTTATGAGGCGGCGCTCAAGGCCGCGGATAAAACCTATGAAGCTTACATCTATCCCGGCGTGAACCACGGTTTCCATAATGATTCGACACCGCGCTACGATAAAGCCGCCGCCGATCTGGCATGGGATCGTACCATCAACTGGTTCAAGCGTTACCTGGCGTAAGCCAGTATCAAGATACTGGACATCTCGACACAGTCTGCTCGTGCGTTTTCAGATAGAAGAACGGTTACGGAATAAAACATTCCCCGGAGAACACCGGGGAATGTTGTCAGCTATTTATCCAGACCGTAAGCGATCACGTAATCACCACGATCGGGTGACTGACGCGCACCGCCGGCAGAGATCAGAATATACTGCTTACCTGTTTTCGGTGATATATAACTGATCGGGCCACCCTGGCTACCGACTGGCAGACGGGCTTTCCACACTTCTTTACCGGTCGAACTGTCAAAGGCCCTCAGGTAGTAATCCTGTGTCCCGGCAATAAACACCAGTCCGCCCTGTGTCGTCAGGGTTCCTCCCAGCGTTGGCATGCCGACAGGCATTTTCATACCCATTTTGATACCAAAGGGGCCGGTGTCCTGAACCGTTCCAACCGGCACCTGCCAGACGATTTTCTGCGTCTTCATATCGATTGCCGAGAGCGTACCAAAAGGCGGTGTCTGGCAGGGAATACTCAGTGGAGACATAAAACGGTTCTTATTCACGGAATAAGGCGCGCCTTTCATCGGCACCGCCCCCATTCCGGTATTCACCGCTTCCCCGCCGCTGTTCTGACCCGCCGACGGATTCGGATCCGCTTTCACGAGCTGCTGCCACAGGCCAAGACGCATATCGTTGACAAAAATATAATGATTATTCGGATCTTCAGATAAACCGCCCCAGTTCATGCCTCCCAGCGATCCCGGAAAACTCAGGGAAACATCGGTGCCGGGTACGGTGTAGAGACCGTCATAACGCATTGATTTGAAACTGATGCGGCAGATAAGCTGGTCAAACGATGTTGCTCCCCACATATCTGACTCTTTCAACGTCTGAGCGCCAATCTGCGGCATGCCGACTGAACGGGGCTGAGTATCGGTGTACTGTTCATTAGGGATATCGCCGCGCTTCACCGGTACGTTGTCCACCTGTGTCAGTGGCTGACCCGTACGACGATCCAGTACATAGATCTGTCCGGCCTTGGTGCCAAAGACGACTGCGGGCTTTTCACTGCCATCGGCGGCCGGAAAATTAATCAGACTGGGCTGCATGGGCACATCGAAGTCCCACAAATCATTGTGGACGGTCTGATAGACCCATTTTTCTTCACCGGTAGTGGCATCCAGCGCCAGGACAGAAGCGCCATACTTGTGATCCAACTCGGTACGGTTAGCTCCCCAGATATCGACTGAAGAACTGCCCATCGGCAGAAAGACCGTGTTGGCGTCCGGATCATAAGACATGGACGCCCAGGAGTTAGGCGTGCTCCGCGTGTAGTGTTCGCCAGGTTGCAGAACGGCATTCGGATTAGGGTTGCCGGGATCGAAAGCCCAGCGCAGCGCGCCCGTGATCACGTCATAACCACGAATGACCCCACCAGGCATATCCGTACTGACGTTATCCGCTACCCGTCCACCTACCACCACCGTAGTGCCAGCCAGCGTCGGCGCAGACGTCACCACATAATGGGGATCCGGCGCGTCCCCCATTCCATCCAGCAGATTCACAACGCCCTTATTACCAAAATCTTGACAAAACTGACCGTCGTCGGCGTCCAGCGCAATCAGACGTCCATCAATCGTATTCATCAGAATGCGGCGTTGGCAGGCCGCATCGCTGGCAACGGCTACCGTCGCGGGTGCATTGCTGCCCGGAACCGAAGGCTGTTTAACGGGCTGAGTGGCATCAAAATAAGCCAGACCACGGCAGCGCATCCATACCGAGGATTGGGCATTAATCTCTGCTTTCCAGCGTTGTTCGCCTGAGTCAGCGTCTACCGCAATGACATTATTGTGCGGAGTACACAGAAAGACCCGATCCCCAATCTGCAATGGCGTTTGCTGATCTTCCGCCCCATTACCGGTCGGGCTGAGCGGCGTATCTCCGGTACGGAATGTCCATATCGGTTTCAGTTCAGTCACGTTATTGCGGTTGATTTGGTCAAGAGCAACAAAGCGGCTGCCACCTGGGGTATTACCGTAGTTATCCCAGTTTTTTTGCTGCATCTCTTCTGCCACCGGAATCAGCGGTTTTTCCTGACCCGCAAACGGCACGGGCTCATGTGGTACGAACATGCCGGCAAACGCGACAACAAACGCCAGAACAGACAGAGCACCCAGTGAATAGAAACCGGTGCTTAGCGGCGATTTTGTCTCATAACGGCGCAGCGAAGGCAGCAGGAAGAAAGCGATGATCGCCAGCCCGCCAGGAAACATCAGGCGGGAAATCAATGGCCAGAAATTCAGCCCGGCATCCCATAACGCCCAAATCACCGTTCCTGCGGTAGTGAGCAGATATAGCAAAGCACCTGAAGAACGAGTACGAATCAGTAGATACCCACTGATCAGCATCAGAATACCGGATATCAGGAAATACCAATCACCTCCCAGACTAACCAGTTTTCCACCCGCAATCACAAAAAAGAGAGCAGCCAGAATAAGGATGCCCCCCAGGAAAAAACTGCAAACTTTTAGCCAAAGCGGCCTTTTTATTAAGTCACCGTTCATGGTATTACAACACTAATGTAAATAATGGTAAGTTTATTTTAGACCAAAAAATGAAGGCTGGATTGAACGGGCTTGGGTGGACGTTGAGAGAGGTGTGTTTGGAGCGAGTGAAGGGAATCGAACCCTCGTATAGAGCTTGGGAAGCTCTCGTTCTACCATTGAACTACACTCGCAACGGGATAGCGCTTGGCATTATAGCGCTATCCCGTTGCCGGGCAAGCAAAAAACCCGGCAACGCTGTTTAGCTTTTGACCAGTTACACGTTTGACGAGGCAAGTGCGGTTTCAGTTGCGGGAAAAGAGGCGTTGTATCATCAAACGCAAACGGCGCGGTTAAGCGCCGTTTGGTGACATCATCTCCGCCAGCGGGGAGTATTATTTCTGCGGGCGCATCGCCGGGAACAGAATGACGTCGCGGATGGTGTGACTATTGGTAAACAGCATAATCATACGGTCGATGCCGATACCCAGACCTGCGGTTGGCGGCAAACCGTGTTCCAGCGCCGTCACGTAGTCTTCATCGTAGAACATCGCTTCGTCATCACCCGCATCTTTGGCGCTCACCTGCTGGGCGAAACGTTCTGCCTGATCTTCCGCATCATTCAGCTCGGAGAAGCCGTTGCCGATTTCACGTCCGCCGATGAAGAACTCGAAACGATCGGTAATTTCCGGGTTCAGATCATTACGACGCGCCAGCGGCGACACTTCAGCCGGGTATTCGGTAATGAAGGTTGGCTGAATCAGATTGCTTTCCGCCGTTTCTTCAAAGATTTCAGTGACGATGCGGCCCAGCCCCCAGCTTTTCTCGATCTTGATACCCAAAGACTCGGCAATCGCCGTGGCTTTAGCCAGATCGTCCAGATCGGTAACGTTGGTTTCCGGGCGATATTTGCAGATCGCTTCGCGCATGGTCAGCTTTTCAAATGGCTTGCCGAAATCGAAAGTCTGATCGCCATATTCAACCGTCGTGGAACCCAGAACGTCCTGCGTCAACGTACGGAACAGTTTTTCCGTCAACACGATCAGATCTTTATAATCGGCATACGCCATATAAAGCTCCATCATGGTGAATTCCGGGTTATGACGCGGGGAAACCCCTTCGTTACGGAAGTTGCGGTTGATTTCAAATACGCGTTCGAAACCGCCCACCACCAGACGCTTCAGATACAGTTCCGGCGCGATACGCAGGTACATATCAATGTCCAGCGCATTATGGTGGGTCACAAACGGACGCGCCGCCGCGCCGCCGGGGATCACCTGCATCATCGGCGTTTCCACTTCCATAAATCCATTGTCGACCATGAAGCTACGGATAGCGGCCATCACTTTGGAACGGATACGGAAGGTATGACGGGATTCTTCGTTGGCGATCAGGTCCAGATAGCGCTGACGGTAACGGGTTTCCTGATCGGCCAGGCCGTGGAATTTGTCCGGCAACGGACGCAGGGCTTTGGTCAGCAAACGCAGTTCGGTACAGTGAACGGACAGTTCGCCCGTTTTGGTTTTAAACAGCTTGCCACGCGCGCCGAGGATATCGCCCAGATCCCATTTCTTGAACTGTTCGTTATAGACGCCTTCCGCCAGATCGTCGCGGGAAACATACAGTTGAATACGACCACCGACGTCCTGCAACGTGACGAAAGACGCTTTCCCCATGATACGGCGGGTCATCATACGGCCGGCGACGGTCACTTCGATGTTCAGCGCTTCCAGCTCTTCGTTTTCTTTGTCGTCATAGGCGGCGTGCAGCAGATCGGACGTGCTGTCACGGCGGAAGTCATTCGGGAACGCAATACCGTTTTCACGCAGCGCCGCCAGCTTCTCACGGCGCGCTTTCAGTTCGTTATTAAGATCCTGCGCCTGATCGGCACCCTGCGATTGTGATTCAGCCATGTAAATTCCTTATAACCCCGCTTTTAAACTTGCTTCAATAAATTTATCCAGATCGCCATCCAGCACGGCCTGGGTGTTACGTGTTTCCACCCCGGTACGTAAATCCTTGATGCGTGAATCATCCAGGACATAGGAACGAATCTGGCTTCCCCAGCCGATATCCGACTTGGTGTCTTCCATCGCCTGTTTCTCAGCATTTTTCTTTTGCATCTCAAACTCATACAGCTTGGCTTTCAGCTGCTTCATCGCCTGATCTTTGTTCTTATGCTGGGAACGGTCGTTCTGACACTGTGTGACGATATTGGTCGGAATGTGGGTGATACGCACCGCGGATTCCGTCCGGTTAACGTGCTGGCCGCCCGCGCCAGAAGCGCGGTAAACGTCAATACGCAAATCGGCAGGATTAATTTCGATATCAATATCGTCATCCACTTCAGGATAAACGAACGCGGAACTGAACGAAGTATGACGGCGACCGCCGGAGTCGAACGGACTTTTACGCACCAGACGATGCACGCCGGTTTCGGTACGCAGCCAACCAAACGCATAGTCACCCATGATTTTGATGGTAGCGGATTTCGTTCCGGCAACTTCACCATCGGATTCTTCAATAATTTCGGTTTTAAATCCTTTGGCTTCCGCCCAGCGCAGGTACATACGCACCAGCATGCTGGCCCAGTCCTGAGCTTCGGTGCCGCCAGAACCCGCCTGAATATCCAGATAGCAATCCGCGCTGTCGTACTCACCAGAGAACATACGGCGGAATTCGAGCTGGCCTAATTTGTTTTCCAGTACGTCCAGCTCTGCGCTGGTTTCGTTGAAGGTATCTTCATCGTCTTCTTCTACCGCCAGTTCCAGCAAACCCGTGACATCTTCCAGCCCCTGAGTCAGTTGGTCGATGGTATCAACGATGGCTTCCAGCGAGGAACGTTCTTTGCCCAGCGTCTGCGCCCGCTCTGGATCGTTCCAGACATCGGGCTGCTCCAGTTCGGCGTTTACTTCTTCGAGGCGTTCTTTTCTGGAATCGTAGTCAAAGATACCCCCTAAGAACGGCGGTACGTTCAGACAGATCCTGAATGCGGTTTTTTACCGGATTAATTTCAAACATGATTTTATGATCTTACGTTAAGTCGTAGATGATGGAATATATGTAAACCGCTTATTCTAGCGGATTCAGCGCGTGGTTTATAGGCTTTCATCCGTCAAGTTACCGCGGCCATAAATGCTGGATAAGCAGTTGGACCGAACGCTTACCACGAAACTCATTCACGTCCAGTTTGTACGCCAGTTCAGCTTCGCGCACGCTGCTGTCAGGCCATAACAGCGTATTGACATTAAACGCGATGCCATCCAGCAGCGGGCCGCCGTCTACCGGTTCCACCATCACTTTCAGGTGACGTTCACCGACCAACTTTTGCTGTAGAATACGGAAACGGCCGTCAAACGTCGGCTCCGGGAACGACTGTCCCCATGGTCCGGCATTACGCAACATCTCCGCCGTGGATAAACATAGCTCCGGCAGCGCCAGTTCGCCGTCTGACCAAATCACGCCTTCCAGTTGGGAAGCATCCAGCCATTCGCCGACCAGTTCGCCAAAGCGCTGGCGGAAGGGTTCAAACTGATCTTCCATCAGCGATAACCCCGCCGCCATGGCGTGACCGCCGAATTTCAGCATCATTCCCGGATACAGCGTATCCAGACGCTCCAGCGCATCACGCAGATGCAGACCGGCGATCGAACGCCCCGATCCTTTCAACATGCCCTCACCCGCAGGTGCAAAGGCAATGACCGGACGGTGAAACCGTTCTTTAATACGTGACGCCAGAATACCGACCACCCCCTGATGCCATTCCGGGTGGTACATCGCCACGCCGTAAGGCAGTTCGTCACGGCTGTGCTCCAGCGTTTCGCACAGGCGCAACGCTTCAACCTGCATACCCTGCTCAATTTCACGCCGGGTCTGATTCAACGCATCCAGATCGCTGGCCAGCATACGCGCCTGAGCGATATCATCACTGAGCAGCAGCGCCACGCCGATCGACATATCATCCAGTCGTCCGGCGGCGTTTAACCGCGGACCGAGCGCGAAACCGAGATCGCTGGCAACCAGTTGACCGGCTTCACGGTTCGCCACTTCCAGCAGCGCCCGGATCCCCGGACGACACTTTCCGGCACGAATGCGGCTCAGCCCCTGCGCCACCAGAATACGGTTATTGGCATCCAGCGGCACCACATCCGCCACCGTCCCCAGCGCCACCAGATCCAACAGTTCGGCCAGATTCGGCTCCGCCAGCGTTTTCGCGGCAAACCAGCCGGTTTCGCGCAGACGCGCCCGCAAGGCCATCATCAGATAGAAGGCGACCCCCACGCCCGCCAGCGATTTCGACGGAAACGCGCAGCCGTGCAGGTTTGGGTTGATCATGGCGTCAGCAGCGGGCAACGTTTCGCCCGGCAAATGATGGTCAGTCACCAGTACCGCGATGCCGCGTCGGCGCGCATCATCCACGCCGGCGTGAGAAGAAATGCCGTTATCCACCGTGACGATAACCTCAGCCCCCAGCGACGCCGCCTGCGCGACGACTTCCGGACTCAGCCCGTAGCCATCCTCAAAGCGATTCGGCACCAGATACTTAACGTTAACGCCGCCCATGCTACGCAGCGCCAATACCGTCAGTGCGGTGCTGGTGGCGCCATCGGCATCAAAATCCCCGACGATCATGATACAGCGTTGGTCGGCCAGCGCCCGTTGCAGAAAATCGACGGCCTTCCCGATACCGCTCAGCAGGCGATAATCCAGCAGGCCACGCAAACCCCGCTCCAGTTCCTGCGCGTCTTTAATGCCGCGTTGAGCATACAAACGGCGCAACAAAGGCGGCACCGTTATCGGTAAATCAATATCCTCCGCCGGCGGACGCCGGCGAAGTTGAGTTATCAGTTCCACGTTACATCAACCACCTGTTTTCAACGACGCCTTGTGTGCATCCAGCATCGCCAACATCTCTTTCGGCCCCTGATAACCAGGCACCACCATACCATCTTCCAATACAATGGCCGGCGTTCCCTGTACGCCAAACTGCACGCCAAGCTGGTAGTGAGCAGCGATATTGGTTTTGCAGGTCGCTGGAGAAATCTCTTCGCCTTTCAGCGCGGCATCAAACGCGCTGTTCCGGTTCGCCATACACCAGATGGATTGCATGTCCTTTTCCGCCTGAGAGTTCAGCCCCTGACGCGGGAAAGCCAGATAACGCACGGTAATGCCCAGCGCGTTGTAATCTTTCATTTGCTCATGCAGTTTGTGGCAATAGCCGCAGGTGATATCGGTAAACACGGTAATGACATGTTTCTCCTGCGCCGCTTTATAAACGATCATCTGATCCTGCAACGATTCCATTTTCCCTTTCAGAATCTGATTGGTGACGTTGACCGGCGTTTTGCCGCTGACGTCATACAGCGGTCCCTGAATAAGGTGTTTACCGTCTTCGCTGACATAGAACACACCGCTGTCCGTCAACACCGTTTTCATTCCCGCAACCGGTGCCGGCTGGATTTCCGCCGCCTGCATCCCCAGACGAGTCAGCGTCTGTTTGATGGCCGAATCATCGGCGTGCGCAAAACCAGCCGCCGTTGCCGCCAGCAGAGAAAGCAGTAATAACCCTTTTTTCATTTCATCAAATCCCATTTCGGTTTAGCGGCCAATACGTCGTATTGATCCAAAAGTGACGAGCAAGCCGCGCCGCCATATCAGTATTTCATTACGCCCGCGGATGGTGCTGCTGGTGCAGCTGTTTCAGGCGCTCTGTCGCAACATGGGTATAAATCTGGGTGGTGGAAAGATCGCTGTGTCCCAGCAACATCTGCACCACCCGTAAATCCGCACCATGGTTCAATAAATGGGTAGCAAACGCATGCCGTAGCACATGCGGAGACAGCTTTTCACTGTCAATGGATGCCAGCATCGCATAGTGTTTGATGCGATGCCAGAACGTCTGACGCGTCATCTGCTGCGCACGGTTACTGGGGAAGAGCACATCCAGCGTTTGCCCATTGAGCAGCCATGGCCGGCCATATTCCAGATATTGCTCAATCCAGTGCACCGCTTCTTCACCCAACGGCACCAGACGTTCTTTATTGCCTTTGCCAATCACCCGCACCACGCCCTGACGCAAACTGACATCGCTGATTGTCAGCCCTACCAGTTCAGAAACGCGCAAGCCGGTGGCATACAATACTTCAAGCATCGCTTTATCGCGTAATTCCAGCGGCTGATCAACGCTTGGCGCATTCAGTAAGGCATCGACCTGCGCTTCGCTCAGGTCTTTCGGCAAACGCTGCGGTAATTTAGGCGATGACAATACGGCGCTCGGATCATCGCTACGGATTTTTTCCCGGTAAAGATACTGAAACAACCGACGCATCGCGCTCAGCAAACGGGCGGAGCTGGTCGCCTTATAGCCCCCTTCCACGCGCTCGGCCAGAAACGATTGCAGGTCGATAGCCTGCGCACGCAGCAAATCATTATCATGATGTTCCAGCCAGTCAGCCAAAGCACGTAAATCCAACCGATAAGAAGCCAGCGTATTTTCCGCCAGATTTCGCTCCAGCCATAACGCATCAAGAAATTGCTCGATGAATGCCTGATCCTGTGCTTGCATCACGGTGTCCTCCCGACTCATCTGTACCTAATAGATTCCAATACACAGGAACCCAGGCGACCCCATGCCCCTCAGCCGCCGGGACAACCCAGCGACCGAAATTGATAAGGTCAACACACCTGCGAATGGTAAGGATGAAAAGGTATTATGCCTGAGCCACTCATCAGACGCGCATTATTCTGCGCGATCTCACATATTCCGCAATCATCAACATCGCCATAACATTCTCCGGCAAAAATGAAACCTTAGCACATTATATTTTCCGTATTGCCTATATGCCGGGACAGGCATCTCAACGCCCCTTCCCGGCACGGATTATCCCTACTCAATCGGCGTTGAAAAGCCTGTTTTTCTGTGCATAGAATGGTTGTTCGTGTTGTTAAAATAAAGAAACATTATGCAAGCCACCATCGCTCCAACTATCGACGCCGAGGTTGATGCCCCACCGGTAAATTCGCGCAGTAAGGTTATTATCGCCTCGCTGGTGGGCACCGCCATTGAATTCTTCGATTTCTATATCTACGCCACAGCCGCCGTGCTGGTGTTTCCACATATTTTCTTCCCGCAGGGTGACCCAACCGCCGCCACGCTACAATCCCTGGCAACCTTTGCCATTGCTTTTATCGCCCGTCCAATCGGCTCAGCGCTATTTGGTCATTTTGGCGATCGCGTCGGACGTAAAGTCACGCTGGTGGCCTCATTGCTGACGATGGGGATTTCAACGGTCCTGATCGGTCTGTTAC
Source organism: Brenneria roseae subsp. roseae (assembly GCF_003115845.1). GTDB lineage: Bacteria > Pseudomonadota > Gammaproteobacteria > Enterobacterales > Enterobacteriaceae > Brenneria > Brenneria roseae. The sequence continues at coordinate 74,919 of NZ_KZ819032.1, read as the reverse complement.
CCAGCTACGAAACCATCGGTATTTTTGCGCCGATCCTGTTAGCGCTGGCTCGTTTTGGTCAGGGACTGGGTCTGGGCGGCGAATGGGGCGGCGCGGCGCTGCTGGCAACCGAAAACGCACCGGCCCGCAAACGCGCGCTGTACGGTTCGTTTCCGCAGCTTGGCGCTCCCATCGGCTTCTTCTTTGCAAACGGTACGTTCCTGCTGCTGTCCTGGCTGCTGACCGATGAACAGTTTATGTCATGGGGTTGGCGCGTGCCGTTTGTGGCTTCCGCCGTGCTGGTATTGATTGGTCTGTATGTTCGTATTTCTCTGCATGAAGCGCCGGTATTCACCAAAGCCGTCAAAGCCGGTAAACAGGTTCGCATTCCGATGGGCACATTGCTCAGCAAACACCTGAAAGCCACGGTCCTCGGCACATTCATCATGCTGGCTACCTATACGCTGTTCTACATTATGACCGTTTATTCCATGACATACGGCACCAAACCGATTCCAGACGGCCTCGGCTTCTCACGGAACAGCTTCCTGTGGATGCTGATGGTGGCGGTTATCGGTTTTGGCCTGACGATCCCGATAGCGGGTTATCTGGCAGATGCATTTGGACGCCGTAAAACCATGATCGTCGTGACCTGCATCATGCTGGTGTTTTCCATGCTGTTCCCGTACCTGCTCGGTTCCGGCAATCAGGCGCTGGTCATGGGGTTCCTGGTACTCGGTCTGAGTCTGATGGGGCTGACGTTCGGTCCAATGGGCGCGCTGCTGCCTGAGCTGTTCCCAACGGAAGTCCGTTATACCGGCGCCTCATTCTCTTATAACATGTCGTCCATTCTGGGCGCGTCCGTCGCACCTTATATTGCCGCCTGGCTGACGGCCAACTACGGCCTGTTCTACGTGGGCATTTATCTGGCCGCCATGGCGTCGCTGACGCTGATTGCGTTGCTGGTAACCAAAGAGACACGCCATCAGTCATTAGGCTAATTACCGGTGGTCGCGCGCCGGACGAGAAAGACGAGTCAAGGCCGCATCACCTCAGAAAGCAAAAGGACCGCCAGCGCGGTCCTTTTATATCTCTTCTATATATCTTCGCGATCAACGGGCTTATTGGTCAACCGGGATCACCGCGCCTTTATATTTTTCCCGGATGAAGTCCTGAATTTCCTTAGAGTGCAGCACCTTCACCAGCGCAACAATTTCCGGCTTGGTTTCATCACCTTTATGCACGGTAATGATATTGGCATACGGGTTGTTCTCACCGCTTTCCACCGCAATCGGATCCTGGGTTGGATTCAGACCGGCATCGATAGCATAGTTGGCGTTAATCACCACCGCGTCCCCTTCATCGTTGTTATACATCTGCGGCAACAGCGCGCCTTCGACGTTAGCAAGGAATTTCAGCTTTTTCGGGTTTTCCACCACATCGGAAATCCGGGCATCGACCTTGCTGACGCCCGGCTTCAGCTTGATGACGCCTTCACGTTCAAAAATCGACAGAATACGGCCTTCTTCCGCGACGGCGTCACGCATGATGATGCGGCCGTTTTCCGGCAGATCTTTCAGGCTCTTATGCTTTTTAGAATAGATACCAATCGGCTCAATGTGAATCGCCCCTGCGCTGACAAAATCATAGCTTTTATCGTTGGCGTGATCTTTCAGCACCGATTCAAGATAAGGCACATGCTGGAAGTAGTTGGCATCAATATCGCGGCTTGCCAGTGCGGTATTGGGCAGGATGTAATCCTGGAAACGCTTGATCTCCAGATCGATGCCTTCCTGTTTCAGGATCGGTTTTGCCTGTTCAAGAATTTCCGCGTGCGGCACGTTGGATGCCCCCACCACCAGCTTGGTTTCGGCGGCAGCGCCAAAAGAAGCTAACGCGGTTAACGAGGCAAACGCCATCATCATAATTTGTTTTTTCATCATCATTATTCCTGTTATTAACGTTTATCGAGCGTTGTGGTGATAACATCGCCGATGAACTGGATGACAAACACGATCAGCAGAATCGTCAATGTCGCGACCAGCGTCACATCGCCGTGGTTACGTTGAAAACCTTCCAGATAAGCCAGATTTCCCAGCCCGCCTGCGCCGATAACGCCCGCCATCGCGGTATAGCTGACCAGCGCGATCAGCGTAACCGTGATACCGGAAACCAGTGCGGGAGAGGATTCCGCCAACAGTACGCGGAAGATAAGCGTGTGCGTTTTCGCGCCCATTGAACGCGCCGCCTCAATCACGCCTTTATCCACTTCGCGCAGTCCGATCTCGACCAGACGGGCGTAGAAAGGGGCGGCGCCGACAATCAGCGCCGGTAGTGCCGCATTCGCCCCCAGAATCGTTCCGACCAGCGCTTTGGTGAAGGGAATAAGCAGCACGATCAAAATAATAAACGGAATAGATCGGAATATGTTCACCAGCGCGGAGATCAATACGTATACCGGCCGGTTCTGTAATAACTGACCTTTAGACGTCAGAAACAGGATAACGCCCAGAATAATGCCCAGAATCAGCGTCGCCAGTCCGGCCACGCCGGTCATATACAGCGTTTCCCATGTGGCTTCCAACAGTTGATCGATTTTCAGGTGGGGGAATAGGGACTCAAGCATGTTTAATCACCTCGACCGTAATATCGCGCTCTTTCAGAAAATCCAGCACGCGAGCGGTTTGTTGGTCGTCGCCCTCAATGTGAATATACAGCTCGCCAAACGAACCGCTCAGCGTGTGGCTGATTTGACCATGCAGGATATTGATCGTCAGGTTATAGGTCTGAATCACTTCGGAAACGATCGCCTGATGCGTTTGTTGCCCGACAAACGTCAGTTTGAGCACGGCGCCCGACAGATGTTCGGTCAGCAGCGGGTTAAAGCTTTCTTCGGTTGCCTGATGTTGACCAACCTGCTTGACGAACTGGCGCGTAATGGGCTGCTGCGGCCGGATAAAGACATCAAGCACCGGCCCTTCCTCCACGATACGGCCGTTTTCCATCACCGCCACCCGGTGGCAGACTTTGCGTACCACGTGCATTTCATGCGTGATCAGCACGATAGTGAGATTCAGCTTGCGATTGATATCCAGTAACAGTTCAAGAATGGCGTCCGTGGTTTGCGGATCCAGCGCCGATGTCGCTTCATCACACAGCAGAACGCTGGGATTGTTGGCCAACGCACGGGCAATGCCGACACGCTGCTTCTGACCACCGCTTAACTGCGAGGGATACGCGTCTTCCCGGCCCTGTAACCCGACCAGGGAGATCAATTCGGCGACCCGCTGCCTGATCTGCGCCCTGGGCGCCCCGGCAATCTGCAAGGCGAATGCGATATTCTGGCTGACGGTTCGCGACCACAGCAGGTTAAAGTGCTGAAATATCATGCTGATTTTCAGCCGTGCGCGGCGCAGCTCATCGCTGCTGGCGCGGGCGATATCAAATCCGTTGACCACAATGCTCCCACTGGTCGGGGTTTCCAGTCCGTTCAACAACCGGATCAGCGTACTTTTTCCTGCCCCGCTGTAGCCGATAATGCCGTAAATCTGTCCTTGTTCCACCGTGAGATTCACGTCGTCCACCGCCACAATACGGCCGTGAGCGCTGTCAAAAGTTTTGCCAACGTTCGAAAGAACGATCATAACGAAACGAATCCTTATTCTTACATCGCGCCTTCTGACCGGTAGCCTCTCCCGGCCAGGGGGATATCAGAGGCGGTCAGATGGCTATTTCATGAAAATAGTGTCTATCCTATCGGGAGTTGATATGGGCAGGAAGAATGTAAAATACATTACTTATTCATATTTAATATATAGGGCAAAGCGTGTGAAATATGACGAAAATCTGGCTATAGTGGTGCGCTGCCGACGTCATTCGTTTGTGGCTTTAACGACGCTTATTCGTTCAAGGCTATCACCTCCGGTGTGATAATGGCTTCAGGCGCCCTCATTCACATTGCTCTCAAAAGAATTCTTTATTGCCTATGAAAATTGGTCTGTTTTACGGCTCAAGCACCTGCTATACCGAAATGGCAGCGGAGAAGATCCGCGACATTTTGGGGGAAGATCTGGTGGATCTGCACAACGTCAAAGAGGTTGATCCGCAGCGAATGGAAGATTACGGCATACTGATCCTCGGCATCCCGACCTGGGACTTCGGCGAAATTCAGGAAGACTGGGAGAATATCTGGGGGCAGCTCTCAACGCTAAATCTCAACGGCAAGATCGTGGCGCTTTATGGCATGGGCGATCAGTTGGGTTACGGCGAATGGTTCCTGGATGCGCTGGGCATGCTGCACGATCGGCTGTTACCACTGGGTGTGAAATTCATCGGCTACTGGCCGACGGCAGGCTACGAATTTACCAGCCCCAAACCGCTGACCGCCGATGGCGAACAGTTTGTCGGGCTGGCGCTGGATGAGGTCAATCAATACGACCTGAGCGACGAACGAATTGAACAGTGGTGCGAGCAAATTCTACAGGAAATGGCGGTGTTGCTGTAATACCGCGAGCTCACCCGCGCTCCGCTCCGGGTGACTGGCAAATCTGCCCGGGGCCGGTTTGAACGCTGCTTGCAGCGGCCCCGCCCCGACTAATAAAGCCAACGCACGTTACCGCTTCTGTAACCATCTGGCGCGGGCGACGCCGTCAAAAAAGCTCCATGCAATAAAGCGGCTCTGTTTCTGCCCCTGCGCCATATTGATGGTTCTGACCTTTTCCGCCCCAACCTCTTCCAGCACACGATAAAGCTCAGGCAGGTTTTCCTTGCGTGATACCAGCGAAGTAAACCACAGACACTGCCGGGCAAAGCCGGCGCTTTCCCTCATCATCTGGCTGATAAAAGCGGTCTCGCCCCCTTCACACCAGAGCTCGTCCTGCTGGCCACCGAAATTGAGCGGAGAATGTTTGTCCAGTCCCAAATTATGCAGCTTACGCTGTGACCCCTGACGCGCTTGCGCCGCGGAATCATGAAAAGGCGGATTGCAAAGCACGGCATCAAAGGTTTCGTTCTTATGAATGATGCCGTTCAGAATGGCCTTGCTGTTTTTCTGACGACGCAGGCGAATCGCACGACTCAGGCCGGGATTGGCCTCGATCGTGGCATTGGCCGCCTGCATCGCCTGAGGATTGATTTCACTGCCGGTAAAGCGCCAGCCATATTCACGGTGACCAATCAGCGGATAAACGCAGTTGGCGCCACAGCCCACGTCCAGCACCGAGGCATCACGCGGTACAACGGCGCCATTATCTTCCGCCAACAGATCGGCAAGGTAGTGAATATAGTCAGCCCGGCCGGGAACCGGCGGGCAGAGAAAACCATCCGGGATGGTCCAGTGTTCAATCTGATAGAAATGGTGCAACAGCGCCTGATTCAATACCTTCACCGCGACAGGATCCGCAAAATCCACCGACTCATCGCCATAGGGGTTCACTTTCACAAATGGGATCAGCGCCGGATGGATGTGTTTTAACGCGGCAAAATCATAACGGCCGCGATGGCGGTTACGCGGGTGCAGCATATTCTTTTGCGCCGCATGCTTATCAGAAGGGGTGGTCATCAGTGTATACCCAATAGATTTCAAGGTGCGGTCAGAGAGCAACCAAAACGGCGCACCGGAACCTGGACACCAGGTAACCGGAACAAGTGAGGGAAGCCAATACCGTGGTAGTTTGAAAAAGCGCTTATCTTACCCAGCTTTTATGCTGTAACAACAATTGGCGTAAATGGCGCCACTCATCATTCCCCATGCTGTCCGATGCCAGCCACAATCGCTGCTGACCTTTCCCATTGGACGCTCTCAGAGAAAGCAAAATGCCGTTCTTCAGCACCCAGGGGCGTTTAACAATCTGCCATTCCTGCTGCTGCCAGCGCAGACTCGTCTCGCTGTGCAGTAAAATTTCCCCGTGCCGGGATTTGATATTTCGCTGACTGCGGATAAAACCGAACACGACCAGGGTAACCAGCCCCAGCCACAGCACAGCATAACCGTCCGGCCAGGGAGCCAGCAGTATCAGCAACACCAATAACCCATGCACAATCAGTGAAAAAAGCTGCATGCGCCAGGAAACGCGAATATCACATTGCCACTGGGCCACGATCTTTATTTCGCGTCTGGATAAGGGAAACCATGCGTTTTAACGCCTGATCTTGCGGTTCGCCGTGGTTCATCAGCCAGTTAAACAGGTCGGGATCGTCGCATTGCAGCAGACGCACAAACGTTCGTTTATCATCATCATTCAATGCATCATACTCATGCTCAAAGAAAGGCATAATAGAAATGTCCAGTTCACGCATGCCACGGCGACATGCCCAATGAATCCGTGACTTATTATCGATTTCCATGCTGTATATCCACCTTGTTAATCAATGCTTGCCACTAGTGTAACCCGATTTCAACAGCAGGTATTAAACTAATAGTAACACTTTGACATATTTTACCGCTGCATTGCGGCGCTATCACACCGGGACTGCGAGGACGTCCGCACAATAACCGCTTGCAAACCTTCGCCGCTATTTTACCATTAGGCCATTCGCATACCGCATCAACGCAGCAGGATGGTAATATGGCTAATCAATTTCCTTTTACATCACAGCGTCCGTTTGCTTCAGCCCAGCTCCCCGCAACGCTCATCTCTCTGGATGACTGGGCGCTGGTGACGCTAACCGGCCCGGATACCATCAAATACCTGCAAGGTCAGGTGACCGCCGATGTTGCCGCCCTGCCCGCCGACCAACATATTCTTTGCGCGCACTGTGACGCCAAAGGAAAAATGTGGAGCAACTTACGTCTTTTCCAACGCGGCGACGGGTTCGCGTTTATTGAACGTCGTAACTTACGTGATACCCAGCTCAACGAACTGAAAAAATACGCTGTTTTCTCTAAAACTACGATAGCAGCAGATGACAATGTTATTTTGCTGGGCGCCGCCGGCGCTAAAATTCGTGAGCTGCTGTCTTCCGTTTTCAGCCCCCTGCCAGACGCCGAACATCCGGTCGTGCAACATGAGGGGGCCACGCTGCTGCACTTCACCCTTCCGGCGGAACGTTTCCTGCTGGTGCTGACTCCCGAACAATACGCTACGCTGAGCCGGCAACTTGAAGGAAAAACCGAGCTAAACGATAGCCATCAATGGCTGGCTTTGGATATCGAAGCCGGTCTGCCGATCATTGACAGCGCAAACAGCGCGCAGTTCATCCCGCAAGCAGCTAATTTACAGGCATTAAATGGCATTAGTTTCAGCAAAGGTTGTTATGCCGGACAGGAAATGGTGGCACGGGCCAAATATCGCGGCGCCAACAAACGCGCGCTCTATTGGCTGGCGGGTCAGGCTAACCGCGTTCCAGAAGCAGGAGAAGATCTGGAACTGCAACTAGGAGAAAACTGGCGACGCACCGGCACGGTGCTAACAGCCTGTCGTTTACAGGATGAGAGCGTGTGGGTTCAGGTGGTCATGAATAACGATCTGGACGCCGACAGCCTGTTACGCGTGCGGGAAGAAGCTGACGGTCAGTTGAAGATTCAACCGCTGCCTTATGAAATAACGGACTGAGCGCGACATACCCTTTCAGCCGCAAGCCCCACGGACGGGGCCGGTCGCCACACCGAAATACGTCATACGTAAAGATAAATCGCCAGAAAGTGGCACACGCTGCCGCCGAGCACAAAACCGTGCCAGATAGCGTGATTGTAAGGAATACGATTACTGGCGTAGAAGATGACCCCCAGCGTGTAAACTGCGCCGCCCACCGCCAGCAAGGTCACGCCCGTTGCAGACAGCGTCATGGCGAGCTGATAAATCACCACCAGCGACAGCCAGCCCATCACCAGATAGGTGATCAGCGAGAGCACTTCAAAACGATGGGCAAAGGCCAGTTTAAAGATCACGCCTAGCAGCGCCATACTCCAAATCACCACCATCAGACCATCCGCCAGCGGCGAATCAAGCCCGACCAGCAGAAACGGCGTATAGGTTCCGGCAATCAGCACATAGATTGCACAGTGGTCGAATTTCTTCAGCCAGGGTTTGATCCGCGGTGAGGGAATGGCGTGATACAGCGTCGAAGCGAGAAACAAGAGAATAATGCTGCCGCCGTAGAGACTGTAACTGGTGACAGCAATGCTATTCGCGCCATTATTGCTTGCCTGAACCAACAACAGCACCAGCCCGACAATACCGAGAACCAAGCCAATTCCGTGGCTTACGCTATTCGCGATCTCCTCTGCCAGTGAATACCCTGGCGTCTGTACGTTCTTTGACATGTTTACCCTAATCAGCAGCGGCTTACGCACTCCAGATACTTAACCGGTACCTATTGCAAGCACCGGTGTCTAACCTTTGAGCAGATTAACTGAGAATAGTTTCAGTGTACATGTGTAAGCTAAAATAATTACGTAATCTGACATTTCAATTTTCACAGCAATCATTCATGTAAATTTTCGGTGGCTTCCCCTACAATTACCGACTTCGATACCCTCCCTCTTTCCCGTTGCAGGTTCATTGCCTGCCCTGCATCTCGAAACCGACTGGGTATATGTACTTCCGTTTTTGAAAGGATCTGCCGTTTTTGAAGGGCGCCGCCGTCTCTACCGGTTACTCACGCTAGCGGTTATCCGGTGCCGACGCTCCCTGCTCTTCCTCCGGTTTTAACTGCAAAAGGTGGTTTTCATGTCGTCTGCTCCATCCATTCTGAATTTCGGTTCTCTGACCGATGTTGTCGGCTTTTTGATAGAAATCGATAAATTAAAGAGCGTGCAGCGCCGCTCAAAAATCATTGGCAGCGATCGCCATGAAGATTCTGCCGAACACAGTTGGCATTTTGCGGTAGCGGCAATGGCGCTGGCGCCTTATGCAGGCAAAGAGGTGGATATTCAGCGCGTCATTCAGATGGCGCTGATCCACGATATCGTCGAGATCGATGCCGGTGACGTGCTGGTTTACGATCTTTCAGCCCGCCTTGCCATTCACGATCGGGAAGTGGCTGCCGCCGCACGGATTTTCGGTCTGCTGCCGGAACCACAGCGCCAGCAGTTCCACGATCTCTGGCTGGAATATGAAGCGGGCGATACCGCCAGCGCCCAATTCGCACTGATGCTCGATCGCATCATGCCGATACTGATGAATTTACATAACGGCGGCCAAAGCTGGGTGGAAAACGGCATCCGTCTCGAACAGGTAGTAGGCCGCGCCGATTTTATCGCCAATATCAATCCAGAACTGTGGCAATACCTGAAACGGCATCTGGAAGAGGCGAAAGCCAAAGGGTGGCTGCTCTAACCACCCCGCCACCCCTCGCCTTCTCAGAGAGGCCGGGCGGGGCGATTAATGGCACAGCCAAAGCGCCTGAATTTATCGGCAGTCCGATCTGTTTCTACTTCGGCAAACCAAGCGCCGTCTGCTCCACATATGGCTTCATAATGGTATCGGCTTCCTGCTGGGCGGCGGCGGCCGCCTGATCCACGCTCAACGCCGGATCATTCAATAATGCGGCAAGCTGGTTTTCCATCGCCTTGCGCACCGCGACCGTTTCATAGGTGGCGTACCACGGATGCGCGTACTGCAACTGAGACAGCGCGATCGCCGCTCGCGGATCTTTAGCCAGATAATCTTTCATTTCCGGCAGGTCATACGCCGCGATGCGCGGAGCGAAGTAACCGGTAAACCGGCTCCAGCTGCCGCTGACTTCCGGGCTGATCAGATAGCTCATGAACTGCCAGGCCGCTTTTTTCTGATCTTCAGAAATCCCTTTGAAACTCACCAGACTGGCTCCGCCGATGGTCACGCCACGTCGTTCTTTTTCCGGCATCATCGCCACGCCCAGTTGGAAATCTTTCGTGTTTTCACGCATGAAGCCCAGCGCGCCCGTACTCAGCATTGCCATTCCCAGCTTACCCGAGAAAAAAGCCGCGCTGATTTGTTTGGAATTCAGCACGCCGCCCGGCATCACTTTGTCGCGGTGAACCAGATTACGCCAGAACTGTAGCGCCCCTTTGGTTGAGGCCGTGTTGTAATACACTTCGCCGGGATAGTCAGCGTTGTAATACGCGCCGCCGTTCGCACGCGTCAGGGCCGATAATACCCAACCGCCGTAGTCATCATTGGTCGACGGGAGCATGATGCCCCATTGTCCTTTCGCCGGATCGGTCAGTTTTTTCGCCACCGCGACTACTTCATCCCAGTTTTTCGGCGCTTCGTTAAAGCCGGCCTGCTGCAACATATCCTGATTGTAATAAAGAATCGGCGTCGAATTATGGAACGGAATGGCGTAGGTCACGCCCATTACCTGCGCATTTTGATGCAGCGCCGGCCAGAAATTTTTGGTCAGGAACGGCGTGGCTTTTTCGTTGCCGTATTTGAACAGCTCATCCATCGGCAGAATTTCATCCTTGATGACCAGATCCGCCGTAAAATTCGCGGACATAATCACCAGCGCAGGGGGATCGCCCGCTTTGGCCGCCGCCTCGGCTTTCACTTTGGTGGTGTCATAGCCGCCGGTAAAAATACCGCGGACTTCAACCTGATCCTGCGACTGGTTGTATTCCTTGATGATGCGCGTCATTTCCATTGTCAGCTTGCCGTCAACCGGAGCCGGAAACATGAAGTCGATACTCTGCTTTGCCAGCGCCGGGCCGGACATCAGCAAGGCCATCGCCAGTGCAATAATACGGGGCTTATGCATTTATTTTCTCCTGGGATAAATTGCGGGCGGACCGCCCGGAAAACCAATGACAATCCTGCGGTGAAAAATGGAGAACAAGGGGCGTCCCTACGTCCGGAACACCATCGCGATTTGGCCGACGATAGCGCATCCTTCCCAGCGGGGTTTCCACATGAATCAGGTACTCGGCCCCAAACAATTCCCGCTGCATTACCGTACCCGACAACTGTAATCCAACGCCTGATGCGGCCTGTCCGGTAATATGTTCAGGGCGGATCCCTAACTGCACTTTCGTCATCGTGCGGGTTTCCTCGGTGACGGGTAGTTTGATGGATTGCTCCAGCAAAAAAGCATGCCCGTCGATACAGGGCAGCGTGAGCATATTCATCGCCGGTGTGCCGATAAACCCCGCGACAAATACATTGGCCGGATGAGAATAAAGCTGTTCAGGCGTGCCAACCTGTTGCAGCACGCCGCGATCCAGCACGGCGATCCTGTCTGCCATGGTCATGGCTTCAATCTGGTCGTGCGTGACGTACACCGTGGTGGTTTTCAACTGCTGATGCAGCGCCATGATGCCGTCCCGCACTTCGCTGCGCAGTCTGGCATCCAGATTCGATAGCGGCTCATCCATCAGGAATAGTCGGGGGTCGCGGACAATCGCCCGAGCCATGGCCACCCGCTGACGTTGACCACCGGAGAGTTTTCCCGGTTTGCGCTTAAGCAACGGTTCCAGTTGCAACAAGCTGGCGACCCGCTGTACACGCTGCGGATAGTCCGCTTTCGGCTCGCCGCGCATCCGCATACCGAAAGTGATGTTCTGTTCCACCGTCAGATGGGGAAATAACGCATAATTCTGGAAAATCATCGAAAAATTACGCTGTTTCGGGCTCCAGGCGGTGATGTCTTCTGCTCCCAGCAGGATTTGCCCGGCACTCACGGTTTCCAGACCGGCCAGCATGCGCAGCAGCGTGCTTTTACCACAGCCGGATGGACCAACCAGTACCAGAAATTCACCGTCGGCAATGTCTAACGATAGCGAGGCCAGCGCCTGCGTTTGTTCAAACTGTTTGCTGATATTGCGTAACTGAATCACGGCCATGACTCATCCACCGGGCAACTGATACGTGAGTCATAGAGATACGGACCGGGAAACGACGCGAGCGACTGGCTGTAGCTCACCAGACCGGTGATCGGGACATAGCGGTGCATCACCACGGCGCCGGGCTCCAGATTGTAGTAAGGCGCATCATCATGATGAAAATAAGGCACCTGATGCACGGTTCCGGGCACCGTAGCAATGATGGCCTGACGATACTGAGTCATGATTAACCGGTGGGTATGACCGCAGAATACCCGCGTCAACTGAGGGAAGCGCTCAATCAATGTCAGCAATTCATGACCATTTTCACAGGCGATGGGATCCATCTGTGCGGAACCAAGCGGGATCGGGGGGTGATGCATAAAAATTGCCGTTTCGCGATCCTGATGATCGGTCAGTTGCCTTTCCAGCCAGCCCAGCGTTGACTGAGTCAACCAGCCTTTGGACTGCCCTGTCAGGCTGGAATCGATAAACAGCAGGCGCAGGGGAAAATCATTTACCGCATAACGGATATTATCCGGATCGTCGCCCAATAGCGGACAAAGCGGGCGCATGGCATTCAGAAAATGGCGTTTATCATCATGATTACCCGGGATCACATACAACGGGTAATCCAGCATCTGCAATACGCGCTGCGCTACCTGATACTCTTGCGGACCGCCGCAGTTGACGATATCACCGCTTATAACGATCGCATCCGGGCGCTCACGCAGCGCATTCAACTGATTCATCACTTCGGCGTTGGCCCCATTAACATCAATAAATTCATAGAGCTTGCGGCCTTCACTACGAAAATGCAGATCGGAAATCTGTGCCAGTAACATCACTTCCACCTCTTAGCGCTTTTTGAAAGGCAATCACTTGATGCCTGAAAAACCAAAACTACTCAGGAACTGCTTCTGGAACAGCACGAATGCCAGCATCAGCGGCAGACAGACCAGCAACGTTCCGGCACAAATCAATCCCCACTGTCCACCGGACTCCGCGCCCATGGCAAACGACACCAGACCAATGGTCAGCACCTGTTTATCGGGATCGTTCAGCACCATCAGCGGCCAGAGATACTCATTCCAGTGGTAGGTAATACTGACGGTGGCGAAAGCCAGAATAGAGGGCCAGGTCATGGGGATAAGGACGTGAAACACCACCTGCCACCAGCGACACCCTTCCATCAGCGCCGCTTCTTCAATTTCTTTGGCGATGTTGAGAAATGCCTGACGCATCAGGAACACGCCGAACGCCGAAGCGAAATACGGCATCATCACGCCGGTCAGCGTATTCAGCAGTCCCAGCTGTTTCAGCGTCATCATGTTCGGCACCATCATCACAACGGGCATAATCATTAGTTGGATCAACAGCAGGTAAAACAGCAGCGTTTTGCCGCGAAACTGGTGATAAGCAAAGATGTACCCGGCGGTCGTAATCGTTACGAGCTGTACCAGAAAAGTACCCAGCGCAAAGATCAGCGTATTGGCGTAAAGGCGTAACCAGTCGGCGCTGTCCCACGCGTCGAGGAAGTTATCCAGCGTCAGCGGGAGCCGTGGTAACAGCGAGGCCATATCGCTGCTGAAACTGCTGGTGCTGATGGAAGATGACAGCATCCAGATAAACGGGCTGATCCACAGTATGGCGGCGCAAATCAGCAATAGCGGCAGGGTAAATGCGGTGGTAACACGCAGCGGATGACGATGTTCAACGCTCATGTTTTTTTAACGCTCATAGTGCGCCCCCTTTTCCAACACTTTCAGGTTCATGATGGAAAACGCAAACAGCAGTACCAGCGTCAGAAAAGTCGCGGCAGAGGCCTTGCCAAGATCGTGGGTATCATTCGCCAGATCCTGAATGTAATAGAGCAGTACGGTAGTGGCGTTATTCGGCCCGCCGCGCGTCATCACCGCAACGTGGTCGATCTGGGTAATGGCGTAAATAAAGGCAATCGTCACCACAAACGCGATAGTCGGCCGCAGCAGCGGTAAAGTGACGTAGAAAAAAACCTGACGTCTCGACGCCCCTTCCATCAATGCCGCTTCACGCGCCGAAGTGGAAATGGACTGTAACCCTGCGAGGAAAAACAGCATGTAGTAACCGGCGAATTTCCAGATACCAATGACGCTTACCGCCACCAGCGCGCTATCGCTCATGCCAAGATAGTTGTTGTTCATCGGTCCGAACGCCTTCGCCAGATAGTAATCCAGCAGGCCAAGCCCCGGCATGAAAATGAACAGCCACAGCGTTGCCGCACTCACCAGCGGAATAATCATCGGAAAGAAAAAAGCGGTGCGCAGCCAGCGGTTGATCCGCGTGTTTTCCCACAGCAGCACGGCCAGCAATAACGCCAGTAATACGCCGGGGATCACCGTCATCAGGATATACAGCACGTTGTTCAACAACGCCTGCCAAAACACATCGTCATGCAACAGACGGATAAAATTATCCATGCCGACAAACAGCGGCCGTTCGGCATTCAACCGGGTGTCATACAGGCTGTCGATAACCGAACGCAGCAGAGGAAAATAGGTAAAAGCGAAGAGAAAAACCAGCGTCGGCAGCAGCACAAGATAAGGAAAGCATTTTGCACGCATAGCTCATTTGCCACATAGTAGAACAATATTGTCGTAAACAACATTATGTTGAACACAGAGGCTTTAACATAAAGAGCTTGCATGTCAGGGAAGAGTCAGTTCAGTGACAGTTTGTTTTCGGTGAGAAAATATTTGTCTGAAAATGATTTCCAATGGCGATTGGCGCAGATGTTCAAACCGCCTGCCGGGGACGATCGCCATTGCGGCAATCGTCCCCGGCATTAACGCCCATATCGCCGGGCATCGACGGCAAGGGGGTTATTCGTAATCCGCCACCGGCACGCAGGAGCAGAACAGATTACGGTCGCCGTAGACGTCATCCAGACGTTTTACGCTTGGCCAGTATTTATGTTCGTTTCCTGCCGGAAACACCGCGAGTTCGCGGCTGTACGGGTGTGTCCAGTCGGCCACCAGTTCAGCCTGCGTATGCGGCGCGTTCACCAACGGGTTGTCATCCAGCGGCCATTCACCGTTCATCACGCGATCGATTTCCGCCCGGATCGACAGCATTGCGTCGATAAAGCGATCCAACTCCACCTGGCTTTCCGACTCCGTCGGTTCAACCATCAATGTTCCCGCCACCGGGAACGACATGGTGGGCGCGTGGAAACCGTAGTCGATCAGGCGCTTGGCGATGTCCATTTCACTGATGCCGCTGCTCTCTTTCAACGGACGGATATCGAGAATACACTCATGCGCGACGCGCCCATCCCGTCCGGTATAGAGCACCGGAAACGCGGATTGCAACCGCGTTGCAATATAGTTGGCGTTGAGGATCGCCGTCTGGCTGGCCTGTTTCAATCCTTCCGCCCCCATCATGCGGATATACATCCAGCTGATCGGCAGAATAGAGGCGCTGCCAAACGGTGCGGCAGAGACCGCGCCCTGCCCGGTCAGAACGCCGTCGATTTTTACCACCTGATGCCCCGGAACGAACGGCGCCAAATGCGCTTTGACGCCAATCGGCCCCATGCCGGGACCGCCGCCGCCGTGCGGAATGCAAAACGTCTTATGCAGGTTGAGGTGAGAGACATCCGCGCCAATGTAACCCGGCGTGGTAATGCCGACCTGCGCATTCATGTTGGCGCCATCCAGATACACCTGGCCGCCATACTGATGCACAATCTGACATACCTCACGAATGGTTTCTTCATAAACGCCGTGAGTCGAAGGATAGGTCACCATGATGCAGGACAAGCGATCGCCCGCCGTCTGCGCTTTTTCCCGCAGATCGTGCAAATCGATATTACCTTGCTTATCGCAGGCCACCACCACCACACTCATTCCCGCCATCTGCGCTGACGCCGGGTTGGTGCCGTGAGCGGAACTGGGGATCAGACAGATATTACGCGCCGCTTCATGACGGCTTTCATGATAGCGGCGAATCGCCAACAGCCCCGAATACTCACCCTGCGCGCCCGAATTGGGCTGCATGCAGACCGCATCATAACCCGTAAGCTGCACCAGCCAGCCAGACAGCTGTTCGATCATCTGCCGGTAGCCGAGCGCCTGCTCCGGCGGACAAAACGGATGCAGTTCCGCAAACTCCGGCCAGGTGATCGGCAGCATTTCCGCCGCCGCATTAAGCTTCATGGTACAAGAACCCAGTGGGATCATCGACTGATTGAGCGCCAGATCTTTACGCTCCAGACGATGCAGATAGCGCATCATCTCGGTTTCACTGTGGTAACGGTTGAAGACCGGATGCGACAGAATCGTATCGTTACGCTGTAAGGCTACGGGGATAGCGTCGGACTGCGGGTTTATTTCCGCATCAAGCGTGTCGATATCCAGCCCGTGCGCGTCGCCCAACAGTACGGAAAACAACGCCAGCACATCTTCACGCGTGGTGGCTTCGTCCAGCGTGATGCCGACGGCATCGTCCAGATCGCTTCTCAGATTGATGCCGAAACTTAACGCCCGGCTGAGCGTCGCATTTTTATCCGCCACCTCGACAGTCAGGGTATCAAACCAGGTTTGATGACGCAGCGTCATACCGCCCTGACGTAAGCCATGCGCCAGAATATCCGTCAGGCGGTGGATACGTCCGGCAATGCGTTTCAGACCGTCAGGGCCGTGGAAAACGGCATACAGACCGGCGATGTTGGCCAGCAACACCTGCGAGGTACAAATATTGGAATTGGCTTTTTCACGACGGATATGCTGCTCGCGGGTCTGCATCGCCATACGCAATGCGGTATTGCCCGCGGCGTCTCTCGACACGCCGATAATCCGGCCCGGCATCGCGCGTTTATGTTCATCACGACAGGCAAAGAATGCCGCGTGCGGACCGCCGTATCCCATCGGCACGCCGAAACGCTGGGCAGAACCGAAAACGATATCCGCCCCCTGCCGGCCCGGTGCCGTCAGCAGCACCAGCGCCATGATGTCCGCAGCCACGCAGCTGATAACCTTACGATTTTTCAGTTCTGCCATCAGGCTGCCGTAATCATGCAATTCGCCTGTCGTACCAGCCTGCTGCAACAACACGCCGAATACCGCGTCATCATTCAGCGCCGCTTCCGCTTTCCCCACCACCACGTCAAAACCAAACGTCCGGGCGCGCGTACGCACCACATCCAGCGTTTGCGGGTGAACGTCGTCCGCCACAAAAAAACGGTTAGCCTGTTTCAGCTTGCTGATGCGTTTCGCCATCGCCATCGCTTCCGCGGCGGCCGTCGCTTCATCCAGCAGCGAGGCCGAGGCCAACTCCAGACCGGTCAAATCCTGCGTTACCTGCTGAAAATTCAGTAATGCTTCCAGACGCCCCTGCGACACTTCCGGCTGATACGGCGTATAGGCCGTATACCAGCCTGGATTTTCCAGCACATTGCGCAGGATCACCGGCGGCATCAGCACCGCACCGTATCCCATGCCAATATAGCTTTTATAACGCTGATTGCGGCTGGCAATATCCTTCAACTCAGCCAACGCCTGATGCTCCGTCACGGCCTCCCCGACTGCGGGCGGGCTGGGTAACTGAATATCAGCAGGTACAATCTGGCGGATTAACGCATCCAATGAATCCGCGCCGACCACCGACAGCATGTGCTGCTGTTGGCTGGCGGAAGGGCCGATATGGCGTTCAACGAAAGCGTTGTCATGTTCAAGCTGGCTGAGAGTCTGAGTCATTACAAAAATTTCCTGCGTAAAACATACTCCCGTCCTTGCTCGACAAGGACGGAAGAACAAAAAACGCCCCGGCTCGGCAGAGACCAGGGCGGCATCATTATTCGTCTTCTTCCAACGAGGCCTGATAGCTTTCGGCATCAAGCAGCTCATTCAAATCAGATTCGTCAGACGATCTGATCCGAAACAGCCAACCATCGGTATACGGCGCGCTGTTAACCAGTTCAGGCGCGTTTTC
Organism: Brenneria roseae subsp. roseae; assembly: GCF_003115845.1. Classification (GTDB taxonomy): domain Bacteria; phylum Pseudomonadota; class Gammaproteobacteria; order Enterobacterales; family Enterobacteriaceae; genus Brenneria; species Brenneria roseae. The sequence goes on along the minus strand of NZ_KZ819032.1, from coordinate 57,230 downwards.
CAGATCTTCATTGACTTCGATAATCTCACCGCTGATCGGCGCATAAATATCAGAAGCCGCTTTTACCGATTCGGCAACGGCGCAATCATCACCAGCCGCGACAATCGTACCCACTTCCGGCAGATCGATAAACACCATATCGCCCAATAATTCCTGCGCGTGATCGGTAATACCGACACTGTAAACACCTTCACCTTCAGACAGCACCCACTCATGCGAAGCGGTATATTTTAGTTCTGCTGGTACATCGCTCATTGCCACCTTCTCCTTTCCTTCACAAATTAATACTGAACAATCGGTTTTCCGGCACGAACAAAGCCGGGTTTGGTGACATGCACAGGTAGCTCACGATTGCGGATCTGGACGATAGCCTGTTCACCGATGCCCGCAGGTACGCGCGCCAGCGCAATGCTCACGCCAAGCGTGGGTGAAAACGATCCGCTGGTAATGACACCTTCCTGCATCACACCATCACTATCAGTAAAGCGCACAGGTAAATCATTACGCAACACGCCTTTTTCGGTCATCACCAGTCCGACTAATTGCTCGCCCCCTTTTTCACGCTGTTTTTCCAGCGCTTCGCGACCGATAAACTGGCGATCCTGCGGTTGCCATGCGATGGTCCACCCCATGTTGGCGGCAAGCGGCGACACGCCTTCATCCATATCCTGTCCGTAGAGGTTCATCCCGGCTTCCAGCCGCAGCGTATCGCGCGCGCCTAATCCACAGGGTTTGACACCCACGGATAATAGCTGTTGCCAGAAACCCACCGCCTGTTCCTGAGGTAGCGCAATTTCATAGCCGGCTTCGCCGGTGTAACCCGTCGTGGCAATGAAGAAGTCATTCTCCTGTACGCCAAAAAACGGCTTCATCGCGGCAATTTGCTCAATCTGAGCATCGTCCAACAGGTGATGCGCTTTCAGCAAAGACTGAACTTTTTCCTGCGCGGTTGGCCCCTGAACGGCCACCAGCGCCAGTTCATCGCGTTCACGAATGTCTACCGCAAACGCTTTGGCATGCTCGGTGATCCAGGCCAGATCTTTTTCCCGCGTGGCGGAGTTCACCACCAGCCGGAAATAGTCTTCCGTCAGGAAATACACGATCAGATCGTCAATCACGCCACCGGAGGCATTCAACATGCCGGTGTATAACGCCTTACCCGGCAGCGTCAGCCTGGCGACATCATTCGCCAGCAGATAGCGGAGAAACTCGCGCGTTCTGGCGCCGTGCAAATCCACAATCGTCATATGGGACACATCGAACATACCGGCATCACGGCGTACAGTGTGATGTTCATCCAACTGAGAGCCATAATGCAGCGGCATCATCCAGCCGTGAAAATCAACCATTTTGGCGCCATCGGCCAGATGCTGTTGATACAACGGAGTCTGCTTTGCCATCTTTTCCCTCTATTCAGAACACAGCGTTCAGGAGATAGAAACTCGTCACGCAAACGATATCTTGTGACTGAACTTACCACCGAAGCGCCGGTTAAACCACATCCATAAACATAAGTTAAACTATATAGAAAGCCTTAACCTCTTATTTGATAAACTCAAAATCATAAGATTAAAGCTCTTATTTTTTGCAAGAATAAAGCATATAAATCATGAAAAACCGGATTAATCACAGATTAATGACATTTAAATTGGATAACACAGGCAATGCCACCGGAATAAAAACCCATATCGCATTAGTTAATGTAATGATAAAAACATACTGAAATTAGATTATTTCAATCAAATGCCAGTTTGTTTCCACCCTGGAAATGATGCTGTGATTTCCTCGCACGCCTCACCAAACCGCGCTTTTGTGAACTGGCTCCCAACCTTCTTCCACTGAATGCCAACGTAGCCGACAACATGGCAATGAACGGAAGGCACAACAGGGCATTTATTCTCATAGTGAGAATAAGGATTAGGGAATTTGATATTTATCAACCCGCCATAACATTCTGGTTTTGGCCAATCAGCCGCGGGACTACAGTGAATAAAGCGAACGATATTTAACCAGCGCCTAACGATAAACATTCCTGTTCGATATTGAGCTGCCCTACATGAATTTTATTCAATTTATTAAAATCAATACGTTACGGAGATTACCCTCATGGTTAACAGAATGATTCTTAACGAAACATCCTATTTTGGCGTCGGCGCTATCGCGCATGTCGTTGATGAAGTCACCCGGCGTGGCTTTAAAAAAGCATTGCTGGTGACGGACAAGGATTTGATTAAATTCGGCGTTGTCGGCAAGGTCACGGCAAAGCTGGATGCCGCCGGACTGGCTTATGAGATCTACGATGAAGTTATCCCCAATCCCACCATCGGCGTAGTGGGAAAAGGCGTTGAACGCTTTAAATCCGCGCAAGCCGATTATCTGATCGCCATCGGCGGCGGTTCGCCGCAGGACACTTGCAAAGCCATCGGCATTATTATCAATAACCCCGAATTCGCCGATGTCCGCAGTCTCGAAGGCGTTGCCGCCACCAAACGTCCTGCTGTACCCATTATCGCCATTCCCACCACTGCCGGCACCGCCGCCGAAGTCACCATCAACTATGTGATTACCGACGAAGAGAAACGCCGCAAATTCGTCTGTGTGGATCCACATGATATTCCCATTGTGGCGATCATTGATCCTGAGATGATGGCCAGCATGCCCGCTTCGCTGAAAGCCGCGACCGGGATTGATGCGCTGACGCACGCCATTGAAGGCTTTACCACCAAAGGGGCCTGGGAGCTGACGGATATGCTGCATCTGAAAGCGATCGAAATCATCAGCCGCTCGCTGCGTGATTCCGTCGCCGGCAAAGCTGAAGGCGTGGAGGAAATGGCGTTGGCACAGTATATCGCCGGGATGGGCTTTTCGAATGTCGGACTGGGTTTGGTTCACGGCATGGCGCACCCGCTGGGCGCGTTCTATGACACGCCGCACGGCGTCGCCAATGCGATCCTGCTACCGCATATCATGGCCTATAACGCCGATTATACCGGTGAAAAATTCAGAGCCATCGCCATTGCCATGGGCGTGAAAGCAGCGGCAGACATGCCGATTGCCCTGGCGCGGGAAGCGGCAATACAGGCTGTCCGACAATTGTCTCATGATGTGGATATTCCACCGAAATTACGCGATGCAGGCATGAAGGAAGCGGATATTCCGGCGCTGGCCCAGGCCGCCTTTGACGACGTTTGCACCGGCGGTAACCCGCGGGCAACGAGCATCGAAGACATCAAAGCGCTGTATCAGTCGATTTACTAACGTCCTCTCGTCAGCCGCCTCCGGGTGACTGGCCGGTCATCTGCCCGCCCGGGCAGATGACTCATCCCCGGCGTTACGCTACCGCGGGATTTTCTCATCGATTCGTTGAATCAAATAAGGGAAAAAGGGATTCGAAGATAAACGCAGCAGCGTATCCAGATCGACCACCAGTACCGAACGCTCGCCACGTGCCGCAATCATCCCCAGCGGTAGGCCAAATTCTCTGGGATTCAGTGAAAAACGTCCGTACAGCGAATCCGAATCCGGGAACGGTAACGCCACATGCGATAGCGAGTAAACGTCAGGGGGATAATCAATCCCCAAATCGCGCATGCTCTCCTGCTGCATTCCCGCATTGACGTCAAACGCGACAGCATGGGCGCTATCAGGCGCCGCATTGGTGATCACCGTGGTGTCATAATCGCGCGGCGCGGGTGGTAGCCACTGATTCACCGCCCCATTGGCGGAATCGCGTAATAGCGGTCCAAAGTTGATCGTGCGATTGACGTCAAACAGCACCAGCTGGCTGCCATTGGCGGGCAATAAATTATAAAACGCGGAGATAACGGCCCGGGTACTGACGGTAAAATCCATCACCGACTGAAACGTCAGCACCGGCGGAAGCGCAGTCAGCGTCTGGCTCTGCGCTTTGCGGGTCAGTTGGCGTTGCAGCTCATGCGTTAATAGCCACGATTGCCGTGCGCCATTCACCGGAAACGAATTGTATTTAAACGGATTAAACTCCGGCAGAATTCCCAGCCACGCTGATTTGGCAAACGCCGGGAAGATAGCCGGCAGCCCCGCTAAACCGGCAAACCGGGCGTAGCTGGTGATGCCGATCATCGGCGAAATCAGAATCAGCTGATCCGGGTGCGTCAGCGTCGCGTCATCCAGCGAATCCAGGGCATATTTTAGCGCCAGCGCCCCGCCATTGGAAAATCCCACAATATGCAGCGGCAAAGACCGGCCAGCAGCCGGGGTAATATGGCGTTCCGCTTCACGCACGGCCAGGCGCGTCGCAGCTAACCAGTCCTGCCAGTGAACATCCGTCAACGCACCGGGCACCGTGCCGTGCGCCGGCAAACGGATCCCTACCGCCACAAAGCCGCGCTGACGATAACGCTCAGCGACATGCCGCAGGCTATACGGCGAATCGGTCAAACCATGCAGCAGCACCACGGCGCCTTTCGGGGCGCCATCAGGCATCAGTTCATAAGAACGATTCCAGTCATGCTGAAATTTTCCCGGATAAACCGGGCTACCGGAAAAATAGCGATTAATCGGCCGTTGCTCGTCCTCGTCCAGTTCCTGCGTCACATGCTGGTTTATCTGTTGAAAAAGCGTGTCCTCCGCCTGTAGATATGCCGCCCAGTCGGCTTTATCCAGCTGTTCCGCGGAGAGTTCATCAGGTACATAGGTATGCCAGGGAGCCAGTGCGGGGCCGCGCTGGGTATCATAAACCCGAATAACCAGCAGCGTTATCGCCACTACCGCAAGAATAATGGCACTCCGTTTGATCACTCGCCTGACAGATTTGATCACCATGTTGATTTTCCGTTTCAAGTCCCTTGCGAAAACATACTTTTATCATGTTCTCGCTCATGCTGGGAAAGCATGATCATATCAAAACGACGCTCTGATGAGGATGCCGGGAAACCGGCAATGCAAGACGGCGCGCTCGTTTTATCAAGCCGAATTCAGGGTACAGTCCAGGCATTTCTCCACGCCGGGGACACGATAACGCTGGCAACAGCTACGGCGCTGAATGACGCCGCCACGAGGGATTACCGTGCGATAGAGCGGATTGTCACGACCATCCAGCAGCGAGGGGGAAAAGAACAGATCGTTTTTCAGGCTGGTAAGCACCTGCTGTGGCATACACGCGCTCAACTCCCCCAAAAACCAGTGCATCAGATAGCCGGTATTGTTCCAGACCAGTTTGGCGTTCAATGCTCCAAAACTATCCAGCGCATTTATTACCGGAACGAGATGTTGACGTAACAGCATTTCCAGCCGCTCGCGCGGCGACTGGCTAATGCCCGACGAAACCTGCGCAGCGAGATAAAACGCCTCCGGCCGGCCGGTATGATGAAACGCGACATAAACCTGCGGGCAGGTACAGTCCAACGCCGCAGCGTGCTTGAGTAATACCAGCATCAACGGCGGAACCAAAAGCCCGACATACCACTGCGCCCAGAGTGATTGCAGCGGCTTTTCCTCACGCGTGCGATCGAAATATTTCTGATACAAATCATTACCATAACGTTGCAGCAGTTGACGAAACGCCGCGGGCCGCGACCACTCGGCCAACGTCATGGCTTCCGGTGGCGGCGATTCACCGAATTTGATCGTATCAAGGCAATGAGGGCGATACTGGCGCAGAATATCATGCAGCGCATCCGCCAACTGCCGATCGCCAGCGGGAAATGTCGACGATTCCGAAGTACAGAAACTATTTTTGACTATCGGCATGGCAGGCGTTCCGCAAAACGAAATGATAACGATTAGTAATACTACTTATATTCATTTGTGATAACAAACTTTCTCCCTGTGCCGGCACAAGCATGCCGCGGTCATGCAGGACACGATCGATAGGTGGCGTCGTCAGCAATTGCCACGCCCTGGACAGCCGATTCTTCTCCATCAAAAAACTGGTAATTGATATAAATTCTTATATGATATTGGTTATCATTATCATATTTGACGGTGATAAAAATGCTGACAGCGATGATTACCGCATGCGGACTGTGGGGGGTAAGTTGGTGTCTGGGCAAACATCTGTCCAGCGCCTGGGGCGTGCTGCTGCCTTGCGCTATCATGCCTTTACTGGCAATGCTTGATCTCAACCTGACGCATCTCAAACTGATTATTGCCATCGCGTTGCTGGCAACCCTGTTCATGCTGTTCCATCAGCGTTTACGGCACTATCTGCTATTACCCTCGTGCGTGGCACTGGCTGGTGGACTCGCCGCGCTGTCAATTACGTTTAATCTCATTCAGGGATAGTACGGCAGAAGCGAATGCCTCGGGAACAAACGCTTGCCAGGGGCAAAACCGGGGAGGGAGAGAAATCAAAGCAGGGAACAGCTTAAGAAAGGATTGGTGCGAAGAGAGGGACTTGAACCCTCACGCCCGTTAAGGCACTAACACCTGAAGCTAGCGCGTCTACCAATTCCGCCACCTTCGCACTGATAAACCGGTTTCACCACCGTGCACTTCGTATCACCGCCCGACATGGGTCACAACATGGTGCGAAGAGAGGGACTTGAACCCTCACGTCCGTTAAGACACTAACACCTGAAGCTAGCGCGTCTACCAATTCCGCCACCTTCGCAATAATGCTGTGCGATACGAATTTATCGTGAAACACGATCGTGATGATATGGTGCGAAGAGAGGGACTTGAACCCTCACGCCCGTTAAGGCACTAACACCTGAAGCTAGCGCGTCTACCAATTCCGCCACCTTCGCAACCCGTCACATCGCGCTACGCGATGCCACCACGGAGGCGAATTCTAGAGGTTTTGACGTCAAGGTCAATGATTATTTCCGCTGAAATGCGGGGTTTGCTGCAAAAAACATCACCTTGCCGCAGCGTGGCGAGCAAAGAGTTCATTTAGCCATTCAATGAACACCCGAATCCGCGGCGCCAGGAAGCGTCCCGGCGGGTACATTACATATAACGGCATATCCGGCGGAGGCGTGTCTTTCAATATTTCCACCAGTTCCCCACTGTCCAGAAACGGCTGTAAACCACGGCGGGGCGCCTGAATCACCCCCAATCCGGCACAGCAGCCCGCAATATAGGCATCAGCGCCATTGACCTGCAATTTTCCCGGTAGCATATGCGTTATTCGCTCACCGTTTTGCATGAATTCCAGCGGATAAAGATGCTCAGTACGTAATGAAAAATAGCCAACGGCCTGATGTCCGGACAGCTCATCCAATGACAGGGGAATGCCAAACCGGGCCAGATAATCCGCGGAGGCACAGGTTATTTGCGGCATGGACGGTAAATGCCGGGTCGCCAGTGATTCATCCTCCGATCGCCAGGCTCGCAACACACAATCAACGCCTTCCCGCAGGACATTAATCTCCGAGTCATTGGCGCTCAGCATCAGCGTTATCTCAGGGTAGCGCAGGTAAAATTCCTCCAGCGCAGGGATAACGACGTCTCTGGCCAGCGAATGTGGCATATCAACCCGAACTTTCCCCACCGGCTGTCGTTTTTGGTGGGTAAAAAGCGTGTCGGTTTCTTCAATATCGGCCAACAGATGGGTACAGCGCTGATAATAAATCTGACCTTCGTCAGTGACATTCACCTGTCTGGTCGTCCTCTGTAACAAGCGAACTCCCAGCCGCGTTTCGAGCTGTTTGATGGTATGGCTTACGGTGGCCCGCGGCAGCCCCTGCTTTTCAGCCGCGCGGCTAAAACTTCTCAGTTCCACAATACGTACAAAGATCCGCATCGCCTGAATATGATCCATCGCCACCCCGCCATTGTTGTTAATTTTTGAATAGTGTTGCACAAAATACGTTATTTATCTTTTTTCAATAAACAACCACACTCCCCTTACGCGATACGCTAAATAATTCAGGTTGCAGGAAGGCGGCAAGCGCAGGCCAAATTCGTCGGGAACGGATTTGACCTGCCAGCGGCTGGCCTCCGGTGAGAGACAGGATGTCTCTCATTAATCCCGATGAGCTTACTCAAGCGTGATTCGGGTGACTAAGCGCAGCCAACGCATCTGCAACTTGAAGTATGACGGGTATAAAAACATGATGAGGACGGCACAATGCAACAACGCAAATTAGGTATCAACGGTCCATCAGTTTCGGCCCTCGGACTGGGCTGTATGGGAATGAGTGATTTCTATTTCACCGCGCAGGACGAAAAAGAATCCATTGCTACCCTGCATCGTGCGCTGGAGCTGGGTGTCACGCTGCTGGATACCGCCGATATGTACGGCCCCCATACCAATGAACAACTGGTTGGCAAAGCGATCAAAGGTAAACGTCAACAGGTTTTCCTGGCCACCAAGTTTGGCATTCTGCGCGATCCGGCACATCCGGAACTGCGCGGAGTCTGTGGTAAACCGGAATATATCCGCACCGCCGTCGAAGGCAGTTTGCAAAGACTGGGCGTCGAGGTGATTGATCTGTATTACCAGCATCGGGTTGATCCGACCGTCCCCATTGAAGAATCGGTCGGGACGTTGGCAGACTTGGTTAAAGAAGGGAAAATCCGCTACATCGGGCTAAGCGAAGCCTCCGCAACCACGTTGGAACGGGCGCATCGGGTTCATCCCATCACGGCGTTGCAAAGTGAATACTCGCTGTGGACGCGGGATGTAGAGGACAACATCCTGCCGACCTGCCAGCGTCTGGGTATCGGCTTTGTTCCCTACAGCCCGCTGGGACGCGGTTTTCTGACCGGCGCAATCCGTACACCGGATGATTTGGCTGCCGATGATTTTCGCCGCAGCAATCCGCGTTTTGCGGGAGATAACTTTGCCAAGAACCTGAAATTGGTCGAAAAAGTCAATCAGTTGGCCACACAAAAAGGTATCTCCCCATCGCAGCTGGCGCTGGCCTGGGTGCTGGCGCAAGGCGAACACATCGTTCCCATTCCGGGAACCAAACGCCGCCGCTATCTGGAAGAGAACGTTGCGGCGCTGGATGTCACACTGACGGCGGAAGAACTGGCGGCAATTGAAGCCATCTTTCCTTTCCATGCCGCAGCGGGAGAACGCTACAGCACGGAAGGCATGGCAACGGTTAATCTTTAGAAATTAACGGCGGCCTTTGGCAGTGCGAGGCGGACGACCAACCGTGGCCTGATAAACCTTGAAGCGCCCGGTTTGCGCCAATACTTCGTGGCTGCCAAAGGCTGCGTCCAGCAATGCCGGATAGGGCAGGAACGCATTGGCGACAATGCGTAACTGTCCGCCAATCGGCAAATGCGATACCGCTCCGCGAATCAGCAGTTCTGCCGCCTGAAGACTGGTTTGCAAACCATCATGGAACGGCGGATTGGATACGATCATGTCAAAACGGCCGGTAATGTCCGAGTAGACATTGCTGGCAATAACCTCGCCTTCCAGTGCGTTGGCGGCCATCGTCGCCTTACTGGATTCAACGGCTCCGGCACTGACATCGCTCAGCGTCAGACGGATTTTCGGAGACTGCTTCGCCAGCGCGGCGGCCAGAACGCCCGCGCCACAGGCGATATCCAGCACTTTGCCTTTCATATGCGGCTCAAACGTGGATAGCAGCAATTGGCTCCCCGGATCCAGCCCATCACGGCTGAACACGCCGGGCAGAGTTTTCACGGTCACGCCATCAATCACATACTCGTCCCACCATTCATCAAGATTGAAGGTGGTCTGCTTATCGATACGGCCATGATAAAGCCCACAGCGACGGGCGCTGTCGATTTTCACCAGCGTGGCAAAATCACTCAGTATGTTTTCAGCGCTGCGCACGCCGCTGCGGTTCTCACCCACCACAAAAATTTCAGCGCCGACAGGCAATAACGACAGCAGATTGAACAGCTGGAATTCCGCTTCCTGCTTGCTCTTCGGCCAGTAATAAATCAGGGTATCGCAGTCAGCCACCAGTTGGGCATCAGCCAGTAAACCATACTGAACATGATCACCCAGCGTCCGGTTTAACTGCTGCCAGTGGTGAAACTGCGTGGCGTGGACACGCACATCGGATGCTTCAAACTGCGCGGGGAACGTGTCTTGTAAATCACCGGCAAACAGGACCCGGCGTGAGACAAATTCATCGCTATGGCGCAGTATTACTTCACTGGCAGGGGTTAATGCAGACATCAGACTATGGCTCCTTAATAATTGAACCGGGATTATAGAGCTTTGTTGGCGCATGTACGATGGGTTTGCTAGCATAGGGCGGCATAATCGCGCTCCGGACAGGATAAAGCATGGAACCAAGACGTGACTGGCTGCTACAACAACTGGGGATGACGCCGTGGATCCTGAAGCGCCCGGCGGCGCTACAGGGTGAAATCGCCGTCAGCCTGCCCTCACGGGTCCGTCTGGTTATTGTATCCGCCGAGCCGCTGCCCGACGATGTCCCGCTGCTGAACGATGTTTTACGCAGTCTGGCGCTTACGCCGGAGCAAACCTATCGTCTGACCCCGCAGCAAACCGTGATGCTTCCCGAAAAAACCCGCTGCCATAGTTGGCGTCTGGGTGTGGACGCACCGCTTGCGTTGGACGGTGTCCAGCTAACCAGCCCGGCCCTGCCTGAGCTTTCCCGGAGTGCCGACGCCAAACGCGCGCTCTGGCAACAAATTTGCGAACATGAACACGATATCTTCTCTGACACCGACCGATCTGGCGCAAGCCTTTCTGATTGAACAAGCCAGCCACGCCTTTCCGTGGACGGAAAAAACGTTTGTCAGCAATCAGGGAGATCGCTACGTCAACCTGAAGCTGAGCCACAACGGGCGCATGGCCGCCTATGCCATTACCCAGGTCGTGCTTGATGAAGCGACACTGTTCAACATTGCGGTTCATCCGGACTATCAGCGTCAGGGGTTTGGCCGTGAACTGCTCGAACATGTCATTCAGCAAATGGAAAAACGCGATATCCTGACGCTATGGCTGGAAGTACGCGCCTCCAATCAGCGGGCCATCGCGCTATACGAAAGTCTGGGGTTTAACGAAGTGTCGCTGCGGCGAGATTATTATCCCACCGCAGCAGGCCGTGAAGACGCCATCATCATGGCGCTGCCGCTGGGGTAACGGACGTCGAGGGTTTTATTGAAATAACAATCATTCTCAATTAAAATGTGACGCACATCTTATTTTTCCCCACGATTCCGTTTTCAGGCCATTGACATGCCATCAGTCCCTATTGATACCGCAACAGATATCCATCAACTTTATCACCAGCATCACGGCTGGCTACAGGGACTGTTGCGTAAACGACTGGGCAATCTGTGCGACGCCGCCGATCTGGCTCAGGATGTCTTTCTACGCCTGCTGCTAAAACCGCGTCAATTCGACAGTCATGCCGGAGCCCGTGCCTATCTGAGCGTGATGGCACAGGGGATGTGCGTCGATCTATGGCGTAAACGGGAAATTGAGCGCGCCTGGCTGAATTCGCTGGCTGCCCAACCGGAACCCGTCACGCTGTCCGCTGAGCACAACCACATTATTCTCGAAACCCTGTATCAGGTTGATGCCATGTTGCGGGCATTGCCGGAAAAAGTGTATGCCGCGTTTCTCATGGCGCAGGTTCAGGGTTTGACCTATCGGGAAATCGCGACAGCACTCAGCGTGTCGGAACGTATGGTGAAAAAATACATGGCGCAGGCCATGTTGCACTGCGTACTGCTGGAAGCGGAAATGGACGGCATTGCGCCCGCTGTTCAGACGGCAACATCATGAATAAACCCAGCTTTGCCGCTTTACAGCAGGCTTCACAGTGGTACGCCCGACTGCGCGATCTGGCGCCGGATCACGATCATCACCGACAGTGGCAACGCTGGCTGGATGAAAGCGAGGAAAACCGCTGCGCGTGGGATTATGTCCAAACCGTGAGCCAACGCTTTCAGCCATTGCGTGACAGCAGCCCACACCCGGTAATGCAGACTCTGCTGCATCAATCCACCAATATGAATCGCCGTCGGGCACTTAAGCTGGGTGCGCTATTGGGCACAGGGGCATTGTTATCCTGGGCGACTTATCGCCATACGCCGCTGCGGGGATCGCTGCTGGCGATGACGGCGGACTACAGCAGCGCCGTCGGCGAGGTCAAACACCTCAGATTACAGGATGGCTCGCAGATCTGGTTGAATACCGCCAGCGCGATCGACGTACGCTACAGCGATCGGCAACGGCAGATTGCGCTACTGTCAGGCGATGTGTTGATCGATACCGCCCCGGATACCCGCCCATTTTTTGTCTCCAGCGCGCAAGGACAAATGCAGGCGCTGGGCACCCGCTTCAGCGTGGAACAGCGCGACGAAACCACACATCTTGCCGTCTATGAAGGTGCAGTTGAAGTCACGGCGCGCCAAGCGCAAACGCCGCGCCGGGTGAATGCCGGTCAGCAGTTGGATTTCGATCTTCAGGGCCAGGGGCCGTTGTTACCCAGCCAACAAACCGACGCCGGTTGGTCAAAGGGTTTGCTACAGGCCGACAACATGCCGCTGGGCGAGGTTATCGCACAGCTCTCCCGCTACCGGCACGGCTACCTGGCGTGTCAGCCGGAGATCGCGGCGCTAAGGGTCATGGGAACCTTTCCGCTGACTGACACCGACAAAGCATTGACTATGCTGGCGCAAACCTTCCCGGTTCGAATCAACCGGCGCTTTTCCTGGTGGGTGACCGTGGAAAAAAAATAAAAAAAGGTCACTTTCCGGTTCCCCTTTTACATCCGTCCTTCGATTCACAATAAAAGCACTATTTTTCATTCTGGGTCAGAAGGCGAACTCGTATGTCACTTACACCATTTTTCTCTCCGTCCGGCGCAGGCGGGAAGCCCGTAACCATTGCGATCGCCATCCGACTGCTGTTGTGCAGCGCCAGCGCGCCTTTGCTTATGTTACCCGGCGCCGCGCAGGCAGAGGCTCAGGCAACGCGCGCTTACGCCATTCCGGCCAGTCCATTAAGCAGCCAGCTAAACCAGTTCGCCGCCCAGTCGGGCGTGTATCTGGCGGGCGATGCCAATCTGGCAACCGGCAAAATAGGGGCGGCGTTACAGGGAAATTATCGTGTGGACGAGGGATTTCGCACCCTGCTTGCCGGCAGCGGCTTGCGGGCGGTGAAGCAGTCTGATGACACCTATATGTTGCAGAAGGCGCCGGAGAGCGATGAGATATTGGTGACGGCGAACATCAACCGTAACGGCATAACCGAAGGCACCGATTCCTATACCACCCGCAGCATGAGCACCGCCACCCAGTTGAATCTGTCGCCGCGCGAAACGCCGCAGTCGGTCAGCGTGGTGACCCGTAAGCAGATGAACGACCAGAATATGACCACGCTGGACGAAGCGATGAGCCAGACCACCGGAGTCAATGTGGTGAATCAGAATAGCTTTCAGGTGAAATATGAGTCTCGTGCGTTCGCCATGGACAATATCACGGAGGATGGCGTCAGCCTGTCGTCGCAAAACAGCGTGATGAATGCTTCCCAGTCGAGCAGTGAATCCCCCGACCTGGCGATTTACGACCGCGTGGAAATTTTGCGCGGTGCCTCCGGTCTGACGCAGGGCAGCGGCGAGCCGGGCGGCGCCGTCAATCTGGTGCGTAAAAAACCCACCTATGATTTCCGTGCATCAGGAAGCATCGCCGCCGGTAGTTGGGATAACTACCGTAGCGAAATGGACGTTTCCGGTCCGCTCAATGACGATGCCAGCGTGCGCGGCCGCTTTGTCGGCGTGTATCAGGATAAGCAGAGTTTCACGGATTACGTCGGCAGTGAAAGAAAGGTGTTATTCGGGACGCTGGCCTGGGATATTACGCCGGATACCACCCTCACTACCGGTATTAACTGGCAGAAAACCGATGTGGTTCCCGATCTTTATGGCGTCCCGTTCGGCACCGATAAAAGCGATTTACACCTTCCCCGTTCAACGTTCCTGGGTGCCAGTTGGAACCGGATTAACTTTGAAAGAATTAATCCGTTTGCTGAATTCGAACATAACTTTGACAACGACTGGACATTCAAGAGCGCGCTTAACTACACCCGGGCCACATCTAAAGAGCGCTATATCGGCATTATGAACGGCACCGCCGGCGTCGATCCCGTGACCGGCGCCAGTAGCTTAAACAATGCGTTACGCTATGACAACAAAAGCGATCAGTGGGGTTACAACCTCAGTCTGATCGGTCCGTTTGAACTGTTGGGGCGCAATCATGAATTGGTATTCGGCGGCGATTATCAGAAAGAGAACTTTGACACCACGTTTGGCCGTATAGCCAACACAAACAGCGCCGACATCTATCACTGGAACCCCGATTCGGTCGCAGAACCAGACTGGTCAGATTTGAGTCTCTATAATAGCCGCTACGTAGAAAGATATAATATTTATCAGCGCGGCCTATTCGCCACCACCCGGCTGGAACTGGCCGATGACTGGAAACTGATCCTCGGCGGCCGCTACAGCGCCTACAGCTACGACTATTATTACGATAATCTGCGCAACGGCCGCGACAAAGACCACAGCCAGCTGCACGTCCGCGATCAATTTGTCCCTTATGCCGGCCTGCTATGGGATTTCGCCGACCATTACACCTGGTATGCAAGCTATGCTGAAATCTATAAACCCCAGAGCGCGCGCGACAAAAACAACAACCTGTTGCCCGCCATTACCGGTACCAATTACGAAACCGGCGTTAAAGGGGCATTTTTTGACGGCGATCTGAATGCATCGCTGGCGCTGTTCCGCATTATTCAAGCCAATCAGGCGCTCGCTGAAGCGGACAGTTCCGTTTGCTGGGATCCTAGCGGTGGTTGCTCCCGCGCCGAAGGCAAGGTGCGCAGTCAAGGGATTGAAATGGAGGTTTCCGGTAAACTGGCCGCGGGCTGGCAGTTGGTTTCCGGTTACACCCTGACCAACAGTAAATATCTGGAAGCGTCGGAAAGCAACAAAGCCTTGCCGTACAGTCCCCGCACGCCGAAGCATATGTTTAAGCTGTACAGTAGCTATAACCTGCCGGGTGAACTCAATCAGTGGACCATCGGCGCAGGGCTGACGGCGCAGACCGGCACATCGACCTACCCAGGCCGGGCCTTCGGCCTGTCTCAGGGCGGCTATACCCTAGTCAACGCCAATATTACTTACCAGTACAGTAAAAACCTGAGCTTTAATCTGGTGGGCAATAATCTGACCGATAAGGTCTATTACAAGAACCTGAATAACCGTCACCGCAGTGGTTACAACTATTACGGCGATCCGCGCAACGTGATGCTGACGGCGAAATACACCTTCTGATTACCTGATTCCCACTAACCGACAGAACGTGGCCTGCCCCGCGCGGGCCACGGGTTTAATGATTCGATGCAAACGCTAAAACGCTTTTATCAGCTAATCGCCCCGTTCTGGTTTACCCGCCGCGCCGTCTTTTGCTGGCTGCTGCTGTTGAGCATTATCGCCCTGACGCTGTCGGTGGTGTGGGTCAGCGTGCTGTATAACAACTGGAGCAAGGACTTTTACGATGCGCTGGCCGACTATTTTCAGCACGCATCCATTCCCGCGCTGGCCGGACGCTACGCAGGCTATACCGCGCTGTTCGTACTGGTGATTGTTTGCGGCAACTGGCTGAAAAAGTTGCTGATTATCCGCTGCCGTCAGGACATGACCCAGCGTTTTGAACAGGCGTGGCTGGCCCACAGCGCCCACTACCGGCTCAGCCTGCGCGGCGAACCGGACAACCCCGATCAGCGTATTGCCGAAGATATCCGGCTCTTGATTGAACAAAGCCTGGAACTGCTGCTGTCATTGCTGAAAAACACCGCGCGCTTTTTTTCCTTTATCGTCATTCTGTGGCAACTGTCCGGCGTCCAGACGCTGAACGTTGGCGGTCACAGCCTCACCATTCATGGCTATCTGGTGTGGATCGCGCTGGGTTATGCCGCCGTCAACAGCGTTTTCGCCCACCTTCTGGGACATCGCCTGCACGGCCTGAACGTGGAAAAACAACGTGCGGAGGCCGATTACCGTACCACGCTGCTGCGGGTACGCGAGCATACCGAGCAAATCGCGATCTACCGGGGGGAAAACGCCGAACGAACACGGATGCAGTGGCGCTTTCAGGCAATCGTCAATAACTGGCATAGCCTGATGGGACGTGAATTCCGGCTGGAAGGCTTTATCACCAGCTATTTTCGTCTCAGCCTGATGATCCCGGTATTCGCCATTCTGCCGGTTTATCTGGCGCGGCAGGTAACGCTTGGCGCAGTGATGCAGGCCAGTACCGCGTTCGGTTACGTGCTGGATGCCTTCGGCTGGTTTATCGATGCTTACCGCCAGCTAGTCGCCTGGTCGGCCACCATTGAGCGGCTATGGGAATTCCAGAATAGACTGAAGAAACTGCCGCAGCCGAAAGCGCCATGTCGGGCTGGCGATACCTTGCATATTGAGGCGTTTACGGCTCATCACCCTGACGGTAATCCCTTGTTTACACCGTTAACCGCCAGTCTGAAGGCAGGGGAATGGGCCGTTCTGTCAGCGAAAAGCGGCAGCGGAAAAACCACGCTGCTGCGCGCCCTTGCCGGACTGTGGCCCGTCGTACAAGGACAATGGCGACTTCCGGCGGGAAAGACGCTGTTTCTGCCGCAAAAACCCTATCTGCCGCAGGATGTTCTGCGCCGTGTGCTCTGTTATCCGTTGACGGAAACACCGAATGACGACTTGCTGAGTCAGGTGTTGAAACAGGTCGGCCTGCCGTCGCTTAGCGCCAGACTGGCGGAATCGTCCAACTGGAGTCAGGAATTATCCGGCGGCGAACAGCAGCGCCTGTCGCTGGCGCGCGCGTTACTGCTGCGCCCTGCGCTGCTGTGTCTGGATGAGGCCACCAGCCAGTTGGATGACGCGGCCGCCATCCAACTGCTCACGCAGTTAAGACAATCGCTGCCGCAGACCATTGTGCTGGCGGTCAGTCACCAGCCGGCGATCTGCGCCCTGTTTGAACGCCCGTTAGCCATGACGCCCTGCCGCCGGTAGCTGACGACAGGAACGGTCTCGAACGCGATTTACTGGTTATCGCCCAGCAGAACAGACTCCAGCGCGATCTCGATCATCTCATTGAACGTGGTCTGACGCTCTTCCGAGGTGGTTTGCTCGCCAGAACGAATATGGTCGGATACGGTACAGATGGCTAATGCCCTGGCGCCGAATTCAGCCGCGACGCCGTAGATACCGGCCGCCTCCATTTCCACGCCAAGGATGCCGTATTTCTCCATGACATCAAACATTTGCGGGTCCGGCGTATAGAACAGATCGGCGGAAAAAATATTACCGACGCGAACGGACACGCCGCGCGCTTTGGCCGCATCCACCGCGTTACGCACCATGTCAAAGTCTGCGATTGCAGCATAGTCATGGTCTTTAAAGCGCATACGGTTTACTTTGGAATCCGTACACGCCCCCATACCGATCACCACGTCACGCAATTTTACATCGGTACGCACCGCGCCGCAGGAGCCCACGCGGATAATCTTTTTCACGCCGAACTCGGTGATCAGCTCTTTGGCGTAGATGGAGCAGGAAGGGATCCCCATTCCGTGGCCCATAACAGAAATCTTGCGGCCTTTATAAGTGCCGGTAAACCCCAGCATGCCGCGAACATTATTCACTTCACGGGCATTTTCCAGAAAGGTTTCGGCAATATACTTTGCGCGCAGCGGATCACCGGGCATCAGTACGACATCAGCAAAATCACCCATTTCCGCATTAATATGTGGCGTAGCCATGCTCTTCTTCCTTATCAATCAGCCTAAAACAATCGTGTTCGGGTTACAGAATCGGCTTACCATAATCCATCGCCGATAAACCAAAATACTTCGCCACCGTCTGACCGATATCCGCAAACGTCTCACGGTGTCCATACGAACCCGGTCTCACCTTCGGTCCGTAAATCAACACCGGCACATGCTCACGAGTATGATCGGTGCCGTGCCAGGTGGGATCGCAGCCGTGGTCGGCGGTCAGAATCAGAATATCATCCCCCGTCACGCGCGAGAGCATCTCCGGCAGACGGCGATCGAACAGCTCCAGCGCGGCGGCATAACCGGCGACATCCCGGCGGTGACCATACGCGGAGTCGAAATCAACAAAGTTGGTAAACACGATAGTGTTATCTCCCGCCTTGTCCATTTCTTTCAGCGTGGCGTCAAACAGCGCATCGATACCCGTCGCCTTCACTTTCTGGGTAATACCAACCTGCGCATAAATATCCGCGATTTTCCCCACCGACACCACTTCACCACCCTTCTCATCGACCAGTTTTTTCAACATGGTCGGCGCCGGCGGCTCAACAGCCAGATCGTGCCGGTTGCCGGTACGCTGGAAATGACCGGGTTTATCCCCGATAAACGGGCGCGCAATGACGCGACCGATGTTATAGCCGCCATCGGTGAGCGCTTCACGGGCGATTTCACACAGTTCGTACAGTTTTTCCAGACCGAACGTTTCTTCATGGCAGGCAATCTGGAACACGGAATCCGCCGAGGTATAGAAAATCGGCTTGCCGGTTTTCATATGCTCTTCACCCAGCTTATCCAGGATCACCGTGCCGGAAGAATGGCAGTTGCCCAGATAGCCCGGTAAGTTGGCGCGTTCTACCAGCAGATCCAGCAGCGCCTGAGGGAAGCTGTTTTCTTCATCTTTGAAATAACCCCAGTCGAACAGTACCGGCACACCGGCAATTTCCCAGTGACCTGAGGGCGTATCTTTCCCCGAGGAAATTTCGCTGGCGTGCGCATAAGCGCCGATAATGTCAGCCTGCTCATCCAACCCGGCCGGGAAGGTTCCCGTCGAGGCTTCCGCCGCTTTTCCCAGCCCCAGCCGACTCAGGTTAGGTAAATACAACGGCCCTTTACGGCCTTGATCGGCTTTGCCTGCCGCACAAGCCTGCGCAATATGGCCCAGCGTATCCGAACCTGCATCACCAAAACGTTCCGCATCAGCACTGCAACCAATACCAAATGAGTCGAGTACCATAATATATGCACGTTTCATTAATTCATCTCCTGCGCGATTAAGCGCCGCAAACCAAGCCATATCGGCGTTGGAAACATCAATTTTCAATACCAATTCAATTTTCAGCACTCAGTCGGCTATAGACTATCGGGGTGGTTTCGGGAGCAACATCGCCAAGCGTAATGGCAGCACGCACGGCTTCTGCCGCCGTTTGCCACTGTGCTTCCGTATTGGCGTGGACCACCGCCAGCGGACGCTGGCGATCAACGCGATCGCCCAGACAGGCCATCTCATCCAGCCCAACGCTGTAATCGATCGCATCACTGGCCTGACGGCGTCCTCCGCCCAATGCCACCACCGCCATGCCTAATGCCCGGGTATCCATCGCCGTGACGATACCGTCACGATCGGCAAAAACGGGTTTACTTAACGTCGCCACCGGCAAATAACGCGCATAGTGCTCGACAAAATCCACCGGGCCGCGCTGTGCGGCAACCATACGCCCAAAGACCTCTGCCGCTTTACCGTTATCCAGCACCGTCTGTAGACGGGAGTGGGCATCGGCTGCCGACCCGGCTAATCCGCCAGCCAGCAGCATCTCTTCGCACAACGCCATCGTGACTTCATATAAGCGCGGGTTACGGTGCTCACCGGTCAGGAAGCGTACCGCTTCCCGGACTTCCAATGCATTACCCGCGCTGGACGCCAGAACCTGATTCATATCGGTCAGCAGCGCGCTGGTACGGCAGCCCGCCTGGTTGGCGACGCCGACGATAGCCTGAGCCAGTTGTTCGGACAGCGCGTAGGTCGGCATGAACGCCCCGGACCCCACTTTGACATCCATGACCAGCGCATCCAACCCCTCCGCCAGCTTTTTCGCCAGAATAGAGGCGGTAATCAGCGGGATGGAATCCACCGTGGCAGTAATATCGCGCGTGGCATAAAAACGTTTATCGGCGGGAGCCAATGAACTGGTCTGCCCGATGATCGCCACGCCAACCTGCTGGATAATTTGACGAAACGCGCTGTCATTCGGGAAGATATCCAGACCCGGTATCGATTCCAGCTTGTCGAGCGTACCGCCGGTATGTCCGAGTCCAC
This sequence comes from Brenneria roseae subsp. roseae, assembly GCF_003115845.1. Classification (GTDB taxonomy): domain Bacteria; phylum Pseudomonadota; class Gammaproteobacteria; order Enterobacterales; family Enterobacteriaceae; genus Brenneria; species Brenneria roseae. The sequence goes on along the minus strand of NZ_KZ819032.1, from coordinate 37,191 downwards.
GCCCTGAAATCATCGGGACATAACCGCCACAGGCGGCGACCATCGGCCCGAGCATCAACGAGGTGACATCTCCTACGCCACCGGTCGAATGTTTATCCACCAGCGGACCATTCAGGTTAAGCCCCTTCCAGTCGAGTACCGTTCCTGAATCGCGCATCGCCAGCGTCAACGCGACACGCTCTTCCATCGACATATCATGGAAATAGATGGTCATGGCCAGCGCGGCGATTTGCCCTTCAGACACCGTGTTATCACGGATACCGTTAATGAAAAAGCGAATTTCTTCGGCACTCAGTGGGCTGCCGTCACGCTTCTTGCGAATGATTTCCTGAATCAGAAACAAGGCTTGCACTCCTGATTAGCGAATAAAAAGCGGGGTCATGTCATGAGATTCGTCATGCGGTCACTTTTCCGCCGTCGCGTTCTCAATAGCTACTCTGCTGCCCTTTCGTCTGATGGCCTAACACCGTCAGCAGGTTGGCTAACAAACTGGATGCCCCGAAGCGGAAATGCTGCGCATTGGCCCAGCCCGGCCCCATGATGTCATCAGCCAATTGCAGATAAATGGCGGCCTCTTCGGCATTACGCACACCGCCTGCCGCCTTGAACCCAACCTGTTCGCCCACGCCTTTATCACGAATCACTTTCAGCATGATTTCCGCACTTTGCGGCGTGGCATTAACCGCGACTTTACCGGTGGAGGTTTTAATGAAATCCGCGCCCGCATCGATAGCGATCTCGCTGGCCTGACGGATCAACGACGCCTGTTTCAGCTCACCGGTTTCAATGATGACCTTCAGCAGAACACCGGCCGCCTGACATTCTGCTTTACAGGCTTTGACCAGCGCAAAACCAGACTGCGTGTCGCCCGCCATCAACGCACGATAAGGGAACACAACATCGACTTCATCCGCGCCGTAGGCAATCGCCGCTTTGGTTTCCGCCACGGCAATGTCGATATCATCATTACCATGCGGAAAGTTGGTCACGGTAGCAATACGGATATCTGGCGTTCCCTGCTCACGCAGAATCTTGCGCGCCAGTGGAATGAAACGCGGATAGATGCAGATAGCGGCTGTCTTCCCTGCCGGGCTGTCAGCCTGATGACACAGGGCGATCACCTTGTCATCCGTATCGTCATCATTAAGGGTGGTTAAATCCATCAACCCCAGCGCACGCTGCGCTGCGGCAGTTAATGTGGTCATACAATACTCCAACTCGTCAGCCGATTTACCGGCGGGAAACATCAACCGATATATTTCAATACCAGTACGTTTGGCGAGCGGACTTGGTTCCTTGAAGATAGCGCCAGGGGGGAATCACCCGTAGCGGCCACCGAAATCCTTCTCACCGCGATAGCCTTCCTCTACACACTGATGGCGATTTAAATACCAAGAACATCCTGGGTATTTGACCATGCCACATCAGGTCATTTTGTGCCTTTATTCACACTTAATGTAAAAATGATGCAATGGCTTGGGATTATATGTGATTTCAGTCACAAATAATTCAATGATCCACCCTTATTGCCTGCATTAATCATAGCGTTTTCTCCCGGCCAACGCCGGGAGCTGGATGTAAAACAGATGAATGGAGATGAGAAAAATCAGTGGCGAAGGAGGATGTTACCTTTAGCGACGATATTGATTTCAACCGTAATGTGAACAAGTTCCTCATGTATGGCTAATTGCCGCTTATAGTAATCGGGCGGAACAACCCGATCGGTCGCCAGACTCAATATACAGGCATATTTTTCCGTACCGACGCGCCAGACGTGTAAATCAATCAGCTTAGCCGGAATGGGGCTGGCATCAATCACCGCTTTGATTTCATCCACAACGGGAGAATCCATTTCCGCATCCAGCAGCACGCGACTGGTTTGTCGAATCAGACCGTAAGCCCAGACGGCCACCAATATGGCGCCGACTATTCCCATCACCGGGTCCAGCCAGGCGGCTCCCCAAAACTTGCCGCTGATCAGCGCGATAATCGCCAGTACGGATGTCGCGGCATCGGCCACGACATGGATATAGGCCGAGCGCAGATTCAAATCCTGATGCCCTGCGTGCGCTGGCGAGGAATGGGCGGCAGCAGGATGAACATGCGGATGATGATGACCGTGGGTGTGATGGGGCCCGTGAGAATGCTCACCGCGCAGCAGCCAGGCGCAGATCAGGTTGACCAACAATCCCACCACGCCAATCGCTATCGCCTGATCGTATTGGATCGTCGTCGGCTGGAGCAACCGGACCACGGATTCATACAGCATCACCATCGCCACTATCACCAGCAAAATGGCGCTGGTAAATCCGCCCAGAATTTCGATCTTCCATGTGCCGAAGGTAAAACGCATATCGGAGGCCAGCCGTCTGGCTGCCGCATAGGCCACGGCGGAAAGCCCCAGCGCCAACGCATGCGAACTCATATGCCAGCCGTCCGCCAGCAGCGCCATGGAGTTGAAATACCAACCTCCCACGATTTCAATCACCATCATGGCGGCGGTAAGCAGGGTGGCATACCGGGTATTCCTTTCCGCCAGCGGGTTGCCCTCATCAAAAACATGATGGTGAGGTTGCGCACCGTTTATCTGTATCAGCGACATCAGTTGTTCACCTTTGAATTATACTACCCCCCAGTATATTACATTTAAGGAAATCATAAAGGCGATCCCGCACGATATTGCAGGCGCATCCATTTTCATTCACTTCCCAGCTCACCGTACCGCCAATCAACGCGATCTGACTGAAATGCGAGTGATTACTTCAGATAAGAGCGAATAACGGAAACAATCTCTTCCAGATCGTCACTGCGTTCCTGTGATGAATGGCTTTCATCCATCAGGTGTTCCCGGATGTGCCCTTCCAGCACTTCGGTCATCAGCCCATTGACCGCACCACGGACGGCGGCAATCTGTTGCAGGATATTCAGGCAGGCCGTTTCCTTTTCCAGAGCTTTTTCAACTGCCTCCATCTGACCTTTGATTCGTCTGACGCGCGCCAGCAGCTTCTTTTTGCTTTTAATGGTATGTGACATACCGACTCCAATTTATGTCATGAATACTGGGGGAGAGTATAAAGAGTGGCACAAGTATACCGTAGCGCCTTCTGCAAACGTCAGTTCGGGTTTAGGGTAAACGGGGAAAGATGATTTAAAAACAGGCAGGCACTTCAATACGCAGGCAAAGGCTCGTAAAATAGAACCAACATTATTACAGGCTCCCGGTTACCTTCATTGTGACATCACGGACTACGCGCGCCAACCATGCATGAAAATCTCACCGAACCCTGCTGGTATCTGTATATCCTGAGAACAGCAACGGGTCTGCTCTACACAGGCATTACCACCGATGTGGCGCGACGTTTGGCTCAACACCAGTCTGGGAAAGGGGCAAAGGCGTTGCGGGGAAAAGGCGAACTGACGCTGGTATTTCACTGTCTGGCCGGGAATCGCTCGAGCGCCTCAAAACTGGAATATCAGGTAAAACAGTTGAGCAAAAGCCAAAAAGAAAGGCTGGTACAAGACCAGCCTCAGACCCTCGACAAAGTCAGATTTTAGGGGAAACACGGGGATGAGGTTCCCGCAGGGACACCTCGCCCCGTGGTCGCCCCGTGTATCTCAGGCTCACAGGCGACTTTGTCAGCAATCTCAGGTGGTACAAAACCAGCCCTTGTCATTATCCGAACGTTTCCACTAGAGAAAACGATTAAAAGGCCCGGCATACTCCACCAGCCCACTCGCCCCTTCAAAATGATTATCCGCCAGCGGGTAAACCTGGAAAGCGCTTTCGCTGTCCGGCCATTGGCAATGAAGCTGCTGCTCAATCGCCGGCACAAAGCCAAAGCGCGAGTAGTAGGCCGGCTCACCCAGCACCACCACCGCGGTATAGCCAAACTCGTTAAGGGCATCCAACCCTTCGTATACCAGTTGTTCGCCCAATCCCTGCCGGCGCAGCGTTTCTTCCACTGCCAGCGGAGCAAGCCCCACCCACTGCCGATCTTCTCCTTCAATCAGAACCGGGCTGAATGCGGCGTACCCTACCACGCAGCCTTCATCATCCGTTGCGACAATGCCCAACGTCAGCAGTCCATCCTCACGCAGTTGATGAACCAGATCGGCCTCCGCGCTCGTTGGGAAAGCGCGACGCAGCAAGCTATCGATGCCAGCAGCATCAACAGGTATTTCAACACGGACTAGCATGAGACGGGTGCGCGATCGGTAGACTGCATCGCGCCCTCCTGTAATCCAGCCTCAACAAAGTCAGCCAGTTGAATCAAACCGATACGCAACGCTGCCGGCATGCTTTCCAGTTCGATCGCATCCATCAGATTTTTCACGTACAGCCCGAGCTCGGTATCCCCTTCGATGCGCAGGCGACGCTGAAAGAACAGCGTATCGGGATCTTCCTTACGCGCCGCAATCAGAATGAGATCGTTGGCATCCGCGCTGAAGCTGACGTCCGGCGTTTCCTGACGGCTGACCACCAGACGGTTATCACGCAACGTCATAAACCACCGCAGGCCAACATCGCGAACTTCAATTTTTAACCAGCGCCCTTCCAGAAACGCCAGATCGCCGTCGTCCAGCGCCTGACGAAACTGCCAGCGCAACACCTGCTCCAGAACCTGACGCTGTAAAGCAAAAGGAGTGAACTTCAGAGGCTTACCTAACAAGCCTGGCCCTTGACGCACAATCTGCGCCCGTAGTTTTTCCAACACTGGCGTACTCCTCTTAAACTTCAGACAATCTGGCAGTATTCTGCCACATCAGATAAAACCGGCAGAGGTCTATGTCAATAATTTAGTCAGTTATCCACATATCCCCCATCGATTTCAAGTTGTCCCCCGTCATTAACGTGATTAACTGGTCTAAATCAAAGTCCTCAAACATCGGGTTAATTAAGATTCCCTATCGTTAAAAACATTCATTGACTGATAAAAAATCGCCGGGAGCGATTTTCAACGTCGCTTGCGACGGTCCGCAAGGGTGACGGGCAGAGTGCCCGTCATAAAAAATCTCATCAGTCTGCAAACATCATTGATCGTATCGGATCGTTTTCCTCTCCGGCACTGTGATTAATGAAGGAAATGGTATGGAACTGCTTTGCCCCGCCGGTAATCTTCCGGCATTGAAAGCCGCCATTGATAATGGCGCCGATGCGGTCTACATCGGACTAAAGGATGACACCAACGCGCGTCATTTCGCCGGGCTTAACTTTACCGACAAAAAGCTACAGGAAGCGCGTGACTATGTGCAGCGCCACCGCCGTAAACTTCATATTGCCATCAATACATTCGCTCATCCTGATGGTTACCAACGCTGGCAGCGTGCGGTGGATATGGCGGCGCAAATCGGCGCTGACGTACTGATCCTTGCCGATCTTGCCATGCTTGAGTACGCCGCTGAACGCTATCCCGATATTGAACGGCATGTTTCCGTGCAGGCTTCCGCCACCAATACGGAAGCGATTCATTTTTACCAGCGCCATTTCGATGTTTCCCGCGTGGTGCTGCCGCGCGTACTTTCGATCCATCAGGTGAAACAGCTGGCGCGCACCACGCCCGTGCCGCTGGAAGTCTTTGCATTCGGTAGCCTGTGTATCATGGCCGAAGGCCGATGCTATCTCTCCTCTTACCTGACGGGCGAATCTCCCAATACGGTTGGAGCCTGCTCTCCGGCACGTTTTGTCCGCTGGCAGGATACCCCGCAGGGGATGGAATCGCGGTTAAACAATGTGTTGATCGATCGCTATCAGGAACATGAAAACGCCGGTTATCCCACCTTATGCAAAGGTCGTTATCTGGTCGATGGTCAGCGCTATCACGCTCTGGAAGAGCCCACCAGCCTGAATACGCTGGCGCTATTGCCCGAGTTGCTGGCCGCTAATATTGCTTCGGTGAAAATAGAAGGACGGCAGCGCAGCCCAGCCTACGTCAGCCAGATCACCCGGGTCTGGCGACAGGCGATTGATCGCTGCCTGTCCAATCCTGAAACATTCAGCCCAACGCAGGAATGGATGGATACGCTGGGTGCGGTGGCTGAAGGCACGCAAACCACGCTAGGCGCCTACCACCGGAAATGGCAGTAGCAGGAGAAAATATGAAATACGCGTTAGGTGCCATCCTCTACTATTGGCCGAAACAAGATGTAGAAACGTTTTATCAGGCAGCCATGAATAGCAGCGCCGATATTATTTATCTCGGTGAAACGGTATGTAGCAAACGTCGCCTGATGAAGGTCAATGACTGGCTTGCGCTCGCCAGACAGCTTGCAGACAGCGGTAAACAGGTGGTGATTTCTACGCTGGCACTGCTTCAGGCGCCTTCCGAGCTGAATGAGCTGAAACGCTATGTAGAAAACGGCGAATTTCTGCTGGAAGCGAACGATCTCGGCGCCGTCAACATGGCCGCCGTCCGCCGCTTGCCTTTCGTCGCCGGGCACGCGCTGAATTGCTACAACGCCTATACGCTGCGTTTACTGCATAAACAGGGCATGGTGCGCTGGTGTATGCCAGTAGAACTCTCACGCGACTGGTTGTACAACCTGCTGAATCAATGTGACGAACTCGGATTCCGTCATCAGTTTGAAGTTGAAGTGTTGAGCTACGGACATCTGCCACTGGCTTACTCGGCCCGCTGTTTTACGGCGCGTTCAGAAAACCGGGCCAAAGACGAATGTGAAACCTGCTGCCTCAATTATCCACAGGGACGTAAAGTTCTGTCGCAGGAAAATCAGCAGGTTTTTGTACTCAATGGAATACAAACGCAAAGCGGTTATTGTTATAACCTGGGTAATGAGCTGGCGTCCATGCAGGGCCTGGTGGACATTGTCCGGCTCTCCCCAGACAGCATTGATACCCTGAACATGCTGGATAAATTCCGCGCCAATGAGCAGGGTGAATCGCCTCTGGTTCTGGCAAATCAGTCAGATTGCAACGGTTACTGGAAGCGTGTCGCAGGATTGGAGCTGGTCCAATAGTTTCTTCGCCATGGGCAGAGACATTGCGCTGCCCATTTATTTTTCTATTCTTCTCAAAAATTGTGTAATCGCCCGGAATGGCATAATACTGGTAGGTACTCTCATCATTGGCTGGCATGATATTTTTGCAAGTCTCATCAACAAAGTGAGCTACGTTATGTCCCTATCCCGTCGTCCGGTTACGTTTTCCGTCCTTGATCTTGCCCCTATTCCGCAAGGAGCCAGCCCGCGCCACGCTTTTCATCACTCGCTGGATTTGGCACAACATGCTGAAAACTGGGGTTATCATCGCTATTGGCTGGCGGAACACCACAACATGACCGGTATCGCCAGTGCCGCGACCTCGGTGTTGATTGGCTATCTGGCCGCCGGTACACAGAATATTCGCATCGGCTCAGGCGGCGTGATGCTGCCTAACCATGCGCCGCTGGTGATTGCGGAACAGTTCGGGACGCTGGAGTCGCTCTATCCGGGTCGGATCGATCTTGGATTAGGTCGTGCGCCGGGCACCGATCAACGGACCATGATGGCATTACGACGTCATCTGAATGCCGATATTGATGATTTCCCGCGAGATGTGCAGGAACTGCAACGCTACTTTGCGGATGTTCAACCCGGCCAGGCCGTTCAGGCGGTCCCCGGTCAGGGGCTACAGATTCCTATCTGGCTATTAGGTTCAAGCTTATACAGCGCTCAGTTGGCTGCCGCACTGGGACTTCCCTTTGCGTTTGCTGCCCATTTTGCCCCGGATCTGTTACTACAGGCGTTAAACGTTTATCGCGAGTCGTTCAAACCGTCTGCGACACACCCTAAACCTTACGCCATGGTGTGCGTCAACGTGGTTGCCGCCGATAGCGATCGTGATGCCCGCTTCCTCTTTACCTCAATGCAACAGCAGTTTGTCAATCTGCGTCGCGGTACGCCGGGGCCACTTCCCGCACCGGTAGAGGATATGGACGCCATCTGGTCACCCGCAGAACAATTGGGTGTTGAACAAACGTTACGCCTGTCTATCGTGGGCGATCGAGCAAAGGTCAGACATGGTTTACAGAGTTTACTGCGGGAAACACGGGTGGATGAAGTGATGATCAACGGCCAGATTTTTGATCATCAGGCGCGTTTGCACTCGTTTGAGATTGCCATAAGCGTACGGCAGGATTTGCTGGATTAACGATTATAAAGAAAGGGATGCTTCCCGCATCCCTTTCCGGCACGACTGACTCGCCCTAAATAGCGTTGACACATTTTTCCTCAACAGGATTAGTCAGACTATTTGGTTCCCACGATTGTTGCAGGCAGGCTATCAAACGTTCTCAGCCCTTTTTTATCGTAGGGGTTGCCAATCCAGCGTTCTGTTTCTTTAAAATCCGGGTTTACCAGACTTTTTGACGGCTCGTAAAAATCGTAACTCAACCCAGCCAAATCCGACCAGGTATGAATCAGGTGCGCATTGCTGTATTTGCGCTCCAAATAAGGTGCATAGTCGGACGAGTGGTTTTTCTGCCACTCAGGCGACATCCAGACCATAAAAGGAATCGTGTACATTGCGCGCGTTGGCGCCGCCTCATTACGTCCCAGCACATCATGCGGCGACGTTTCATAAACGTCTTCACCATGATCGGAGAAATAAAGCAGGAAACCATTCGGTTTGTTTTTAGCAAAGATATTAATCAGGCTATCTACGATATAATCGTTATATAATTCTGCATTATCATAATGGTTATAAACTTCAACTTCCTGATCGCTTAATTCTGCTGGCAAACCGACACGCCCATTAAATTTATCAAACGTCTCTGGATAGCGATATTTATAGTTCATATGCGTGCCTAATAAATGCACGATAATGAATTTTTTCGGCGCAGGGTCAGCCATCACTTCCTCAAACGGCGGTAAAACGACATCATCGTATTGCCTGACACTTTGCGTTCTCTGGTTATTCAGATAGAACTGTTTATCCGTCTGTTTTGAAAAAACCGTCAGCATCGTATTACGTTTAGTCATCGTCTGCTGATTGGTAATCCAGAATGTTTTATAACCTGCCTGCTTCATCAGATTCATCAATGAAGGCTTGGTCAGATACAGATCCGGATTTTGCTCATCGGCAAATGTCAGCGACTGTTGCAGAATCTCAATCGTATAAGGACGTGATGTCACGACATCTTTGAAAACCACCAGATTCGGATCGGATTTGCTTAACGCATCCAAACGTGGCGTGGTCTGACGCCAGTAACCATACAGACTCATCCGGCTGCTGGTCGTTGATTCACCAATAACCAGCACCAGAGTGCGGGGTATATCTCCATTCGCATCTTTTAGATTGGCCAATGGCGGCAACGCAGCATTTTGCTGCAACATAGATTCCATACTGTCTAACTGCTGGTGATATTCAAGATAGCTGCTCAGAAACTGCCATGGTGATGTCGTCGCCATGCGGCCGGCCAGATAACCAGCGGTGTCTTCCGATGACAGCTTACCGACAATCATCTTTTTATAGATCGGGGCACCAAAGAGAACAGCCAGGATTATCAGCGATACCACCGCTTTATGCATCGTCGGCAAGTAGACAGGCCGCAATTTCTTCCATAGCAAAATTGCCACTAGCGTGTAGGCAATCAATATCCCCACAATTTTCAAACTAAAATACTGGCTTAAATATTCACTTGCTTCTGTTGTGTTCGATTCAAACATGACAAACAGAACGCTTTGCGAGAATTCCTGTTTATAAATGGAATAGTAACCCAGCGCCATTGCTGATGAAGCCCACAGCACTATCCCAATTACCCCGGTAATTGCCCTGGTTTTACCAGGGAACAACAAAGCGGGAATAAGCCAAAATAAGCTGTAAAGTAAAGCGTCTCGTAATCCATTTGCACCGCTATGGCCGGACAGTAAAATTAATAGCTGTAATGTGCAGGAGAAATACCAGAAAAATAATAACAACCAACCCAGCCGCCGCCAGCTGAATTTTTTTTCCATAAAAAAATCGTGCATTTACTTGAATCCAAAGTAAGTTATTTTAGTTAAATATTTTCAAAGAAGGCTGTGTGCAAATCTTTCGAATAATGTCTGGTTTTTAATACATCAACCATGCAAAAACCATATTTTCCCCTGATGATTAACGATCATTAAAAAACAAAATCATTAAGAGAAACTTAATTGGGGAAACCTGATGATTATCTTTCGCCCAAAAAAATGACCCTCGAAAGGGCCATTTTTATATCAGAAAACATCAGGCAACGGAATATCTGCAAAGATATTTTATTTTCCTGATGTCACTGTATTAAGCATCCGCAGGACGACGGCGCGGAGCACGCGGTGCGGCATCACGGTTAAACGTACGTTCACGACGTTCGCCGCCATTGCCTTCACGGCGTTCGCCGCTGAAAGCACGACGAGGAGCACCGTCACGACCAGCAGGACGACTACCACGGCGCTCACCGCCTTCACGACGTTCGTGCGGCAGAGCATCACCCAGCAACTGCATATTCATCGGCTTGTTCAGAATACGGGTACGGGTAAAGTGTGATAACAGATCGCCCGGCATACCTTTTGGCAATTCGATCGTGGAGTGAGAAGCAAACAGTTTGATGTTGCCAATATAGCGGCTGCTGATATCACCTTCATTGGCAATCGCCCCTACAATATGGCGAACCTCAACCCCATCATCGCGGCCCACTTCAATACGATACAACTCCATATCGCCAGCATCACGGCGCTCACGACGTGGCGGCCGTTCGCCGTCACGGCTGTCGCGAGGATCACGACGACGATCGCCACGACCAGCATCATCACGATCGCGGAATTCACGACGCGGACGACGATCAAACACCGGATCCGGCGGCAGGATCAGAGGACGTTCGCCCTGCGCCATCTTCAGCAATGCGGCAGCCAGCGTTTCAATGTCCAGCTCTTCCTGCGGTTGCAGTTTAGTCAGCAGCGCACGATACATATCCAGATCGCTGCTTTCCAGCTGTTGCTGTACTTTGGCAGCAAACCTGGCCAGACGACGTTGCCCCAGCAGTTCCGCATTTGGTAATTCCACTTCTGGAATAGTCAGTTTCATGGTGCGTTCAATGTTGCGCAGCAGGCGACGTTCGCGGTTTTCCACAAACAGCAATGCGCGACCGGCACGACCGGCACGGCCAGTACGGCCAATTCGGTGAACGTAGGATTCAGAATCCATCGGGATATCGTAGTTTACCACCAGACTGATACGCTCAACGTCCAGGCCACGAGCGGCAACGTCGGTGGCGATCAGAATATCCAGACGACCGTCTTTCAGACGTTCCAGCGTTTGTTCACGCAGTGCCTGGTTCATGTCGCCGTTCAACGCCGCGCTATTATAGCCGCTACGCTCCAGCGCTTCTGCCACTTCCAGCGTCGCGTTTTTGGTACGAACGAAAATAATCGCCGCATCAAAATCTTCCGCTTCCAGGAAGCGAACCAGCGCTTCATTCTTACGCAGGCCATGAACCGTCCAGTAGCTCTGACTGATATCAGGGCGAGTGGTAATGCTGGACTGAATACGCACTTCCTGCGGATCTTTCATGAAACGGCGCGTAATGCGGCGAATCGCTTCCGGCATGGTGGCGGAGAACAACGCAGTCTGATGTTCAGCCGGGATCTGGGCCATGATGTTTTCCACATCTTCAATAAAGCCCATACGCAGCATTTCATCGGCTTCATCCAGAACCAGACCGCTCAGGTTGGACAGATCCAGCGTACCGCGTTTCAGGTGATCCAGCAGACGCCCCGGCGTACCGACGACGATCTGCGCGCCGCCGCGTAAAGCACGCAGCTGTACGTCATAACGTTGACCGCCATACAGGGCAACCACGTTCACGCCATGCATATGCTTGGCAAAATCACTACAGGCTTCAGCAACCTGCACCGCCAGTTCGCGGGTCGGAGCCAACACCAACATCTGCGGTGCTTTTAGCTCAGGTTTTAAATTATTTAATAATGGCAGAGCAAAAGCCGCAGTCTTACCACTGCCGGTCTGCGCCATACCCAGCACATCGCGACCGCTCAGCAGATGAGGAATACATTCCGCCTGAATCGGCGATGGTTTTTCATAGCCCAGATCGGTCAGGGCATTAATAATCGGAGCAGACAGCCCCAAATCAGCAAAAGAAGTAAATAAATCAGTCATGTACACGTGCCTCATTATATATGGCGGCCAGTCTACATAACTCGTCGAGAAAATTTTCAGTCATTTTCATTGAAAAGTGTGAACCGGCTCAAATTGGATTAAAAAGCGAACAAAAAAGCCCTCACCCGTCAAGGTGATAACCGTAGTCTTTTAAGGCTGATTATGGTTGTTCGTCAGCTATTGCTGGTCCGATCCTGATAGGTCGTCTTGCTCTTGGCCTAATAGCGCCAATTCCAACAATGCATAGCGGTGCTCAACAAAGTTATGAACGTTGTTAGCAACCGTCAGCTTGAACAGCGCCAAAGCGGTGTTCTTGTCCCCCAGACTTAGGTAGTGCTTACCTAAATAGAAGTCAGTTTCACTGAGATGCTCAGCGAGCGAAGTGTTATCCGTAGCTTCTTCCTGCAGAAGCTGCATCAGTGCTTTTTCACTGATACTGCCCAGGTAGAATTCGACAATTTTCCATCCCCACGGCCCTTTCTGTGCTCCGTCATAGCGTGTCTTTAACGCTACCTTGGCCATCTCCGGATTGATTTCTCGCTCCACGAGGTATAGCCACAACGAACGGAAAGGATCATTAGGATCGTCTCGATAAAACGCCAGCAGATCATCCTGCGCTAACAGGTAACGACCGCCATAATACAAAGCGATGCCCCGGTTTAAACGCGCGTAATTGTAAGTTGGATCAAGCTCTAGTACAGAATCAAACGCTTCATAGGCAGCATCAAAATTGCCTGCCTGCGTTAAGTAAATCCCCAGATAGTTAAAAACCTCTGGTATATCAGGGCGGATCGTCAGCGCTTGTGAAAAATCATTTCGCGCCAATGCCCGCAACCCCAAGCTATCATACAGCACTCCGCGCTCATATAATAGCTGTGCTCGCTCATCATCGGTTAATGCCCGGCTCGCAAAGATCTGTTCCATGCGCGCCAGAATCACTTCCTGCTGCAAAGTAGGCTGTAACGGAATCGCCAATACTGCGTCTTTGCGCCAATCCGTGTTGCTGCATCCTGCCAGCATAAGTGCTGTTGCAACATAACACCAGCGCAAGAAAGACTTCATTTCCCACTCCCGAAGACGAACATTGGATGAACATCCTGTCCCGGTCTGCTCAACACAAGGACATCCTTATCCTTATGATATACGCAACACCCTAGCGTTAACGTAAACGATTCGGTGTTTTGCACAACTGTGGTAACAGTTATTCTTCCTCAGAAGACGGCACTGCCGCTTCCTGAGACTGAGCATTTGCTTCTTTAATACTCAAACGTACACGGCCCTGGCGATCGACTTCCAGTACCTTGACCGGAACTTCCTGCCCCATTTGCAGGTAGTCCGTCACTTTCTCAACGCGCTTGTCGGCGATCTGAGAAATATGTACCAGACCTTCTTTACCACCACCGATGGCAACGAAGGCGCCAAAATCAACGATACGCGTCACTTTACCCTGATAGACACGACCGACTTCGATTTCAGCGGTAATTTCTTCGATACGGCGAATAGCATGTTTCGCTTTTTCGCCATCTGTAGAAGCAATCTTCACTGTACCGTCATCTTCGATCTCAATAGTCGTACCGGTTTCTTCAGTCAGCGCACGGATAACCGAACCACCTTTACCGATCACATCTTTGATCTTGTCAGTGCTGATTTTGATGGTATGGATACGCGGTGCGAATTCAGAGATGTCGCCACGTGGCGTACTGATCGCCTGTTCCATCACACCCAGAATATGCAGACGAGCGCCTTTGGCCTGATTCAACGCAACCTGCATGATTTCCCGGGTAATACCCTCGATTTTGATATCCATCTGCAATGCAGTGATACCTTCACGGCTACCGGCCACTTTGAAGTCCATATCGCCCAGATGATCTTCATCACCCAGAATATCGGACAGAACCACAAAATTTTCACCTTCTTTTACCAGACCCATCGCGATGCCTGCGACAGCGGCTTTAATCGGTACACCCGCATCCATCAGCGCCAGAGAAGCACCGCAGACTGACGCCATGGAAGAAGAACCGTTTGATTCCGTAATTTCAGACACCACGCGCACGGTATACGGGAATTCATTCGCTTTAGGCATAACCGCCAGCACGCCACGTTTTGCCAAACGACCATGACCAATTTCACGGCGTTTCGGCGATCCCACCATGCCAGTTTCACCAACTGAGTACGGAGGGAAGTTGTAGTGCAGCAGGAAGCGATCGGTACGTTCGCCGGTCAGTTCATCAATCGTCTGAGCATCGCGTTCGGTACCTAATGTCGCGGTAACCAACGCCTGAGTTTCACCACGAGTGAACAACGCAGAACCGTGGGTACGCGGCAATACGCCAGTACGAACATCCAGACCGCGAATCATGTCTTTCTCACGGCCATCAATACGCGGTTCTCCACGCAATACGCGGCTACGCACCACATCCTTCTCGATGTTGCCCAGAATTTCCTGGATTTCGCCCGCGTTCAGCGTTTCATCTTCCGCCAGCAGCGCGGCTTCCACTTCGGCTTTGATGACATCAACCTGAGCATAACGCTCTTGTTTTTCAGTGATACGATAAGCATCACCCAGACGAGTTTCAGACAGAGCCTGTACGCGCTGGTGCAAACCGACATTCACTTCCGGCGCATGCCAATCCCACTTCGGTTTGCCTGCTTCAGCAACCAGTGCGTTGATATTTTCAATAACAATCTGCTGTTGCTCGTGGCCAAATACCACCGCGCCCAGCATCTGATCTTCACTTAACAGATCGGCCTCAGATTCAACCATCAGTACCGCGCCTTCAGTACCCGCGACCACCAGATCCAGACGGCTTTCCTTCAGTTCGTCAGTCGTCGGGTTCAACACATACTGATCGTTCAGGTAGCCGACGCGGGCAGCGCCGATTGGGCCACTGAACGGAATACCAGACAGGCTCAGCGCGGCAGAGGCGCCGATCATGGCGACGATATCAGGGTTTACCTGCGGATTAACAGAAACCACCGTGGCTATAACCTGAACTTCATTCAGGAAGCCGTCAGGAAACAGCGGACGAATCGGGCGGTCAATCAGACGGGAAATCAGTGTCTCACCCTCGCTCGGACGACCTTCACGACGGAAGAAACCACCTGGGATACGTCCGGCAGCGTAGGTACGCTCCTGATAATTTACCGTTAAAGGGAAGAAACCCTGGCCTGGTTTAGCGTGTTTGGCGCCTACAACGGTAACAAATACTGCAGTATCATCCATGCTTACCATTACAGCAGCGGTAGCCTGGCGGGCCATCATACCGGTTTCTAACGTGACGGTATGTTGACCATATTGGAACTTACGAACGATCGGATTCAGCAAAATAATATCCTTAACTAGGGCGTGTCGAACCTACTCAGGATAAACACGCCGGTGAACTCCCGACCTTTACACTACATCCTCACGACTAATGACAACCTTTACCCTGCTCATGCAGATAAAGCCTCTCATTAGCCGCGCGAACCTCTGTAATGAAAGATCATAATTAAAACAGCAATACATTACTCTGTTTTGCGAGCGCTTCCTAGAAGAAAGGGGCCAAAAGAGGCCCCTTCCTACTGAAACTCGGAAACTTAGCGACGCAGACCCAGACGCTCGATCAGACTGGTATAACGTGCTACATCTTTACGCTTCAGGTAGTCCAGCAGCTTACGACGCTGAGAAACCATACGCAGCAGACCACGACGGCTGTGGTGATCTTTCTTGTGCTCAGCGAAGTGGCCTTGCAGATGGTTGATCTGCGCGGTCAGCAACGCGACCTGAACTTCGGTAGAGCCACTGTCGTTAGTACCACGACCGAATTCCGCTACGATTTTAGCTTTAGCTTCAACACTTAGAGACATAGTCATACTCCAAACATTATAGATAAAAAAACAGGCGCCGATCTCTAATTCAGCCACCCAATAGTCAAGCCGCGCTATTCTACTCTCAGCCTCTTGCGATAGCAAGGCGGCAACAGGCCGGCTTAGTTCTGAAACTCAACGACCAAACGACGCGGAGCAACACGCCCGTCCTCGTCAATCTCGCCCATGCCAATGAATTTACGCTCTTCTCCCTCGGTAATGCGAACCATACCATTCGAAGGGGTACCTGGCGTTTGAACCGCTTGCCCCAGCTTCAGGTAACCGGCGACCACCGGGTTCAAATTCACTTCGGGAAAATCCATCACCGGGCTATCCATCGGCATCAGGAGCGGATCAAGACTCAGCGCCGGCGCGCGATCGTCAGCCTGCGCCTGTGCCAATAATCCATGCAACTGATCCAGCGTCACCATTTTTTCAGTAGGATAGGTTGAAACCTGTAGACGGCGCAGATAAATCACGTGCGCGCCACAGCCTAACTTCTCACCCAAATCATCAATGATGGTACGAATGTAAGTTCCTTTGGAACAGTGAATTTCCAGTTCCAGTTCATCGCCTTCGTAACGGATAAACCGCAGCTCATAGACGGTAATTTCACGTGCTTCACGCGGAACAACCTGCCCCTGACGCGCATACTCGTATAGCGGACGTCCCTGATACTTCAACGCCGAGTACATGGAAGGAACTTGCCGCGTGGTGCCACGGAAGCTTTCCAGCGCCCCTTCCAGCTCGGCTTGTGAAAAGTTTACCGGACGCGTTTCAATCACGTTTCCATCGGCATCCGATGTATCTGTCCGCTGTCCAAGCCGGGCAATCACGCGATACCGCTTGTCAGAGTCCAGCAAATACCGGGAGAACTTGGTTGCTTCACCGAGGCAGATCGGCAACATACCGGTCGCCAGCGGATCCAGCGCACCGGTATGCCCTGCTTTATTCGCGTTAAAAATCCGTTTTACTTTCTGCAAGACGTCATTCGACGACATGCCCTGAGATTTATCCAATAATAATACGCCGTGTACATCACGGCCACGGCGACGAGGACGACTCATTAATCCTCCTGATCTTCGCCCGTTGCAGAACGACGCGCGGCATCATTTTTGACGACGCTGGTGACCAGATTGGACATTCTCATCCCTTCAACCAGGGAGTTGTCATAGGCAAATGTCAATTCCGGTACAACACGCAGACGCATTGCCTTACCTAACAACATGCGGATAAAACCAGAGGCGTCTTGCAATGCTTTGACCGACGTCTTCACCTGTTCCGGCTCGTTATCATTCAGTAATGTCACGAAAACTTTTGCGTAAGCCAGATCGCGGGAAACTTCAACGCCAGAAACGGTCGCCATACCAATCCGCGGATCTTTCACTTCGCGTTGAATAATAATGGCGATTTCTTTTTGCATTTCCTGCGCAACGCGCTGAGTGCGGCTGAATTCTTTTGCCATATTGAATCCTCAATTAAAAATCGGGGGGCCACTAAGGCCCCCTTACAAATAACTCACGTCATCGTCTGGAACAGAATTAAACGATGGTGCGTTTGATCTCAATCGTTTCAAAGACTTCGATCACATCGCCAGCACGGACATCGTTGTAGTTTTTCACGCCGATACCACATTCCATACCGTTACGGACTTCGTTAACATCATCTTTGAAGCGACGCAGAGATTCCAGTTCGCCTTCGTAGATCACCACGTTGTCACGCAGTACACGGATTTTGTTGTGACGTTTAACCACACCTTCCGTAACCATACAACCTGCGACAGCACCAAACTTAGGTGACTTGAACACGTCACGGACTTCTGCCAGACCAATGATCTCTTGCTTGTATTCCGGCGCCAACATACCGCTCATGGCCTGTTTAACTTCATCAATCAGGTCATAGATGACGGAGTAGTAACGCAGATCCAGACTTTCCGCTTCAACAATACGACGGGCGGAAGCATCTGCACGGACGTTAAAGCCAAGGATAATCGCATTTGAAGCGGCTGCCAGCGTGGCGTCGGTTTCTGTGATACCACCCACACCGGAACCCACAATCTTCACTTTCACTTCATCAGTGGACAATTTCTGCAGGGAATCAGAAATCGCTTCACAAGAGCCCTGAACATCAGATTTCAGTACGATATTCAATTCAGAAACTTCACCTTCCGTCATGTTGGCAAACATGTTTTCCAGTTTGGATTTCTGCTGGCGGGCCAGTTTGACTTCACGGAATTTGCCCTGACGATACAGCGCCACTTCACGCGCTTTCTTCTCGTCACGCACCACGGTAGCTTCATCACCGGCAGCGGGTACGCCTGACAGTCCCAGAATTTCAACGGGAATTGACGGACCGGCAGACGCAATTTCACGTCCCAGTTCATCACGCATGGCCCGAACCCGGCCATACTCAAAGCCACACAGCACAATATCGCCTTTATTCAGCGTACCTTCGCGAACCAGCACGGTAGCAACCGGGCCACGACCTTTATCCAGGAAGGATTCGATTACCACGCCGCTGGCCATACCACTACGAATGGCTTTCAGTTCAAGCACTTCGGCCTGGAGCAGGATCGCGTCCAGCAGTTCATCGATACCCGTACCGGCTTTGGCAGATACATGAACGAACTGAGACTCACCGCCCCACTCTTCCGGCATAATACCGTACTGGGACAGTTCGGTTTTAACACGATCCGGATCGGCTTCCGGCTTATCAATCTTATTCACTGCAACCACAACCGGAACCTTGGCAGCTTTCGCATGCTGAATAGCTTCGATTGTCTGAGGCATCACGCCATCATCAGCCGCAACGACCAGAACCACGATGTCCGTTGCCTGAGCACCACGCGCACGCATTGCGGTAAACGCGGCGTGTCCCGGGGTATCCAGGAACGTGATCATGCCATTATCCGTTTCAACGTGATAAGCACCGATGTGCTGGGTAATCCCGCCCGCTTCGCCTGCCGCGACCTTGGTTGAACGGATATAGTCCAGCAGTGAGGTTTTACCATGGTCAACGTGACCCATAATGGTAACGACAGGTGCGCGGGATTCAGCCGCCGCGCCAGTATCACGATCGCTCATGACCGCTTCTTCCAGCTCATTCTCACGGCGCAGAATCACTTTGTGACCCATTTCTTCCGCCACCAGTTGGGCCGTTTCCTGATCGATAACCTGATTGATGGTCGCCATCGCACCCAGTTTCATCATCGCTTTGATAACCTGAGAGCCTTTGACCGCCATTTTGTTGGCTAACTCAGAGACAGTCACGGTCTCGCCGATGATCACATCACGGTTAACGGCCTGAACCGGCTTGTTGAAGCTTTGCTGCAACGTACTTGGTTTACGTTTACCTTTGCCACCACGGGTAACGGCGCGGGCTTCTTCGCGGTCGGCCTTGGACTCAGACAGGCGGTTACCTTTCTTCTGCTTGGTTGCTTTGCCACGGCCACGACTGCGACGCTCGCCTTCAACCTGACGATCGCTTTCATCTTCCGCTTCACGGGCATGATGAGACGTGGTCACATGATAATCTGCGACCTCTTCAGGTTTCTGGCTTTCCGCTTCCCAGCGCCCGGCATTTTCTTCCGCCATACGGCGGGCTTCTTCGGCAATGCGCCGAGCTTCTTCCTCGACCTTAAGGCGAGCGGCTTCTTCTGCTTTACGCTTAAGTTCGGCAGCTTCCGCTTCACGTTTCGCTTTTTCAGCCTGAGCCGGCTTGGTCATACTCTCGTTTTGTTGATTCGTCACTTTTTCTTTTTCCGCTACATCACGCTTAGCTTTTTCAGCGGCCTCACGTTTGGCTTGCTCTTCGGCAGCACGTTTAGCTTTATCAGCAGCTTCACGCTGGGCTTTCTCTTCCGCCTCGCGTTTAGCCTGCTCTTCAGCAGCGCGTTGTGCCTGTTCTTCCGCTTCACGCCGTGCCAGCTCTTCCTCTTCAGCCTGTTGGGCATCCAGAGGATCGCGTTTTACATAAGTGCGTTTCTTGCGGACTTCGATCTGCACCGACTTACTCTTACCGCCAGTGCTTGGAATATTCAACGTGCTGCGCGTTTTACGCTGCAGCGTCAGTTTACCAGGCACACTCCCGCGATCGCGGTTAAGGTGCGCCAGTAACGTCTCTTTTTCATGCTGAGTCACAGAATCCGATGCAGACTTGGTGATGCCCGCATCAGCAAACTGCTGTATCAGGCGGTCAACCGAAGTCTGAATCTCTGTGGCCAGCGATTTTACGGTTACATCTGTCATGCTGTTCCTTTCCTGCTACAGTTCGTTATTCGTTGTCGTCGCCAAACCAACAGATATTACGGGCCGCCATAATCAGCTCCCCCGCTTTTTCATCATTCAGCTCTTCAATATCCGTCAGATCGTCAACGCCCTGCTCAGCAAGATCTTCCAGCGTACAAACACCGCGTGCCGCCAGCTTGAATGCCATCTCACGCGACAGGCCAGGTAAACTGAGCAAATCGTCTGCGGGTTGGCCATCGCCGCGACTTTCTTCGTGCGCCAGCGCCAGGGTGGTTAATGCGGCTTTTGCACGTTCGCGCAATGCTTCAATGGTCTCTTCATCGAGGCCTTCGATAGCCTGTAGCTCTTTAATTGGCACATAGGCCAGTTCTTCAAGTGAAGAGAAGCCCTCTTCAACCAGCACGGTGGCAAACTCTTCGTCAATATCAAGGTGCTTGGTGAACACATCAATAGCGGCATGCGCTTCAGCCTGATGCTTGGCCTGAAGATCTTCTACCGTCATGACGTTCAGTTCCCAACGGTCATCTGAACGATGCTGCTTTAACAATTGGGAAGCCAAACGTACGTTCTGGCCGTTACGACCAATCGCCTGCGCCAGATTGCTGGATTCAACAGCGATATCCATCGTACAGGTATCTTCATCCACCACGATGGAAACGACATCAGCCGGCGCCATGGCGTTGATAACAAACTGAGCAGGATTGTCATCCCACAGAATGATATCAATCCGTTCGCCGCCCAGCTCACTGGATACTGCCTGCACGCGAGCGCCGCGCATACCGACACAAGCGCCAACAGGGTCGATACGCTTATCATTGGTTTTCACCGCAATTTTCGCACGGGACCCCGGATCGCGGGCAGCAGCCTTAATCTCGATGACCTCTTCACCGATTTCCGGCACTTCGATACGGAAGAGCTCTATCAGCATTTCCGGACGGGAACGGCTGACGAACAGCTGTGCGCCACGCGCTTCGGGACGAACAGAGTAAAGTACGCCACGGATACGATCGCCAGGGCGGAAATTTTCACGGGGAAGCATGTCTTCACGGCCAATAACCGCTTCTGCACTGGTGTTAGAACCATCGACCGGTCTGACTTCAAGCGAAATATTATCACGGTTAACCTTCTTCACGACACCGGTGATAATCTCGCCTTCCTGTTCGCGGAACTGATCGACAACCATGGCGCGTTCAGCTTCACGAACTTTCTGCACAATAACCTGTTTTGCCGTTTGCGTGGTAATACGGTCAAACGTTACCGATTCAATCTGATCTTCTACATAATCGCCGACATCGAGCGAAGGATCTTCAAACTGAGCCGCGTCCAGTGTAATTTCACGCGTCGGCTGGGTCACTTCATTTACCACCAGCCAACGGCGGAACGTATCAAAGTCACCGGTCTTGCGATCGATACTGACGCGGACATCAATTTCCTGCTCGTATTTTTTCTTAGTTGCTGTCGCCAGTGCGGTTTCCAACGCTTCAAAAATCTTCTCGCGCGGGACGGCTTTTTCGTTGGAAACGGCTTCAACAACAGCCAGAATCTCTTTATTCATCCTAGTTGCCTCATCCAAACTTTAAAAGTGGGGTACCAGGTTCGCTTTCTGGATGTTGCTCAGCGCGAACACTTCGTCTTTGCCTTCCACTGTTACGGTAATCATTTCGCCATCAACGGCTTTAATAACGCCCTGCCACTTACGACGATTCTGGACTGCCATTCGCAGTACCACCGTCACCTCTTCACCGATAAAACGCACATAATGTTCTATCGTGAACAAGGGACGCTCAAGCCCTGGAGACGATACTTCCAGGTTATAGGCGACAGTGATAGGATCCTCAACATCCAATACCGCACTGACCTGGTGGCTGACATCAGCACAATCGTCAACAGTGATCCCATCTTCACTATCAATATAAATACGCAGCGTCGATTGGCGACCCCGGATGAACTCAATACCGACCAATTCATAACCTAATGCTTCGACTGGTGCTGAAATCATCTCTGTTAATTTTTGCTCTAACGTGGACAAGCCCACCCCCAAGACATAAAAAAAGGGCCTAATAGCCCAGTAATTCTGTTGCCAAATAACAAAAAACCCCGATATATCGGGGCTTTATGCAACTGGACCCTAATACCGCTAAAAAACGCGGCATAACCTTCGGTTAAGGATTCTTTCAAAAAATCACTGTAAAAGCGATGTCGACTTATTGAACAGTTTATTTGAAAAAATGCTCTACTGGAAAGGTTAAGTGGTTGCGGGGGCCGGATTTGAACCGACGACCTTCGGGTTATGAGCCCGACGAGCTACCAAGCTGCTCCACCCCGCGTCCGAAAACGTGGCAAATACTACGCTGACAACCGCAAAAATGCAAGTTATCTATAGGATTGGCGCGAGAACAAGTCTCTAGAAGTTAATCTATTGTATTGAAATACAAAGAACCCCGTCAAGACCTTATCGGAATGCCCTTTATTCCCGCCCTGATGGCTACCCTCATTCAAGGCCCACTCGATACGCGATGACGCCCACAGGTGAGCTGTCGCGACATAGGGTCTCTGATACGGTGAGAGAGTCCCCACTGCCTAACCGAAAGTCCATTATGGATGAGAGAGGAATATTCTGTTGCAGTTACTGAAGATAAGGCAGAGAAGGCCGGCCTGTTGGCGGCAAAGATATCATCATGAAAAGACACATTTATAACTAACCGGATTCCGGGCGCATTTATCCTCCCCGAATCGAATGTATTCTTCTATATTCAGATGGCGTCATTAAATACTCCGCCTTAAACCTACGGCTCAAATTGGAAATGTCACGAAAACCACAGTCATAGGCTATCTGGGTGATATTTTTATTCGCCATTAAAGGGTTCGCAAGCTCTGACTTATAATGCTCAAGCCGCTTCTGATGTATCCATCGATTGACAGACATTCCCTGCTCATGAAACAACTTTTGCAGATACCTTACGGATATTCCGCACGCCCGGGCGCAATCCTGAACGTTTAATTCCGGTTCAGACAAGTGTTTTTCAATATATTGCAGCGCAATGTAAAAAATGGTTGAGCGCCCCATACTCTGCACTGGCAACGCCATGCTAAGTTCACTAAGCGACATGGTAATCAGATTAAGCAAAATATCCGCCAAATGCTGGGCATGCAGCGGCGGAATGGAATCCAGAAATGGAATATATTTAAGCATGAAACTGTAAACCAGCGCCCCCGTTACGCTGTTGCCGCGAATGGCTTTCGCGGTAAGACTGTGTGTATTCCCCAGTCGTCCGGCAAATTTTTCACGCGGGATCAGGATTTTGAACAGAGAGTAATCATCATCGAAAGACCAGGTAACAGGTCTGGCCATATCGAAAAAGCAGAAATCGCCCTGGCGTAAAAGAGCCGTTCTTCCATCTTGCGAAAGTTGGCTGGTACCGGAACGTTGCAGCTCGATGTAGAAATCGCCTTCCTGACTCACCCCCTGCGAGCGCGGTAAACTGGTTGCACGGTGTCCGTTCGACTCCAAAAGAAGAAATTGGAGATCGGCCACCCGCCGCTCCACAATATTAGCGTAAAACCGCTGATGGCTGGGGCTGGACTGCGAGTTCATACAACACTCGTAAGAGGAGAGGAAACGTCCCTTAACGGTATCCCTGAAAGCAGTAAACCGCTCAGCACTGGGGACATCTTGAGTCGTAAAGATGTTTCTCATAATGTAACCACTTTTCTCAAAGACCTATTATTTATGTGGTCTATCTTCATCCAGAAGAAAAAGCAAGGGTTCATTCATTAAAAGCATATCAACATCTCATAAACGGTCATGTTCCGAATATTTTAAAAATTCATGCCATTTCTTTATTCCTTTTCTATCTCCGGCGATAAGAAAAATATGTAAGCTGCCGTTATAACAGACTGGAATCATCACCGAAAAAAATCAGAACATTATTTACTACAAATTAATCACATTATCATCATCGCACTCTTTTAATTAACAATCACCTCAAATAAGTCACAAAAAGGCATCATTGAAATATCGCGGCAGATCACATTTACCGCGTCCGGATGAAAATGACGAAAAACAGTTCGCAATTTACCAAGAATGATGACTTGCACATTCCCATAATGAAAAAACGGAAGCGGTATTGCACGACATCACTAATATAGGTACATCACGATGGGGCTATTAACGATAACCGCGGGAGAATGCTTAAATAAAGCAGCGATGCTTAATCCGTCCGGTATTGCATTGATTGAGAGCCGCACCGGGAAGTCACTAACATGGCAGGAATTAAATGATGATGTCAATCGTGTTGCTCGCGGCTTGCTGGTAAGAGGGATGAAAAAAGGCGATCGCCTGGGTATCTGGTCTGCCAATAATGTTGAATGGATCATCTGTTTTTTAGCAGCGGCCAGGATCGGCGTCGTTGTTGTTGGTATTAATTTTCATTTCATGAAAAAAGAACTGTACGATTTATTGCACCTGACCCGAATTAAAGCTTTATGTTTATCCGATGGTTTCAGAGAAAATGACTTCTCAGAAGTCATTGCCTCGCTTTCTCAACAAAGCGAGGCAGAAGAGGCTTTCTTCCCTGAATTATTAATAAGCATCGGAAATAAAAAAGCATCTCAGGCATGGTCGCTGAATGAAATAAAAGAACAAGGCCGGTCGTTGCCAATATCGCATTATGAAGAAGCCGTATCGCAGGTGCAAAGCAACGACCTTCTGACCATTCAACTGACATCCGGCAGCACCGCCTTACCCAAATGCGTCATGCTAAGCCACCACAGCGTCGTCAATAATGCCTTTTTTTCTGCCCAGCGATTAAACGTCGTGCCAGATGACATACTTTGTCTGGCGGTACCATTGTTTCATTGCTTCGGCCTTTCTTCCGGGCTGTTCTTCTCCCTTCATACCGGCTGCAAAATGGTCTTGCTGGATAACTATCGCGCTGATGAAGTGCTCAAATCGGTCCAGACCTACCGATGCAGCGTGATGCACGGTGTGCCAACCATTTTTAGTCGGCTGATGCAGAATGATGACCTGGTTCATTACGATACAACCAGTCTGGACAAGGGCATCGTTGCCGGCGCCTATTGTCCGCCGCGACTGATTCAGGACATTGTTATGCGTCTCGGTATGAAGCATATCTCCGTGTCATACGGACAGACGGAAACATCGCCTTGCTGTACTCAGACACTGCCGGATGATTCGATTTCACTAAAAAGTCATTCAATAGGAAAGCCCCTGCCTTTTATCGAAATGAAAATTGCAGATTTGAAAACGGGCAATCCGTGTCCTGCTGGCGTGCGGGGAGAAATCTGCACCCGGGGATTTCACGTCATGATGGGTTATTACCATGATGATGAACAGACACGGAAAACCATTGATCCGCAAGGTTGGCTGCATACGGGAGATATCGGCTTCATCGACGTCAATGGTGATTACCATTATTCCCACCGCATTAAAGATATTATCGTTCGCGGAGGTGAAAACATCAGTTCACGCGAAGTGGAAGAGGCCATTCTGGAATATCCGGGGATCGATCTCGTAAAAGTATTTGGTGTGGAATCAGAAGAACTGGGAGAGGAAGTCGCCGCGGCCATTTGCATGAAAGAAGGATATTTATCTTGCGAAACCGAGTTACGCGAATTTTTGCGACATCGTTTGGCGCACTACAAAACGCCCGCCAATATTCATTTTTTAAAAAAATTTCCTTATACGCCCTGTGGAAAAATAGACATTCAAAAATTGAAATCATTAACAAGTAATAAAAATACTGTCAATAAATACAAAGAAAACGCCGTAGCTTCACATAGAAAATAATTTAAAAAAACGCTGAAAATTATGCACTGAGCCAAAAACCGGTAAAGGAGAGGAAAATGGCGAGTAAAAAAGCATTAGAAGGGGTGACGGTTGTAGAATTAGCGACATTCATTGCCGTTCCCGCAGCAGGAAGAATTCTGGCGGATATGGGCGCTAAAGTGATTAAAATCGAATCGCTGGACGGAGATAATTTACGTTATACCGCACCAACAGAAGGCCGCCCGCTGGATCAGCACGAGAACACGACCTTTGATTTGGAAAATGCCAACAAATACGGCATTGCGTTAAATACCAAAACCGAAACAGGCCGCAAAATATTATTCCAGCTACTGGAAAAGGCCGATATTTTCCTGACCAACTGGCGTCCTAAAGCTCGTGAACGAGCCGGTCTGGATTATGAAACGCTGAAGAAACAATTCCCTCATCTGGTCTATGCCTGCGTAACCGGCTACGGCGACACAGGGCCGGATAAAGATCTACCGGGATTCGACTACACCGCGTTTTACGCCCGAGGCGGCATACTGGGTTCGCTCTATCAGAAAGGAACCGTGCCCATGAACGTCATTCCGGGGTTGGGGGATCACCAATGCGCCATGGGATTGGTTTCTGGCGTACTGGCGGCATATATTCGGGCCAAAAACACCGGTCAGGGAGAATATGTTTCCACCAGCCTGCTGCATACCGCCATCTACACTCAGGCAATCATGATTCAGGCGGCGCAATACAAAGATTACGGGCAATCTTATCCTATCGACCGCCGCACCACGACCAGTCCGTTCATTCTGGCGTACAAAACCAAAGACGACCGTTTCATTCAGATCTGCATGCCGGTCTATGACGCCTATTATCCCAAATTCATTCGTTGTATCGGCAGACCCGATCTGGCGGAAGACGAACGTTATACCCGGCTTCAGGAAGTCGCCAGGCATAAACGCTCGCCGGAGTTATACGACATTATCTGTCAGCAAATGGAGCAAAAGACGGTTAATGAATGGAAGACGATCTTCCTGGAAAACGATATTCCCTTCAGCGTCGCGCAGGTATGGGAAGAGATTCTGGATGATGAACAGGCATGGGCCATCGACACCTTCTATCGGATGAAATATGCCAACGGCAGCGAAAAAGCATTGGTGCGCCCGCCAATCGTTTTTCTGGAAAGCGGATTACCCGATTACAAACGGGGCCCGTTACTTGGTGAAGATACCCCTGCGATTTTAAAAGACCTTGGGTATAGCGACAGCGATATCGCCAGACTGGAAACCGACAAGGACATTTTTATCTGGCAGGAGTAACCGGCATCAGAGGCCGGCGACAAACTTGAATCCGCGTTACCGGAAACGCCGCGCGGTGGCAGCGAGGCACAGGCCTGGACCGCCCTCGCACTGTTGCCGGCCTCATCGGCGCTCTTCCACCTGACGACGGACTTTGTCGGCAGTCTGGAACAACCGTCGCTATTTCCTCGATTATCAGGAGATCGTCCATATGCAAAATATACTCACCATGGGCGTGGATATCGGTTCATCCGCATCCAAATGCGTCATCATGCGCAATGGTACGGAGATTGTCGCCCAATCCCTGTCGTCTGTCGGAGCGGGAACATCCGGACCGGAAAAGGCCATGGCGGAAGTGTTTCGGCAATATGGCGGAGCACGTAGCGATATTCAATGGGTGTGCGCTACGGGATACGGACGCAATTCATTGAAGGGGGCCAACAAGGAGATCAGTGAACTCAGTTGTCATGCCAAAGGCGCCAATTATCTTTTCCCAGGCGTCAAAACAGTCATTGATATTGGCGGACAGGATGTCAAAGCGCTACACATGGACGGCAGCGGCCGTCTGCTCAACTTTGTGATGAATGACAAATGTGCGGCAGGTACAGGCCGTTTCCTGGACGTCATGTCACGGGTGCTGGAAACCAATATCGCCGATCTCGCCGCATTGGGCGCACGGTCGCAGAAACTGGTCACGATCAGTTCCACCTGTACGGTCTTTTCCGAATCCGAAGTTATTTCACATCTCGCCAATAACGAGACGATTCCCGATGTCGTCAACGGCATTCATAAATCTGTCTCCAGCCGTATTGCCGGGCTGGCGAAAAGAGTAGGGATAGAAGAACCGGTCGTCATGACCGGCGGCGTCGCAAAAAACTTTGAAGTTGTTCGTTATGTCGGCAAAGAGTTGGGAGCCCCCATAAAGACCTCGCCATTATCACAATATACCGGGGCGATCGGGGCGGCTATTTATGCATTTGAAGCGTGCAGTTCGTCATTAAAAGACAGCGCTCCCATTTTAGGAGTACATAATATATGAGCAATGTAAATGTAAACGAGCAGGAATATATTCCCGCGAAAAAAAAGTTACAGCAAATTGCCGCTGACGCGTATCAACGCGCCTGGGATGCCAAAAATAAAGGAGAAAAAATTGGCTGGTGCGCTTCCAACTTTCCGCAGGAAATTGCGGAAACATTGGGCGTGCCTGTCGTTTATCCCGAAAATCAGGCGGCCGCCATCGCCGCGAAAGGCGGTGGCTTGAGAATGTGCGAACATGCGGAAAGCATGGGTTATTCAAACGATATTTGTGCCTATGCCAGAATCAGCATCGCCTTTATGGATATCAAGCACTGTGAGGAAATGGATATGCCTCAACCCGATTTCCTGCTGTGCAGTAACAATATCTGCAACTGTATGATCAAGTGGTATGAGAATATCGCTTATGAATTGAATATTCCGCTAATCCTTATCGATATCCCTTACAAAAATGATTATGAAACGGATGATGTCACCGTTCACTATATCAAGGCGCAATTTGATGACGCCATCGCGCAACTGGCAAAAATAACGGGCAAAACTTTTTCAGAAGAAAAGTTCAGGGAAGTCTGTGAAATATCGCAGCGTACGGGCAAAGCCTGGCTGAAAGCGGCGGAATATTGCCAATATACCCCCTCCCCGATGAACGGCTTCGATCTGTTCAACCATATGGCTGTCGCCGTTTGCGCCCGAGGCCGCCAGGACGCGGCGGAAGCCTTTGAGCAACTGTGCGAAGAGATGGAACAGAATATCCGGGAAAAAAAATCGACCTATCGGGCCGAAGAAAAATATCGGGTGCTGTTCGAAGGCATTGCCTGCTGGCCCTATCTGCGCGCCACCTCCACCCCGCTGAAAGAACACGGTATCAATGTAACGGCGACGGTATACGCCACCGCATTCGGCGTCATTTATCAGAACAGCAGCGAAATGATGCGGGCCTACTCTTACGTTCCCAACTGCGTTTCGGTAGAGCGGGCAGCGGATATGCGAATTAACGTCGGCCGCCAAAATCACATCGACGGCGCCATTATCCATGTCAATCGCAGTTGCAAACTCTGGAGCGGCATCATGCCGGAGATAGAGCGAAGAATACGCCGCGAACTGAATATTCCTACCGTCACATTCGATGGCGATCAGGCCGATCCCCGCGGATTCTCCGAAGCACAATACGTTACGCGCATCGAAGCACTGACAGAAATCATGGCTGCCAACAAGGCCGCTGCGGATAAAGGGGTAATCTGATGGAAACGTTAGCCAGAAAGTTTGAACTGTTAAAATCGATTGTCGACAATCCCGCAAAACAACTGAACGCATTTATCAGAAATGGCAAAAAAGTTGTTGGATGTCTCCCCGAATACACACCTAATGAAATCGTCTACGCCGCAGGTATGGTTCCGTTCGGTCTGTGGGGAGCGGAAGGACGGGAAATATCAGAAGCCAAGAAATATTTTCCGCCTTTCTATTGCGCTCTGGCGCTGTCATCGCTGGAAATGGGGCTGGACAAGGCGCTGGATAAACTGTCGGCGGTCATGATCCCCGTCCTTTGCGATACGCTGAAATGCCTTGGTCAAAACTGGAAAGTCGGCGTGCCTCAGGTTCCCTTCATACAGATCGTCCATCCACAGAATCGCGGGACGCCAGCGGGAATAGCGTTCCTGTCCGAACAGTACAAAAAGGTAGCCAGGCAATTGGAGCAACTGTCAGGACAACCGATCTCGGATGAGGCGTTGAACAACGCCATCACCGTCTTTAACCAACATCGGGCGGTACTGCGCGAATTCTCGCACATCGCCGCACAATATCCGCGCACCATCAGTCCGTTGCTGCGCAATATCGTGATCAAAAGCGGTTACTTCATGGATACCGTCGAACATACGCAGATCGTGCAGGATATTATCTCTCTCTGTCAGAAGCAGTCGCCGGAAGAATGGGACGGACACAAGATCGTGGTGACCGGCATCATTGCCGACAGCCCTTCCCTGCTGCAAATCTTTGCCGATAACAATATGGCCATCGTTGCGGATGAGGTCGCGCATGAATCCCGGCAATTCCGGCTCAATGTCCCGGAAGGCGACTCTCCCTATACCCGGTTGGCTGAACACATTGCCAAACTCGAAGGGTGTTCACTGTTATTTGACCCAGATAAAAAACGCACAAAAATTCTGTCTGATATGGTACGGAATAATAATGCGCAAGGCGTTGTCTATCTGCTGACGAAATTCTGTGATCCCGAAGAATTCGATGCGCCAATTATAAAAAAACATCTCGATAAAGAGGGTATTCCTTCAATCGTTATCGAAATCGATCAGCAAACCCAAAGTTACGAACAAGCGCGGACGGCATTACAGACTTTTGCCGATGTCTTGTCGGATTAATAAGTCATTATGTCCCAAATAGACTTATAGGATCATAGACAACCTGAAAAGCATTGATTCTCTATGATCCAAACTGATCCCTGATAAATATAAGTGAGAAAATTATGGGTATTCTTTTCTTGATTCTCGGGTTAATTATTTTAATGGTGATGTGTATGAAAGGAATACACATCTTTATTTCCGTATTTACCGCCAGCCTCTTTTTAGCCATAACCGCATGGATAACCGCACCGGATGTGCTTAATCCTCTGGACGCCATATTGCAGGTCTATACCGCCGGATTGGGGGGCTATTTCGGTAATTTCTTTTTCATCTTTGTCCTGGGGGCTATCTTCGGCAAATTGACCGCCATCAGCGGCGCTGCCGACAGCGTGGCTTCATTCATCATCGGCAAATTTGGCGAAAAAGCGGTGATCCCGTCATTAGTCGCCGCCTGCGCTATTCTGGCCTATGGCGGCGTTTCTGTTTTTGTCGCTTTGTTCACCGTCTATTCCATGATGATCAGCATGTTCAAAAAAGCCAATCTGCCCCGCCGGCTCATTCCCGCCGTCTATTTCGCCGGAGCCGGTACTTTCGTGATGATTATGCCGGGTTCACCGCAAATCCAGAACCTTATCCCCATGAAGTTTCTCGGCACATCAGCAACCGCAGGTCTGGTACCCGGCATGATAACCGCGGCTTTCCAGGCAATTCTCGTCATTGTTTATCTGTCATACCTGTTCAAAAAAGTAAAAGCCAGCGGTGAAGGCTGGGTTGATGATGAAAATCTCGCCCAAAAAAGCAATGCCGTAAAAAACACAAATCTGCCTCACGTGATCGTCGCCTTATCACCGATGCTGTTATTGTTGGTAGCCTTGAATATTCTGAAATGGGATCCGGCTATTGCGTTATTTTCCGCCATCGTTTCCGCGTTGATCATTTACTTTCGTTTTTTAAACTGGAAAGAGATCATCGGTAACCTGGCGGCGGGAACGATGGAAGGTGTCGTCTCCCTGTTCAATACCGCCGTTATCGTGGGATTCGGCGCACTGGTGATGAAACTGCCGGCTTTCCAGCAGTCATTTCAGGCCATTGCCCATTCCGGGTTGAGTCCGCTGATCGTCACCGCCATCGCCGTAGGCGCGTTGGTATTCATCAGCGGTTCCGGCTCCGGAGCGTTGAGCATTGCCATGCCCCTGATCGCATCAATGTTCCCTGCCGCCGTGGTGGATCAGGGCGCATTGCACCGCGTGGCGACCATGGCCTGCATGAGCACCACGCCGCCATTCAACGGACTTATCATTACCGTTTTCAGCGTTTGCGGCGTCAACCATAAACAGTCTTATGGTCCGGTCGGTATGCTGACATTGGCTATTCCATTAATTGCAATGTGCTTCATGTTGCTGCTGTATGCCTTATTACCGGCATCCATTACTACGCTGGGAGGGTAATTTTCGTTCGGACAAAAAATAGATTCACCTCAGCATGAATACGTTATGGATAAATAATTACCCGTTCATAAGCAAATGAAAATGAATACGAATCACCAGGGAATATTAAATTACACCGCGCCAATAATATTACAGGGAGAAAATAAAAATGAATTTTCAACTTACAGAAGAGCAATCCCTTATCAAAAATATGATCAGGGAATTTGTGGAAAATGAAATACAACCCATTGCTGCGGCAATTGATAAAGAACACCGTTTCCCACGGGAAAGCATTTCTCCCATGGCCGAATTAGGACTGTTTGGTTTCAATATTGATGAAGAATATGGCGGCAGCGACGCCGATGTCATCAGTTATGTATTGGCAACAGAGGAGATGGCAAAGGTCAGCGCCGCACACGCCATGATCATGGGATCGCAGTGTTCTCTCACCGGCCCGATTATTCAGAAATACGCCGACGCCGAAACCAAAAAACGTCTGCTTCCGAAAATCGTATCGGGTGAAAGCCTGGGCTGCTTCTGCCTTTCCGAACCCAGTGCGGGATGTGATGCCGCCGCGCAACAGACAACAGCCGTACGCCATGGCGATACCTATGTCATCAACGGTTCCAAACTGTGGATCACCGCCGCGCCCCAGGGCGCTTTCTTTATCGTCTTCGCCATGACCGATAAAAGCCAGGGCGTGAAAGGCATCACCACATTCCTCGTAGAACGCGATAACCCGGGCATCAGCATCGGCTTGCCGGAGGAAAAGATGGGGATGAACGGTTCCGATACCTGTGCGGTCAGCTTCAGCGACTGCATTGTCCCCGTTGCTCATCGTCTGGGGCAAGAAGGAAAAGGGTTTTCCATCGCGATGGAAACCCTGGATGGGGGACGTCTGAGCTGTTCCGCTATCGCACTTGGCATTGCTCAAAGCGCGCTGGACGCCACCCTCACCTACACCAAAGAACGGATACAGTTTGGAAAACCCATCGCCGCCAACCAGGGAGTGCAGTGGATGCTGGTCGATATGGCTACGCGCGTCGATTGCGCCCGGATGCTGGTATATCGCGCGGCGGCCGCCAAGATGGCGGGCGGCGCTTATACCCGGGAAGCGGCGCAGGCCAAGCTCTATGCATCGGAAACGGCGACGTTCGTTACGCAAAAAGCGGTGCAATTGCATGGCGGCATGGGATACACCCAATCCTATCCGGTCGAACGGTTAATGAGGGAAGCCAAGCTTACGGAGATTTTTGAAGGAACCAGTGAGGTGCAGCGCATGGTTATTGCCAAGCATATCCTGGCCTGAGCCGACGACGCTATGCGCACCACCTATGTCGGGTGGCGCGCGCATTCGGCTCGTTTCCATCATCTATTTACCGCCTCATTCACCGGAATGGAGAAAACCAATCATGAGACTCATCGCCTGTTGTAAAATCGTCCACGACGAGCAGGACATCACCACCCGCCCGGATCGATCGCTGGATATGGACAACGCGGGACTAAAAATCAGCTTGTACGATCTCAATGCGTTGGAAGCTGCGACCGATATCGCCAAACAACAACCAGATAGCCAGCTCATCGCACTCAGCGCAGGCAATAAAGCCATGCTGGAAAATTCCAAGATCCGTAAAGATATACTTTCTCGCGGGCCGGACGAGCTGGCAATCGTCGCGGATGACGCATTTCACCTCCTGTATCCAACGGAAACCGCCAAAATTCTGGCAAGCGCAGCACAAAAAATCGGGTTCGATCTGCTGCTCTGCGGAGAAGGATCTGGCGATCTGTATGCGCAGCAAACTGGCATACAGATCGGCGCGCAATTAAATTTACCCTGTATCAACGCCGTCAGAAAAATTACGGTAGGCGAAGGAAAAATCCTCGTAGAACGGGAGCTTGAGGATACCGTGGAGGAGCTAGAGCTCTCCCTGCCCGCCGTGATTTCAGTCACGTCCGACATTAATACCCCCAAGCTGCCGTCAATGAAAGCCATCCTGGCCGCGAACAAAAAACCCGTCACACAGTGGGATCTCTCCACGCTGGCGTGTGAACTCGGTGCAGTGACCGCCACCCGAGAATCAGCCTGCGCCCCTAAACAGGCGGACAGGCTCCGGATGATTATCGAAGGGGATTCGGATGAAAACATTGCCGCGTTCGCCGAACATCTCCGGCAGGCCATCAGTCAATAATTGAACGCAAGGAAACCCCAAATGGCTAATTTATTACCTATCGTTTTCGTCTACGCAGATAAAGCGGATCGTCTTGCCGAATTGATTGTCCTCGCCCGTCAATGGGGCAAAGAAGTCAACGTCCTGTTCGTTGGTGACGATCAGGAGATCAGAGAGTGCATCAATCTCGGGGCCGATGTCGTCTACCATTTTGCGCAACAGGAAGACGTCATCATCGAAGATTATGTTCCTTCCTTCGTCAATATTATCAGGGAGGTTGGCCCTCAGGCACTGGTATTGCTGGCAGCGACCAAACGCTGCAAGGCCATCGCCGCCCATCTGGGTCAACAACTCAACGCGGCCGTAGTGAACGACATGCTGAGTTTACGTGTGGAAAACAGCGCCATATTCGTTACGCATCAGTTTTATGGCGGTCTGGCGCATGAAACCGAACAGATCCATTCGCCCTACGCTATCGTAACCACCAGCAACGGGGGCGGAGAGACCGAATATGCAGGGAGCGTTGCCAGTTCGAGTATCAAACCAGGCGTATTTATCCCGCCGACCCAACCGATAAGATTGGTTTCCCGCCGACCCAAGCAAGGCAGCATGATTAATTTGACCAAGGCCAAGCGCGTGGTCGGCATCGGGCGCGGTTTCAGTAAGCAGGAAGATATCGCGCTGGCGGAGGCACTGGCAAAAGCCATCCACGGTGAGGTGGGGTGTTCCCGTCCGATCGCTGAAGGCGAAGGTTGGATGGAGCATGGACGCTATATCGGTGTATCCGGGGTTGCGCTCAATGCCGATCTATATATCGCCACCGGCGTTTCAGGACAGATTCAGCACATGGTTGGCGTCAATCACGTCAAAACCATTGTGGCGATCAACAAGGATAAAAACGCGCCTATCTTCAATTTTGTCGACTACGGGATCGTGGGGGATCTCTATAAAGTGCTTCCCACGCTGACCGCAAAACTGAACGGATGATGGACGTCGGCGCACCGCCGGTTTATTTCGGCGGCGTAGACACACCTCACGCAACACGAAGGATATATCAACTATGGCAGACGACCTTTTTGACGCCATCATTGTTGGCGGCGGTCTTGCCGGCGGTACTGCCGCCTACGTACTGGCCCAGGCCGGATACTCGGTGCTGGTCATTGAACGCGGTAATTTCGCCGGCAGCAAAAATATGACCGGCGGCAGGCTGTACGCTCACAGCCTGGAAAGCATCATTCCGGGATTTGCCACAGAAGCCCCGATAGAACGACGCGTAGTACGTGAAAAAATTTCCATGCTCACCGAAGACAGCGGCGTCACGCTGGATTACCAGCGCGCCAGGGAAGATAGCCCTGAAACAAGCTCGTATACTATTCTGCGCGCATCATTCGACCAATGGCTGATGGACAAGGCGGAAGCGGCAGGAGCGCAATTGATTCCCGGCGTACTGGTGGACGACCTGATCGTCAGAGACGGCAAGATCTGCGGCGTCAGAGCGGGAGAAGACGAGATCGAATCACACGCGGTCATTCTGGCTGACGGAGTCAATTCGCTGCTGGGGAAAAAACTCGGCATGACGCGCAACGTCAATCCGCATACGGTGGCCGTCGGCGTCAAAGAATTGCTCGAATTTACTCCCGCCCAAATGGAAGAACGTTTCGGCTGTGTAAACGATGAGGGGCTAGCCTGGCTCTTTGCCGGAGCGCCCTCGGGAGGGCTGATGGGCGGCGGTTTTCTATATACCAACAAGACGACCGTTTCTCTGGGACTGGTGCTTGGGTTGCATAACATAGGGAAATTTCCCCGCAGCGTTCCCCAGATGCTGGAAGACTTTAAAAATCATCCGCTCGTCGCCCCACTCGTCAAAGGGGGAAAGTTGTTGGAATACTCCGCACATATGGTGCCGGAAGGCGGTTTGGACATGGTTGCGGAACTGATCGGCGATGGCGTATTGATTACCGGGGACGCCGCCGGATTCTGTCTTAATGTTGGTTATACCGTCCGAGGCATGGATCTGGCAATCGCTTCGGGTGAAGCGGCGGCCAAAGCCGTTATCGCCGCCAAAGAAAAAAACGACTTCAGCCGCAACGGGCTGGCGTCATATCAGACCCTGCTGGATAACAGTTTTATCCTTAACGACATGAATCTTTATCGACATCTCCCGGCCTTTTTGGACAACCCTCGCTTTTTTACCGACTATCCGGAAATGGCAATCGGCGTAATGCAGGACATCTTTACGGTAAACGGCCCGGAACGGCCTCTGCGCAAGAAAATACTCGCTCATGCCAGGAAGGTGGGGATGTTCAATTTACTTAAGGATGGATTCAAAGGAGTACGCTCGTTATGAATAAGGTGAACGTTGATATCAAACTGGGCGTCAACAAATTTAACGTCGACGAGGGCAACCCGCATATTGTATTAAAAGAATATCCTGATGCCGAAGAATTTAAGAAACTGGTGATAGCCTGCCCCGCCGGATTGTATAAACAGGATGATAACGGGCATTTTCTGTTCGACTATGCCGGATGCCTGGAATGCGGCACCTGCCGCGTATTATGTGGCGATACCATTCTGGAAAAATGGCAGTATCCTTCAGGTACATTGGGGGTTGAATTCAGGTACGGATAAAACCTTCGTCTCATTGATGGTCAGATATTCACTAGACACAAAGGCGATCACTTAACGATCGCCTTTACTGGCTTTACTGAGGATGAGACGCTGCTTTACTGGTTTGATTACTGGAAAAATTATGCACTAGCTTAGTGTTTGGTTTTGTGCATTAATTTTCATTATTCATCGTTGAAATCTTTCAAAAAGACACTGCCCCACATCATTAAATCAGACTTTCAGCGTGATTGCGCATTCTGCGCAACTTCTTGCTCACTTTCCAGCATAAATCACTTT
>NZ_KZ819031.1 GCF_003115845.1 Brenneria roseae subsp. roseae | reverse complement strand
GTTAGTGAACGTCTGCTTTCTCTAAATTGGCTCCTCTGACTGGGATCGCCTTTGCCAGTAACTGGCTAAAAAACAAGCTAAATCAGAAATCCTTTTCTGTCAAGACCACCAGAATGACCACCTTTCATTGAAGGTTTGCTAGAAGGAATAGTTGTGTTACTAAAGTAGGGAATATAATAACCTTGGTGACTATAGGCAAATGCTGTCCCTTGCTCTGCAACATCTTCAACGATTTCATGAATGAAAGTTACGGTGTGGGGGCTGCCCATTCTTTTGCATCTGCACGACTACCATAAACGCATCACGTTTGAAGTTTCATTAGCATCATAGAAAAGTTCAGTAAATTCACCGTTAACTTACTGTGTAATATATATTTTTTGCCATGCGCTGGCACTTCCAGTTTGTGGCGCGTTAGTTGCCAAGAGATTGGATTGTCCGTGGATTTGGGAGCAAGTTTTGCTATCCTCAAAAGTTGAGAAGATAAATGCGATTATTCGATAGAGAAGGTGCCATTCCGGATGGCCGTCTTGTATAATCATGTTTTTCCTAGGGAATGGATTTGTATTTGTACATACATTCTAAGAATGTGTTTGTGCTGAAAAAATATTAATGAAAATGAGATTTGCTAGAGAGATGGTTTTCTATAAAAAAGGGGGTGTGGTGTGAAAATTAAATATCCTAGTCTTTATGATATAACTAATAAGAGATCTGAAAACAATCAAAGATATTACTTTGCTGCTCTTAGAATTGAATATTTATTATTGATATTTAGTGCTGTTAATGCTTTTCTGGAGTATGACTACAAATATTACACTGCATTGTTTTTATTCACCATGCTAATGTTGATGGTAGCATTTAAACTTAAAAGTAAATTTGAAAGAGAGTGGTATAAATATAGAGCGGTAACTGAGTCAATTAAAACTATCTCGTGGAAGTTCTCCATGAAATCAGAACCTTTTAACGATAAAGATGAACCAAGGAATATATCACAGCTCGCATCTTATTTAGACGGTATCGTGGGTGGTAGTGAGTTTATATCTAAAAGTATCGACTCTGTATCAGTACTTGAAAGCACGGTTTCTGATGAGATGAAAAATATCAGAAAACTTAATCTTGATGATCGTCGAGATGTATATGTTAAATATAGAATAGATGATCAGCGTGACTGGTATATAGGCAAGGCACAATCTAATAAAAACTTAAGTTTATACTGGGGAGTGGTCGTTTTTTGTATTTATCTTCTTGCTTTTTTATGTTCTCTCTATAATGCTTTTTTGACACAAAATACTGAGAGTTTAATACCAATAAGTGTAGTAACAACGATAGCATCGGCTCTCGTTGGCTGGGTCCAGGTTAAAAGATATAGTGAACTCTCTGCATCATATTTTTTAACTGCACATGAGATTGGTATAATTAAAGAACAATCATCATATATTTCTGGAGAAAATGATTTCTCTGAATTTGTAAGAGACGCTGAAACAGCATTTTCTAGGGAGCATACGCAATGGCTCGCTAGAAGAGTAGCAAATAGGCAAGCCCCAATAAAACATTAGCCAAGTAATTAATTGTTAATTATTATTCTCTGATGATTAGTCAATTAATGAGTTAAAGATGAGGTTGTGACAAGGTTAATGGTATATTTTACCCCCCTTGTTTTGGGGGGTATAAAATAAATGATGCGTTAATAATTCATTCCATTTTAAATGGAGTTGTTTCTAATCGCGGAAATTATACTTTCTGTATTCCATCTGACAACCTCAATAGCCCTAGATGAAACAGTTGCTGATATCCTCAACGCTCCTCGAGGAACAACTCCAATAATAGGTATGTTATTGTCAAATGCTGTTTGTAATTCCCATTCCATCCAGTCGCTATGGGATGCATACATACCAGCAAGGCCTATAATTATATTTGATTCTAAAATTTTCTTTTTAAGAACCGTTTTTATATAGGGTGCACTGATAGAATATATCGGTTTATCTCGACTAACTTCTGAATACTCAGCTTTAAAGTATGCACGGGCATCGATAAGTCTTCTTAAATCTTCTAGTTCGCTATGATATGACCAAGCATGACTAATGAATACGTTATATTCCTTCGACATTTTATGACCTATGTGTACTGTGGATTTTTCACTTATACTACTACATACAATAAAATATTGGCTATATTAACATTAATCTTATTGCTAATGAATTATTTTTCTAGAGATAGCATGTAACCTTATGTATTTTATGTGAATTTATTTGTTTATCATTAATCCTGGCCAAAATGCTTGATTAATTACCAAGCTAACTGTCTGAGTCGAGTTTCTTTTTACACCATCCATTAGTGCCTTGTTGTAGCTGAAGTCATAAATGAACTTAGGTTCATCTGAATTAATTCGAATACCTAAAAACCCATACCAAAGTAGCAAGTCTAATACACGAGCAGCACCATCATGCTCAATACCTGATTGCTTTAGTTTATTCATTACTTCTATTTCTGACAATTCACTTTCGCAGGCGATAAAAGCGTACAATGCACCGTCGGTTTCAGAAGAAATATCACGAAGTTCGTAGCCAATATCACGTAAAAGATCTGCAGAATAAGCATTTATACCTTTTTCTATATCACTTGCTTCTATAATTTCATGATTTAGATTGATAGCGAAGCTTTTACAATGGTTAATAAGATTGAGTAAAAAACGCGGCCTCATTAAAGAACGTTCAATCAGAAATTGAGAAGTTTCTTCGCCCATATAATGGCTAACAAAAAGTCGTAGCCACGCAGATTTGAAGTCCATATCTTCATCTAGTCCATTTGATACAATTCGCAAGCGAATAAGTTCACGTAGCAAATCGCCATCAGTCCAATCAAGAATGACGCTAGCTTCTTTGCCTCGATCAGATGTCTCCCTTACCAGTAGTTCGTAGACATCATTGCGCAGAAATACCACCGACCGAATTTTGAGATCTGGACTACTAAACTGACGTTCAATCTTTCGAGTAGCATCTATTAAGGCCCTAATCATTAATAAGTCTTCATGCTTCAATCCTGAGGTAGGCCAACCATTGTCAATGTTATCGAATAACAGCCATAAAATCTGTTTGTTATTTAAGTAGCGTCCCAGCATTTGTTTCAGGTTTTTAACATCGTGTTTATATAGAAGCTCAGTGACTTGGGATGAACTTAGGTTAACACTTTCTTCTGAACCATATTTTGATTGGTATTCAGAGTAAATTTTTTCCATCAGCATTGACATGCGTTCAGAAAAATCACCCTCATAATCATAACCTTCAACATAATATAAATCGGATAGCTCACGATAGCCTTCGTATAGAAGGTGATCATGAATATGGCGTTGTCTATCTTTTTCCAAGATTTTGTAACATATCTCTAAGAGAAGCACGTATTCCCAAAATGCCGTAATTGTATGCTGATACGTACCTTCAGCTAAAAACTGAAGGATTCTTTCTTTAAATTTTATAAGTTTGTAACCATCTGGCTTCAGATCTAAAACAATATTTTTGTTACGGTTCTTGTCGCGTTCTGCATCCCTAATTTGAAGGAAAATTGCCGACTTGCCGGAACCTTTACGTCCCACAACCAAATGAGCTTCACCCCGTAGGGACTTAAGAAACTGATCCGTTTCTAAATAATAGCGCTCAAGATCGCGCATTTCATTTTCAGCGGAAGTAGCACCGAGATTAACCTTTTTTATAAAGGAACGCTCGACCTTCGTATCGGATGCTTCGAGTTGCTGAAATGCTTGAGTAACCTTTGAGGCGAACACTTCTATTGCACGATTGACGTCATCGGGGTGGTAAGTCGCTTCTACAAAATCACGATAATCAATGGGGACTGGTTCATCACCAGACTGCAAAATGCTGAGCGCTTTTCCCATGCCATCAGCCAAACCGGCAATGAAGGCTGCTCGCATGTTATGAATAGCAAAACCTGTAGAATTCGAGGATAAAAGGGGAACAACAACTCCGTATGATTTTGCTACTTGCGTAATTGCATCATGTGCAGACAGACGGGGAGACTCGTTCGGATCGAAGTTACGATACGTGAAACCAGCCTTTTTAATCCTAGAGATTATTCGCGTTGACCAGTCGGTCTTGTATGGCGTATCGAGGAGATACACTGGAGCCTTAATGTTTAGCACTGCTGATGTATCAATAGCTTTCAAGACAGAAGCATTTGTTAAAAATGCGCTTAATTCAGAAGAGTTCTGATATTCCCGGTAACCTAAGGTATCGAAAATTCCCACATCAGAAATCTTCAGTCCTTGAGGTTGTAGGCTCTTATTTTTGACAAGCAATACGCGCTTCGATTTACCTATCGCATAACCTATTTCATACGTGACATTGAAATTGAGCTCACTGATGTCGGCAATCAATAAGTCCGTTGCATCAATAGCCGTTAAGACTTCATCAGAAATAAAATGCCCGACAACATCTAGAGCCATCCACGTTGAGATGGCTATCCTGCCTATGATTTTATTGCTGTTATCTACAGCCCGTTCGATAGTTTGCCCAACTTCTACGGGACTTGATGCGTAAGCGAAAAAGCCGGATAAATCCTTCATGCTTGAGATCCTACTTATAAACACCATGCGTACACCCTAGATCTTAGAGTATCGAGGGTGCATACAATGGTAAAGAGACATTTGCTAACTCCGTGCTGGTATTGTGAAGCTATCATTGGTTGTTCTATTGGCTAGGTTTCTTCCGAGATTTTTTTGGATTCTTTGATTGGTTGAAAGTAAAATCTTTTAGTGACCTTAGAAGCATTAGCGGTGGTAGAATAGAATCATCGCTGATGATGCATTGTTGCGATGTTCAAATTTTTCTAACCATTTGATATGTTTTGTTTTTATTTCTATCTTCTTAAACTGATGCTTTCGTTTCCAAAAGGAATCGCTGAGATGCAAGTATGTTTTGTCGTGATGGGTTTTGGTAAAAAAACAGATTACGAAACTGGTCGTACTCTGGATCTAAATGCTACTTACGAAACGATTATCCAGCCTGCAGTTTTGAGTCGTGGTCTACGTTGTGTTAGAGCTGATGAGATTTCGCAGTCGGGTATTATCGATGTCCAAATGTACGAAATGCTGTTGCGCGCAGATTTAGTCATTGCGGACATCTCGACAGGCAACGTAAACGCGATTTATGAACTCGGTGTGCGGCATGCTTTAAGGCCCAATTCAACTATTATAATGAATGAAGATCAAGGTAAGCTTCACTTTGATCTTAACCATGTTAGTACCTTGAGATATGCTCATTTCGGTGAGGATATCATGGGGCGTGAGGCGATAAGAGCCATGAAGGCTTTAAGTGAACTGATAGAAAGGGCGATGGCTGATCGAATTATTGACAGCCCTGTCTATACATTTCTTCCAAATCTGCTTGCCCCAAGAATGTCAGACGATCAGTATGTTGAGATGGTCGATGAGGCTGAGGCTGCGCAAAAGAAACTTGCTCATCATATGTTTGAAGGCGAGAAGTTTCTAAGAAAAAGTCAACATGCTTTAGCAGTTGAGCATTTCAAAGCTGCACGCGAAATGAGGCCCGAAGAGCCTGATATCCTTCAAAAACTTGCTCTAAGTATATATAAATCGCAACTTCCTGATGAGATAGCTGCATTGCATGAAGGTTTAACAGTGTTAACTCCTCTCAAACCTGCACACTCAAATGATCCAGAAACTTTGGGCATTGCCGGGGCAATAAATAAGAGACTTTGGCTTTTACAGGGGGATCGTGCTGCACTTGACTTGGCTATAAGTTATTATGGGCGGGGATATGAAGTTCGGCGAGACTATTACAACGGTGAAAATTTCGCTTTGTGCTTTGAGTATCGTGCACATGAGCAATACGAAAAAGCTGAGAAAATATATGATTTTATGAGCGCTCACAAAATACGAAAGTCAATAATAAAATCATTGACTTTGATTGAATCGTCACCGGACTTTTTTGACAGGCCAGATAAACGATGGATATTTGCGACCTTAGCTAATTGTTATTTTGCATGCCAAAATATGGATGTCGGAAATGTATATGAGCAGAAGTTTATGGGTGCAGCAATGGCTCAATGGGAAATTGACACTTATTTAGCAGCTAAAAGTGAAGTTTTGTCTATCCAAAGTG
The DNA here is from genome assembly GCF_003115845.1 of Brenneria roseae subsp. roseae. Classification (GTDB taxonomy): domain Bacteria; phylum Pseudomonadota; class Gammaproteobacteria; order Enterobacterales; family Enterobacteriaceae; genus Brenneria; species Brenneria roseae. The sequence continues at coordinate 173,227 of NZ_KZ819031.1, read as the reverse complement.
AAAAATTAATAACTTTAGGAAACGTAGAAATGTGATTTTGACCACTAGTGCGGCTTAGCTTAAATGACATATATAAAAATGTTGGAATTTGTGTGTTTTTTATCAATCACAATGTTAAAAGTTGTGGATTTATTCCAATCAAGAAAAATTTCATCTTTTGAAATTTCTAGCCTGATTTTTTAACTATGAGATTTTAAAAATCGGATGTACTCTCTATGCTAATTTGTTATTGTTTTGGATGTGAGAGAGGTTTATACAAATCATCCAAGTTTGATTTTAACTATATGAAGTTACTCGATTAAAGAGATGAATGGTTTTCATGATTATGCTCATCAAATACTGTAAATGAATCTATGGAATTTCTCAATTCCATAGATTCATACTTAATTTTTTATTTAAGTTCAGTAGATAAATTAGACCACGGTATGATTTTTATATTATTATCAGAAATCCACCTGGGTAGAACACCATCAAAATGTGTACCAGGGTGTACTGCTATAACCTTTTTCCCGAGTTCAAGGCTTTTTTCTACTTCCCATTTAACCCAGTGACTTTGCACTACCGAATCGGAAACAAAAACAACTGTCACTGATGCGCGATTAATGCGTTCACTAATCTTGCGTTTAATATACTCTGCTTGTTCACTGTTATAAGGCTCTCGGACTGAGTGATCATTAAATTCAATATCATTATTTTCATTTTTAGCCTGGGCTCGGAGAAGATTAACTTCATTCATGTCTTCAGTCGCAAAACTGATGAATACATTTCTTCTACCCTCATTAAGTGCTTCTTTAGCTTTTTGTTCGAGGGCTCTCACATCTCCAAGCCTGCTCCATCCACCTGTGCTGCTACCGCCCATTATTCATATCCTCGAACTTAAATTCATTACAAGAGATGCAGTTTCCACAAGGTTTTTCATTACCCATATGACACGAGTACGTATTTGAAATCCCTTTTTCATCTGCTAACATAACCACATCTGATTTAGTAAAAACAGAAAGGGGGGCAAGTACTTTAATTTTTCTGCCCATGCATAATGAAATCATTATTTCCGCCCTAGCAAGAAACTCTGACGTCTGATCTGGAAAGAGGCTTGTGCTTTCATGGAGTAGACCAATAGAAATAGCATCTGCATTTTTCTGATAAGCATAGGCAGCAGCTGTTAGTAAAAAAAGCAGGTTTCGCCCCGGAGTGAAGGCATCATTAATTACATGCAATGATTTGTCGGTGAGGCCAGAGTGTATTAGTTGGCCAAAGCCAGCTAAATTTGCTATTTCTGGTTCAGGCAGTCCCAATGTACTCATCGATAACTTGCACGCTGCAAGTTCCCTATCCCGAGCTCGTTGTCCATAGTCGATAAAGAGGGGGAAAATTTGCAGCCCTTCTTCCTGCGCCAATTTAGCGACCAGTGTCGAGTCAAGTCCGCCAGAAACGAGAGTAACGATGCTCATGCTAACTCCTTCTGATAATTTCTTTTCGCAACTCGCATTACAATCCAAATTGCCCAATCGAGCAGCCCGACTTGACAGTTCATTTGCTCTGCATGGTCACGTAGCTTATTTTCGTATTGGCCATATTTATTTAAACCTGAAATAGATGATTGACTGCCTGAGTAAATACCAAGCGCAGACATATAATCTAATACATGACGATCCAAAATGGCCAAGTCATAAGTTGCTCCACAATTGCGAAGAAACATGCTTGCTTGCTTTGGCCCTATACCATGAGCGTTAGCCACCAGCCATGCGCGTACGTAATATACATCGCAGCTAACCAATGAGTTTAGTGATTTCCCCGTTTGGGCAACTGCTGTGTGTGTTGCAGCTAGTTGTTCAGCTTTAGCTTTAGGAAATCGATAACTCCGTTTTTTTCCCTCAACCTCCAATGGTCTCTTAAGAACTGCATACAAAAGAGTTATCAATTCGTCACGGTTTTCGTAAGAGTTGTGAAGCAACTGCTCTTTGTCAATGATATCAGCTGCAGCGACAGCAAGAGGGTAAGGCACTTGGCTGCTGAGTATGCAGCATGAGAGTTCCCACCATAAATAGCGTTCATCAGATACCAACCCGCACTCAATTCGAGTATCTAGATCTGCACATAAGGCTTTTACGGCTCGAGATAAAGCCTCCGGTGTGTAATTATTCATGGAAAAACCTCAGGAAAAAGCTTTCTTAACTCATTGCTGAACAATCTTGTTACTCCCGTCGCGAAGGGTTCAGCATCTTTTGTCGATATCATACTACGCATAAGCTGACCAAATTCTGCGTAGTATTCCAAATTGTAGAATGCTACTTGCCCTGCATATCCAATAGTTGTTTGAGCATCGACCATGTCAAGAAAAGGCGTTCGTTCTCCACTATTTTTGAAAAAATCGAAATGTTGGAAGTGATGTAGCCGCCCCCGCCGAGGATCAATTGCAAAACGACACCACTCTAAACCATCGAATGTATCTGCACCAGCAGCAACAAGAACTGCAATGCTCCATGGATTTCCGGTACCTAACAGATGAACAGGTTGATAATATGGGAGCTCATCTAGGGATTTTCTTATTTTTTTCATTGTACTAGCCCGGGCAGCAAGTCCAGCGCCAAGTTCTCTTTCTGGTATAGCTATAACTTGAGGGTTTAGTCGCTCAGAAATACCTTTTACGATCACAGGTAATCTAGAAAGCCCAGCATCATCCTGTGAAACATGAACGATGGGTAGCATTGGTGCAGTTGTGAATTTGGAATCCCTTTTAACAGCCTTCACTATCTGCTCTATGGCTTTTTCTGGTTCGGGGTTCGGTTTTGCCACATCAAAACAAAATGCCCAATCGTGGGGTGTATCCATCAGTGCTTGTCTGTAGTGAATGGGTTTCCATTCTTTATCCTGCAATCGACGTGCTTCGTAGTTTCCAGAATCAATCAGAACGAAGCCACCTGCTTTGCGGTATGCTTTAATTTTGCTAAGCATTTCTCTTTTGTCATGGGATTTCACTAAATCATAGGCTGACACAAGGATTGATGATGTTTTATGTACTCTGAGCACTTCTAATGCATCAGAAGGTGAGAACTGAGTCTCATGAGATGAAACAGACATAAATATGTTAGGAATAAGTAAGTTACTACCTGAGGTTGCCTGCAGCCTACTAGGGGCCTTACGAGGCAATACAACTCGTGCAATTTTTCTTTGCAGTTGTAGGAAACCTGGATGAGATGCATCGCCATCCCAGTCGCGAAGGTCAATACTCGTTAAACTTCCAAAAGGATAGGGAGGATCACTTTGATCTATTGTTAACCCGATAATATTTTGAGTATGTTTTTGAGCCACTCTTAGTTCGTCGGTGACGGTCGCTTTGCGCGAAAAGTCTGAAAACAACGCCAAAACACATTTCGTCTCGGCAAGGTTTTTTTCAATAGCAGGTCTCCATTCACCAACAATATTGTCATCCCACCATACATCCCATTGTTGAGAAAGGAGTTCATGCAACCGCTGGGTTATATTAATATTCTCATGTGGATAAATTATATACACATCTGACATAAGTCAACAAAGCCTCAGATAATTTCATTTCGTTATACAACCTAATTCGCAATAATTATTAATTACATTTTTTATTGTGGAGTTGACGCTTGATAAGCATCAATTGACCAGGCGGTTAGGTACATTGCTGTAGTGAAATCATTTGTAATTAACGCGCTTTTAATCTCTGTCGTATTTGTAGTAATCCGTTCACGTAGCACGACGACAGGAATATCTTCTGCTATAGCATTGTTAATGCGATTCTTGGCGTCGATATTTAACCCATCATCTACAACCAGCACAGCATCAGCCACTATGTCCAAAGTGGAGAATGATAGTTCAGGGCAGTACACTTCCATCCCGAGCTCACTCAATGCTAAACGAGCTTCCTCAAGTACATATCGTTGACCTAATGAATCAACGGCTCCTTCTAAGCAAATTTTTGCCTGTGGAATATAGGTTACTGGCGACAATTTTGGCATTAATGTTTGGCTAAAAGTTAACTGGCGGCTGTCACAATATAGAGCGACCGACCTCGAAGCCAAATCAGCAGATTTTTCGGCTGAACAACCTCGGTAGGCCCAATGAAATGCAAATATGGCGCTAAATACATCTCCTGTACCGATCTTGAATACTTTCGAAGAGCGATATGCTGGTATATAAGTAATTTTCCCCGTTCTCTCATACACGGTTGCACCCTTTATTCCAGCTTTAACAACCACAGAATAAGCATTTTGCATCTTTATTAGCTGAGATACTGCTTCTTCTTGCTGTGCAATACCCGTTGCATGCTGTAACTCTAATTCATTTAGGACGATAGAAAGCTCATTAGCTTTAGAACCGTTATCGTAAAAGGCTTGGGGATTACGCCATGTCTGAGGGTCGTAAACAGCCCTATTAGCATGAACGACAGCATCTCCCTCCAAAAATCCGAAGCGTAACACTGCTTCTCCAGTCACATGGATTGGCCTTTGGCGTTCAATTTTTTTGATGGATGGTTCAATGTGAGGAACCGAAAGCGGATGGAAATAGGCAAAGGCAATAGATGTAGGTCGAAAATTTGTAGTTATACGGATACCTTGGCTTTTTAGTTGCGAAATAGCGCTTTCATCGGATGCAGATGCATAGGTATGTAACTCTGAATCTGAGCAAAGTGAAGCTATAGCCATAGCCGCACGGCCACCAGACCCGAAGGTCATATCCCAGAAGGGACTCTCACAGAGTTCACGATAAAGACCGCCAGCTATTTGCATCACCTGACTCCAATTTGAGGGAGCGAATAACAACAATAACCGTAAGAAAATTAATTAATTGTTGTCATTACTTTTTGAACGACTAGAAACCAATTGTAAATCTATATTACTGAGAATATAAAAAAAACCAATACTTTTATGATGCTTCTTTAAACAAAAAAGTGATTCAACAGAACACTTGAGATGGATGGTCTCTATGTTTCCGGATCTCGGATCGTATACATCCCATCCTCAAAATAATAAGCCGAATTATCAACACCATGAAGCAAGCTGCGTTACAACACTGGTAGAAGGCAGCAGGTCCTCTCCTACGTGCTTTCCCTTTTCATATCTGCTTCCGTTAAATCGTTTCCCAACACAACCCGTCCCGCAAGGGTAAATGGCACGCATTCTGCGCCCTTGCGTGCAGGAACGATGCCGGGAAAGCGAACCGTCAGGCGATACGAAGACGAAAATCACACCACTGACGGAGAAAAACCATGACTATTTCCCTGCATACCCAAACTAGCGCCCCTAACACCGCAACGGCGACCAGCGTATCCCCGCTGGAGCAGTCAGGCTCCTCAAAAACGAAATTTTCTCAAACCAGAACAGATTTTTATCAGACCGTCACCGATAACATCATTGCAGCGCTTGAAGCCGGTGTAAAACCGTGGTCTTGCCCATGGCAGCGCGTACCGGGCATGTCAGGATTACCTTCAAATTATGCGACTGGTGCTGCTTACAGCGGGATGAATATCATGTTGTTGTGGAGCAGTGCGTCAGAACAGGGATTCAAGGATTCACGCTGGATGACTTACAAACAGGCGCAAGCGGAAGGCGGGCAGGTGCGTAAAGGGGAACACGGCACTACCGCCATTTTCTATACCACACTGGAAAAGGAAAATGACGACGGAGAAACTGACTATATCCCGATGCTGAAGACGTTCACCGTGTTTAATGTTGAGCAAATTGATGGTTTGCCTCTGAGGGACGAAGCAGTTTTCCCGACAGAGAACTTTGAGCCGTTACCGCAGGCAGAAGCGCTTTTCCGTAACAGTGGTGTAACCATCATTGAGAAGGGGCAGAACGCCTTTTTCATCCCGTCAACCGATGAAATTCGCTTACCGGAACGATATCTTTTTGCCGATGCTGCCAATTTTTACGCCACCGGTCTGCATGAACTGGTGCACTGGAGTGGTGGTAAAAGCCGTCTGAATCGAGAAATGAAAGGGAAGTTTGGCAGTGAGGATTATGCTTTTGAGGAGTTGATCGCCGAGCTTGGAAGCGCGTTCCTGATGGCGGACCTGGGGATTGTCGGAGAGGTTCAGCATGAAAGTTATATTGCTTCCTGGCTGAAAGCACTGAAGAACGACAAACGCTATATTTTCAAGGCCGCCAGCGCGGCATCCAAAGCGCATCGTTATTTGATGGATAAAATCTGAGCAGGAAGGAGTCGCAACGGAATGCGGCTTTGCGTGTAGGGCCGCTTAAAACAGTAACGCTGTAGAGACACGAGTGAGGCGGAGCGCAGCCAGGCGAGCACCGAACAGTCATGTCTCTACAGTGGAATAAAGCAAGTCACACGGACAGGGCTGAATGGGCAGCTATTCTCGGTTACCAGCAACTGCCTGAAGCGCAAGTAGCCGCTGTTCCAGGCTATCCAGTCTTTCTTCGAGATCATGGCTCTGTTGCTCAATATCTTCCAGCGTTTCTGACAGAACATCACGTAGCAGCACAAAATTAGCATGTAGGGCATACACAAAATCGTGGCCGCGAACCAGTAATGCTTCGCGCGGTAAGTCGTGCAATGCGGAATGCGTCATCCACGTGACCAGCGCTTTGGCGCTCATTTCAGTCAGTACGTCAGCAAGTCGGTCAGTTTCTCTGTTCATTCTGGAGTCCTGTCTGTTCTGATGTTGTGTGAGTATTTCGAGAGGTATTATTTCAGGTCGTTGCGCTGCTGGTTGGGTGGGTTGGAACTGTAAGTGATAGAGAAGAACTATATGCCGTGGTCTACATCGAGCCGTTGCAGCTCGTCGAGCGTGTAGATGCGGAATACATTCCGGTGGCGGGGTTCCAGCGGAATGTGTTGATGGTTAACGATCACGTGCCTGATACTCTCAAACAGCCGTTCAAGACCGCGCTTTTTCTGCGGGTCCGGCACGATATAAAAAACGTAAATCCAGTCTTTACGGGTTCGGGCAAGCAAATGACTGGCGATGATCGACTGATAACGGGCTTTGGTTTTCAGACGGCGCTCGGTCTCAATGGCGATCACGGTGCCACCGGGCAGCGTAATCAGTCCGTCCGGGCGATGGCTGGTCTGATAACGACTGAGGAAGGTTGTGCGATCGCCGTTTATCCATCCGGATGCGCCTTTTTGCTCAAGAATGATACGGGCGGTCTGATTATCAAGGTGGTGCTCCAGCGTCCAGCCGGTAATTTTTGACGGCTCAAACCGTGCCGGAAAAAGTGTATCGTCGGGGGTTAACACTACGGCCAGTCCGTCACTGGTTATGCCCCACAATGAAATTTTCATCGTGCGCGATACCAGGACATGTTTTTGTATTAAGCCCATACCCTCGACTTTTGAAAGAAGGGAATATAGCGATTTATGGTCTCTGAAGCCGAACAGCAGCATCAGCGTTTTAAAGTCACTGTACGTTTCTTCTTTCAGGAAATTCAGCAGTCGTTGTATTTTTTCGCGGTGCCGCGTCTGGCGTTCGCGGTATGCGGTGATAAGCATCATTCCCCCCTTTTAAAAATCCAGCAATGGCGGGTTTTCCTCTTTATCGGCATTCGGTGTTGTTGTGTCTTTTTCGTCCGTATCAAAAAAAAGATCGGGCCGCGTTGTGGTGATATCCGGCGTTGATGCCGGTCCGGGGGCGATTTCCTCCTCGCTAAAATCCAGGGTGATGTTTACCGTTGTGGCGGTGGCGGCAATCGCGGGCGACACGGCACAGATCTCCAGTTCGCGTTTTTTCACCCTGATGGGCGAAATCAGAGAAGCAGAGGGGAGAGTTTTTGTCGTGAAGATGAAGCTGACAAAATCGGGTAGGTTCAGGATCATATTGCTGTCGGTAAAGAAACGCTCGGCCTGCCTGATGGTGCGTTCACTGTCGATAGTCTCTGTCAGCACGGCGTCGGTTTTCGCTTTGCGGACCTCATCATCGACTAATATAGTACCGGACATTCTGGCCACCCATTCAGCGGTGTCCGGATCCATGACACGATAAACCAGTTTGAATTTGGCGTTCTCAACGACAGCGCCGACAACGGCGTCACCTTTCAAATCTGCCGGGCAGTCTTTTAAATCGGCAATAGACTGATGGTCCATAATAATATGCACGCCTTTATCGCGCGCCGCGCCTAAGCCTTCCAGCGCGGGCCTGGATAAATGGTATTTCAGTTCGGAAAGATAAATAGCAATGGGGCGGGGCACGTATTTCACCCGCTCGCGCCTTTCTGCCAGCTGGTACAGGCGAACCAGCAGCATACGCTGAGCGGTAATGATTTTGCTGTTGCGCATTGAGCCAATCACATAACAGCAACCGCCTTCCTCAAATATCTTATTAAGCGAAAATCCGGTGGGGGCATTAATGGCATTGAGCAAGGCCAGCTCTTCAATCTTTCCGAAAAAGGCTTTTATCTTATCTGCAATACCCTGAACGTAGTCACCGTTATACACATCTCGAATGGTTGAGGCAGTATTATGGGTGACAAACTGCGCGGCTATTCGGGCCGCTTTCCGGTCATCAATGCGATAAAAGTCAGATTCCTGACCTTTCTCTGCGAGACTGAAACCAGCAACAAAAAGTTCTTCCAGTTCATCGGCGGTGATTTCTTCAATCAGGTTTAACTGGTATTGGGGTTTTCGCAGGTCAATCAGGGCAAAAGGTTTACCGGCATCCTCGCAGGCTTTCCGGTAAAGGTGGGGTGCCCATTCATCATCCTTGGGGTCCATCACAAATACGCCTTCACCAGCCAGAATGCTTTGATATAGTAATATTCCGGTGGCAACACCCTTACCGGCGCCGGTGGTGCCGATAATATCCGCGTGTTGTTTTTGCCAGTCTTTTAACGGCAAATACATCGGCTGAATATCTCGGTCAATGCCGATAAATAACCCTTTGTTCAGGTCGATATAATCCAGCGGGTCATAATGCAGCGTTTCCGGCAGCAGGGATTTCACCGTGCGCACATCGGTGCGTAATTCCCGTTCAAGCGTTGTTTTCCTCACGAGACGTTTCTTTATTTTATCTAATTCAGGTGTTAATACCCTGCGCAGCAGAATATGCAAAATAAAACCCGTTACGTTAAAGGTAATCAGCACCGGCCATGCCAGAACAGGAATGCTGGCGACTACCCGCCCTTGATAAAGCCACTGGAAAATCCAGATAAGTACCGGCCCCATCGTACCGGAAAGAAAACACAGCAGGGAAAAAGCAATAATCAGCTTTTGCCACAACGGGGCTTTTTGCCGTTCATCGCTTTTCATCGACGCGAAAAACGGCATCGTCAGCCCCGATAACAGCGCCAGCATCAGCTGATGCTGTTGCATAAAAGCCATGAAGCTCAGTGCGCCATTCACTATCGGCGAAAGTGAAACGGCCAGCTTATTCAAAATCACGATGCCTCCTTCGTCAGCAGTTCGCCCCATGACATCGCCCCATCAATTCGCCCCACCGTGTCGGGCGAAAAGGCGGGGCGAGCGTATGGGATAAAGAAGGTGGCCGCTATGCGGCCATGTGCAGGAAAGCATGCTTCCCTGCTCGAAACGGCCTGCGCCAGTACATGCGGGCTGGACGCCCTTATGTAATGTCACATGGGGGTAATGTCGCGGCTGGACGCCGCGCCAAAACCCCCAACGTCAACGGCGGCACACCGTCGCCCGCTACGCGCGACCACCCCCTTTGAGACGCCGTTTTTCGCCTATTTTTTCTTTTGTCCGTTCCGGCCAAGCGAAAAAATGGGAAAACGCCTTCAAAGAGGGTGGTCGCGTCACGCTACCGGCTTTTTGCCGGAGACTTAGCCGCGACGGTGTGCGGGGCTGCGCCCCCCAAATAAACCGCTATCGTGGGCGATAGCTTTTCGCTCGCTGGGGCGGCGAAATTTATTTGGCTCCCCCCGGCCAGCTCGGTTCACCTGGGGATGAACGCTCGCCGGTGGGTTCGGCGACGCAAATTAGCAATTTCTTTGAAATTGAATTTACTCGCCTCACGCCACGTTTAATCCCATGACTGAGCATGGAATTAAACGCCGAAAATCGTTGTCTGCGTGCATTGTTATTATTTTTAGCGGTTGATGTTTGTGAACCGCTGAAATTAACAATCTTATGGATTGAATTTCATCGGCAGGACTGACGAGTAATCAGCACATATCCGACAGGAATTGAGAGGTTTTCATTGCGATCGCTCCTTTTATCCGTTCGTGGCATTAGGTCAGCCGCTCATACGACCAAAGCGCGATAATATTTGACTGACGGCGGTCGGATCTGCGCTGGCGCACTGTGTGAGAAAATCCCGGCGCATAGTAAACGTCTTGTCCGGGTTGAAGTGATGGTGTTTTTTATTTCACGATGACTCCAGCTCGGCACTTCGCTGGACTGCGCCGTAGTTGGTTCCGCTCTCGCAGTTGCTGCCGCGCCGCTCTAAGCGCAACGCACGCAAGACCCCGCGTCTGTCCGTTCCCGAACTGGCCGCGAGCATCGCCCTGCTGCAAAACTTTGTCGTCATCCTCGCCGCCGATGGCGAGCAATACGAAGTGGTGGCCAGCGGTCGCTACGCGATGCTCAATGACGGCATGGGCTTCTCGCTAGTGCCGTGGAAGCCGGTGATCGAACAGCGGCTGGGCCAACAGCTCGCCGCCACGGTGCGCGGCCGCGAGGTGTCGTGAGGAATTGGACGGCCACAAGGCATAGCCATTTCCTGACCGTTTACCCCTTTGTTACTACATATGTATCCAGCGATAGCAAGCTGATGCCAACCGGATCACTCCCGCTTCCCTCGCTTTTTTGAAGCGTTCCCCGAGCACGGGGCTGCCGTTCCCGCAAGCCCTACAGCCGTGGCTTGAAGCAGATGACGGAGACGAGGGCCGAAGTCGAGTGCAACATGCCCCCATTCCGGTACTTGTTCGTATAGCCGGGCGAGCGTCGGCGTCGGATGTGATACCTGCCAGAAGCCGGCAGCCAGCATGATCGTCGTCGCCAGCAAATTCTGTATCTGTTCGGTGGTCATGCTGCTGGCCTGAACTAGCGCGGCCACGATGTCGTCATGGGCGGCGAACGCTTTAGTCTTGTAGCGGCGAGCGCGCTCCATGTCAACGCTACCCTCCAGACTCAGCGTCACATGGGTTAAGAGGTCGCAGAAGACCGGGAGAGAAGTGATGGTATCGGCAACGACTTCTGCAACGTCCTTCGGCTCCAGGCCCGTCTGATCACCCAGCCCGGCTCTGATCGCATCGCGCCACTGGTACCAGCCACGCTCCGCCAGTTCGAGGAACAGTTCCTCTTTGTTGGCGTAATAGCGCCGCACGCCCGTTCGGTGCAAGCCCGCATGCTCGGTAACCGCCGTGACCGTCACGAAGCGCACACCTCCCAGTTCCTGGGCAAGGGACTCGGCTGCGTCGAGCAAATCCTCGGAACGCTGCTGCTTATCTTCGACTGAACGGGCTCTCTCTCTCATGCCTCGATGTTAACGCATCCTAACGTGCGTTACACGAGGAATCGTGCTATCGTCCACTTAACGCATCACAATGTGCGTTAAAAATTGGCGCACGCTCCCACAAACCGTCTCGCAAAGGAAAGTCCTATGAAGGCCGTTCAAACTACCCGGTTCGGAGACCCAACCGTCCTCGTCGTTACGCAGTTGCCCGATCCGACACCCGGTCCAGGTGAAATCGCCATCGACGTCACTCATGCTGCGGTTGGGCTTGTCGATGTCTTCTTCCGTCAAGGGCACTTCAAAGACGTACCGGGAATGGCTCAGCCACCCTTCATTCCGGGTCTTGAAGTGGCAGGTACGGTGCGTGCGCTTGGCGAGGGCGTCACCGGCTTCACGGTTGGCGAACAAGTCGTTTCGATGTCAGCGGGTACTGGCATCGGCGGCTATGCCTCCGTATACATCGCCCCGGTGCGCGGCGTCGTGTCGATCGAAGGCACCGGCATAGATCCGGCTCTCGCTGTCGCGGTCATACCCAACGCGGCGATGGCGCATGTTGCCCTGACTCAAGTTGCGCATCTATCCAAAGGCGAGAGCGTGCTCATTCATGGCGCGCTCGGTGGCTTTTCCGCTGCATTTCCGGGGATTGCCAGGCAGCTCGGTGCGTCTCGTGTGGTGGGTACGGTACGCCCAAGCAAGCTGGATGCCGCAGCGGACACGAAGCTACCCTATGACCGGATCGTCGATTCCAACGAATTGCCAGGAATTCTCGGTGACGAGAAGTTCGACATCATCATCGACCCTGTCGGTGGCGCAGTCCGCAGCCACAGCTTCGCGTTGATGAAGCCAGGTAGTCGGCTCATCGTCGTTGGGAATGCCAGCGGTGATTGGGAACACCATGTAAAGACCAACGACCTCTGGCTGGCCAGTTCGACCGTGTCCGGATTCAATGCAGGCGCCTACCTACCCACGCATCCAGATGTGATCCGTCCCGCGCTTGAAGCCGCGTTGAAGATGGTTGTTTCGGGGCTGGGCGAGACAGCGATCGACGTGCTTCCGTTCGAAAAGGCCGCTACTGCGCACGAACGGATGGAAAGCCGTTCGCTCAATGGCCGCATCGTCCTCACGCCGTAAGCCGCATCTCCGTTCTAAGTGCAGAACGAATCCGAATGGCGAGCAAGAGATATGAAAATTCGGAAACTTCGCTGCGTTATAGCGGTAGCCAAAGAACCAGCCCTGCCGCGGTACCGGCCTCGCCATGGAACGGGCGTGCAAAAGGCCGGCGACTCAATCTTGCTAGTTCATATCTCGGCTTTCAAATTTGCGAAAGTCTCTTCCAGTAATTTAGCTACCGGTCGCTTGCCACTTTGCTTACCCCAGGCTTCAAGGGCAAGGCGCATGGCACCAATGGAAACCATCGCAACGATGCGTAGGGAGGAACGACGTTCTGGTTGCCGCCACACTTCGCACAAGGTGTCGTAAAGCGATTCTTCCTGCATTGCATAAGCGGCCTGTTTTCGTGCCATGAGTGCTTCGCTCGCACGCATCACCCGGTCGATGGCAATCATTTTGCTGGATTCGTACTGGGATACGTGATTGACCATCGTCTTGCGCACCGCATCCAATGGGGCTTCATCTGGTGACACTTTGAGTAGCTCCGCTCTCATTGCATCCCATACCCCTGCCTGCCAGGCAATGACGATGTCTTCCTTGGATTTGAAGTAGGAAAAGAAGGTACGCCGGGAGATCCCGGCTTCCTCAGCGATGGCGTCGAGCGTTGTGCCGTCATACCCGTTAGCCAAAAAAAGCTTCAATCCGGTTTCGATGATGCGCAGCCGCGTTTCGCGCTGCTTTCGTTCGCGCAGGCCTTCCTTAGGGGGACGGCCAATGAATTCCGACGTCACGTAATTTTCCTCTTGCGAAAATGCACTGAGTGCATTAATGTGTGCACCTAGTGTAACACTCACAACCTTTGAAGGGCAAGATCATGACAACGTGGAAGACATCGGACATACCGTCTCAAAGCGGCCGCACGGCCGTCGTCACGGGTACTGGCGGCCTCGGGCTTGAGGACGCCATTGCTCTCGCCGCTGCCGGAGCGGAGGTAATCATTGCGGGCCGCAACCTGGCCAAGGGGAAAGAGGCCGTTGCGAAAGTTCGCCAGGCCGCGCCCGACTCGTCCGTGTGCTTCGAAGTGCTCGATCTTGCCAACATCGAATCCATCACGGCCTTCGGATCACGCCTGCGGGCAAAGCGGCAAAGCCTTGATCTTCTCATCAACAACGCTGCTGTGATGATGCCTCCGCAACGCAAGGTCACAGACGATGGCTTTGAGTTGCAGCTCGGCACGAATTACCTTGGTCATTTCGCTCTGACCGCCCAACTGCTTCCCCTATTGCGCAACGGCCACAATCCTCGCGTCGTTACCCTTTCCAGCATCGCCAGTCGCAACCGCGATGCCTCGATCAACTTTGACGACCTGCAAGCGGAACGCGAATACAAGCCGATGACTGTTTATGGGCAGTCGAAACTGGCCTGCCTGATGTTTGCCCTGGAATTGCAACGCAGAAGCGATGCGGCTGGTTGGGGTATCTCCAGCATGTCAGCTCATCCGGGTATTTCCCGCACAGACCTGCTGCCGAACGGAGCGGGCCCGAATAGCGTACTGGGGCTTTGGCGAAAGTACCTTTGGTTCATGTTTCAGCCCGCAGCCCAGGGCGCACTGCCTACACTTTTCGCCGCCACTTCACCGGAGGCGAAAGGCGGGACCTATTACGGTCCTGACAAACTCGGCGAAACGCGAGGTTCACCTGCGATCGCAAAGATTCCTGAGCGAGCGCTGGACATCAATGTGGCCTCTCGGCTTTGGGGTGTCTCCGAAGAACTGACGGGCATGACATTCGGTGCGGCGAGTACGGACCGCTCCAATGTGCCCCCGTTTTCCTGACAGTCCGTCTCATGATTCTGCCTGAGATGCATGACGGATAGTAATCCAGACTCCACGTCACAATCACGGCTGCCGCCGCTGTTGCCGGTTGCCTTGCCATACATGCACAACACCACTTCGCAGGGATCGGCCGCAAATGACGGCGCGGAAAAACCGGCGGCTAGGCACAGGAGCGTCGCCGCGATAATGGGTTTTTTCATGGTAATGTCCTTTTATTACAGAAGATAAAGGTCGGATGAATTGCGAACGTGGATGGCAGTCGAGGTCAGCGGTAAAAATAAATCTCGGTGGCATGGCCGGCGAGGCGGTCAGTTGCTTTAGGCTGATAAGTCACGACGGCGCGATAACCGTGTTTTCTCAGCCAGGACTTCGCCCTGAAATAACTCGTTCCATCGGGCGTATTGACGATAACCTGCTCTGAATGTGCGACGGCATACCAGACGCCGGGCGGATATATGGCTTCAGGGCTGAAAACGATAGACGTTGACCAGCGGCCGTCGACGTTGGGGGACGGAATGACAATACGGTTTTCCGACCACTGCGGGAGCGTGGCGTTAGCGGCCGCGCCGGGTGTATCCCATGCGGGCTGAACGGGCTCTGGCGGCCATGCGCAGCCGGAGAGCATCACCAGCGCCGCACCGGCATACAGTATTTCAACAATTCGCCTCATTAAAGACCTCCTTCATGTTGTTCAGATGAAGATGTTTAAAATAAATCGCGCCCATGCGGCGAATATCGCCGTGAATATCGACGCTGACGATAACGTCCACGCTGTTAAGCACCTTGCGCAGCAGTACCGCAAACGGGATATTTTGGCAGTCAGGAT
Organism: Brenneria roseae subsp. roseae; assembly: GCF_003115845.1. GTDB lineage: Bacteria > Pseudomonadota > Gammaproteobacteria > Enterobacterales > Enterobacteriaceae > Brenneria > Brenneria roseae. The sequence goes on along the minus strand of NZ_KZ819031.1, from coordinate 158,056 downwards.
GTTCATAGCAGCGGTCGATGATCCCTTCAATACAGGCTTCAGGGCTGCCCGCGTGCATCGAGGTGATAAGTCCCTCATGGCCGGAGCCGACGATTTTTAGCGCGTCCCAGGCTTCTTTTCCGCGAATTTCCGCCAGCAAAATGCGATCCGGGTTCATGCGGTAATTGGCCCGGATCAGCCTGCCGGGGGTGACGATGGCATCCTCCCCGGCATCCGCCGGATAGAATAGATGGACATAATTGGCGTGGCGGTAAAAGCGGATTTCGGGGGTGTCTTCGATGGTGGTCAGTCTGAGATGCGGCGGAATATAGTGCAGCAGCGTTTTCATATAGGTGGTTTTACCCGACCCGGTTTCGCCGACGATAAATAACGTCTTGCCGTATTCAACCGCCTTTTCGATAAAGCGGGGGATCTCCCCGCGCTTATAGTATCCGGCCAGTTCATCTTCTTTACTTTTCGTTCGCTCCTTGCCGGTCACCCGGTGATAAAAACCGGCGTCTATCCAGGACTGATGCGTTTTTTGCTCGAATGAGGGCTTGCGCAGCGTGATGGAAACGGTGTCGCGCTCGCAGGCCGGGGGAATAATGGTCTGGATACGCTCGCCCGATCCCAGCGTGGCGGACAGGATCGGCGAGGTATCATCCACGTTGTCCTCATTCCAGGCGGCCAGCGCTTTGGCGAAAGCGTAACACTGACGCAGCGTAACCGGGGCGTCGTGCCTTTGCCATTTTCCGCGTATTTTGGTGTGGATCTCGCCGGGACGGTTAATGGCGATTTCGGTCAGGCCCGCCAGCGGCAGAAAATCGCCGAACAGCCGGTTTTTCATGAACTCAAGAGACAGGTTGTCAGCGCGCATACCACCTCGTTTTCAGCCGCAGTTGATAGACAGAAGAGAAATCGATATCCGTACCGGTCATGATGCCGATCACATCGCCCTGGTTCAGGTACATCGTGGGCGGGATATTGATGCTGTTTTCCAGCGTCGTTTTCGCCATTTCCGCCGTGGCTGCGCGGGTGTTTTCGGTGTAGTCAGTATTGCGGTCTTTGCCCGGCGCCGAATCCGACGCCGCAGCGGCCACGTCCTGCACGGTGCTCAGCATCAGGGCATTGCCGAACCGTTCCCAGAAATGGGTATCGATCCAGCCGGCAATACCGGCTTCACCTAATTGGCCGCTAGCCTGCGTATCGATCAAGGGAATTTGTAGCAGGCCGGGCGTGCGCAATTCCGTCCAGATGACAAACATCCGGCTGCGGCCGTGTTGCAGCGCGCCGGTGCGATAAACGCCCCTGGCGATGGTGCCCGCAGGGATCAGCTTCACATGATTGCTGGCGCTGTAAACGTCCTCGCTGATAAGGCAGGAAAGCGTGCCGCCCACGTCGGACACGAAGCGCCGCATCATTGAGCAGGGAATATAGCGGTCAACCGGGATATAGAGGTCCGGATCGAGGGGCAGTCGCCGAACGCCGGTAACTTTCGCCACGCCCGGATTGTCGTCGCCGGTTGCTGGTGTGTCGGCGTCTTGGCAGCGTAGCTTGCCGTCGCTGCCTTTGACCATCACCGATTTACACGGCATATAGGCGTCTGACGTTGCCGGATGGCTGGGCGTGCCTGCATCGCCGGGCGATCCATGTTGACTCGGGCTCGTATTGCTGCGCTGAGTCGTCGCCGGCGCGTTGTTCATCCCGTCCGCCAGTGCGGCGGCCTTGTTTAAAGCGGGCGGCTCAGGCGGTAACGGCGGTGCTTCGTCCTGAGCCTGATTGCTGTCGGCGGACGTCTCCGATTTACCCTGTTCGAACAGGCCGAACGGATTGCTGTCCAGCCCGAGGTTTTTGCGTTCATTGCGTGCCGTGCCGGATGAGGGCGGTGGTGCGCTCTCCGCCGTTTTATCCTCGTCCTTCTTCAGCATGCCAAGAAAATGGTCACCGCCGAGCGCCAGCGCCATCAGTAAGGCCAGGCTCAGCAGGCTGACCAGCAGCGTCCGACGCCCGGCGGGTTTTCGAAAACGCGTGACGTCGGGCTGCCCGGGGGGCGTTTTCTGCTCCGGCATCTGGCTGGCCATTGCCGCGCGGGCGCGTTCGCGGGCCTCGGCTTCCAGCTCCGCCGTGGTTTTTTGCGCGTCTTCCGGGGTAGATTTATCGGTCATTTGGCCTCCAGCGTGACGTCGGGGGAGACGGTATCGCCGTTAGCCACGGTCGCGTCGCCAAATGCCGTGTTTTCAATCCCGACTACCGCATTGCCGTAGCGCAGCACCAGGCGCGGCGACAGAGAACGCACCACTATTACGGTGTAGTTGCCCTGGCTGATAATTCGCGGCGTCACCGCCTGCTCCCGGCCGTTAACGACCGTAAAGGCGGAGGGCAGGATTTTCACGGGCGAAAAGCCGAGGTAGGTAAAGCGGCCGTCATCGTAAGTGAAATCCGGCGCAATGGACGCTGACCCGTTCGCCACCCGTTTGGTGTAACGCCAGTTACGCGGCGTGGCGGCCTGCCGAAATACCGCCGCTATCTGTTGTTTTTCCTGCATTTCCTGAAGCTGTTTCTGGCGGGCGGTGCTAGCGGCGACGGATTGCCGGCGGGCTTCAGCCGGATAACGATAGCGGATAACGAAGGCCTGCGCGGGCGAGTCGTGGTCCAGCACATTCAGCTCCAGGCTGTAATCGCGTTTTGACGTCACGACGAAAAGGTTGGTTTTCCAGTCCTTCGCGGTCGGCAGAAACACCTGGCTGACGTTGTTGCCGTTGGCGTCGGTCACCGGCTGGGTGATGGGATTGGGGCTAACGCTCACCCGGTTATCGTTCTTGGTCACCGTCCAGCCTTTGGGAAAACCCGCTTGCGCGGCGATAACGGTTTCATCGTCGTCAAACAGCAGCGTGGTAACGTAGCCGGGGCGGGTATTGACGACGGTGGCGTTCTGACTGTTATACGAGACGTTCTGCATCCGGCTGTCATACGCGCTGCCGCGCGGCGTCGCCGCGCCCCAGGCGGCGCATGCCGTCAGGAAAAAAACACCGGTCAGCATTTTTTTCAGCATCATTCGCTCCTTAGCTCTTTATCGCGTTGGTAGCTGGTGACGATGAACCCCAGCGGGTTCACTTCACGCTGGCTGTCCGTCAGTTGTTTACGGGGGAGGTAGCGGTAGGTCAGGCGGATATTCCAGACATCGTTTTTCACCGAATTATCTGCAACGCGGCGAATGGTTCGCTTGATGCGTAACGTCGCCAGACTGTCGGGAGCGGTGGCGGGCGCGTGGACGTTGGAAATAATGTCGATAGCGACGACATATTCCGCTTTGTTGAAAACAACGTCCGGCGCCTGGTCGCCGTTAAACCCGTCAAGATAATCCTTATTCACGCCGTCGCTATTGAATAACTGCACGTCGTCATAATCGCGCTGAAGGGAAAAATAGTTATAGCCTTCGCGGCGTTTGACATAATTTGCGGCCAATGCGTGCGCTAGCGATGCTTCAGTGGAAATATCCCGCTCTTTAATGCGGGTCATATAGTCATAACGCCCGGTTTGTTTATCCACCGACCAGAGTTCGATTTCGGTGGTTTTCAGCGGCAGCAGAATAATAATGGCCGCAATCGCCATTGCGGCCAGAACAAATCCGACCGCCGCCATCAGCCAGGCCACTTTTTTCTCGCGGGCATCTTTTTCGAGAATGACCGATTCAAAGCTTCTGGATGCATCGATGACGTTATTAACCTCGGACATGGTGTGTCATCTCCTGGATAATGGCGGGGGAATTCACCTGCTGTGGGGGGCCGGATACCGGCGGCAGGCTGTCGTTATACTGAGCGCAGCCCGTAAGCGCGCACAGCATCAGCAGGAAGAGGCTGGATTTCATATCGATTCCTCAGTTGGACGGAGACAGGGATGTCGCACCGGCAGCGATCGCTACGATGCCATGTGGATATGCGGATTAGGGAAGGATCAGCGGTTACGCTGCTGGTTGAAGTGCTTCATGCTCTCTATTGCGGCGGTGCGTTTTTGCCAGGCGGTGACGGTCTTGTTCACGCCGGCGCCAATAAACTGGCCCGCCATAACGCCGCCTTTGGCCGCCAGTCGGGCACCGGCAGCACCGGCTTTCAGCGTCGGTTTGGCCGCGCCGGAGGACTTTTTCACCAGCCCGCTTAAGCCGCTCATAGCCGCCCCTTGTAATACCGCCTGAACGGCGGCGCCGCTCAGTGCGCCGGCGATCTTTGCGGCGAACCAGACCACGACGCCCGCTGCGATCCCGGCCAGCAGGCATTGCGCCGCCAGCGTCACCATGTTGCTTTCGCTGGAGGCGTTGATGGCGGCATCCAGTATTTTATTCAGATAGTTGATGGCGATCCGGATGGATAAGGCGGAAAACATGATCGTCAATACGGCGGTGAAAATGGTTTTTAGCCAGTTATCAAACATCGGCTTAAGAAAACCGTACAGCAGGCAGAAAATAAATATCGGGGCGGTCGTCGTCATTAATAGAATGGTGATTTCGGCGAGCAGGTTGACGAATGTTGCCGCCAGTAAAAGCACGATTGCGCCGCTCCAGACCAGCACCTCGGCAAAGCCGCCGTTCAGTTTGACGTAGGATGCGGTATCCAGATTAAACAGGGTTTGCCCAAGCGTTTGCGCTTTCTCCCAGACGGTATCGAGCAACGCCCAGACGTTATCGTCGCCGCTGATCCCGTCCTTAAGTCCTTCGATGGCGGCAATGGCGGCATCCAGCCAGCCGTCGCGGTTTAAAACAAAGGTGGTGATCAGCAGCATCCGGCCCACATCCCAGACAACATCCTCAACCGGGGTCTGAAGTTTGCCGCCCAGCGTCTGATAACCGCGATACAGAATAAATAGCGTGAAGGAACTGACGATAATCACGCTGATCATGGTGCCGTAGGTAGACGTTTGACCTTCCAACACGGCATTAAGTCCATCCATGATGTTTTTGTTCATACCGACAAAAATCCCACTGGACATAGCGCCTCACATACCAATAAAGAGGTGGGAATAAAACAGGGGAAGCCCCTGTTTTTATCGAGGGAATATTACTCGGTAACGGATTTTCTTTTCTCGGCTTCCTGCTGAAACAAGGTTTCAAATTTTTCCTTGATGCCGGGTTTCCCTATTTGCGCGAACATCAGGGCCGCTCGATGAGCAAACTCGCAGTTATCGCTCGCCTCGCCATCCTTAAGGCATTGCGTATAGACCTCATAGGTCTCATCAGGATGTTGTTTATACCAGGCTTCGGATTTTGTCTCTTTACAGCCGGATAATGCGATAGCGCATGATACGGCGCATAATATGAATAAGGGTTTAACCATATCTGACTCCTTATATATTATTGAGATCGGCAACCGGGGCGGTTAATTGCTGTTGCTCAAAGGCTTGCTGTTTTTGCCGCTCCAGCAGTTGTGTCCGCTGTTCCGCCCGCCTGACGGATATTTCCCACTGGCTGGTCAACGCGTTCAATTGTACGCTTCTGGCCGCCACGGCGTTAGCCAGGTCCTGCGACTCTTTCGAATCCTGCGCATTCGATATGCGGTCGGATAACGCGGCGATATCGTCGAGCGTGCCGGCGATCTTGTTTTCAACGTCGGACGTATTTTCTATCGCCACCGCCTGATTCAGGATGATTTGTTTGCAACTCTCCAGATAACGCGGCGAGGAACTGGACTGATTACAGGTATCGAAAGATTGATATTTTCCATACAAGCGCTGAAGCTCGGAAGAATAGGCGCCGCCCTGATTGGTCAGCAGATCATCCAGTGAAACGCCGTTTTTGCGGAGGTTATCAATATCGCTTTTGAGGTTTCTCGCCTCGTTAAGAAACCCCTGAATATCCCGCACGCCCGTCGCCGTGGCTAATTGCCGCTTGTAGGCGTCAAGCTCGCTTTTATAGTGGGTGACGGTTTCCTGCCACTGCTGGAGTTTTTGCACCCACTGGTTAATGGATTCGGTATTCTGCACGCCGTCGAAAACCGGGATCCCGGCGCTGAACGCCGGAGTGGAGAGAAAGAGTGCTAACGCCAGCACGGTGTTTCGGGTACGCATTGTTATCACCTCTCAGATAGCCATTTCAAGAAACTGCGCTTTCCATGCTTCAGGCTTCATGCCTTCCTGATAAAGGGCATCGAAGATTTTCAGGTTGTCTTCGCTCCCACTCAGCAGTTTGGTGACTTTCCCCAGTCCTGATAGGTCCATTTTCGCCATCGCCACGAATGGCCGGGTTTCGCCGGCACGCAACGGCGTTTTCAGGATCACCATATAGCGCTCGCCCGGATCCAGATTTTTGACGATGTCATACACGCTTTCCGGTACTTTCATTTTCTCCACGTAGTCCGCATGGCTGGCCTTTGGGTTGGCGAGAAAAATCTGCGTGCCGCACTGTTCGATGATCGCCGGGGCGATGGGATGCCTGACGATCTCGTCGGGCGATTGGGTGGCGGGGACAAAGATGCCGTTCAGCTTGCGAATGACCTTGAGCATATTGAGCGAGAACCGGGAGAATTCCACATCAGCCAGCCACTTCCAAAACTCGTCCATAAACATCACCAGCCGGCGGCCGTCCAGCAGGCTGGTGACGCGATACAGCAGGTAAAAGGTAATCGGCCCTCGGATATCGTCGTCATCCAGAAATTCCGTGCCATCGATGCCGAAGTTATCGATATCGCTGATATCGAACGTATCCGCCTCGTTATCAAATACCCAGCCGAACTCGCCGCCCTGCGCCCATTGTTTCAGCCGGATGCGCAGCCCATTGATTCGGGCCTCCTGGGTCGGCGGCTCCGGCAGCACTTCCAGCAGCCGCGTGATGCCGTAACGGCGGTATTCCGGCGGGTAGTCCAGCATGATGGTGTCCACGGCCGCGCTGATACGCGCTTCGTCGCGCGGATCGAGCGGCTTGCCGTTGCGGCGGCACAGCATTCGCACCAGTTGCTTGATAAAGTTGATGTTCCGCCGGGTCGGCGCCAGCGAAAACGGGTTGAACCCGGTGGGCTCGCCGGTACGGAGTCGAAAATAACGCCCGCCCATCTGGCGTATCGCCATCTCCGCCGCCCGGTCTTTGTCGAAATAAACGGTGGTCAGTCGCTTGATGGTGCCCGAAGCGGCAAACGTCGCCGGGTTGCGGTATTTCTGCATCAGTTGTTGCATCACGGTCATCAGCATCGTTTTCCCCGAGCCGGTTTTCCCGATAATCGCCGTATTGCCCGGCGTTTTCTCGTTGAAGTCATCGCGTCCGGCCTGGCTGTCGTGCAGGTTTAGGTAATAACCGCCGCCGCCCGGCGATTTGAGGATAGCGATGGCTTCGCCCCAGGGATTGCCGCCGCGCTTGTGGGGATGGAAGTTGTGCAGGCTCGCCATATCCGCATAGTTCTGGCTGCTGACGGCCACCAGCCGCGGCCGCAAGGTATAGATGCCCGGCAGTTGCGCCAGATACGCGGCGGGTAACGACAGGGTGGAGAGCGTCGTCATAATGCCGAGGTCGGCGAAGGGCTGCGCCAGCGTCGTGGCGTCCTTCACCACCTGGTCGGCGCTGGCGGATGAAAGCAGCAGGGAGAAGTGGTATTTGCCGCATGACACATGCCCGGACTGGAGCAGGTCGCGCAGCACAATCAGCTCTTCGCGCTGCGACAGAGCATCGTCAGCGGCCGAGTTCAGCCGTTTTTCCGCCAGCCGGATATGGTTCTGCGCTTCATCACGCGCCATGCAGGTAAAGGACTGCGTCAGCACATACTCGCTTTCGGCGTACAGCAGCGCATCCAGTAAACCCGTGGTGGTTTCGGGCGAATAGTCCTTGATTTCCAGACTGCGGAAGTAGCGGGAGCCGTCTACCGTCTGGCATTCGGCGGTATCGGTGGTGAAAAACACGTCCGCCGTGCCGAGCTGGTGGTAAAACGGCGCGCGCGTGACCGCTACCTTCTGCCATTTACCAGTGAGCAGCCGATGATAGAAAGAAAGCTGCGAGGAGTACACCCGCCCGTTTGCCTCATAAACGCCCAGCGGCGTCGCCGTATAGCGGGATAAGGCGGCGTTCAATGACGCCCAGTGCTCAAGCATGGCCTTCAGGGCGTTATCCAGCGCTGTCTGTCTTTTGCCGACCGATTGTCGGCTCAGCGCCTTTTTCTCCAGCGACGAGAACGGCGCGAAACAGACGGTAAAGAACAGCCGGTGTCGCCAGAGCGGTTTGTCTTTGAGGGGCCGGTAGTACAGTTCCGCCACCTCATCGGCAAAGGGAATACCCGATTGCGCCGCAAAGGCGTCCTGGTACGGCTCCCGCACACGGTGTATATAAAAAGTGACCGGCTGCCCTTCATACGACCGGATCAGGTTATTCAGGTGGGTCGCCAGAAAAGTGAGATGATGTTCATCCTCGCATTCGAAAACGGTGCCGCCCAGTTCCCAGGTCGCCACAAAATCCCGGTGACGGTTGCTGATGATGTGAGGGTGAATATGGGAGGAATACGGAATGTATTTATCCAGCGTGATGCGCGCGTTTAATTTCATCTTGTCGGTAAACTCCGCAATATCGACGGCGTCATAGCGGTTCGCCAGAATGGCGTTGGCGCCAAAATAGCGGTTGGCGACCCATTGGCCGCGCGTTTTAAACGCCAGCCACAGCAGCCCGAAATAGTGGATGTCCTTACGGGCCCTGGCCTTCATCTCCATCCAGGCAGGGATCAGCAGCAAGGCCAGGTAATAGCTGAGGTAAACCGCCAGCAGGACGATAGCCCCGCTGACGATCACGAACGGTACGAGGGGAATGCCCATGATGGCGGCGGGGCGCGTCAGCGCCTTGTTCAGCGTGGTCATCGGTTCCTCCTACGCGGCCCAGTAGGCGCCGAAGCCCGATGCGCCGACAATCAGGATGGCGCCGATAATGACGTTGCGCATGTCATGCAGACTCTTGCCGTCGAACAGTACCTTGTAGCCGATCCACATGGTCGCCAGCGTGATGGTGACGGCGGCCAGTCCCAGCAGGCCGGTGGAGGTATTGCTTAGCGTCTCATTGGCTTTATTGAATCCGCCGTCGGCTGCCAGCACAGGGGCGGACATTAATATGGAAGAGATGGCGGGCCGGAAATTACGTTTGCGCATCATTAATTCTCCTCATTAGTCTCAGGGACGGGTAAAGCGCCGCGCATAACGGCGTTCGGGTAGCGCACGGACGGTGACGCTGGCGTGGCGTTATCGGCCATGTCGCCGCGCAGGACGACGGCGGGGTAATGGATTGCGGGTGTGGATTTTCCGGACGAAAGGTGTTGTTTATCTTCCCGCGTCGACGGGACGGCATAGCCGATACGCTGGACATAACTGGTGCGGTTAAAGGCGGCTTCCGGCCGCTGGCCGCTATCGAAATTGCCGGCGTAGTAGCAACTGAGCGCGCGTTGCAGGGAGCCGCCGCGCCGGTAGCAGTCGGTGAGGATGCGCTCGAAGACCGACAGATTGACGCAGGGATCAAATAGCTCACGGGCGGTGACGCCATAGTGGCGGAAATTGCTGCTGGTGATTTGCATCAGGCCGACCGAATAGCGGCGGCCCTGCGCGGCCAACCGCCTGACGATGCCGACGGCGTCCGCCTTGCTGGCGGGATAATGAGAAATCACCCCATGGCTGCCTGGTGTGCGCTGATGCTTCGGCACTATCTCCGCGATGGCGTAAGGGTGAAAACCGGATTCAACCCGCGCGACGTCGAGCGCGGTAGTCGGGTGAACGCTGGCGGCGCATTGTATGGCCGCCGCCAGAAAGGCGGTGGTGGAAAGCATGGCGGCCTCGGAAAGGTAAAATGCAGGAGGGTAGCGACAGAAAGAAACGGGAAACGTATTAACCGGCGGGAACGTCCTGCGCAGCGTTGTTATCTTCTCTGGGTTCGAGCAGCACCAGCTTGCCGGAGACGGCGATGCCAGGGGTCAGCACTACATTCAGGCCGGATTTGCCGTGATGGGCGAAGGCGGCGCCGACTTTGGTCCAGTAGGTGCTTTTTTCGCCCTGTGCATCGGGCTGACTTTCCTGGGTGACAAAGACGTGATAAAGGGGTTTTCGCATGATTTTTCCTCTGATAAAAAAGCGTATGAAACATTGGTCACATCCCGATCCTGCATTCCGGTTTTAACGGGTCAGCGAGAACATTCAGCGGCACCCTGAATTGTGGTTGTGTGACAGCCCGATCCCGATTGTTAAAGAGCGTATTTAGGCAAACCCGGCCCGGTGAAATAAACGTCCTGAACATCGCCGGCAAATATCGGCGTGGTCAGGGTGCGCTTTCTGATTAAGTCGGGTAACAAGAAACTCAAACTGGAAAATAAAAGAAAAAGGACGGGAAATTATCTTGATGTGATTTTGAGTTTTATCTGGCGGGGAAATTTCTTTATGAAGGTCTGTTCGGTTTTTATTTTTTTTCGACACTATTTCAATAGTCAAAGTCAGGATGTTCTTGCTGAAGAAAAATAAAAAGCGTACGGAACATCCTTGTTCTCCGCACGGTTTTATCGCCTACGGCGTTCAAGTTTTGCCTGGCATTGCGTGCAGGTCGTCACGCCCGGCAACGTCTGCCGCCGTTTCTCGGGAATAGGCTTGCCGCAGAAACGACAATGCAAGAGTGATGGCGTGGGCGCCGGTTTGAAACGGCTCTGTTCGATCATCTCTTCCAACCGCTGCTCGTTAAATTCCTGGTCGCGATCGATCTCATCCGGCATGCGACGCCCTCCTGTCCAACGCTTCCCGTTCGCAAAGCGTGATGCGATTCCAGACGCTGGTAAGCGAAGGTCCTGCCGTCGGCGCGGACAGCGCCTCGGTGACCTGCATCATCGCCGTCAATGCCTCGGGCGATTCAAGGTTCTCTACGCGGCGTTTTTGCCATTGCCGTCAGATCTCGGCGTCGGTTCGTTCATCCGGGATGGGCGTCCGGCCTTGCGGAATAGCGACGCCCAGCAAGCGGCGGCGCACGCAGATTTCATTGGAGGTAAGGCCGAAATAGCGGTTAAGCAACGCAATCGAGCCGCCCAGTTGGATGGCCCGATTAATCTGCTGCTGGCGCTGAACTTCCTGTCGCGACAGCGCCAACAGTTGGCGTAGCGCATCATGGCGAACGCTGACGGCCATAAATTGCGCCGATGCCCGGCTAAGGATAAACAGTTCGTCAAGGGACAGCTGATTAAGGGCATTCATTTCATCAAACGTAAACCCCAGCGCTTCGCAGTGACGAATATCGCCGCCCTTCAGCGCGTGCAGGGCATCGGTTAATACGGAGTAATTCAGTGACGGGATCATGATTCGGCTTCTCCCTTCAACGCGTTAAGCGGTTGGCTAATTTGAGGCTGATCCATTCGTCCACTTCAGATTCCAGCCAGGCCACGCTGGCCGGGCCAATCTTGATGGAGCGTGGAAAGCGGCCGCTTTTCATATAGAGGTAGATTTGCGAGCGTTTCAGGCCGGTTTTTTCTTCAACCTGCTTCAAACGTAATAATTGATGAGATGTCACGGTGTTCTCCTGTAGCAAAGAGGGGGTTTGCCCGGAGATGACACGACAACACAAAGCAGCGGCAGGGATAAAGTTGATGAGCCCGTATTACGGGTGGCAGAGTCCTTAATACGGACTTTTAGAACGGTGGACTATCATCTTTTTGATGCCGAAACAGCTGTAGGCGAGCCGCGTTCAAGAGCAGTTTTTAGCGTGTCGCCGCTGAATCGATCGGTGATGCCATCGTCAGAGGCCCACTGTTCGAAAATGGATAAGAGCTTGTAGGGTTGCCTGATTAACGGACTGATAGCCTCATTATGCTTGCAGGCAAGCCAAAACAGGCGGGACAGCGGCGTGGATATGCGTGCTGATGCCGGATGAAGAAAAATTTTTTCAACCGGCATGCTGACTAACTTCTTAAACTCAGTTTGTCTGATGACAAAACAGGCATCCTTTGGTAATTCATGGACAGGGAAATAGTATTTATGAGACTCTCTTTCAAGATCATATCGTAGCATTGTTTCGTAAATATCTGATGCAATATCCTCAGGTAGTCGCCTTACTTGTTTCTTTATTCTTTCTTGCCATGTTGTTTTTTCAAAAATTTGGAATATCCCCCACAAATGGAAACGGTAATGCCGTAATTGTTCTTATTTGCTCCTGATTCTGGTGGGGGGGGTTTCAGAGATTGAGCAAGCAAGCGTTGTATAAGGACATATTCGTATCCGAGCAATGTTGTGTTGATGACTCTCTGTACAGGAAAAATATACTCTCCGTTAGTGCTAAAAGTTAAGTCATTTCCGTTGAATAAGGTATTTGGATCAAGCATGCATAATCTTGTAGTGAATGATTTATTTATTGGCGTTAGCTTTAATTTATGATTGCTTGATTTTATTCTTCGCAATATGACTGGTGACTGAAAATAGATGGATAGACGGATTTTTCCTTGTAAAGCATATCGATAAATATCACATTTTCTAATATTTTTACCATTAAATCCGTTAAGAACCTTTACAGCCTCCCTGATAGTTATCCAGTCTGAAATTCTATCTTTAATGTTTGGAATAGTAGAGTTATCTGACATAATATATCTCCTTTTACACAATGATATTGCTGATGAATTTCGCTGTGTTTTTAGAAGGATGTTTAAAATGCCGATTTATATGAAGTAGATATGGAATTATAAAAACTGATTTTATGAAATAAATAATCGCCTGAATCTGGCTGCAATTTTTGTCAAAGATGCACAATGAAACGGCTCAGTGATTTGGTTTTCACTGAGCTATCTCAAATATGAGCTGTGCTATGAGGAGTAATCGGAGGCAGCGCGTCTTTTACTCGAATTTATTTGTAATATCATCCAAAAAATACCAACAATTACAATTCCTCCTCCAACCCATGCAGGACTTGTTAGACCAGAAAAATCCAGTGCCACACCTCCCAATAATGACCCTAACGCAATACCCCCATTAAAACCGGCAATGTTCAATCCTGCTGCCACAGCCGGAGCTTCGGGGGCATATATGTGAGACAATCCGATCACTCTTGCTTGCATTGAGGGGACTGCGGCATATGTCAATGCTCCAAGCAAGCCAATAAACAACGCCATTAAAATTAAGGATGAGACAGAGAACCACATAGCGAAGAGAACGAGCGCTAGACCAACAAGTACTATCATCACCGCACGGTCTGCACCTTGCTTGTCGGTCAGACGGCCCCCCCAGACATTGCCGATCGCGGCCATTACCCCATATACCAACATCAGCAAACTGATCGTACGCTCGTCCACATGCGTTACCTGAAGTAGAATCGGGGAAATATACGTATACAGAGCAAAAGATCCTGCATAAGCCAAAACTGTAATTCCGGCTCCCGCAAGCAATAGTGGGTTGAACATGGCTTTTAAGCCGTCCATGGCATTTGCCCGCAAGGCGGGATCATCGTGATCCGTTGGCATCAGCGTGGTCAATCCAATGAATCCGATCGCCCCACTGGCCGCCACCGCCATGAATATCGACTGCCAACTCAATAGGCCGCCGATGTAGGTGCCAAGTGGCACGCCCAACGCCAGCGCAATGGTAAGACCGCCAAAAACAACCGCAACAGCAGCACCAGCACGATGTCGTCCAGCCAGTTGGGTTGCCACACTTGAAGCAACAGCAAGAAACACCCCGTGCCCCAGACCGGAAGCAAATCGAGCAATCAACATCGGCGTTAGGGACTCGGACGCACTGACGATACCATTGCCCACCGTAAACAGGCCCATAGCAACAAGTAATAATCTTTTACGAGGCCATCGTGTTGCCAATGCTGTTAATCCCGGAGCGCCAATTACGGCACCGAGGGCGTAGGCTGTCACCGCTGTACCCACATGACTGACACTGACGTTGAGATCTGCCGATATCGTGGAAACTAAGCCGATCGTGACAAACTCAGTGAATCCCAGAGCAAAAGCGCAGAGTGCAAAGATATATATAACAAAAGGCATACGTTCTTTCATAACTCAGGCTCGGCTATTTTCAATAGATGCCAGTAAAGGCAGCATCGCTTCTGCGACTCCTTTTGCGGAAGCGGGGTTTTGGCCTGTAACCAGCCGCTCACTGACGACCACTTGTGACTGAAAATTCTCGGCGGAAATATACTCAGCACCTTTTTCCTTCAGCGTGTCCTCAAGTAAGAAAGGAACGATGTCATACAATCCTACGGCACGTTCCTCATTGTTTGTAAAAGCCGATACCTTTTTGCCCGCAACTAAGTATTTATCATCAGAAAGTCGAATGTTCACTAATCCGGCAGGGCCATGACAAACCGCCGCGACGATGCCACCATTTTCATAGATTCGTGATGAAATACTTGCCAACTCTGTATTGTCAGGGAAATCCCACATTGTCGCATGACCTCCCGCATAGAAGACGGCGTCATAGACGTCAGGATCAATCTGTGAAGGTTTTAATGTGTTTTGAGTTGCCTCGCGTAAGGCATCATTATTCCAAAAGGAGGCGTTGGCTGGATCGCTGAGGTCTAAACCGTCAACATGGGTTTTGCCCCCCTTGGGGCTCACAAAATCAATTTCATATCCTTCTTTTGCGAGTACATAGTAGGGATGAGTCACCTCAGAAAGGTAGAAACCGCTAGGTGCGGCATTTTTACTCTCGGCAGTGCCTTTACGGTCATGGCTGGTCAATACAAACAGGATACGTTTTGACATTTTAACTTCCTCTACATTAGGGGCAGAAAGCTAAATTCTGCTGATTTGCATGCGATATGACAGACTTGTCATATTGGGTCTCATTGTGGAACAATTGATTTATCCTTTAAAGAGACCTAAACGGACAAACACTTACCCCAAAATGAACAAAATAAATTTGAGAAATGACGACCTTGAAGTCTTTTTGCACGTCGTCGACAGAAACAATTTCTCCGCCGCAGCGCGGGATCTTCAAATCCTCCCAAAAATGGTGAGCAAACAGATAGCCAGACTGGAAGCGGCGTTAGGGACAACATTGTTTGAAAGAAATACCCGCAATTTAAGGATTACAGAAGAAGGTCGCGCTATCGCCGAGAAGGCTCGGGTAGCGCTTGCTGTTCTGGGGGAGGTGAAGGAACTTTCTCGAGGAGGCAGTGATGAATTAACAGGAAATATTCGTTTGACTGCGCCAGCTCCGTTTGGCCGAAAATATGTTGCTCCCGCGATTTCGGCATTCTGCGAGGAACACCCTAGAGTGGGCTTCGATTTAAGACTCTCGGACCAAATTCAGGACCTTTACAGTGGTGACTTCGATCTGGCTATTCGCATGGGTGAACTGGCAGACTCTCGTCTTTTGGCCAGAAAGATAGCAAATAATAGGCGTATTTTAATCGCATCTCCAGAATATTTAAAAGGGCATCCCCCTATCGAGCAACCGGAAGATCTCTTAAATCACAACTGCTTAGTCTTCGCTTACCCTGGGCTTTTACACAATTTATGGACACTACGTAGAGGCGGTCATGAGAAAAATATCAGCATAAGCGGCAACCTTATCAGTGACAACGGAGACGTGCTACATGCTTGGTGTCTGGATGGGCTTGGCATATCTCTGCGAGAAACCTGGGATATTCATGATGAATTAAGGGCTGGGAGACTTTGCAGAGTTCTGCCTGATTGGGAAGCAAACACGTCTCAGATCAGTGTCGTTCGGGCGCGACGAGACCCTATACCTCGCAGGCTTAGTGCATTTATCGATTTTATAACAGAAAGATGGAAACAGGCGCCATGGGATGTTTATGGATAATCCGGAGAGTGGGCAAGCTTGATAACAAAGCGGCCTTTTCCACGCCCCAGATTTTCAGCGGCATTGTGCGAGACTGCTCAGGTAGCTTCACCAATTTTACAGCAAGTTATGCATGCCAATCTTACTTGTGAACGTATTGTAACATGGCAGATCGAAGTCCCTATTCTACTTCACCCATTAATCACAAAGCTGATATAACTCGTTGCAACGATATATATATCAAAGTGTTATTCTGTTATGTGCAATCTTCTCCCTATTAAAACCTTTAATTGTTAATTATTTCTAATGGTTATAGAACCATTAACATAACTTGTCTATAACGGAATACTACGCAGGCTTTGCTATGTGCCGTCACTGATGAGCTTAAAGCTCTTATAGAGGGCGAAGTTATGAGCTATCTGGTTCAATTAAGAAGTTTTGTCGAAGTATACAGGGCTGGTTCGATTTCAAAAGCGGCAATACGGCTGGGTATAAGCCAACCTGCAATGTCTTCGCACATACATTCACTTGAAGCCTTTACCAGATGTACTCTATTTACTCGTCGTTCACATGGGGTGGTTGCGACAGTGGATGGCGAGGAGTTGGCCAGATTGGTGGCTTTTGATATAGATACTATTGAACTGAAACTGTCGACGCTTAGATCACGGACAAGAAAATCTTCGGGAACCGTATCTTTCATAGGGCCAGCAGAATTAATGTGGGCAAAATTTCCATATTTAGTTACGACATTATTCAATGAAAATATTAAATTTCAGTTACTAACCGGTAATAGGAAGCGCATATACAATAGCCTGTTGGACGGAAGTAGTCAGTTAGGTTTCACAACTTCTGTACCTGATAAACAAAAATTTGGATATGCGGAAATCGGAATGGAAAAGTTGATCGTTGTGGTATCGTCACGGATAGCCAAAAACATCAAGGATAATGATGATGTGGTTGGTTCACTGGCAACGCTTCCTCTAATTGCTTATGACGACCAGTTACCACTGATAAGAGAAGTTTTTCATGATTCCTCGCAATTTCTCGCATTTATTCGTCCATCTATCACTGTCCCGGATTTACGGATATTAGAGAGGATGATCAGAGAAAGTATTGGCTGGACTGTGATGCCAGAATATTTATGTGCCCAAAGCATAGCGGAAGGTCAAATAGTGGAAGTTCGTATTCATGAAAGACTTCCCGTAAATTCAATTTATCTGGTATGGGTTGAGAGTTCATTACGAAACCCACTTGTTTTGGGTATCAGGAACAGAATACTCGATCTGTCTAAGAATGGTGAATTTATAGTTAGAGAGAAATAACATGAAACGGGCAGCCTTATTGGCTGCCCCATCACTATTTTTTTCGTGGAGATCGCTTGGCAAAATCATCTGCGATGTCATTCAATTTAAGGAATTTCACCCCAGGATGACCAAGCATATGAGTTAAAAGGCGCTCGAGCATCATTAATACATGCGGGCGTCCAGATACGTCTGGGTGAATCGTAAAGGTAAATATAGCATACTCATGTTCACGATAGACCCAATCGAATTGATCCCGCCAAAGTTGTTCAATGTCTCTAGGATTCATGAAGCCTTGGCTGTTGGGTTTTGTTTTCATGAACATGAAAGGAGGAATATCATCGATCGTCCAACTGGCAGGTAATTCAATGAGATCCGTCTCTTCTCCACGCACCAGCGGCTTCATCCATTCGGTAGGCGTTTTGGAATAATCTATCTTGGTCCAAGAATCACCTTTCCTTACGTAATAGGGCTGATGATCATGATGCATTAGCGAGTGGTCATATTTGATGCCATTTTCCAACAGGAGATCCGTCGTTATGGGGGAGAATTCCCACCACGGAGCGACATATCCGGTAGGCCTTTGCCCCGTCAATTGTGTGACCATCTCAATTCCTTTCAGAAGGACTTCTCTTTCTTGAGCAGGTGACATCGATATTGGGTTTTCGTGGCTGTAATTATGAACTCCTACTTCATGTCCCGCATTGACTACCGCCTCCATTTGCTTAGGAAAGGTATCAATGGAATGGCCAGGCATAAACCAGGTTGTGGGGATATCGAACTGTTTAAATAGATTTAGAAGACGTGGAGTGCCTACTTCGCCAGCGAACATACCGCGAGATATATCGCTTGGAGAATCCTCACCCCCATAAGAAGAGAGCCAGCCAGCCACAGCATCTACACCCACTCCGAAACCACACAGTATTTCTTTCGCCATGAGTTATTACTCCTCATACAGAAGAATAGAAATAATATCGCGTTAAGATGGCCTCTTGACTAATTCCAAGAGATCCACTGTACTTAATACATTAATACCATTTTTGTGAGCCATTACTTTGTGCTCAGGGATATTGTATCCCCAGTTAGCCCAAAATGATTGAATGCCATGTTCTAACGCATCAATAACATTTTGGATGTTATCATCAACAAATAACATTTCCTCATTTTTCGCGGCGGCTATTAGTTTTAGTGAAGTAAGAGTTTCATTTTTGTCGGTCATCCTCCCAAATATTTTCTCTGTAGGTACATTTAAACCATGCTCTCTTAGGATGAATGATATGGAATCTTCATCCTTTCCCGATACGATATAAATATCGTGACTTGTCGAAAATAATTTTGATATATCCAATAGTGGGCGATGTAGTTTAGCCCAGAAAATAGGATAGGTATTTCTTGCCTGTTTTCTATACTGGATGAATTTATTTCTAAATATATCCTTCTCTTTGGGTGAAAATGATTCGTATATGGCAGAGAATTCGTCATTATTCATAACTTCATTTCCTAGTTCAGAAAATGAAGCGATAAAATGTCCGTCATGACGTACAAAATTCCTTAATTTCTTGAATCGACTAACCATCTGGCGTGGGATTTTTTGAAGGACATCTTGGTTGAAATCTCCTAGAGGTCTATCATGCAATACATTCCACGCAATTAACATGCATTCGTCTACTCCGTCAACTACGACTCCGTCGAAATCCATTGCTATTAACATCGATTTATACCACCAAGGGTTCTTTAAGCTTTTCACCACGCTTCCATCTATCTATTGCATCGAATGTTTGGCGCATGAATTTTCCACATTCGGCGTAGTAGGAGCAGGTTATGATATTTCCGTCGACAACTACATCCGCTTCAATTACATTTGCACCGGAATTAACCATGTCGTCTTTCAGGCCAACATATGCACAGGCGAGTTTGTCTTTTAGAATACCGGCGGAAATCATGATCCAGGGACCATGGCAGAGACCAGCCACTACTTTCCCCTGTGTTGCCATCTGTTTTAGAAAATCTTTAACTCTTTTATCTTGGCGAACCCTATCAGGAGCTTCATGACCGCCAGTGAGAATAACAGCATCAAAATCATTGGTCTTAAGTTGATCAAAATTAATATTGTCCTTGGAACGTTTGTCCATAGGAACCGTTATGCCATATTTCCCCGTCACTGCACTTCCATCCTTTGTAGCAATTGATATATCGTATCCTTCCTCTTTAGAACGATAGTACGTATAAACTACATCGTGATCCTGAAAACCCGGACCGGTGATTATCACAACTCGTGTTGGTTTGGACATGTTATTTTCCTTCTATGTTACGTTACGGAACATTAATTAAAAGTACCTTCTGACCGCAGTACATTTCTGCGATGGCATCTTTGATCCTTAGGATATGAATTTTTCCCATTAGATGACTCTTTACATCTAAGGAAATAAAAATAAAGTTATCCTCATCATTTAACATATTCCTATCAAGAATTTTGACAGAAAATTTTGCTAATTTATGTAGATCATATTCCCTAATAAATGTGCCGGGAGCTATCTGATGGAATGGGAGTAAAAGATCATGTTCCTGGGATCTTCTTTCATATGCCATATTTTGTCGACCGTAATTATCTTTAAGTCTAAGTAAGTCGAATTTGTTTCTTGGGTTTTCGACTTCAATTAACTCAACACCTGATTTTCCGGCGATAGTTTGATGGAATACACCTTTTGCAATATATATGCTGTCACCAGATTTTAATGCTTGATGTGTGCCATCAAGAAACCTGGTTTCTCCATCGCCATGTAGGCATATAAGGACGGTATCTTTTTGTATATGACAGTGCATAGAAGTGGATTGATTTTTTAATATATGAAGGCGCCATACATCAAAAATAGAATCACAATAAACCCTATATTCATGTCCCCATGGTTTTTCTATGAATCCATTGAGATGTAAGTCTTTTTCAAATGACTCACCATTATTTGAAGTCGAAAGAAAGATCTTGTTTATTTCAAGCAAATCATATACATCTGGAGTCCGGTTGTGGATTTCCATACAGGCATTCCCCGCTAATTGAATTGCTGAGTTTTAATTTCACTTCGGTCAATCATTCCGTGAGTTCAGTCTATATCGATTATTTATTACGAGAGAAATAACTTTTATGATGATTACCTATATTATTTTTTTGGATCAGTCTTTTTTTACGTAATTATCATGAAAAATTATGTATCTATACCACTCGGGATCATTGACGATGCTTGATTTTATGCTGTCAGGAGGTCATAGCTCGCCAGCTATGAAGATGTTTATCACTGCTTAGCGAGAAGCAGAACTTGGACGTCTGCACGATATAACCCCTGATAGAGGTATCCGTGATCGCACCAAGGATTTCCTTTCGTGTCCGAAGACTGGAGGTCAGCCATGGTCGAGAAGTCTTTGCGGCTTGGTGATATAATGACAAATCACCATATAAATGAGTTTGTTACCATTTTTCGCTCCCCAGTATACGCTTTCGGTTTGAATTCACCCTAACAGCTGAGGCTTAGTTCTCTGGAACGTAGAAAAAAGTGCAGATCCAATTTCTGTGTCAGAAGGATCAGCACCCGACCTTTGTAGTTATTTATCTGCACCATTAATTCCTGTGGGTATCTCAGGTCAAAACTGGGTGATTTTGGGTTACAACCGAGGTCGCGACGTCATCAAGCTCAAATGAGATATCCATGCGTTAATGCCGGGCAACACCTAACGCCTTAATGAGGAAGTATAAAAAAGAAGGTGTTGCTAGACTTGGACCATTAACTGAGGAATCGAAAAAACAGATATAAAACTGGTTAAAAATAGAAAAAGCAGATCCTGAACCGTCCGGATCTGCTTTCGTTTTATCCGTTAATTACCTCATCGTGGGCTCTGGCATCCTGTTTGCCCCAGATATAGGGGGGGACATAGACTTCTCGGCACGCATCCAGATAATCCGACCACCATTGCATCATCGCTTTGCGAGCTTCAAGATGGGCGGCTTTGTGGATATAGGCCGCCCGCACGCTATTGCGTTCCTGGTGGCTCATCTGGCGCTCAACGGCATCCTGCGACCACAACTCCGATTCCATCAAAGCGCTACAAGCCATCGCCCGGAATCCATGCCCGCAGACATCCGCTTTGGTGTCATAACCCATCAGCCGCAGCGCTTTGTTGACCGTGTTTTCACACATTGGTTTATACGGATTATGGTCGCCGGGGAACACCAGTTCCAAATGGCCTGAAATCGCTTGAATTTGCTTCAGAACGTCGATGGCTTGCCGGGACAGCGGCACGATATGCGGCGTGCGCATTTTAGCGCCACGTCCGGAGTAGCGGACGCCGGCAATCGCGTCGCGGGTGGCGGGAATGGTCCAGATCTTGTTTCTGAAATCAATTTCACTCCACCTTGCGAAACGCAGTTCGCTGGACCGGATAAACAGGTGCAGGGTGAGCAATACCGCCAGCCGGGTCAGTTCCCGGCCTTGCTGATAATCTTCAATACGCCCCAGCAGCTCAGACAGACGCTCCAGCGGCAGAGCCGGATAATGGCGCCTGACCGGCGGAGCCGTTACGCCGACCAGATTCAGCGCCGGATTGCTTTCCACCCATCCTTGCTGAACCGCGTAACGCATAATATTGCACAGATGCTGCCGCGCGCGGGATGCGACCTCCAGCAAACCTTTTTCCTCAATACCTTTCAGTAGGGCAGTGAAGTGCCGGGTTTTGAGTTCCGTTATCGGCTGATTACCGAACGCCGGGAAAATATGATTGTTCAGGCTGGCAAGCAGACGGGCGGCATGGTTTTCCGACCAGGTTCTGTTGCTTTTATGCCAGCTCAGCGCCACGGTCATGAAACTCTTTTCTGGTGAACGAGCGGCTTTTTCAGCGGCACGCTGTTGCGCCGGGTTGATATTCTGCGCCAGGAGTTTGCGGATGCCGTCGCGCTGTTGCCGGGCATCGGTCAGAGACACATCGGGATAAGCGCCTAAACTGAGGCGGGACTCTTTGCCATCGATACGATATTTGAGATACCAGAGACGTGAACCGCCGGGATTGACGAGCAGATACAAACCATGTGAGTCAGACAACTTTGTGGGTTTAGAAAGGGATTTTAAACTGCGGATTTGCGCGTTAGAAAGGGACATTTGGGGGTCACTCCATTATCGAACCAACCTGACCCCAAATCTGACCACCATTTTTTCCCGATGCGGAGGGAAAACTAGAAACGCATCGGGAAGGTTTTTCACGCTAACCTGTTGAATCAACGTACAAATAGGGATTCGCAAGGATGCATGAAAACAAGTAAATGGCTCCTCTGACTGGACTCGAACCAGTGACATACGGATTAACAGTCCGCCGTTCTACCGACTGAACTACAGAGGAATCGTGTGAACGGGGCGCATCATAACGGGGCGTTCAGTGCATGTCAAAGGCGGAAACCACAAATTTGATCTGTTTGGCGAGAGAATGCGCAATCTGTTGAGTTTTTTTATAATAACTGACAATAAATGGCCAGCATAAGCCGAAAAGCGTTGCCGTGAGGAACCTAAAATACCGGGCGCAAGGGAACGCCCGGTGAGTGTGAACTTATTGGTCTGCCAGCACAAACATCCCGTAAGGATGAATCTGTAGGTAGTAGCTATCGCCCGGATTAGGCTGGAGCTGCGTGGCATTGACCTGTAGCAGTAGCGATTGTCCGTGCCAGTCAACCTGCACTTCATACTGCGGGCCCATGTAGGCAACCTGAGTGATGGTGCAGCGCTGACTCTCTTCCCCCTGATCGCTGAGCGTGATGGCTTCCGGACGAACGCCCACCGTGCTTTCGCGTTGCCCTTCGGCAAAACCTTGCGGGCGAGGGAGCCTGTAGCCGTAAATATTGACGCTGTCATGGTCAATGGTGGCCGGGAAGATGTTGGCATCCCCCATAAAGCTGGCCATAAAGTGAGACGCGGGTTGGCGATACAGTTCCTGCGGCGCGCCCAACTGCATGATTTTGCCTTTGTTCATGACCAGGACCATGTCGGAAACGGCAAAGGCTTCGCTCTGGTCGTGGGTCACGTAGAGCGATGTGATATTGAACTGCTGCTGAAGTTCACGAATTTTTTCACGCATGCTGCGGCGCAGGTTCGCATCCAGATTGCTCAGCGGTTCATCAAACAGTAACACTTTCGGCTTGAGGATTAGCGCGCGGGCCAGCGCGACCCGCTGCTGTTGTCCGCCGGAAATCTGATCGACATAGCGATCTTCAAAACCGTCCAGATCGACCAGCGCCAACGCTTCTTTTACCCGCTGATTGATTTCATCTTTCTGGCGGCCCAGCATTTTCAATCCGTAGCCAATGTTTTCTCCCAGCGACATGTGCGGGAAGAGGGCGTAAGACTGAAACACCATACAGATGTCACGCTGCTGAATCGAACGATCGGTAACGTCTTCACCATCGATAAAAATCTGTCCTTCGGTGGGTTTTTCCAACCCGGCGACCAGACGAAGTACCGTGGTTTTGCCGCAGCCGGACGGCCCCAGCAGCGTCACCATTTTCCCCTGTGGGATTGCCAGATTCAGATCGTCAATGACGGTGTTGTGACCGAATCGTTTAGTGACATGCTTCAGTTCAACGAAATTCTTATGACGGACGTCCTGCCCGTCGCCCTGCGGGCCGCCGTAAGCGGCGTTAAAAAACGTTTCCGACGTTTTTGGGTTTTCAGTATTCAAGATAATCACTCCGCTTAGTCACTATTCTGAGCTTTGGAACGGGAAACGCGTGCTTCACCGACCAGGTAATCAAACAGGAAAATAATGGCCAGCATGACCACAATCAGGATGGAACCGTAGGCGATGGCCATACCGTATTCACCGTCTTCCACCCGGTTAAGGATGTAGGAAGTCGCGACGCGGGTATCCGGTGTAACCAGAAAGATAATGGCGCTGACGGTGGTAATGGCGCGGACAAAACTGTAAATCAGGGCGGACAGGATCGCCGGACGCAGCAGCGGCAGCAGAATATAGAACACGGTGCGCATCGATCCGGCTCGCAGGCTGAGCGACGCTTCATCCAGCGATTTATCCAGTTGACCCAGTCCGGCGATACCCGCGCGGATACCGACCGGCACGTTACGCATCACCATCGATATAATCACGATGGCGGCGGTGCCGGTGAGGTAAACCGGCGCGCTGTTAAACGCGAGGATATAAGAGACCCCGGCCACGGTGCCCGGGACGGCAAAGCACAGCATGGTGCTGAATTCGATGGTCTTTTTACCATAGAACTGCTGACGCACCACGATGTAGGCGATTAACAGCCCGAACAGCGCGGTAATCGGCGCGGCGATACCGGCAAACAGCAGCGTATCCAGCAGGGAAGGCCATGCGCCATCGCTGAATCCCTGTCCGAACAGTTTGCTGAAGTTGGCCAGCGTCAGGGTGTAATCAACGCCCCAGTTCACGGTGAAGCTGCCGTAGAAAATGCTGCCGTACAGCAGGATGTTGAAGGCAATCCAGATATACAGCAGGATGGAAACGATCCACACCAGCGAAACCGGCAGCGGTTGCACATCACCACGGTAGGATTTGCCGGAAATGGTGACGTAAGAGCGTTTCCCAATCCACATATACTGGATACAGAACACCGCCAGCGAGAAGAGCAACAGGATCACGCCGAGGGTACTGGCAGCCTGATAATCCAGCTGCGCGCCGACGATATAGAAGTAGATTTGAGTGGCGAGTACGTCGAAGTTGCCGCCCAGCACCAGCGGGTTACTGAAATCAGCCAGCGACTGGACAATCACGATCAGGAACGAATTGGCCAGCGCCGGTTTCAGCAACGGCAGGAAAACCCGCTGGAAGGTCTGGTAGCGATTGGCCCGCAGCGTGTAAGACGCTTCTTCCAGCGAGGGGTGAATGGTCTTGATCGCCCCTTCCAGAATCATAAACGACATGGGCGTAAAGGCGAGTACCTGCGCCAGCCAGATACCGGTAAACCCATATAGCCAGTTGGTGTTGGTCAAGCCAAACCAGGTGACCATCAGTTCGGTGACGTAGCCGGAACGCCCCATCATTAGCGTAACGCCCAGACCGACGACAAACGGCGGCGTCACGATCGGCAGAATCGAGAATACCCGGCCGATGATGGCGGAACGACGTGCGATACGTGAGGTGTAAATCGCCAGTACCAGACCGAAGAACGTACAACCGATGCCTACCGCGACGGAGAGCAGGAAAGAGTTCCTGATCACCTGTAGGATATGGGCTTGCCCCAGAATCTGCGTGAAGAGCAGCGGCGCGAATTCGCCGCTGTCGTTGGTGAACATCGGGATGAAAATGGCAATGCTGGGATAAAGAATAAATACCCCGATCAGCGCGATGATGCCGACCAGCGAGCCAATTACGAATTGATCGCCGCCGAGCCAGTCCAGCCGTGATAGCGATAGCGTGATAATCGCGCCGAGCGCAATGAACAGCAGAATCGTGGCGTAACCCATGCCGCGTCCTTCAATCGTGGCGCTGACAACCACGAAGACCGCGCAGAACAGCGAGTAAGCCGCATCAAAACGGTGTCGGCCGCGCTGCTCGCGGCTGGCGGCGAATGTCGTGCGTAGGAATAGCGCCATTGGCAACAGGAACCACAGCAGACTGATGTTCAGATGGGACCAACTGTAGGCGGCCAACAGTTCATCGCCTGAAACATCAAGCAGGCCGTAATCCAGACTCCACGCCGGTAGCAGTATAAATGCCACCACGATCAGCGCCAGCCACAGGAAGATGGCATCCCGTTTGCGCGGAGGAGAAAGCGTTAATGTGTGTGACATGATGGATTCCCTGGTATGTGTATTATCATTGGTATGGGGCATCACAGGTTGCAGTTAAAAATCATGGATGAGTAAGGGGTCAGCGATAATGATCCCCATGGACAGGCGACAGTCCGTTGCTGACCTGTCGCGCTTCCATTTGTTTCGGTTCCTGGTTGACTGATAGCCGGCGTCTTAAACGATCGGCTCCGCGTTATTGACCCATTTTTACTTCGTTAACCCATTTAGATATCAACTCCTTACGCACGTCGGCCGCACCGTACTTGTCCATGTCGTAGTTGATCAGTTTCAGATCTTGCAGTTTCAGTGAAAGCGGGGAGGCTTCGGCAGTGATATTGGTCAGAATCTGGTAAGACTGGCCTTTCTTCCAGGAGAGTTCCTGCGCCTCTTTTGACAATGCCCAGTCAACGAACAGCTTGGCGTTATCCATGTTACGCGCCCCTTTCAGTATGCTGATGCCACCGATTTCATAACCGGTGCCTTCACAGGGGGAGACCAGCTCCAGCGGCGCGCCTTTCTCTTTTTCCAGGGAATAGTCGTGCAGGAAACCGACGCCGATGGCGGTTTCGCCACGGGCCGCGTTACGCGCCGGCGCAATACCGGATTTAGTGTACTGGGAAACGTTGGTGTTCAGCTTTTTCAGGTAATCAAAGGCCTGGTCCTGTCCCCAGAGCTGAGAGAAGGTGGCCAGCGCGGTGTAGGCCGTACCGGAGCTCTGGGGATCGGCAATCTGGATTTCACCTTTATAGATGGGATCGGTCAGATCTTTCCAGCACTGTGGAACCGGCAGGTTTTTCTCTTTCAGACGGTTGGTGTTAACGCCAAAACCGAGGATGCCGACGTACACGGCGGAGGAATAGTTGCCTTTGCGTTTTGCCGGATCGCGAAACTGCGGCATGATCTGCTCAAGGTTGGCCGACTGGTATGGTTCCAGCAGGTCCATTTCGCCTGCCTGAGACTGTGGATCCAACGTGCCGCCGTACCAGACATCAGCCTGTGGGTTTTTCTTCTCGGCTTCGACTTTTGCCAGCGTACTGCCGGAACCATTACGAATGAAGGAGGTTCTTACATTGTATTTTTCACCGAAGGCTTTGGCTTCTTCCTCACAGAAGGCGTTGGTGGCGCTACAGTAAATGACGAGACGTCCGGCGGCCTGGGTGGTGGTGGAAACGGCAGCCAGGGTCAGCCCGGCGGCAATCAGTGTGGTTAATGTAGTCAGTTTCATTTTACGTTTTCCTGTTGGTATAGAGAACTACTGCATGCGTTACAGCGATTTCAATGTCGATAGTCGTTCCTGTCGGCTGACGCCCGCCATTAATAGCGGCATCAGTAACAGTCCGATGCAGGCTGACGCCAGAGCCAGCAGCGTAAAAAATCCAGACCATCCATAGTGTTGCAGTATCTGCGCCAGAGGCCATCCCGCCAGCGCAGCGCCCAGATAGGCAAACAGAGCCAGAAAACCGGTCACGGTGCCTGCCGCATCTTTGTGGCTGTATTCCGTCGCCGCCAGTCCAATCAGCATTTGCGGTCCGAAAACGAAAAAACCGATGCTGAAGAAACACGCGGCCAACAGCGAATAGTGATGCACCGGAGCCAGCCACAGCGCCGTCATCGTCACGAACAACCCCAGCGCGAAAAGCAGGATCATGGGCGCGCGCTGGCCCCGAAATAACAAATCTGACCCCCAACCGGCGAACAACGCACCGATCAAACCACCCAGTTCAAACAGCGACAGCGTGGCATTGGCGCTGAGCAGGTTGAAACCGTGACTTTCTGCCAGCCAGATGTTTCCCCAGTCATTCAGTGCGATACGAATCAGGTACACCAGAATGTAGGAAACGCCCAATAACCAGATGGTCCGATTGCGCAGGATGGCATCCCGCAAAATCCGCCGCATCGGCATCGGGGGACTCTGCTGCTCCTGACGGATTTCCAGCGCGTCACGCCGCCACTGTCCGACGCTGGGTAGCCCTTGCTGTTGCGGCTTGTCGCACAGCTGCCAGCACAGCCACAGCCCGATCAAAATGCCGATAATGCCGGGCACCAGCAGCGCGGCCTGCCAGCCCCATTCGGAAGCCAGATAGCCCGCTAACAAAGGGACGGCGGCGCCGCCGATATTGATCGAGGTATTCCAGCATCCCCACCAGAAGCCGCGTTCATTACGCGAATACCAACTGGTCAGAAGCCTGGCGCAAGGGGGCCATCCCCATCCCTGAAAAAAACCGTTCAGTGCCCACACAATCAACAGTCCGGTGAGTGACTGACAGAACATGAACAAAATGTTCAATACGCCGGTAATCAACAGACCGACGCCCATAAACCAGCGCACCTGACTGCGATCGCACACGATGCCCGAAATAAATTTGGACGCGCCGTAGCACAGGTAGAACAGCGTGCCTAACAGGCCGATATCACCTTTGCTCAGCCCCAGTTCCAATTGCATCACCGGCATAACAAAGTTGATGCTTTTACGCGTCAGATAAAACGCGGCGTACCCGATAACCATCGAAATCAGCAGTCGCGGCCGCCAGTAACGATAACGCTGGCTGATTTGTGTCGGTGTAAGCTCGGTCGTGTGCATGGATACCTCAATCAGCGATGACGCAAGAGTAGGGAGATGTATCTGAAAAAGGATGAGATAAGGTTTTAGGACACTAGGAATAATTCCTAGTAATCAGTCCTTTTGTTTAAATTTTGTGGGTAAGTTAACAATTATGTGCGTGCCTTTTTGCTGCGGGGAACTGGCCTTTGATTTTGCCAGCCAGTTTCCGCCTAAAGCACATACGCGCTCTTCAATCCCACGCAGACCAAAGCCTCCGCTATTATTACCGGGGCGAAGACCGATACCATCGTCAATGACTTCCAGCGTGAGCAAATCGCCTTGCTGATACAGCAGTACCTCGATGTTATTGGCGCAGGCATGCTTGTTAATGTTGTTAAGCAACTCCTGCACCATCCGGTAAAGCGTGTAGATAACCACATCGTCATCCGGCTGTTGAGGCAATCGATAGTCGAGATGAAAATTGATGCCGCGGGCACTGAAGGCGAAATCGTCTGCCAGATGGTGCAGCGCCTTATCCAGTACCATTTCATTCAGAACGGGAGGGCGCAGCTGGCGTAAAAGCTGGCGGGTGGTGTGATGAATACGCTGCGAGAGATCGCTGATCTGTCCGGCCGCATTCCGGGCGGCCCCTTCAGGGGCGCTGTGTTTAACCAGCATGGCCTGAATCTGAATTGCCGTAATATTCTGTCCGATATCATCATGCAGCTCGCGGGCAATGTCTTTTCTGACTTCTTCTTCGGTATGAATGATGCGTTCCATCAGTCGGCGGCGGGTCTTCAATTCCTGCTCCAGTTGCTGACGGTAGCGTTGCAATCGTTGCGCCAGCTGTTGCTGACGGCTGATGGCAATCCCCAACCCGATGCCAAGCAGCGCCTGCGTGGACAAAAATAGCTCCAGCTCCCGCAGGTCGTTAAAGGCGCCGCTAACCTGACGCGTGACGGTAATCATCAGGCTACCCAGCACGGCGGATAATACCCCGCCTTGCCAGCCAAACTTGTAGGCCATGACCACATTAGGCAGGAACACGAAAATAAGCAGCAGACGCTCCATGTCAGGCGTAAACGTCATTTGCAGACAGACGCCGATCGAGAAGAACAGTGAGCACCAAATCAGCAATGAGGTGCGCAGCGGCGGATCGGGGATCTCCTGGGCCAGTAGCGTTTGCAGATGCTGTTGCTTGATATATTCATGGATCAAATAGATAAACGGAATTAACAACACGCCGCCGGTAAAGGTTGCCAGTAACGTTTGGGTTAATTGCGATTGCAGCCAGGGGCCGATAAAGAGGCCGTGCAGCAGGGTATTTAGCGTCAGGGCGCTCAATAACAACAGCAATCGCTGCCAGTAAAGCGTATAACGGTGCCAGATTTTCTGCGTCATAGCGGCGGGAAGTAAACTCAGCCACGGCGATAGCAACAATAATGCACGCGTTTGAAGCTGCTCGTTCATTAACCAGCTTTGTATCGCGATTTCCGACAGTAGCAGCACCGGCCAGTATTTTCGCGGTAGCAGGATCATCAGCGCCAGCCGTAATCCTTGCGGTAATAGCAGCGTTGCCTGCTGGCCGTTATTGCTCAGATAGAAGCTGATTGTCCACAGCGCCAGCCAGCTTAGGCCATAGAAAAAAAGCAGAAACAGCATCATGCCTGTGGTACGCAGCCGGCGCATGGATCAGTTTCCTGCCAATAGCTGATGCTGCAAAGCGAAATGCACCAGTTCCACCGTCGTATCACATTGTAATTTGCTGAGAATATTCGCGCGGTGCACGTGCACGGTTTTGTGACTCAGGGTAAGCTGCTCGGCAATACTTTTTACGCTGAGGCCGTTGATTAACATCGTGAAAATCTCTCGTTCGCGCGGCGTTAACGAGAGTAATTCTTTGGGGGGCTGTTGCTGGTGGCGAATAGCATGCAGGGCGTCCGCACAAAGATATAAGCCGCCACGACTGACTACGCGTACCGCCTGAACCAGCTCTTCCGGACCGCAGCGTTTAGTGAGGTAGCCGCCTGCGCCGGCATCCAGCGCGCTCTGCACAAACGCACTGGTATCATAAATGCTCAGAATAATGGCGCGGAAGCCGGGGCGCTGCTGACGCAGACGGCTCAATAAACTCAAACCGCTTTCATCCGGCATCGCAATATCAATCACCGCCACATCGACAGGCTGTTTGAGCAGATGCGGCCATGCCTGTGCCGCGGATGAGTATTGCCCGATGATCTGAATGTCATTTTCTAATGTCAAAAGCTGTGCAAAGCCAGACCGAACAACGATGTGATCGTCTACCAGAGCCACATTAATCATGGTTTCGCCATGTAAGATCAAGATTACTGAGAATAATAATGCTCAGTAACAGAGATACTCGCAATTGCAGAACATAAAAGTGGAACCGGGTTAACAAATATATACTCGTCATACTTCAAGTTGCATGTGCGTTGGCTGCGTTCAGGCTGCAATCTCGCTTCTGTGGGCATGAGAAAAATACCATGCAACGGTTTTCTTGATCAGTTCTTCCGTGGCGTCAATATAGTTCTCTGGCGCTGTCTGGATCTCGTTTTCCAGAATAAGCGGCAATTCAGTACAGCCGAGGATAATTTTTTCCACCCCGCTTTGCAGCAGCCGATCTTTTATTGGTGAAAGCATGTCATGTGCCGCGGCCAAATCGCCGGCTTTATAAGCATAAATGCTTTCCATCACCCGGGTTTGTTCCTCTTCCGTTGGGATATGGCAGTCGATTCCTTTTTCTGCGAGATTGTTTTGATAAATACGCGCCGTGATGGTGGCGGTTGTTGCCAGTAATCCGACCTGAGATATTTTTCTATCCTGAATAACCTGACAGGCGGTATCAATAATACTGATCATCTCCACCTGCGTGTGTTGCTTTAATTCATTGAACCAATAATGTGCGGTATTACACGGAATAATAATGCATTCGGCGCCTGCGTTTTCCAATATTTTCATATATTGAATCATTTTTCCCAGCGGCGATGGGCTATGGTCAAGAATGCATTTTGTCCTGTCAGGAATATCCGGAATGGAAACGGCAATCGTCGGAATATGATCCTGATCCCGGTAGGCAGGGGTGTTTTTAATCAGTTTTTGCAGCGCATCAACGGTTGCACCCGGTCCCATACCACCCAGAATTCCTACCAGACTGTTCATGCTGTTTTGCTCCATAACGGTTTGAAACTGAAAGAATGGTCGCATATTGCCGGTATCTGTGAATTGCTAAATTCCCATCCCCTATGTATGTTTTGCATAGTGAGTGGTATCTTTATGCTTTTCTTGGGTTGGAGCGATCGGTAGAATAAAATGGTGAGATATTATGCTTAATAATATTGAGACAAAGTGGCTTTATGATTTTATCGCGCTGGAGGAGTTCCGTAGTTTTACGACCGCCGCCGAGAAAAGAAATATTTCACAGTCTTCATTCAGCCGGCGTATCCGTGCGTTGGAAACCGCCATCGGGTTCGATATTTTTGATCGCAGTTCTTCCCCGTTGCAATTAACCGAACAGGGGCGTGTTTTTCACGCACATATTCGCAATACACTGGACGATCTGGAATATCAGTTAAACAAGCTACATGGTGGCAGCCACTATAAAAATAAAATCATGATTGCCGCCGCGCATTCGCTATCCGTCTTTCTTATGCCTGAGTTATTGAAAACCGTACCGGAGCAACAGGAAAAGATATTTTATGTTGAATCGATTGATGTCGATGAAGCGGTATTAAACCTCAAAGAGGGGCGGAGCGACTTCATTTTCTCGTTCTATAACGAAGAGCTGATGTCTGAACCGTTTATGCATGAAAAAATACTGGAATCCCGGCTTTATCCGGTCTGCGCCCGTGGCAGCAACGGTAAACCGTTATTTGATATGCATGCGCCCTCTGTTCCCCTGCTGAATTACACCGATACCAGCTATATGGGGCGTCAGGTCAGCCGGTATTTATCCTCCGTGGACAGCGACCGGTTTACGGTGCATTTCGTCTCTTCAATGAGTGACTTGTTGAAGCGGATGACCAAAAGCGGTTATGGCATTGCATGGCTGCCGGACTATTCCATCAAAGAAGAACTGGAAAGTCAGGAACTGGTGATTCTTGATAAGGGAGATGCCGTGATGAACATGGGCGTATACCTTTACCGTCTTGATGCCAGGCTGAATATGGCGTCGGAAAAGTTCTGGCGATATATAAAAGCGTTGCCGCGTTAACCATGGAGTGACGACCGTGCTGGAACAGTATTGCAGGAACGTCGTGGTGCTGACAGCACTGGCGGCCATATGGCCGCCAGATAGCCGTTCGACGCATCAGGTATTTTGAGTGGCCTGAACGTGTTCGTAGGCGATGTCGGGTTCTTCGCTTTCCTCTTCATCGTCGTGAACGTCTTTTTCCAGACTTGCCACAACGGCGGTAGAGATACTGTTACCAATCACGTTGGTGGCAGTACGGCCCATATCGAGGAACTGGTCGATACCGATAATCAGCAGAATACCGGCTTCCGGCAGGCTGAACATCGGTAATGTGGCCGCAACCACCACCACCGAAGCACGCGCCACGCCGGCCATACCTTTACTGGTGATCATCAGGGTCAACAGAATCAGAATCTGCTGGGTCAGGCTCAGGTCGATGTTGTAAGCCTGGGCGATAAACAGAATCGCAAAGGACTGATACATCATTGAACCGTCAAGGTTGAAAGAGTAGCCCAGCGGCAGCACGAAACTGGTGATTTTCTTCGGTACGCCGAATTTGGTCAGTGCCTCCATGGTTTTCGGGTAGGCGGATTCACTGCTCGCGGTTGCGAATGCCAGCATGGTAGGTTCGCGGATCAGTTTTGCCAGTTTAACGATTGCCTTGCCCAGAAACGCATAGCCGACTGCGAACAGAGCCGTCCACAGCAGCGCCAGACCGAGGTAGAACTCGCCGATCAGTTTGCCGAAGTCGTAGATCAAACCCAGGCCCTGAGTGGTGATGGCGGACGCGATGGCAGCGAACACGGCGATAGGGGCCAGAGCCATAACGTAGTCGGTCACGCGGAACATCACTTTGGCCAGCTCTTCAATCATCGTAATGATGGTGGTCGCGTGCTTGTTTTGGTGTTTAACGTAGGCAAGGGCAGAGCCGAAGAACAGTGAGAAGACCAGAATTTGCAGAATTTCGTTGTTGGCCATCGCTTCCACGATACTTCTCGGGAAAATGTGGCTGATGAAATTCTTAAGCGTGAAACCATCGGTGTTCAGGCCGGTGGTAACATGCGCCGCGGCGGCAGGAACTTCCAGATTCATGCCTGCGCCCGGCTGGAAGAAATTCGCCAGTACCATCCCGATGAGCAGCGAGAGGAAAGACGCGGTAACGAACCAGATCATCGCTTTCATACCGATACGGCCAACCGCGGAGGATTTCCCCATGCTTGCCAGGCCGGAAACCAGCGTTGCAAACACCAGCGGCGCAATGATCATCTTGATAAGACGAAGGAATATGTCCGTGACCATATTGAAGTAAGACGCGATTTCTTTTGCGCGTCCAGCGTCCAGATATTGGTGGCATGCCCATCCAATGAATATACCTAATATGATAGCGACAGCTATCTGTATAACTAACTTCTGCCTTTGCATATAAACCTCATGTTGATGAATTCATTCAGACAACACAATATTATTGCAGCGCGACGAGCGGGTGGTTATAAATTGAACACACCTAACCCATCACCCTGACCTGTTATTGAGGTGTTGTGTCTGCACGCTGATATTACAACGATTCTGACTTTTTACATTTTTTTTCTGTTGGTTGAAATGTAATTGTGAACTTCGTCATGCAAAAAATGAATGTTAAGGCGTAATGCAATATGAAGAGGAACCGGGTGATTAGCATTAATACTAATTTAAACAGGCAGTTAAACAGTAGGTCCGATTGGCCGTCGGTACGGATATTCTGAAAATAATAATGTGCTGAATCTGTTTAACCGTACATAGCGTAAACCGGCTTTTATTCATCTCGCTATGTTGAATACAACTGATTACTTTAATTTAATAACTGATTTTCATTTGAAATGCTGGTGTTTTTGTGAGCGTTTGTTGGCGTAATTTTATTCGATTAATATATTTCCTGTTTTTACTAATGCATTTAATTTATCTGTGATCGCGTTCAGAGAAATATTTCATTAAATGAGTTTTTGATTAAGATTTATACCGGATTTGTAATTGGTTTGTTTCTGGTTTGTGAGCGTTTTTTAAGAGTGGAGATCGAAAGCAGATGTTTACCCTATATGGCCGTCGGGGTATTTCCCGTTTTTGACAACGGGCTATCACGCTATAAAATGATTGTTATTGGATAATAATATTTATCTTTTTTTTACTAATTCTGCTGGTTAATGGCGATTCAGATCAAGCTATCGGCATGATGACATAGGATTTCAGTGCGTTAATCCTTACACTGTTATCCCCAGTAATTATGTTGATTTTAATTGCGGTGGTTATGGCGATACGACTGACAGATTCCCCATCACGGTTGTCGATTCTGTGGCAGGACGCCCTACTGAAGGTGTCACAAACCTTGCTGCTGCAACGCAGTATCGAAGCATTGCTGCAAGTGTTGGATAGTTTGTCTTTTTCAGTCGTGCGATTCGGGCGCGTCAATCTGCTTCTGATCGATCCGCTTCATAACCAAACCCTGCTTTATCGCTACGACCGTAGCGGGAACAAAACAATCTGTAGTGAAGAAACCATCCTGTTATTGGACGGGCCGGGCGGTGTCGTGTGGAACACCCATACGCCGTTGCATTGCAGCCGGGCGCATTTCCAGCGCGAATTCTCCCATCTGATGGGGCAACCGGCTTATGCCGGGCTCAGCGACTATTGCCAGTTTCCCCTGCTGGCGTCCCCCCAGCGTTCATTGGGCGGCGTCGAATTCATTAAAACAGACGGCAGCCTGTTTGATGACAGCGAAATAACTTTTTTTCAATCCCTGGCCGACGTGATTACGCTGGCGCTGGAGCATATTGGCGAGCGGGCGCAGGCACAGCGCGAGGAAGAGCGGCTGCGCCACGAACGCGATCACTTCCGTATTCTGGTTGACGTGACGAATACCGTTATTTCCAAACTGGAGCTGAAGGCGCTGGCGCAGGAAGTTTCCAAAGAGATTCACCGCTTTTTCGGGATTGATTTTGTGGCGCTGACATTACGCGACAGCGATGACGACGATAAGACGCTTAACTATTACGCCACGCATTACCTTTCGGGACGCTCGCCGCAGTCGGGCGAAGGTACGCTCAGACTGTCGGAAACGCGGGCGGAAGAGGTCATGAAGAACAATGATGTTCTGTTGATCGATCGCGACAATGATCTGCATTCGCCGGAACATGCGCGCTATCTGGCGCAGTGGTTTGACAGCGGACTGAAGCATGCCTGCCTGCTGCCGTTGACGTTTGGCAATCGCGTGCTGGGCGTTTTGGAACTGGCGCACGGCAGTGATTTATCGGTCAGCAGTGCGGACATAAAATTGCTGCGGCAGATTGCGGCGCGTATTGCTATCGCTCTGGATAATGCGCTGGCCTATGAGCAGATCACCCGTTTGAAGGACAGCCTGATCCACGAGAATTTCTATCTGACGGAACAGCTCACTGAACGTACCCAAAGCGTGGGCGGTGAGGCATTCGGCGAAATTATTGGTCGTAGCGCAGCGATTCGTCAGGTGCTGGAACAGGTGGAAATGGTGGCCGTGAGCGATAGCACCGTGCTGATTCTCGGGGAGACGGGAACAGGAAAAGAGCTGATCGCCCGCGCGATCCACAACCTGAGCTCGCGCAATGCCCATCGCATGGTGAAGATGAATTGTGCGGCGATCCCGTCCGGTTTACTGGAGAGCGATCTGTTCGGCCATGAGAAAGGCGCTTTTACCGGGGCAACAAGCCAGCGTCAGGGGCGCTTCGAACTGGCGGATAAAAGTACGCTGTTTCTGGATGAAGTAGGGGATATTCCGCTGGAATTACAGCCTAAACTGCTGCGTGTTTTGCAGGAACGGGAGATTGAACGTTTAGGCGGAAGCAAGGTGATTCCGGTGGATGTTCGCCTGATTGCGGCCACTAACCGTGACCTGAAACAGATGGTGGCCGATCGGGAATACCGCAGCGATCTGTATTATCGTCTGAATGTCTTTCCGATTGTGATCCCGCCGCTGCGTGAGCGGCCAGAGGATATTCCGCTGCTGGTGAAGTTTTTTACCCGCAAGATTGCGCGCCGTATGAACCGCACCATTGACAGTATTCCATCTGAAATGCTGCGTCAGTTGAGCAGACTCCCCTGGCCGGGCAATGTGCGCGAGCTGGAGAATGTGATTGAAAGGGCGGTGATCCTCACAAAAGGCACGACGCTGAATTTGCAGTTGGCTGAACTACAGCATCACCTTGCGCCATTGGAAATGCCGAAGCCTGCTCCTGCTGTTGCACAAGACGCGCCGATGGCGCCACCGGTCGTGGAAGATGACGAAGAAGAGTCAGAACGTCAGCGCATTATCCGGGTGTTAAGAGAAACGAACGGCATCGTCGCCGGGCCGAAAGGTGCCGCCGCTAAACTGGGGTTGAAGCGCACAACCCTGTTATCGCGTATGCAGCGGATGGGCATTTCGGTTAAGGCGATTGAAGATATGGAGTGAGCGATGGCGGCCAGAAGTCTGACCGCCGGGCAAGGTGGGTCTAGTTTACTTCTTCCGCTGTTCTGCGCAGGCGCGCTTTCAATTCACTGTATTCCTGTTGCACATAATTTTCTGCCGCCTGCTGATCCTCGATGGCTTCCAGTTTGACGGCGCAATACTTGTATTCCGGCGTTTTGGAAATCGGATCGAGGTGATCCAGCGTCAGCTCGTTACAGGCGCCAATCCACCACTGGTAGGTCATGTAAACTGCGCCCTTATTGACCCGCTCACTGACGGAAACACGCGTAATGACTTTACCGCGCCGTGAGGAAACCCAGGTCAGTTGCTGATCGCGCAGGCCTATCCTCTCGGCATCTTCCGGGTTGACCTGTACATAGCCGGGTTCATCAGCCAGCGTCTGCAAGGCGGTGCAGTTACCGGTCATCGACCGGCAGGAATAGTGACCCACTTCACGCACGGTACACAGCACCAGCGGATAGTTCTCATCCACCAGCTCCATCGGCGGCCGCCATTCGGTCGCGAACAGCAGACCTTTGCCGCCAGGGCGGTCAAACTTGTTCCCTTCGTACAGCCACGGTGTCCCCGGGCTGTCTTCCGTGGTGCACGGCCAGGGCACATAGCCCAATCCGGCCATTTTTTCGTAGGTTGCGCCGTAATACAGCGGGCAGAGATGGCGAAGTTCGTCCCAGATTTCCTGCGTATTGTTGTAGTGCATCGGATAGCCGAGCGCGGTTGCCATCAGGCTGATGATTTCCCAGTCCGGTTTAACGTCGCCCTGTGGCTCAACCGCTTTGTAGAAACGCTGGAAGCCACGGTCGGCGGCGGAATAGACCCCTTCGTGTTCCCCCCAGGAGGTGGCAGGTAAGATTATGTCGGCGACTGACGCGGTTTTGGTCATAAAAATGTCTTGCACAATCAACAGTTCCAGCTCGTTGAAGGCTTGACGCATCATGGACAGATCCGGCTCGGTTTGCAGGGGATCTTCACCCATCACGTAGTTGGCTTTGATTTTGCCTTCTTTAATCTTGTGCGGCACATCGGTCAGGGAATAACCTATCTTGTCGGACAGGCTGGGTACGCCCCAGGCTTTGGCAAACTTGTCCAGGACCTCGTGGTCCGTCACTTTTTGATAACCGGGGTACACATTGGGCAGTGCGCCCATATCACAGGCCCCCTGCACGTTATTCTGACCGCGCACCGGGCCGACACCCACGTTCGGACGACCCAGATTTCCCGTCAGCAGCGCCAGACCGGACAGGCCTTTCACCACATCAACACCCTGACCCCATTGGGTCACGCCCATGCCCCACAAAATGGTGGCGGAAGGCGCCGCGGCGTACATCCGCATGGCATCACGAATCAGCTGTGGCGACAAGCCGGTGATTTCTGCGACATATTCCGGCGTATATTTGGCGACGATCTGGCTATATTCCTCGAACCCTTCGGTATGGCGTGCCACATACTCCCTGTTGTAAAGGCCTTCATTAATCAGCACGTTGGCAAACGCGTTGACCAGCGCCATGTTGGAGCCATTGTTCAGCGGTAGCCACAGGTCGGCGATGCGTGCGGTTTCAATGTGGCGAGGGTCGCACACAATGATTTTGGCGCCGCGCTCCTTGGCTTTCAGGATGCGGCGGGCCACGATGGGATGCGAATCGGCGGCGTTGTAGCCAAAGACCAGAATACATTCGGTATGCTCGATTTCGCAGATGGAATTACTCATGGCCCCGTTACCCAGCGTCACCTGCAAGCCGGCGACCGAAGGACCGTGGCAGACGCGGGCGCAGCAGTCGACATTGTTATTGCCGGTTACGGCGCGCGCGAACTTCTGCATCACATAGTTGGTTTCGTTACCCGGCCCGCGGGATGAGCCGGTATGCATGATAGCGTCGGCGCCGTATTTCTCTTTAATCGCTTTCAGGCGGGAACTGGCGAATTTGATGGCTTCATCCCAGGATACCGCCTCAAACGGCGCGCCTTTTTGGCGGCGAATCAGCGGTTGTTTCAGCCGCGGGGTCAGTAGCTTGGTGTCGTTCAGAAAATCCCAGCCGTAATAGCCTTTAAGGCACAGTTCACCTTCGTTGGTAACGCCGTTGGCCCCTTCTGCGCCAACCACTTTGCCATTTTCAACCAGCAGGTTGATTTTGCAGCCTGACCCGCAATAAGGACAGACGGTGATCACTTTCTGCATGATGATTCTTCTCCTTCAGCGTACCGTACGGCACCGTTCAGAACTGCATTCCTGCGGCTTCATCAAGCGCCGCACGCCGTTGTTTTCGTTGGATCATGGCCTGAATATCATCACGGCTGATCATGTATAGTGCTTTGGTTGGACAAACCTCAATGCAGGCCGGACCGGTGGCTCGTCCCGTGCAAAGGTCGCATTTCTGCGCCTCGGCTTTGATGCAGTTACCCAGTCCCTGATAATGGCTGATACGGGCGACGGGTTTACTGATCACGGTCATGGCGCCGTAAGGACAAGCGACGACGCAGGTTTTACAGCCGATGCATTTTTCCTGCTGTATCTGAATATAGTCATCGGCATGAATGATGGCGCCATTCGGGCAAACGTTGGCGCAAGGCGCGTCTTCACACTGACGGCATTGAATGGGGGTGCTGATGTTCAGCCCTTTAACGACGCTGAGGCGCGGCGAAAAGTGTTCCGGGGATAACGAGGCCGTCTTCCCGTCGCTGTGGGCCAGCACACAAGCAATTTCGCAAGTGCGACAGCCAATACATTTTCTGGGGTCTGCAATAACGAACCGATTCATGACATCGTCTCCGACCTGGCTCAGATGAAAAACAGGGGTGTCGAAATAATAGTGTAGTGACACATCGCCCTATATAAAGCAGGGTTTATGCCAGGAAAATAAAGTTTATTTTAACTTATTGAATATTAATAATATTTATGCAATATGATCAGGGGGTTGCGAAGGGGGTGTCAATGGTGACGATGGTAACAAGCAAAGGGTCGGCAGATTTGACGACGTTATCAGGTTCAACTTTTTTTGTAAGCACGCAATAAATTCATCATGAAACGGGGGGATATCTCTCACCTTCAGCCGTTAGTGTCTATACTTTATTTCAATAACTGGACTTATACCCGTCATCTTTCAAATTGCCGCGTTCCTGCATCTTGAAATCTATTGGGTATCGATAAAAACAGGGAAGGCTCTCACGCTGTGAGTATTAATTGAGCTATTGAAACCTCTCCAATTTTCTTTTTATCGGTATCTGAATCAGGGATTCCGGAACGTCTGGGTATTCACGTTTGCTCCACGAATGTGAAACGTTAGGGCGATACAGCAGCAATGATCAAAAAATAAATACTTTCCAGAGATCGGTCTGGTATGCAATGTATTTAATAAATTCATGGGGTGTATTATGAGTTTTCTAAAAGATATTAGCATAAGAATTATGGTGCTAATTATTATTGCTTTTCTGTTGATTATTTGGGGCGTGGCGGTAGGTTTTAATTTTTACTCGCTTAATCAGGTTACAAATTTACTTGATAAAAGTGAAATCCAAAAGAAAACTTATGCACAGTTGGTTTATGGGAATGAGCAATATTTTCAATCGATTAGTCGATTGGCGCGGGTGGAGGATTATTTCCAGAACGACGATCCGGAAAACGCCAGAAAAACACTGGAAACAGCGCAGGTCGCTATAAAAAACGTCCATGATGCGATGGAGAGTTTTAAATCGTCAGAACATATCGGCGTGGCGCGCTCGACGGTCGATTCCCTCAATAATACCTGGTCGTCGTTAGTGACGTCGGTGATTGAGCCAATGAATAACGCATTACAGCGTAATGATATTGCCGCATTTCGTCAGCTATTCCGTTCGGTTTATCCCCAAATCAATCAAACTTTTGGCGACGAGGTAAAGCGATACGCCGATGAAATGGCGGCATCATCGCTGATTCCGCTGGTGAATAATCACAACCGAAATAATCAAAATATGCTGATTGCCGTCATGATTACAGGCCTCTTGCTCCTGCTGTTTACCGAATTCTATCTGAAAAGCTATCTGGTTAGGCCGATTGGCGTACTGAAGTCGCATTTGGCGCAGTTGACCGCGGGTCGACTGGGCGTCGAATTAGTCGAATTTGGTCAGAACTGTGCCGGGAGGTTAATACCGGATATCAAGCGGTTGCAGAAAAGCCTGCGTGATACGGTAACGGTTATTCGTCAGGGAGCGACCGAAATCAGTTTGGGAACCTCGCATATCAAGGAGGGGAATGACAACCTCTCCAGCCGTACCGAACAGCAGGCCGCGGCTCTACAACAAACGGCTGCCAGCATGGAACAGATCAGTTCCACCGTGAAGCAAACCACGGATCATGTTCACCATGCCCGTAAGCTGGCGCAGGATGCTGCGGATATCGCGCAGAAGGGCGGCAGGATCAGCGGCAACGTTATGGAAACCATGGAAAATATCAGTGCCAGTTCGCACAAGATTTCAGACATCACGACCGTTATCAACGGTATTGCATTCCAGACCAATATTCTGGCGCTCAATGCGGCGGTCGAGGCTGCCCGTGCGGGTGAGCAGGGCCGGGGGTTTGCGGTGGTCGCGGGTGAAGTGCGCGTCCTGGCACAGCGTAGCGCGCAGGCGGCGAAAGAGATAGAGGATCTGATTGCGGAGTCGGTATCCCGGGTTGCCGCGGGGGCAGAGCAGGTGAAACAGTCTGGTGAGGCAACCACCTCGATTATTGATGCCATTTCCCATGTGAACGATCTGATTGCTGAAATTGCCGCTGCGACTGATGAGCAAAGCCGAGGGATTAGCCAGATTAGCCAGGCCGTTCACGAAATGGATAGCGTCACGCAGCAGAACGCGGCACTGGTGGTTGAAGCGGCAGAGGCGGCGGCGCAACTGGATGCCCAAACCGATGAACTTTCCGCCGCAGTGGATGTTTTCCACCTTGAGGGAGATAACGGAACCCCGCCATTACGTTCTTCGCTCGCCGCGCCGCTGACGCAGCCCGCGATAGTGAGTAACAATTCCGTGAATAACAATTCCGTGAATAACAATTCCGTGAATAACAATGCCGTGAGTAACAATGCCCCCTTGCTATCTGCCGGTGGCCGGCATCACGACAATTGGGAAAAGTTCTGACAGCGCAGCGGCCCCGATTGAGCACCGTCCGGGCCGCTACAACACCTGCAAGCCGCCGTTTCCCTGCCAGTCTTCCAAACGGTGATAAAGCCGGTCCACCGCCTGTTCGACTTCTGCGCTAAGCGGAAAATAGAACGCCACCAGCGCAGGTTGGATACCAATAAAAATCACCTCGGGAATGTCTTCCTTTAGCTGATCGATCAGGAAATTCAGCGGCAGATTGTGAGTGTTCATCAGCATATCTTCCGCGATACGTCCTGGATCGACGATACGGATTTCACCCGGGGCCAGCCCCATGTCGGTGGCATCGACGACCAATAGCCGTTTGGGGCATCGCGCGCGCAGCGTGTGTACTGCATTTTCGGGAATGGCGCCACCGTCAATGACCGACCATCCCGCCACCGGGTGTTGTGTCATTCGTTCGGCTAATAATGGCCCGGCACCGTCGTCGCCCATCATGCTGTTTCCGACGGTCAACACGATATTTTCACTACGGCATTCAATTTCAGTCATCAATACGTTTCACCATGATATAGAGCGCGGTTTCCCGCTCAATGGCGCTCAGATACTCCAGCAGCGTTTGCGTCCATGCCGCATAGCGATCCTGTTCAACGGAGAGGGCGCCGAACGCGTGGCCCAGCAGTTTGGTATGGCTGTTATCGATGGTGATTTCACCGAATTTCATCAGGCCCGCCATTTTTCGCTGCGCCTCTCCTTCAGGAAGCTGCGCTATCCAGCGCTGATAGTCGGCCTGCGGACAAATGAGTATCTTCTTCAGACAATCGATAACGCCAACGTGATGGCCGATGGCCAGTGAGTAATACATCACCTGCTGAGCCTGCTCCGGCATACTATCTTTGGCGCCAGGCGTATCTTTGGTGTCGAGAAACTTCTGGCTCAGAGCATAAAAAATAACCTGCGCGCTCATCGATACCGTTCTCCCCGCACTAACGATAGATAGATTTGCTGTAACTGCCCGACAATCTCGTTCAGACGTGGATCGTTATGCGCTTGCAGCCAACTGGCGATGCGCCGATCCAACCCGTCCAGCGGCTGATTTTCCAACCGGGCCAGAAACGCATCGCTGATTTCCCGCCCCTGACGATATCCCGCCATGCGCCGGGCCTCCCGCTCCAGCAGGATACGCAGATCCAACGGTACGTCAGGATGAATTAAAGCGGCTTGTTCGTTCTCGGTCTGCTGATGGTCGCTGCCGTGCAGTTTCTGTTCCAGCAACCCGAGTGCGACGGCAAAACCGTAAATGGTGGCGCCTGGCGTCGGCGGGCAGCCGG
This sequence comes from Brenneria roseae subsp. roseae, assembly GCF_003115845.1. Lineage (GTDB taxonomy): Bacteria > Pseudomonadota > Gammaproteobacteria > Enterobacterales > Enterobacteriaceae > Brenneria > Brenneria roseae. The sequence goes on along the minus strand of NZ_KZ819031.1, from coordinate 114,640 downwards.
GAATGTAGACATCAATCGGCACGATGGTATCGCTGCCGCCCCAGACGCAATACAGGTCGTGAAAGATCCCGCCGCCGCAGCCACAGGCGCCGTAGGAGATACAAATTTTCGGATCGGGTGCTGATTCGTAGGCTCGCAGCGCGGGCGTACGCATCGCGCGGGTGACGGCGCCGGTAAACAGCAGAATATCGGCGTGACGTGGCGATGCGACGACTTTGATGCCAAAACGTTCTGCATCAAACAGCGGCGTAATGGCGGCGAAGATTTCGATTTCGCACCCGTTACAACCACCGCAGTCGACGCGGTAAACGTAAGCGGAACGCTGAATGTCCTTCAGCAGCGTTTTCTTGAGTTTTTGCGTCTGTTCATCCAGCGCAATAGGGGTGGTGCGGTAGTGATCGACGCCGGTAGGCAGGGTGCTCATGATTTGCTCCCTTTCAATGAGGTGGGGGATCGGCTGGCCGCCGAAGAAAGATGCTGGCTCAGCATGACATTGCCCCTGTGGTTCATATTCTGTTTACGTTTGCATTCCGGGCAGGTTTCAAAGTGGGAACGTTGTGATTCCATCTCCTCTGCGGACAGACCCGACTGCACCAGCAGCGCCATGGCGTATTCCACCTCTTTTTTCGGCGCGAAAGGTCGGTGGCAGACGTGGCAGTCCAGCAGGGTAAAGGTGGCTCGCTGGTAGAGATCGGCCTTGCTGCTGACGGCCATCTCGAACTCCGGCGACAGTACGATGGCACGCGTCGGGCAGACTTCCTCGCAGCGTCCGCAGAAAATGCAGCGCCCCAGAAACAGCTGCCAGGTTCGGGTGCCGCTGACGATGTCGGTTTCCATGGTCAACGCATTGGCCGGGCAGGCCATGGTGCAGGCGGCGCACGCGATACACTGTTTGGCGTCGTACTGTGGCTTGCCGCGAAACCCCGCTGAGACTTCCAGCGGTTTGAACGGGTATTTCACCGTACTGTTGCCCGCCTGGAGGATGGTTTTAAACAGTTTCAGCATGATTCATCCCTCTACTTGAGCGGCGAGTGGGTACGTTCCAGACCGTAACGTTCCATTTCTTTATAGGGCACCGTGGTGACTTTCTGTTTGCGTACGTCGATCAGCGTGACCCGATCGGTGCAGGAGTAACAGGGGTCAAGACTGCCGATGATCAGCGGCGCGTCGGAAACGGTGTTACCGCGCAGCATATAGCGCAGCACCGGCCAGTTGGCGTAGGTAGCGGCACGACAGCGCCAGCGGAACAGTTTTTGGTTATCGCCGGTCATGCTCCAGTGTACGTCTTCCCCACGCGGCGCTTCGCAAAAGCCCAGCGCGAACTTGTGTGGCTGATAGGTGAAATGTTCGTTAAGCAGCGGCCCTTCCGGCAGGTTGTCCAGACCGTATTCAATCATCGCCAGTGAGGTGAATACTTCCCGTACCCGCACCAGCACCCGCGAGTACACGTCGCCCGCATCCAGATGATGCAGTTCCATCGGCAGGTCCAGATAACCGGCATACGGATGATCGATGCGCATATCCCGTTTGAAGCCGCTGGCGCGGATCATCGGGCCGACCGGGCTGTAATCGCGGGCGACTTTCTTATCAAGAATGCCGATGCCCTGCGTGCGTTGCAGCATATTCGGGGTGCTGAGCAGCATGTCGGAAAGCTGGGTGATGTCGGCGCGCATCTCCTTAATCAGCTTGATGGTTTTCAACCGATCGTCTTTCAGGATATCGCGACGGATGCCGCCAATCAGGTTGAGTCCGTAGGTTTTACGCGCGCCGGTCAGCATCTCGGCGATGGTCATCGATTTCTCGCGAATGCGGAAGAATTGCATGAAGCCGGTATCGAAACCCACAAAGTGGCTGGAGAGCCCGATATTCAGCAGATGGCTGTGCAGGCGTTCCACTTCCAGCAACACGCTGCGGATACTGTGCGCCCGCGCAGGCACCACAATCCCCAGCGCATTTTCAATCGAAGAGGTGTAAGCCACGCTGTGGGTAAAACCGCAGATGCCGCACACCCGGTCTGACAGGAACGTGACTTCGTTGTAGCCCATGCGCGTTTCCGCCAGCTTTTCCATACCGCGATGGACGTAGAACAGCCGATAGTCCGCATCGATAATCTGTTCTCCATCGACAAACAGACGAAAATGGCCGGGTTCGTCAGACGTAATATGCAAAGGGCCGATTGGCACCACGCGGGCTTCACCGCTGCCTTCGTTAATGAACGAGTAGGACTCTTCTTCGCGGGTGGGGGCGGGGCGCTGGCGGTAGTCCATGGCGTCTTTACGCAGCGGATAGAGATCGTCCGGCCAGTCGTCCGGCAGCACCAGACGACGCTCGTCGGGCAGGCCAACCGGGATCAAACCATACATATCGCGGACTTCGCGCTCTCCCCAAACGGCGGCCGGTACGCGAGGCGTCACTGACGGGAATTCCGGGTTATCCGCATTAACCAACGCTTTGACGATGACCCAGCACTTTTCTCCCGCCTCCATCGACAGAACGTAATAGATGGCGAAACAGCCGTTCAGCGAGCGTTCATCGTTGCCAAACAGGACGGATAACCAGCCGCCTTGCTGGTAGTAAAGGAATTCGACGACTTCCGGCAGCGTATTCAGTTTCACCGTCAGAGTAAGCTGATTATGCGTTTGCCATGCTTCTTCCAGTATGGCCGCCGGAAATTTCTGCCTGACCTGCGCGACATAGCCTGCGCCAAGTCTGTCAGCAGGAGAAATCTGGCTGGAAACAGCGGGTTCATTAATCACGGTACATCTCCTGACGGGAAGGGGTTAACGACAAATGCTCTGCCAATGGCGTAAGGTGGTTATCCGGGGGGACGTTCTGTACCACGGTGGTGGCGTTTTCCAGCAGTTGAATCACCGGCTGCGGAATATGCGTTCCCATCACCAACATGAGCGCTAACAACACCACCATCGGCGCGGTGGTCAGTATGCCCAGCTCCCCCTTGCTGACCGCTTCCGGGCTGGTGCCCAGCACCGTACCGGCAACCATGCGCACCAATCCGGCCAGCACGATGGTCAGCAGGATCAGCAGTGTGATGACCAGCCAGACGTATCCGGCGCTAATGCCGGCGCTGACCGTCATAAACTCGCTGAGGAAAATGTTGAAAGGCGGCATCCCGCCAAGCGCCAACGCGCCGCCGGCCAGCAGAGCGCCGGTGAGCGGCGTAACGCGCATGATGCCCTTCACTGCGTCCATATCGCGCGTACCGTATTTCAGCAGCACGTTGCCGGAGCCGCAAAACAACAGCGTTTTTGCCAGACTGTGATTCAGGGTATGCAGCAGAGCGGCGAGGATCCCCAGTGGTCCTCCGATCCCCAGCGCGACGGCGATCAGGCCCATGTTTTCCACGCTTGAATAGGCCAGCAGGCGTTTCATATCGCGCTGTACCAGAATCAGGAACGCGGCGACCGCGACCGACAACATGCCGAATACCAGCAGCAGATGGCGCGGAAATTCAGAGCCGATGGCGGCGCTGACGATGATGTAGTACCGCACAATCACCAAGAGCGCGCAGTTGAGCAGTACGGCGGAGAGCAATGCGCTCGTCGGGCTGGGGGCTTCGCTGTGGGCATCCGGCAGCCAGGCGTGCATCGGGAATAATCCGGTTTTGGTGCCAAAGCCGATCAGGATGAAGATAAACGCCAGATGCATCAGGGTGCCATCCAGCTCACCCGCGTGTTTCAACACCTCCGTCCAGAAAATAGCGTTGCCCGGCTCCGCCATGACGCTGGCCGCATTGGCGTACACCAGCACCGTGCCGTATAGCCCGAAGGCCACGCCGACGGTACAGATAATGATGTATTTCCAGGCCGCTTCCAGTGAAGAACGCTGTCCATACAGCCCGACCAGAAAAGCGGAACTCAACGTGGTGGCTTCGATAGCGGCCCACATCAGAATCAGGTTATTGCTGGTAATCACCAACAGCATGGTGAAGAGAAAGAGATGGAAAAAACCGTAGTAATAACACAGCGTCGTGAGCGTGATTTCACCGCCGTTCACTTCGTGGCGCATATAACCGATTGAGTAAATACCGGTGATGAAGCCAATCACGCCAAGGATCGCCAGAAACAGGGCGCTCAGGCTGTCGAGATGCAGCCAGTTGTGCATCGCCAGGATTTCGCCATCCTGATACACCAGCCATACCAGCGACAGGGACACGACCAGCAGGGCGGTAATGCCGAGCAGGTGGATCGCGCTTACCAGTGTGTAGGCGCGGTCGCCCGCCAACCGGCAGAGAAAGGCCAGCAGCGAGGTAAGGAACGGCGTTGCAAGCAGGATGAGAAACAAATCGGTATTGGTCATGTCATTCACCCTTTCAGCGCCGTCAGTTGCCGTACATCCAGCGTGTGGAGCGTCCGGTAGATTTTACGGGCCATCAGCGCCATCACGATCACCGCGAAAATCGCATCGGTCGCAATGCCGATTTCCACCAGTTCCGGCGCGCGGTTCGCCAGCAGGGCCAGCGTCAGGTGCGCGCCGTTTTCCATCAGGCAATAGCCGAAAACCTGTTTGAGGATATTGCGTTGCGTCACGATGCACAGCAGGCCGATCATGAAGTGACCGAGCGATACGGCCAGCGCGGGTTTCAGCGTGCTGACCATCGGCAGGGTCACCGGTTCAACCACGAAGTAGCACAGCACCACAATCAGCGTCGCCAGTAGTAGGATGACCACCGGGCTGACCACGCCGCCATCTGCCAGCGGGTCATCCAGTTTGCGGAATGCCCGGTACATAATGACCGGGACCAGCACCACTTTGGTGATGAACGCACTCACCGACCACAGATACAGCTCATGTGCTTGTAACAGATCGGCCAGCGAGACGAAAATCAGCACCAGCACCAGCGACTGTACGGCGTATAGCCAGGCGGAGAGCGTGGGGCGGCGGGCGGCGATCACCAACAGAGAGGTAATGATCAGCAGCCCGGCCAGATTATTAACTACCAAAGATCCAGTCATCATTCATCCTTAGCTCAGCCAGACGGCGGCAATAACGCTTGAACAGACTGACATGACAATCAGCACGATGAGTACACTCTGCATAGCCCAGGGCACGGGCGTGGCGGCGGCGACTTCTTCGGACGGCTCTCCCGGTACGGTGCGACCGAACCAGTAGAGGAACCAGGCAAAACTGGCGACCGATTCAATCAGCGTGATAATGAGCAGGGGCAACAGCCAGACGTATTCCCGTGACAGCGAGAAACCGGCGGCGAACAGAGGGAACTTGCTGAAGAAACCGTTAAATGGCGGTACGCCGGTAATCGCCAGGGCGGCGACGCAAAAGCCGACACCCAGCAGCGGTAGTTTCCGTATCATGCCTTTCAGCTTCGGCAGCATACGGGTTCCGCAACTGTAGCTGAGTGCGCCCGCCACCAGGAAAAACAGGCTCTTGGCGAAAGCATGGTTGAAGATGTAAGCCACGCCGGCATCAAATGCCATACGCGAGCCGAATATCGCCAGCGACAGGGCAAAGAAAATGTAGGAAAGTTGGGTAATGGTGGAGTAGGCCAGCAACCGCTTCATGTCTTTCTGCGGCAGATACATGATAAAGCCATAAATCAGCGTGATGGTCGCCATCACGATGCCGACAAAACCAATGACGTGCGGCACCTGTTCTGCCGATAAAATCGCGCGGGCAAAAATATAGACCCCGACCTTCACCATCGACGCCGCGTGCAGATAGGCACTGACGGGGGTTGGCGCTTCCATCGCATCCGGCAACCACATGTGTAGTGGAAGCTGGGCGGATTTTCCCCATGCGGCGAACAGGATGCCGCCGAATACGACGATCTTGCCATCGGTATCCAGCTGCGACAGGGCGCTCAGCGCGAAAGTGCCGGTATTCACAAACAGCCAGGCTGCCGCCAGATACAGCCCAATGGAGGCAATGTGGGTGATCAGTAAGGCTTTCAGCGCCGAGCGCAGGGATTTCGGTGTCTGATAATAGCCGATTAACGCCCAGGAACAGCCGCCGGTAATTTCGAAGAACAGCAGTTGTCCGAGTAGGGTGGATGACAGCGTTAACCCGGCCATCGCGCCGATAAACACCAGCAGAAACGCGTAATAACGGTTAGTGCCTTCATGCGGATGTTCACGGTTACCCAACGTCAGATAGCCGGTTGAATAAATGCTGACCAACAAACCGAGAAAGACAACGGCAAAGCCAATCAGCAGGCTGAGTCTGTCGAACTGAAACCCGAACAGATCGGCCTGACCATAGCGGTACAAGGTGTAGACCACATCGATTTTGCCGCCGGCGAAGTAATCACCGGCCAGCCACCCCATGCCAAGCGTCGCCAGCAGGGAAAACAGGCAGCACAACCACTTGGCCTGCCGTTGCGGCAGGGCGGCGATCAGCAATGCGCCAATGAATGGCAGCAGGATGGTCGCAAGGGCAACATTCTTTATGATAAACGTCTCCATGATGAATGCTTACTCCTTATAGACCGGTGAGATAAAAAACGAACGCCAGCGCCGCCACGCCAAAGCCCAGCCATGTCACATGCCCGGTCAGCAGGAAACGCCCGCGCGCCAGACTGTTCTCGATTAAGGCCGCGACGAAAAACACGACGGTCAATTTGATGACGAACGCGATCGTTCCAACGATCAGTGCGGCCAGCGTAAAGGTTTCTGCCTTGCCGAAGGGAATGAAGATCGACAGAAACAACGCCGCCACCACGACCTGTTTCAGGCTGATGCCCCATTTCACCAGCGCCAGCCCGGCCCCGGAATATTCCGTTAACGGACCTTCCTGCAACTCCTGTTCGGCCTCCGCCACATCGAACGGAATTTTTCCCATTTCGATAAAGGTGGCGAACGCGCAGGCCAGTAAAGCCATCAGTGTGGCGGTAGGGGATAGCCAGGGGCGGCTTGCCAGCATGCTGCTGATGTTGCCGATGTTGGTGGAGCCCGCGATCAGCGCCACAACCAGCAGCGCCAGAATCAGGATGGGTTCAACCAGAATACCGAGCGTCAGTTCGCGGCTGGCGCCGATACCGGCAAAGGAACTGCCGGAGTCCAGTCCGGCCAGGGCGAAGAAGAAGCGGAACAGCGCGAACAGATAAAGCAGGGTAATGACATCGCCCCCTGCACCAAACGGGGAGATCCACGTCACGATGGGTAACGTCATGGCGACCAACAGCATCGTGCCGATCAGGATGTAGGGCATCAGCCGAAATACGCCGCCCGCATGCTGAGGGGACACATTCTGCCGCTTCAGTAATTTGAAAATGTCGCGGTAATCCTGCAACACGCCCGGACCCTGGCGTGAGTGCATTTTGGCGCGGATAACCCTTGCCATACCGGACATCAGCGGCGCGATAGCCAACAGGCATAACGCCTGAATAGCGGCGCAGAGTATCAGGGTGGAGAGCGGCGCCATCAGCACGGGAGCGCCTTCGGCGGCGAGCGTTCCGGTGATTGAGCTTTCAGCGATCATCATGTTCTCCTTAGGCCATTGTCACCAACAGCAAGATCACCAGTGCGGCGACGACATACAGGCAGTAGAGCCGGAAATCGCCATGCTGAATCCATTGAATTGCCCGGCTGGCTTTCTGCACCCCATTTGCCAGCGGCAGCACGAGTCGGGTATCCCATAACGGTTCCGTCCGTTCGGCGGCCAGCGTGGTTTGCTCCAGCGCGTTTTGCATCATCGGCGCGGGGTCCAGCGTTTTCCGCATCCGGTAGAGCGGAGCGAACATCACGCGCAGCGGCTGGGTAAAGCTGGCGGCCGAGGCGGCCATGGCGGGTTCATAAGCATAGCCACAGGCCCAGGGGGTTCCACGCTGACGGAAATTCAGCCGCGTGCCTTTGCAGCCGACATACAGCAGCAACGGCAGCAGCGGTAAAGCCAGCAGCAGAATGAAAATAAGCGGTGTCGATAGCGAGGTCTGACCGGGATTGCCGGGGAAGACCAGTGAACCTTGAGCGACCGCGGGCGCGGCGCTTTTTGTCAGGCTGGCGGCAACCTGCGCGATCGCTGGCGCAATTTCGCTGGCGCCGACGCCGAGTAATATGCACAACAGCGCCAGCAGCAGCATGGCGGCAGTCATCGGCCAGGGCACTTCTTTGGCCTGCGCCGCTTTCTCACTGCGGGGGGCGCCAGAAAAACTGATGCCGTACACTTTGACAAAACACATGGCGGCCAGCGCGCCGGTAATCGCCAGCATGACGATGGCGATCGGTGCGACAAGGCGCAAAGCGAAGCTGCCTTCGTGGCTGAGGGTAAACAAGGACTGATAGGTAAACCATTCACTGACAAATCCGTTCAGTGGGGGCAATGCCGAAATGGCCATACAGCCGACGAGGAAAGCCATCGCGGTATAAGGCATCAAACGCGCCAGCCCGCCCATTTTCTCCATATCTTTGGTGTGCAGCCGGTAAATGACGGCGCCGGCGCCGAGAAACAGTAATCCTTTAAAGACGGCATGGTTGAGCAGGTGGTACAGCCCGCCGAGCAGGCCAAGAACGGCGAGCAGAGGATGGTGGGTCGCGATGCCGATCATGCCAACGCCGACCCCCATCAGAATGATGCCAATATTTTCAACGGTGTGATAGGCCAGTAAACGTTTGATGTCATGTTCAGCCAGCGCGTACAGCACCCCCAGAACGGAGGAGACGGCGCCAAACGCCAGTACCACGACGCCCCACCAGATTTCCGTCGCCCCCAGCAGGTCGATGCCCACTTTGATGATGCCGAAAATGCCGATTTTCACCATCACCCCCGACATTAACGCCGACGCATGAGACGGTGCCGCCGGGTGCGCGCGCGGCAGCCAGCCGTGTAACGGCAGCATCCCGGCTTTGGCCCCGAAACCAAAAAAGGCCAGCAGGAAGACGATGGAAGCCTGAGGGGCGGAGAGCGATGCCTGCCGGAAGTCGGCGAAATCAAGGCTGTTGCTGTGCCGGTAGAGCAGGAAGAAGGCGATCATGATCAATACGGAACCGGCATGGGCAATCAGAAAGTACAGTAGTCCGGCATTAATGGCTTCGTCATCCTGATCGGAAATCACCAGAAAGTAAGAGCTGAGCGACATCACTTCAAACAGGATAATGAAGTAGAAGGCATTGTCGGTAACCACCAACGCCACCATCGAGGCAATAAACAGGTTCATGAAGAAGCCCATCGCCCATGCTCGTCCGCGATACTCCTGCAAATAGGCCAGCGAGTAGAGTGAGGTGACGATCACCAGCAGGGAAATCACCAGCACCATGAACGCGGACAGCGCGTCCAGCCGCAGGGTTAAATGCGCAATGTCGGCAAACGGTCCGGCGAAGGTGGCGGTCAACACTTGCCCATCAAGCAGTACAGGCAGCACGGCGGCAAGACCGCACAGTCCGCCGAGCGCGGCACTGACGCCGCTGAGCAGAATTGCCAGTGATTCATGGCGGGACAGACAAAGCGACGCTACCGCGCCAGCGCAATACAGCACCAGTGATAGGGCCAACCATTCCAGAGAAGTCATCATAATTTGTTCCCCCGCAAAGGTTCGGCCGGTGGGAAAGGTACGTTGCCGGCTGGCCATTCCATGGCTTGCCGACGTTTCGCCGCGATAGACTGTTCAATTTGTTGATCGTCGATGATGAACAGCGCGTTGGTGGGACAAACGCGAACACATTCCGGCCCCTGGGCCTGAAAAGCACATAAGTCGCATTTCACCGCGACGCTGCGTACGCCCGCGTTCCAGGCCAGAAGGGGATTGATGGAGGCGACGCTGACCGGAACATCGGAGAGCTCGGCGCGCGGGATGTGCTGGCGGAAGGTTTCCGGGATGGCCAACGGCTTACTGCCTGATGGGGTGATCGCCCCAAAGGGGCAGGCAATGGCGCAAAGTTTGCAACCGATACAGGTATTTTCGTCCAACACCACCGCCTGATCCTGATGCGTAATGGCGTTAACCGGGCATACCTTGGCACAAGGCGCCTCTTCGCAATGTCGGCATAATACCGGAGTGGTGCCGGCAAGGTCGCGTTCTACCGTCAGGCGTGGATGCGTTTGTAATCCCTGGCGGCGATGTACCTGAGTGCAGGCGGCCATGCAGGTATTGCATCCGATACAGCGTTTAGGATCCGCAATGACGAAGCGGTTCATAGCCCTATTCTCCGGGGGAATCGATTAAGGTTAGCTGCGTCAAAGCATATTCTGTGCCACGTCACGGAGGCCGTGCGGCAGGCCGCATGACATAAGGGATTGAGTGAGAAGGCGTTATTAAAAACGGGAGGATGCTGAGCAATTCGACAGTCGTGTCGACACTTTTGACGAGGGCAGCGCGGAGCGGCCTCGTTCCGCCAAAAGCCAAAGCGGCGGTGACAGGGCGCGTGCGGGGCGTGGCATGAAAATCCCTTGCTTCCCGCGCACGAAATACGCGTTGAACCCGCATAAATCGTTGGATCAGTAGCAAAATAAAAACTGGATTTTTGTGTAAATTAACTCAGGTCGAATGTAAAGAAAGTCATAAGGCATGCGGCGTTAGCGCTGGTTTTATCACGATGCGATTCATTAGTGGCATAAATATTGCAAGGGGTGATTTACTTTCTTGCGACTGGAAAATCATCATGTGCTTAGGCATTCCCGGAAAAGTGGTAGCGATAGCCAACGCGGAACAACAGTCGGCGTGGGTTGATGTATGCGGCGTCCGGCGTGAGGTGAACATTGCTTTGGTGGCGGATGGCATCGGCAGTGAACCACTGATTGGGCAATGGGTTCTGGTTCACGTCGGGTTTGCCATGAGTCGTCTGGATGAGAAAGAAGCGCATGCGACATTGGACGCTTTACGGCAAATGGAGGAGATGGAACAAGATGTTACAATTTTTTTGCGTCAATAATATGCCGTTAGTGATGTAAATCAAGACTTCTTCGATTAGCAAAGTGATAATAAGAATAACTATCATTAACGCTCCATCCAATGCATATGTCCAACTGGCAAAAGATTTTTCTCCTGTTGTGCTGGCTGTTTACCAGTTCCATGGCTGTCGCTGCGGCGGATTACGCCACCTTTATTCAGGATATCCAGTCCAGACTGGATAAAACGGCGCAATTGTACGAGCAGCAAAAGCCGGACGAAGCCCGTGTCGAAGTGCAGATGGCCTATTTCGAGGTGTTTGAAAACCTTGAAGGGCCAATCCGCATCAATATCTCCGCGCAAAAAAGCTATCAGATGGAATCAACCTTCGGTGAAATTCGCCGCATGATTGGCGAGGACAAGCCGCAGGACGAGGTTCAGGCAAAGATTACCTGGCTGAAAGACGAACTGACCGCCGTGCTTCCCGTTCTGTCGGACGGGCACCGGCTGGTGGCGCAGGAGCAGCACGGCGCCTATGACAACGCCGATATTGCGCTGTACTGGCAGCAAAGCTTCAAGATTATCGACGACCAACTGGCCCAGGCGGTCAGTGAATATCAGGCCGGAGATTACAAAAAGGCCAGTCAGAGCGTGCAGCAAGCGCACTATGACGGATTTAAAAATTCTGAGATGGAAATGTCGGTACGGCAGAATCGCTCTGCTCAGCAGGCCGCGGCCATCAATCAGCAATTTACGGCACTGATCGCGCTGACAAGCCAGCCTGATCAACTGACCGATGTGGCTTATCGCGTCACGACGTTAATACAGGATATCGAAGATGTGCTGCCGGGGTTGCCGACCACCCGCGATTCCCAGCCTGTCACCGCGGCGCCCGCGGGCGATAGCGTATCGGGCGATGATGGGATCCCTGACGCGAACTGGGCGAAAGTCACAAACGATATCAATCAGGCCATTGCCGCCGCACTGGAAAAATACCGTCAGGGTCAGGTTAAACCGGCCATCATGGCCGTGCAGGATACGTATTTCGACCTGTTTGAAGCCACCGGCATGGAGAACAAAATTGGTTCCCGCGACGCGGCATTCAAATCCACCTTGGAAGGATATTTTACCCGTCTGGTCAGCCTGATGAGCGCCGGGCAGCCGATTGAGCAACTCCAGGCGCAGGCGGATGCGTTGCGGCAGGACCTGGTGAATGCGGTCACCATGCTGGGCGACGGCGACGAGACGCACTGGAGCCTGTTGATATACAGCCTGCTGATCATTGTGCGTGAAGGGATGGAAGCGCTGTTGATCGTGGCGGCCATCGTTGCTTATCTGGTGAAAAACAACCACCACGACAAGCTGCCGCTGATTCGTCAGTCCGTCTATGTTGCGCTGCTGTGCAGCGTTATCACGGCCGTCATTTTCCAACTGCTGTTTACTAATTCAGGCGCCAGCCGTGAACTGCTGGAAGGCATCACCATGCTGATCGCCGTCGTGATGCTGTTCTTCATGAGCTACTGGCTGCTTTCAAAAGTGGAAGCCCGGCACTGGAAAGCCTATCTGGAAGGCAAACTGTCGCATTCGCTGAGCAGCGGTTCGATGGTGGGACTGTGGCTGACCAGCTTCCTGGCGGTCTATCGTGAAGGTGCGGAAACCGTACTGTTCTACTATGCGCTGGTAGGCGATGCCAGCAACATGGCGGGGCACCTTTCCATTCTGGCCGGGTTTGTCATCGGGTGTGTGATTCTGGTCATCGCTTATCTGATCATGCGTTTTACCGTGGTCAAACTGCCACTGAAACCCTTCTTTATGTTCACCGGCTGTTTCATGTACCTGATGGCATTTGTCTTCGCAGGTAAAGGCGTGTTGGAGTTGATTGAAGGGAAACTGTTTGAACCGACGCTGCTGATTGGCGTTCCGGAAATCAGCTGGCTGGGTATTTATCCCTATGTAGAAACGCTGATACCGCAAGGGTTGTTATTGGTTGCCGCGTTAGTCGCGCTTTGGGTTATGCGGCGGCGAGTCTCGGCGATTTGATTCTGGAAGTGATGAAAAGCACTAAAACGAGAGATGATCTCTACATTTACGAGGATGAGGTTAATGAACATGCGAAAAAGTCTGATTGCTGGCGCGATAATCGCCGGTCTTTTCACCGCACCAGCAGCGTTGGCGTTTGAAGAATATCCGGCTGGAGAGGCTGTCACCATCAATGAAATGGAGATCGCGGCGGTTTATTTGCAGCCGATCGACATGGAGCCTCGCGGTATGGGCCTGCCAGCAGCAAAATCGGATATCCATCTGGAAGCGGATATCCATGCGGTGGAAGGCAACAAGAATGGGTTCGGCGCGGGTGAATGGATGCCCTTCCTGACCATCGCTTATACCCTGACCAATATCGACACCGGCGCCAAGCAGGAAGGGAACTTCATGCCGATGGTCGCCAGCGATGGTCCGCACTACGGCGCGAATATCAAAATGATGGGCGTGGGCAACTACAAAGTGGTTTACCACATTGATCCGCCTTCCAAAGCCGGGATGCATCGCCATACTGACAGTGAAACCGGTGTTGGCCGCTGGTGGAAACCGTTTGATGTCAGTTTTGATTTCAAATACGTCGGCATCAAGTGATTACCTTGTCCTCTATGCCCACTGCGTAATCGCGGTAATGTTCACGCCTCTGTTGGCAATGTTGTCAGTATCTCCATCAGGGGCGTGCGCTTTTCCGCTTGAATGTGCGTCGTTATACCTAATAGATTTCAAGGGGAAGGAAGCCAACACGCCAGCAACTTGAAAGATGAAGGGAATATGAGTTATTTCTTTGTTACCACACTACAGGCCTTTTTGCCGATAGCATTGCTGTTAGGGTTGAACTGGAGCCATCGCGTCACGCCTGAAATCAGACCGTTAGGCTGGATAACGTTACTGGCATTGATTGCCGGATTGATGGTGGGGGCGAGATTACCCAATGGGCCGCAGATTCAACTGTGGATAACGGTGGTCCAGGCTATTGGCCTGATACTGTTTCTCGTCAGTCAGTTCTTTTCCCACCCTCGGATCGGTTACCTGTGGCAGGCCATTCTGGTCGCCGGTGCGGCGGTTCACTGGGGCAGCGATCCCAACCTGAGCGCATTGACCACCACGCACGTTGTTAACACCGATTTGCTACTGAATTTCAGCGCGATCATTGTGGCGCTGGCGTGGCTGGTTTTCAGTGCGGCCCTCTGCGGCCTGATTGTGCGGCGGGTTAAACTATTGCGCTGGCCGCTGCTGATTCTATTACTTGTTCTGCTGATGTTGCCGACCAGCGGCACATTGTTACTGCTGTTGATGAAATTGCAGGTGCTGGGGTTGACCAAACCGCGCCTGAGCTACGTGGCGCATGTCACCAATAACGCCCCCTTGTTGAATTATCTCAGCGCGCTGCTGATGTCGGCGCTGGCTGGCGCGTATCTGATACCTTTACGGGAAGCCGATCGCCGGATGGATGAACGACGCGATCCCATTGAAAAGCGTAAGGCAACGGCAGATTACCGTAATGCGCTGCGTACCGTGCTGGCAACGCTGGTCGCACTGTTGGTGGTACTGCTGAGTCAGCTTTACTGGGACAAGATAGCGTCACAGCCCCCCCGGTTATCTGAAGCGCTGCCGGTGACGCTGGCGGCAGATGGCCAGGTACACATTCCGATTGAACAGATCCGTGACGGCAAACTGCATCGGTTTGTCTGGATTGCGGACGACGGCAAGGCGGTGCGTTTTTTTGTCATCAATCGCTATCCGGATCGTCTGCGGCTGGGCGTGGTTTTCGATGCCTGCCTGTTGTGTGGCGATCAGGGCTACGTGATGGAAGGGAATCAGGTTATTTGCGTGGCCTGTGACGTGCGCATTTTCATTCCTTCCATTGGTAAAGCCGGGGGATGCAACCCGGTACCGATCGAAGGCTGGAGCAATGACGAAAAAGAACTGGTGATCGGTCAGGCGTCGCTGGCGGCGGGAACCAACTATTTCAGCACGATAGTTTCTCTGGATGTTGTTGATCCGGTGGATGGATCAAAACTCACCAACGTGAAAGCGGAACATAAGTATCGCTACGGTGGTAAAACCTATTTCTTCTCGACGGAAGCGAACTATAACCGTTTCCGTGAAAGCCCCGGAAAATTTGTTACCTCAAACGCGGCGGCTGACGATCACGAGGAAGGGGAATAACGATGTTATGGCGCATGTTACGTCAATCCTGGCGCAGAAACGTTCGGCGTAAATCGCTGGCGGTGCTGACGGTCTTTCTGGCTGCCGGGTTGATTTCAGCTCTGCTGGCGGTATCGATCGATATCGGCGACAAAATGGCGCGTGAGTTAAAGTCGTACGGCGCCAATATCCTGATCGAACCGGCAGGACAGGCGGCGTTGCCCGCACTGTTTGGCGAGCGCAGCAATCCGCTGGACGGTCAGGATTTTCTGGATGAATCAGAACTGCCCAACATCAAGGATATTTTCTGGCGTAACAATATTGTCGGGTTTGCGCCTCTGCTGAGCGGCGACGTGGAGATTAACGGTCAGCCGATCGCGGTTTTGGGCACCTTTTTCTCTCAGCCCGTGGCGGTGCCGGATGAGGAAGACTACCGCACCGGACAAATAGCGGTCAGCCCTTACTGGCAGGTCGCCGGCGTTTGGCCGCAGGAGCCCATTGCGGAAGGCAAGCCGGTGGATGCGCTGGCCGGTAAGCAGCTGGCGCAGCAAAATGGCTGGCAGACCGGCGATACGCTGCGGTTACGCGGACCGAAGGGCGAAATGACGGTGCATATCAGCGGTATTCTCAGCAGCGGCGGCGACGAAGAAAGCCGTCTGGTGATGCCGCTGGCGGCGGTTCAATCCTTATTGGGGCTGGAAGGAAAGGTGCAGGCGATCCGCGTTTCGGCGCTAACCGTCCCGGAGAATGAGCTTTCCCGCCGGGCGCGTGAAAATCTGGAGGCGCTGAACGCCGAAGAGTATGACCTCTGGTATTGCACCGCCTACGTGTCCTCAATCGCTCATCAACTGGAAGAAGCGATTTCCGGTTCGGTGGTGCGGCCTATCTGGCAGGTGGCGGCGTCGGAAGGCGTGGTGATCGACAAAATCCAACTGTTGCTGGCGGTCGTGACCTTCGCTGCGCTGGTCGCCGCGGCAATGGGAATCGCCTCGTTGATGACCAGTACCATTATGGAACGGGCCAGAGAAATTGGCCTGATGAAGGCATTAGGCGCGCGGCAATGGCAGATTATGCTGCTGTTCTATCTGGAGGCGGCGTTAAGCGGCCTGATTGGCGGAATGGCGGGCTGCGTAGCCGGGTGGGGATTGGCGAAAGCCATTGGCCTGATGCTGTTCGGCGTGCCGCTCAGCTTTGCCTGGATCGTTATTCCTTGCGTGCTGGTGATTTCCATGTTGATTGCGGTGATCGGCACCTGGTTCCCGGCGCGCCGTATCGCCAAACTTTATCCGGTGGAGGTGCTGTATGGCCGCTAATGTCTGGATGAACGGGATGTTCTGGCGGCTGGTGCTGCGCGCGCTGAGACTGCGTATGCAGCGGGTTAGCGTGGTGTTTGCCGCCCTCACTGTCGGTGCGGCAATCGTGACCGCCATGTCTGCCGTCTATTTCGATATCAATGCCAAAATGAGTCAGGAATTGCGCACCTTCGGCGCCAACTTCTATATCGGCCCCGCACGGGGGAATTCGTTGCCGCAAAGTACCTTTCAGCCGATTGTGGAAAACGCGCCGGCCGGATTGATCAATGCCGCCAGCCCTTATCTGTACGGGATGGCACGCACGGAACTGGAGAAAGTCGTCCTGATGGGGGTGTGGTTTGAGTCGCTACGACCGCTGGTTCCTTACTGGCAGGTCACCGGCAACTGGATTGGCGTCAGTTTTGACGATCGCAACGCGATGATTGGGGTCAAGCTGGCGGAACGGCTGAACGTAAAAGTGGGCGACAGTATCACGCTGGTGGGCGACGGCGGCAGGCAGCGATTGCAGATTAAAGGGATCGTGGAATCCGGCGATGCCACCGACAATATGCTGATCGTCAATCTGGCGTTGGCGCAGAAGTGGCTGGATAGAGAGGGGACGATCAGTAACGCGTTGCTCAGCGTCAGCAACGATCTGGGGCAGGTGGATCAATTCGCAGCCAGCTTGCAGCAACAATACCCGCAGTTGGAAATTCGCCCCATTCTCAAAGTCTCGGCCTCGGAAGGTCAGGTGCTGACCAAGATCAAAGGGCTGATGGGGCTGGTTTCCGTGGTCATTCTGGTGTTGTCGTCCCTGTGCGTGAACACGACGCTGATGGCGATTGTGGGCGAACGCGCGCGCGAGTTCGCCTTACAGAAGGCGCTGGGCGCCAGCGGGCGGGATATCATCCGTCAGATGCTGGCGGAAACCGGCATTATTGCGCTGGCCGCGGTGATTTGCGGTTCATTGATCGGGTATCTGTTGGCGCAGGTGTTAGGCATGGCGGTATTCAACGCCTCAATCTCGTTGCGGGCGCCGGTATTTCCGTTAACGCTGGTGCTCTCTCTGCTGGTCGCGGCGGTTGCGGCCATTGTTCCTACCCGACGGGCGATTTATATCGAACCAGCCAAAGTTTTAAAAGGAGAGTAGTGCGATGTCCTTAGCAATACAGGTTCAGGCGGCGGAGCCGGCCCCGGAAGAGGCGGTGATTGAAACTCGCCAGCTTTATAAACGCTTTGGTCAGGTTACCGCGCTGGAGAATATCAATATTCGCATCGCCCGCGGCGAGTTCGTGGCCATTATGGGCGCGTCCGGCTCGGGCAAGACGACGCTGATGAACATTCTTACCTGTCTGGATACGGTGAGTGACGGGCAGGTGCTGTTGGACGGCATTGACGCCGCGGCGCTGGATGAAGAAGGGCGGCGCAAATTCAGGGCGGATAAAATTGGTCTGGTCTTTCAGCAGTTCCATTTGATTCCTTTTTTGACCGCGCTGGAAAATATCATGCTGGCCCAGCATTACCACAGCGTCGTAGATGAAGCCGCGGCGCGGCGGGTGCTGGAGCAGGTCGGACTGGCGCACCGGGTGGACCATCTGCCCAGCCAGCTGTCCGGCGGCGAGCAGCAGCGGGTGTGTATTGCCCGTGCGCTGGTGAATGAACCGCCAGTCATTTTCGCCGATGAACCGACAGGGAATCTGGACGAAGAGAACGAACAGCGAGTATTGGATCTGTTGAAGGATTTGCACCGTCAGGGGCGTACTATCGTGATGGTGACGCATAACCCTGAACTCGGTAAGTTTGCCGACCGCATTATCCGTTTACAACACGGTAAGTATCTAAGCGAGGAGATTAACCATCATGCTATGGCGTAATACTCTCAACGCCGTTTTCCTGTTGGGAATGCTGGCGTTGCTTGGCGGTTGTAAAGAAGATCAGGTGAGCATCGGCGCTAAAGCGCCGGCGCTTGCGGCTTACGATTTGGCCGGACAGCAGGTGGATTTATCCCGCTGGCAGGGGAAAAGCGTGTATCTGAATTTCTGGTCTTCGGGCTGTGGTGGGTGTCTGGCTGAGATGAGTACGCTGGAAAAACTCAGCAAAGACTATGGCGATAAAGTGGTGGTGGTGGCAGTGAATACCGATCCTGATGCTGTGGATATTTCCTCTTTGCTGGCACATCACAAGATCACCTATCCGGTTGTCCGCGATCAACTGGGTATCACCAGGGAGCGTTATCAGGTCATAGGTACGCCGACCTCGTTCGCCATTGACCGTAATGGCAAGGTGCTGGAGCTGCATCAGGGCGCAAGAAATGAGGAACAGCTGGTTGCGCTGTTCCGGCAATTAGCGAGTGGCGCGTGATCGGGTTTACCCTGAAAACGCCGCCTATACCGGCACTGGCACAACCATCGGCCGTGGCTTAACCCGCATGGCATAAATCACGCCGGCCACCAGACAGCCCACGCCGCACAGCGTGAGCAGCGGAGGCCAGGACTGGCGAATCATAAACGAATACGTCAGACCGGCCAGCGTCTCGAAGACAATCAACGGACCAACCAGTACCGTCGGCAACCGCTGGCTGGCTTCGTTCCAGCAGAGCGTTCCCAGCCACGAGCAAAATAGCCCAATGGCGATCATCAGCGGGATAAATACGGCCGGACGCGGGCCGAAGGGTAATGCGAACCCTTCACGGGTCAGGGCAAGGTGGGTACAGACCAGCAGATAGCCCAGCATCGCCAGAGGCAGCGTAACCAGACCCTGTGCCGTGGCCCAGGTGGTAGGCGTTTTGTCCACATGCTCACGCAACCAGCGGGCGTTACGCAGCGGATACCAGGTCCAGCAGGCGACGGAAATGAAGGCCAGCACGATGCCACTTAAATAACGCCAAAGATCCAATGGCGCTTCCGATCCTTTCAATTCCGCAATATTGACGCAAATCAGCCCGGCGACAATCAGTATCAACCCCGGCGCAAGCCGTCGCCAGGCGATTCGGCCATCGCGTTTGCTGTACAGCAGATTGGCGGTGACCGAAATAACCACCGGCAACGTACCAATAATCATGGTTGAAACGGGCGCGCCGGTACGCTGGATTGCGCTGGCCAGGCAGAAGTAATACAGCAGATTGCCGATCGCGGTGAGTTTCAGCGCTTCAAACCAGTCCTGGCGGCTTAATTGACGCAGTCTATGACGATCCAGCCAGGCCAGAGGGATGGCGATCAGCCCGAAAGCGAGGTAACGTCCGGTTGACTGTAAGGCTGCCGGGTATTCCGGCACAATGACTGGACCAACGAAAATCAATCCCCACATTAACCCTGCCGAGAGGGCGAAAAAAACGCCAGTGAGCATCGTAAACCCGTTATTCATTAAAATGATGGATAGAGGACGCCTAGTCTAGAGGCTGAGACGGTGGGGTTCAAAGGAATAACGAGAAACCGCGCATGATAACGTTCAATACCGGGAAGCGTGGAGATTGATCGTCCGTGTCGCCCCTCGACCAAAGGCCGAGGGGCGATGGACTGTCACAATCCCCGTTTTTCCATCAGCAATGCCAAATCAATGAGGCGATTAGAAAAGCCCCATTCGTTGTCGTACCATGCCAGGATCTTGACCAGCCTGCCGCCGATGACCAGCGTTGAAAGCCCATCAATAATGGATGACCGCGGGTCTCCCTGATAATCGCTTGATACCAGCGGTTCGTCGCTGTAACCGAGAATGCCCTGGAGAGGACCGGACTCCGCGGCCTTGCGAAAAGCGCTATTGATTTCGTCTACCGTGACGTCGCGTTTCAGGGTAACCGACAGGTCGACGATAGAAACCACCGGAACCGGAACCCGCAGGGAGTAGCCGGTCAGACGGCCATCCAATTCCGGAATAACTTTGCCGATCGCTTTGGCGGCCCCGCTGGAGTAAGGCACGATCGAGAGGGCCGCGGCCCGGGCGCCGCGCAAATCCTTTTCCGGTTGGTCGTGCAGCGCCTGACTGTTGGTATAGGCATGAGTGGTGTTCATCAGGCCATACTCAATGCCGAAGGTTTGATGGAGCACCTGAACCGCGGGGGCAAGGCCGTTGGTGGTACAACTTCCGTTGCTGACAACCTGATGGCGGGCTGGATCGTACTGTTCATGATTGACGCCCATCACCACCGTGATGTCGTCACCTTTCCCGGGCGCGGAGATGATGACTCGCTTGGCGCCCCCTTTCGTAATATGCACCTCGGCTCTGGATTTTTCGGTGAAAAACCCGGTGGCTTCGATCACGATGTCGACGCCAACGCTCCCCCAAGGGATCGAACCGGGATCTCTTTCTGAGAAAACACGGATGGGCCTGCCATCAAGCACCAACCGGTCATCAACCGCTTCGACGCTGACCGGCAAGGTGCCAGAGAGTGAATCGTATTTCAGGAGATGGGCCAGAGTCTTGCTGTCCGTCAGGTCGTTGATCGCCACAACCTGGAAATCGCTGCGACCCAATGCCGCGCGTAAGACATTACGACCGATTCTTCCGAACCCATTGATACCAACGTTGACCATGATGAATACCTTTGTTAATTGTCCTTCTTCCACTCTAGAGAGGAAGAAGAATGGCGTAAATGACGTTTATAGATCAATTTACGCCAACATGCGGGAGCAAAAGCGTTCGCGGTATTCCGTCGGCGTGAGTTGCAGGTTTCTTTCAAAAACACGGCGCAGATTGAGACTATTGCCGAATCCGGTCGCTTCCGCGACCTGTTCAAGTTTTTCCGCGCCCTGTTCCAGACGTTGTCTGGCTGCATCCAGGCGCACTTCTTCTACATATTTGGCCGGCGTCGTCCCGGTCTCACGGGTAAACACGCGCGTGAAGTTACGCGGGCTCATGGCGACGCGGTCCGCCAGCTTTTCGACTGACAGGTCGTGGGCGAGGTTCTCAAGGATCCAGGACTGGAGATCGCGAATCGGGCCGGGTTTTTTGGCCTGGTTCAGGATATAGCGGCTGAATTGCGATTGGCCGCCAGGTCTGCGCAGGAACATGACGAGGTCTTGTGCGACATCGCGAGCCAGAGTGAAGCCGTGATCGTCTTCGACGAGCGCCAGCGTGAGATCGAACCCCGAACTGACGCCGGCCGAAGTCCATATTGCGCCGTCCTGAATATAGATAGGCCCTCTTTCGACTTTCACTTTGGGAAAACGGGATTGCAGCGTATCCAGCAATCGCCAGTGCGTAGTGGCCCGGCGCCCATCAAGCAGGCCGGTCTGGGCGAGGATCAATGCGCCCCCACAGACAGAAACGACGCGCCGCGCTTTGGGGGCGGCGCGGCGAACCCAATCCGCGACGACGGCGCCTTCTTCCTCGGTTAATCCTCTTCCCGTGATCATGATGGTATCGCGTTCCAGCGCGGGATCGAGATCCGAGAGACGGTGATCCGCCAGAAGATTCAGCCCTGACTGCCCATGAACAACGTGATGAGGCTGGGTGGTGGCGATTGTCACCTGGTAGCGCGGATTAGGCGAATCCTCCGGCCTCAGGCGATTAGCCTGCGTCAGGATGTCGGCAATCCCCGCCGCTTCGAATAGCATTCCCCCTTCGGGGACAATAATCAGGAATGTGTGCATGTCCTTAAAAATACAAATGAGGCAAAATAAGTCAAGCGCAACCTGAATTCCCCAAAAAACGGATTCAGATGATTCTTCAGCAGGGGATACAGATTGCTCAATTTTAATATCATTAATATCAGTATGTTATTTTCTATAGTACAAAAGAGCATAATAAAAACCATTTCCGTATTTGTCCTGAGCCCCATTCCTTCGTATCAATATACCTATTGTCTGCAATAGCCATTGGATATACCCGTCATACTTCAAGTTGCATGTGCGTTGGCCGCGCTCGTTACCCGGCCCCTTCATGGGCCTCGCCCCGGCGGATTTGTCTCCCGAATCGCTGACCGCCTTCATGCAACCCGAATTATTCAGGGTATAAGGCTGGAACGTAATACTAACGACGGGGTGAAAAGTGAACTTTCAGCAACTGAAAATTATTCGTGAATCTGCGCGCTGCAATTACAACCTGACCGAGGTGGCGAATACGCTGTTTACCTCTCAATCTGGTGTAAGCCGGCATATTCGTGAGCTGGAAGAGGAGTTGGGGATTGAAATATTTATCCGTCGCGGGAAACGGTTGCTGGGAATGACTGAACCAGGCAAAGAGCTGTTGATTGTCGCAGAAAGGATTCTGAACGACGCCAGCAATATCCGTCGTCTGGCCAACGTCTTTACCAATAACGACACGGGGCAACTGGTGATCGCGACCACGCACACACAGGCCCGCTATAGCCTGCCACAGGTGATCAAAGAGTTTCGGGCGCTGTATCCGCAGGTGCGTCTGGTGTTAAATCAGGGAACGCCGGATGAAATTGTGGCGATGCTGCATACGGGAGACGCCGATATCGGCATTGCCAGCGAGCAACTGATTAATGAAACGGCGCTGGCGGCTTTTCCCTATTACCGTTGGCATCATTCGGTCATTGTGCCGGAAAACCATCCGTTGGCGAGGGAACCGGTATTAACGCTGGAGAAACTCAATACCGTGCCGCTGATTACCTATCGGCAGGGGATTACCGGACGTTCCCGTTTGGATCGGGCATTTCAGGCCGCCGGAATGTCCCCGGATATTACCCTGAGCGCACAGGACTCGGATGTGATTAAAACCTATGTCGAGTTGGGGCTTGGCGTCGGGATCGTCGCCGACCATTCTTACGATCCCGATCGGGATAAAGGATTAGTCAAACTGAATGCGGAACATTTATTTGAAGCGAATACGGTTTGGCTGGGGTTGAAAAAACATCAACTACAGCGTAACTATGCCTGGAAGTTCATTCAGCTTTGTAACACGGAACTCTCTTTGACTGAAATTAAAGATCGGGTTTTCAGCGATCATGACGATACGGTTATCGATTACCAGATCTAAGCAGGATGCTTGCCTGACGTTGTTTCCAGCCAGCGATTTTCTTGTCGCTGGCGGGCGTCATTCCCCGCAATAATTGCCGTAACGCTGCTGTGATTCGGCCCGTCTCGCTGTCATTGATTAAGCATAATTATGATTTGTTGCTCCCATAATCCACTTGATCTCACCGTGGGGGGATAGTAGCATTCCACGCCATAACAATAACTTATGCTAGATGTTTTGTTTTTAGATACAAATACTTGTGCGTTTTTATTGAATAACTATGTGATTCACTTTTCACGCGGGTATGGGAAAACATCGATAGCGGTTCATCAAATATGCTGTCTCCACGCTTATTTTACGGCTTACCTTGAGCCGAAATTTGCGATATCGCCATGCGTTCATGGCGAGGAGTTTTAAAACGGAAAATCACATGAAAACGCAGAAAATCAGCCTTGCCTGGCAAATCCTCATTGCATTGGTTCTTGGTATCGCACTCGGCGCGGTGTTGCATGAACAGGCCGAGAGTCGCCAATGGCTCATCAGTAATATTCTCAGTCCTGCGGGCGATATCTTTATCCGCCTGATTAAAATGATTGTCGTGCCCATTGTTATCGCTACGCTGATTGTCGGTATTGCCGGCGTTGGGGATGCGAAAAAGCTGGGGCGGATTGGTCTGAAGACCATCATTTATTTTGAGGTCATCACCACGATAGCCATCGTTCTGGGCATCACGCTGGCGAACGTGTTCCAGCCGGGACAGGGCATCGATATGTCGATGCTGACTTCTGTCGATATCTCGCAATATGAAAAAACCACCGAGCAGGTTCAAAGCGGCTCACATAGTCTGGTCGCTACCATCCTGTCGTTGATTCCGCCCAATATCTTTGCGGCCCTCGCCAGAGGGGATATGCTGCCGATTATTTTCTTTTCGGTACTGTTCGGGCTGGGCTTGTCTTCTTTACCCAGAGAGCAGCGCGATCCGTTGCTGAACGTGTTCCGCGGCGTATCCGAAACCATGTTTAAAGTGACGCATATGATCATGCGCTATGCGCCGGTAGGGGTATTTGCCCTGATTTCGGTGACGGTGGCCAACTTTGGTTTTGCCTCACTGTGGCCGTTAGCGAAACTGGTGATTCTGGTTTATGCCTCGATTCTGTTTTTCGCCCTGGTGGTTCTGGGCAGCGTGGCCCGTTTATGTAAATTGCGCATCACCACGCTGATTCGAATCCTGAAAGATGAATTGATTCTCTCTTACTCTACGGCCAGTTCTGAGACGGTATTGCCGCGTATTATTGAAAAAATGGAAGCGTATGGCGCGCCGAAATCGATTACCAGTTTTGTCGTGCCAACCGGTTATTCCTTTAACCTTGATGGTTCTACGCTGTACCAAAGTATTGCCGCCATCTTTATTGCGCAGTTGTATGGCATTGAACTGTCAATTGGGCAGGAAATTGTGCTGGTATTGACCTTGATGCTGACGTCAAAAGGGATTGCCGGCGTGCCGGGCGTTTCTTTTGTTGTTCTGCTGGCGACGCTCGGCAGTGTGGGCATTCCTCTGGAAGGTCTGGCGTTTATTGCCGGGGTCGATCGTATTTTGGATATGGCGCGTACGGCGCTGAATGTTGTCGGCAACGCGCTGGCGGTGCTGGTCGTCGCCAAATGGGAACATCAGTTCGATGAGAAAAAAACGCAGGCTTATGAACGCGAACTGAAAGGTATTGACATAGAAACGGCTCCGCAAGGGTGAGCGGATAGCGGCTTTCATCGGGCCGGGGCGTTAGCGCTGAACGGGCATCAATGACGACCCCGGATACCTTTCCGGGGCGTTGTCATTCAGGCGGCCCGGCTGTCTTCACGCTGGGGGGATTGGACCAACTGTTGGGTACTCCATAGCGCATTTTTGATGTTTTCCGGCGCGACGGAGAAGGGCAGCCGCGCCGCTATTTTGGCGGAGATTTTCACCTCCCGCGCAATTTCCTCAACCAGCTGCGGGCGATCGCCCAGACCGAGTAATGTGAGCGTCAGTGGGCTGCCATAGCGATGAAGCTGCGACAATAGCTCTGCTCTGTCGCTGGCATGTTCATGTTCAAGAAATGCCTGTGCCGCCAAGCCAAATCCTACTTTCTCGCCGTGCAGCCAATGATGAAGCGCCGGCAAACGCGTCATGCTGTTATGAATGGCATGGGCGACGCCAATCCGCGGAACATTGTCTTTCATGCTGTTCGCCACGCCGGCCAGGGCGATAACGGCATCAATCACTTTGCGTAATGCCGGCGTCACCTGCCGCTGCTCATTGTCATTAATGGCCTGTTCACCGTAAGTATTGAAGGTATCCACGGCCAGTCTTGCCGCCTGCGCTTTCAATGCCAGAGCCAGTCCATCATCGCCATTGCGCAAATAAGGCTGGAACTCATACCATTTCGCCAACGCATCCACGATGCCGGCTTTGAGGTAGCGCGACGAGCTTTGCGCAATCACTTCACTGTCAACCAGAACCCATACCGGCAGTCGCTTCAGTGCGATTGGGCCGTTGTGCGCGCCGGTTTCGCTGTAAATTACGCTGATGGGGGACCAGGCCGCGCAGGTCGCGGCGATCGTGGGAACGGTAATCACCGGAATCTGTCCCAATACTTCGCCGACGGCTTTCGCCGAATCCAGAACGCGTCCCCCGCCAATGCCCAGAATCAATTCGGCCTTGAATTTGCGTGCCTGAGCGGTCAGTGCTTCGATTGCAAGCTTGGTGCAATCGCCCGGCAGAAATTCAACCTGATAAAACAGGCCGTGTTGATTCAGACTGCGCTCAACGTGTTCTGCCGTTGCCTGCCAGGCCTGCGGGCTGGTAACGATCAGAACCGTTTTGGCCAAAGGCGTAATGAATTCGCCAACAGAACGGATGACGCCATCACGATTCAGATAGGTTTCGGGTGCTTGTATTGCAATCATGGATGCGATCTCTTCTATGTCGGAGGATAGCTGATATCCAGTTGTAGCAGCGATGCAGAAAACGGCAAAAGAACAATTCTGGTTATGCATACGCGCATTTTGCATAACCAGTCGGTGGTGAGGGGGCCGTCATTGTCTGGGGCGCCAGCAGGCGATCCGGTTAACTATGAGGCGAGGTAGGGAGGTAGTGCGCCTGTCCGATGGCGCTCAGCAACATTTTTTGTTTTTCGCGCCGGGCTGATCCTCCCATTTAGGCAAGGGCATACCGTGGTTGCCTTTATAGGCGGGTGACACCGGCTGTGACCAACCTTGCAGCAGTGAGTCATCCAACTGGTAGATTTCAATTCCCAGCGGACGACAGACTGACAGTGGATCTTCAGCATCCGGTCCCCACATCGGCAACGAGAGATCGCCTCCCGGGCAGGTTGAAATCGCGCACAGCACATCAATTTCGGCAAAGAACTCCAGATAATCTCCTTTTTTCGCCGGACAGGCTTTCATGAAATACATATCGTCCGCGTTTAGCCCGGTACACTGGAAAACGTTGAGGACATCGTGCACGTCAAACTCGGTCAAACCATAGGGCATCACGGCGCGGGTGAGATTGGAATGGCAGTGAAAATCGAAGTCTTCACCGGTCAGCAGGTGGTTGACGTAAGGATCGCAACGCGTTCCCAGCAGATCGTGTACGCGGCCGCCATGCTCGTCGATGCCGTAATCGGCCAGACTGTCGGCGGTAATGGTCACCATGGGACGCAGAAATGGCAGGTTAGACCACAGACGGTCGAAGGTTGAGACATGCGCGCCCTGTAATTGCCGGGTACGCGCCGCCCACATCCGCTCCCGCGGATTATGCTGATTCCATATATTCAGGTCGCCAACCTGGGCGCCCTCGGCGGCAACAATGCGAAAGACGTGACCGGCAGGCACTGTCCAGGCCTGACCGGTTCGAATAGGAACATGGATCTGTTCAATCAGCGTCCGTTTGTGTTGTGCGGTGGCAATGTGCTGATAGAAATCGCGATCGACGTCCAGCGCCGATCCTTTGGATACCTGATAAGCCGCAGGATAAAATGTGGTCATAGTGATTCCTTGGTCACAAATAATGTGAGTAATGATTGTTCTGAATCCTGTAAATACTGAGTCAGAAGTTGGCAGGCAGCCTGGCGATCGCCGGACCGCAACAGTTGATAGATCTGAAGGTCACGCTCAACCCAGGGATATTGGAAGAATTTTTCGTCGGGGGCCGAGGCAAACAGCAAGCGTAGCTGGGCGACGATGCTGGCAAAAAAACTATTGAAGCGCGCACTCCCCAGAATGCTGACAATGACCTGGTGAAAACGCAGGCTGTAAGTTGCCACGGTAGGCCAGTCGTCGTCGCGGGCGGCGCTTTTCACGATTTCAATGGTATCCAATAGCCGCTTCAGGGTTTCCTGTTTGATATATCTGTCGCCGCCGACCGCCTGTAGCTCGAGCGTGCGGCGGATAATATAAATATCCTTGATATCCGTACGTGTCATCGTGCGTACCGTAACGCCTTTATTACGTTGGTAAACGACCAACCCTTCACACAGCAACTGGCGCAGCGCTTCGCGTACGGTATTTCGGGAAATTTGATGGCGTTCAGCCAGTTCACTTTCGATCAGGGTTTGTCCACCCAACAGTTTTCCGGCGATCATTTCATCGCGCAGCAGATTTGCCACGCGTTCAAAGGCCGGCAGCTCCTGATACGTTGTCTCTTCAGTCTGTGGTCGCATGCGATGAGAACTCCAGTTGATTCAATACATGTCGTTGGCTTGTCAGAAAGCGCGATAGCCGGGGATTTTCTGACACGCTTAGCTCGCCGGGGGTGCCCTGCGCAACCATTTCACCCTGTTCCATAAAAATAATGCGATCGGAAATTTTAAAGGCGAATGACATTTCGTGGGTGACGATGGCCATGGTCATGCCTTCATTGGCCAGATCTTCGATCACCTTCAGCACTTCGCCGACCAGTTCCGGATCGAGTGCGGAGGTCGGTTCATCAAATAGCATAATTGACGGTTTCATCGCCAGCGCACGCGCTATCGCCACCCGCTGTTGTTGCCCACCGGATAGTTGATGTGGGTATTGATGCGCCTGTGCCAGCAACCCCACTTTATCCAGTAAGGCCAGGCTGAGCTGGCGAATATCATCCCGGGCGCCCTGACGGTGGTAGTGAGGTGCTAACATAATGTTTTCCAAAGCAGTTTTGTGCGGGAACAAATTAAACCCCTGAAATACCATGCCGATACGATCAGCCTGATCGTAGTAAAATGTATCGGGGCGGCCGTGAGGCGTTACGTGCAAAAAACGTTTGCCATTAAGCGTGATTTCACCGCTGCTCAGTGATTCCAGGCCATTCATGGTGCGGATTAGCGTGGTTTTTCCCGAGCCAGACGGCCCAATGATGGAGACGACTTCGCCTTTTCCCAACTGAAGGGTAATGCCTTGCAGCACCACTTTGTCGCCATAGCGTTTGCTGACATCAGTCAACGTCATGATCGGTGGATGAAGTCTGGAAAAACGGGCGTGCCCCGGCGGCGAAGGCGGGGTCAGCGAAGTTTGCCGCGCCAGCTGTTGTTCCTGATTGCTGGTGGGCTGCGCCAACCGGTGATTAACGTCAAGCTGACGTTCCAGCCAGGTAATTAATCGGTCGAATACCGTAACAATAAAAACGTAATAGCAGGCGACCGCCAGCAAGGTCTCCATCACCTTGAAATTCTGGGTATAGAGCCGTTGCCCGACCATCAGGATCTCAGCCAGTGAAATCACTGAAACCAGCGACGTCAGCTTTACAATGGTGACGAACTCGTTAGCCAACGTAGGCAGGGCGATACGTAGCGCCTGCGGAATGACGATCAGACGCTGGATACCTAAATATCTCATGCCCAGCGCGCGTCCTGCCTCGACTTGCCCCTTGTGAACCGACATCAGCCCACCGCGATGAATTTCGGCAATGTAGGCCGACTCGCTAAGGATCATCGCGATAAGCCCGGCAAGGAACGGGGAAGAGAGTAGCGTGGCACTGGCAGGGAAAAACTGCGGCAGGTTGTAAATAAAAATGATGAGAACCAGTAACGGCAGACTGCGAAATAGCCAGATATAGGTTCCGGCGAGCCAGCGCAGCGGCAAGATGTGCGACTGTTTCGCCAACGCCAGGACTAATCCGAACAGAATACCGCCCAGCCAGGTGGCGATACTGAGTTCAACGACCAGCAGGGTGGCGCCCCAAAACTCCTGGTAGCTAAACAGGCTGAGGAGATAGTGCCAATCAATATTCATAAAGCGGTATCCTTGTGTCTCCCCGTAATGATGAAGGGAGATGGCAAGTCAGCAATTACATTACAGCGTACCAGCCAGTGCAGACGTAATATCCTCTGCCGTCGGCGCGGTCAGGTTGTATTGCTTCAGCAGCGACTGGTAGTCAGGCGACGTCAGCACTTTCGCGACCGCGTCATTAAGTTGCTGTAACTGTTCTGCATTACCTTTTTTAACGCCCAGTCCGACGACAACGGGATAAAGAATCTCGCTGGTGACCGCTAACTTGCCCGATTTGTCAGCGGCAGTGCGGGCGACGGCGGCATCTTCAAATTGCGCGTCCACGGCATGAGACAATACCGCCTGACTGGCTTCTGGCGATGTCGGGAACTCGCGTACATCAATGGGCCCAATCCCCTGTTTTGCACAGACGGTTTTCGACACCTCGGCCAGTTTTCCGATCCAGGCGGCGCCCTGAATGGAGCTGACTTTTTTGCCGCACAGCATCTCTGGTTGGGTGGGGGTGAAGTCGCCCGCTTTCAGCGTTAGCAGCACGCCGCCGGTTTTCATATAAGGGATATAGTCGATCTGTTTGGCACGTTCTGGCGTGACATAGAGGGTTGACGCAATGACATCGAATTTGCTGGTGTTGACTCCCATGATCAGATTGGCAAAACGCGTGTCCATAAATTGCGGCGTGGTGTTGAGCGTTTTGGCTACCAGCGCCATGAACTCGGTATCAAATCCTGCCGGTTTCCCATTATTCATATAGTTATAAGGCGGATAGGTAAGGTCGGTACCTATTTTCAATGCGGCGTCCGCCTGAACAGATGTGATACCAAGCAGACAGCTACACAAAGCCAGTGCGGTACGGTGGAGCGAACGTTTTTTATTGTGTGTTGTGTTTTTCATGGTTTTTCTCTCTCTGGTGTTGGCGTCAGGAATAATTCACATTGTTGAACAATATGATATCAATAAGTATGCCAATAATTATTTTTTAAAAAAAAGACCCGCCAATGCCTGGAGGCGGTCAATAAGGCGTGTAAATTCATAGCGGAAAAGGGGACGATGGATACCTGGGCGTGCGATGCCGGTGGGCAGGGAATTTCAGTCAGGATAAAACGAAAAAAGCATAGTAAAGGTGCAACAGCACCATTATCGCGCAGCAAAATGGTGCGTTACACCTTGAGTGAGGTATTTAGCGTTGCATTCCCCAACGTTTTACCGTGAGTTTTTCTATGCTGGCAAAGATCAGCCCCTCTACCAGCAAGCCAATAATGATGACGGAAGCCAGACCGGCGAAAACACGGTCGGTATACAGCTCATTACGGTTCTGGAAGATGTACCAACCCAGCCCTCCGTTGCCGCTGGAGGCGCCGAAAACCAGTTCGGCGGCAATTAATGTACGCCACGCGAATGCCCAGCCGATTTTCAGGCCGGACAAAATGGAAGGTAATGCGGCGGGCACCAGGATGTAGGCAACATAGCGCCGACCTTTCAAACCATAATTTCGTCCGGTCATACGCAGCGTTTCAGAAACGCTGAGGAAACCTGAATAGGTGTTGAGCGCCATCGGCCACATTACGGAATGAACGAGTACAAAAACCAGACTCTTCTCTCCCAGACCGAACCACAACAGCGCCAGCGGCAGCAACGCAATGGCGGGCAGGGGATTAAACATGGACGTTAGCGTCGCCAGCAAATCACGTCCAATGCGGGTTGATACGGCCAGCGCGCTTAATCCCAACGCCAGCAGGCTACCCACCACATAGCCTTTCAGCAACGTGCTGAGTGAAACCATAACTTTATTCGGTAATTCACCATTGGCCAGATCCTCCCGGAAAGCAGCAAAGGTTTGCAGAAAACCGGGGAACATCAATTCGTTGTTTTGCCAGCGGGCGCCTAATTCCCACAAGATGATTAACCCGAACAGAATGACAATCTTACGCAGCCATGCCTGATTCCATAACCGCGTGGTAAGCGGTAGAGGCAAAGCCAGCGCAAAATCTTTGAGCGGAGTAAGTTCACGCTGATACTCGGGTCGGACGGGGGGCTGGATGCTCATAATGTTTACCTGGATGCGATATGGCAGGAGAAGGCGTCGTGCCTTCAGTGGGAAACAGAAGATGGTGAATATGCTGGGCCGCCGCTTGAAAGGCTTCGCCGCCCTGATCGTCCATCGCAAACTGATGACAGTTGATTTCTGCCCGTACCCGCCCCGGATGAGGGGAAAGCAGCAGCACGCGGCTACCGACAATCAAGGCCTCTTCGATGGAGTGCGTCACAAATAGCAGGGTGAAGCGCACCTCTTCCCATAAGGCGAGTAATTCTTCCTGCATTTTACGGCGAGTCAGCGCATCCAGCGCGGCGAACGGTTCATCCATTAATAACACTTTTGGCTGCATCGCCAGCGCTCTGGCGATGGCGACACGTTGCTTCATTCCGCCGGATAGCGTATGAGGATAGGCATCGGCAAATTTGGTTAATCCGACTTTATCCAGAAAATACAGTGCTCTTTCACGGGCTTCGGCCCGGTTCGCCTTCCGGCTGGCGACCAGCGGAAACAGCGTGTTTTCCAGCACGGTTTTCCACGGCGGAAGCTGGTCAAACTCCTGAAAAACCATAATTCGGTCCGGCCCCGGTTGTGTGACGCGTTCGCCGTCAAGTCGGATCTCACCTTCCACCGCAGGTAAAAATCCTCCGATGGATTTTAGCAGGCTGGATTTGCCGCACCCTGACGGCCCGAGCAGCACAAAGCGGTCAGCGGGAAATACGTCAAAACTGACATCGTGCGTGGCGCGAACCTGACTGCGGCGAGTTCGGTATTCCAGACCGACGCCGTCGATTTGTAACAGGGGCTTCTGTAGCTCATCGTTGTGGTCGTGGCTCATAAATCCTCCAATGCGTGATTGACGGTGCCGGCCTCTCGAAATTTATCCGGTCGTCGTGACTAGCTACCTGGCTGTTCGTGGATCTCGCTAAAGAAGTAGTCTTTCCAGGAGTCAGCTTTATTTTTCAACACGCCAAGCTGGTGTAATTTCTCGGCATAGACATAGGTACGCTGTGGCGTAATGGTGAAATCGATTTCCGGGTCTTCAACGATTTTTTTCACCAGCGCCGGGTCGAGCCGTGATTTTTCCACCCGGATATATGTTTCGGC
Organism: Brenneria roseae subsp. roseae; assembly: GCF_003115845.1. Taxonomy (GTDB): domain Bacteria; phylum Pseudomonadota; class Gammaproteobacteria; order Enterobacterales; family Enterobacteriaceae; genus Brenneria; species Brenneria roseae. Next base: position 82,068 of record NZ_KZ819031.1, on the reverse strand, counting down.
GGCGGCAGGTTTATCAGCCTTGATAATCTGGGCGGCTTCGGCGAGCGCATCGTAGAATGCGCGATAGGTTTTCGGATTCTCATCATGGAATTTTTGCGTGGTGTAAAGCACATTGAATGTGGCCTGACCGCCCAGCACATCATAAGAGCTGAGGATCTTGTGGACGTTGGCATGTTCCAGCGCCTGATACTGGAATGGCGGGCTGGAAAAATGGGTGTTGATTTCTGAACCACCGGCGATCAATGCCGCGCTGGCATCGGGATGAGGCAGGCTGACCGTGATTTTGTCAAAGCGCTTGAAGTCGTCAACGCCATATTGTTTAGCGGTTTCGATTTGCAGCGTGCGAGACTGGAAGCCTACGCCGGCGGCGGGAACGGCAATGCGGTCTTTGTCGCTCAAATCCCCAATGGTTTTGACCGCAGGATTATTACTGAGCAGGTAGTTCGGCATTGATCCCAGAGAAGCAATGGCTTTGACGTTCTGCTTACCGCGGGTGCGGTCCCATACGGTTAGCATCGGCGGTACGCCAGCAGAGGCGACATCCAGCGCGCCTGACAGCAGTGCTTCATTAATGGCGGTTGCGCCGGAGAGTGTGCGCCAGTCTACCTTGATATCGAGTCCCTGCTGTTTGCCGTGTTTTTCGATCAGGTTTTGATCGCGCACGACATCCAATATCAGATAACCAATACCGAATTGTTGCGCAATACTGATATTCCCTTCCGCATTAGAGGCAAAAGACGTGAGTGTTAATCCAATTAATGCCGCCGCTCGCGCTAACTGACTGAGTTTTTTATTTTTAACTGTGCTATTCATTTTTTCTCTCTAATTAATTATTAAAGCATAAGAAAATTTTATACGAATATACTTCCGATCCTGACGGACTTTTTAAATGGAGAATCCAGGTGAATCCTATTTTTTATGATTGGCATTAATAAAGTTTTTTTTGGAATAACTTAGAAGAATTGCTCCTTTTATTAGTGAAGTTCGCCTTAACCCCCGGATATCTTTGCCTTAGAAGATTATTTGCTATCGATAGTTTTATTTCTCAGTTATGTATAAAACGCCTGGCGTTATAGTGATGCCTATCTTGTTTGGTCTGTGTTAAGAGGCAATTATGCCCGTATTTAGTCATCATTATTTGCGCGATTATTTACGCGCCAGATTGGCTGATATTGATGTTGATACCGTTGTGGCGGGTATCGTGGCGGATAATCTGGTGGAGTCGAGTCTTAAAGGCCATGATTCACATGGCGTCAGCATGCTGCCGCGCTATATTGCGGCAATTCAGGAGGGAGGATTATCGCCTTATGCCAATGCTGAACAGACGCTGGATTTTGGCCCTCTGATTTCCTTTGACGGCCATCAGGGGTTTGGGCAGGTGGTGGCAAAACAGGCGCTGACACAAGGGATAGAACGTGCGCAGTCACAGGGGGTGGCGGTCATTAGTCTGGCGAATGCCCATCATCTGGGGCGTATTGGCGCCTGGGCGGAACAGGCTGCCGAAGCCGGGCTGGTTTCACTGCATTTTGCCAACGTCTATACCAAGCCTGTTGTATTGCCATGGCAGGGACAGCACCCGCGTTTCGGCACGAATCCTTTCTGCGCGGGTATTCCTGTTGAAGGTGACGATCCCGTCATTCTGGATTTTGCGACCAGCGTGATTGCCGGTAATAAAGCGCGCATTGCCTGGAATGAGGGGAAACAACTGGCGCCGGGTTGTATTGTCGATAATGAAGGGAAACCCGCGATTGATCCACGCTGGTTGATGGAAGAACCTTTGGGGGCGTTGCTGTCTTTCGGACAACATAAAGGGTCAGGTTTATCACTGATTTGTTCTTTGCTGGGCGCCGCATTAACCGGCGGAAAAACGGAACGTACGGCAAAAGGCGAAGGTAAACAGATTATTAACAGCATGCTATCCATTTTAATTGATCCACAACGGTTAGGGGGCGCGGAAACCTATCAACAGGAAATTCCGGCTTTATTAGCGTGGGTTCGTCAATCCCGGGATGATGGAGAATTATTACTGCCGGGCGATGCTGAAAAGAACCATTATCGCCAGCGTAGTGAAAATGGAATTTATGTTGATGACACCAGTTGGAAACAGCTTTTTGAATTAAATAAGCAGGTCGCTTGATTCTTCTTTTAATTTATTGAATTTGTCAGTTATTTCATTCCATAGGGAAACATAATGAGAAAATTATTCGGCGCGTTAGGTCTTGGCAGCCTGTTTTTAATGACGTTTACTGTATCGGCGGCGGAAAAAATACCTGATGAGGTACGGGTGGCCTACAGCGGCGGCTCGCAGGTATTGGTATTGTCCAAAGCTGACGGCTCATTGCAAAAAGCGCTGGGCGCACCGGTGAAATGGGTGCAATTCGCTTCTGGCGCCGATGCGCTGAATTATTTTGCCAGTAATGCGATAGATATCGCTAATTTTGGATCCAGCCCGGCAGCGGCCGGCATCGTACGGAAACTACCGGTGGAGATTGTCGGCGTATCGGGTGTGATTGCGACCTATGAACGCCTGATTGCCAAACCGGGGATCGTCGCGCTTAAGGATATTGAAGGCAAACGGGTGGCTTATCCGCCTAATTCAACGGCACAGTATGCGCTTGAAGCCGCGATAACGGTCAACAAGCTCGATCGCAGCAAAATAAACCTGATCCCCCTGCGTCCTGCGGAAATGGTGGCGGCGTGGAAACGCGGCGATATTGACGCCGGCTATGTGTGGGCGCCGTTTGCTCAGGAGCTGGAAGCCTCTGACGGTCATGCAATCTTCGCGACCAAGGATCTGCAAAAAGACGGCTATCTGATTTACAACAACTATGTGGTCAGAAAAGCATTTGCCCAGCAATATCCGGAAACGGTGGCGCGTTTCCTTCGCGTCCATCAACAGAAGGTGGACGAATTCCGTCAGGATCCGGAAAAAGCGGCGGCCACAGTAGCAAAAGAAGTGGGCGCCCCGGTCACCACGGCAACCAATACGCTGTCGGGTCTGGAGTATCCGACGCTGGAACAGCAGGCTACCGCGGAGTGGCTGGGTGATGGCAGCCACACGGATCAGAGCGGCATCGGGCAGGCGGTCGCCAAAACGGCGCATTTCCTGGAAAGCATCGGTGAGGTTCGTCAGCGCGACATTCCCTCCTCATTTGCCGATTCCATTAATTCATCCTATTTGAAGCAAGCGGCAAAAGGGAATTAACGGGCCGTGAAAAGAACGTCTTACGTGTTATTGAGCATCACGTCCGTAGCATTGGTACTTGGTCTGTGGCAATTAGCCGGGGTGAAGCAGTGGGTTGACCCGCTGCTTCTGCCGCCGCTGTCAGACATTGGGTTAACCGCTGGTGAACTGCTACAGGACGGTTACCGGCAGGTGCCGTTGTGGCAGCATATTGCGGTCAGTGTTGCACGCGCGCTGGGTGCGTTCAGCGTGGCGATCGTTCTCGGCGTACCGCTGGGGTTGCTGATGGGGTTATCCACCCCCGTTGCCGCTATTTTCAATCCTTTCGTCCAGTTTTTGCGTCCGCTGCCGAAAATCGCGCTAATCCCGCTGGCGGTGGTATGGCTGGGGATTGGTGAAGCATCCAAGTTCTTTCTTATCTTTATCGCCACGTTTCTCAGCGTGGTGGTCGGCGCCTGTGCTGCCGTCGAGCGCGTTGGCCGCTCCCGGATACGGGTCGCGCAAACGCTGGGCGCCAGCCGCAGGCAGATTTTTTTCCATGTGGTGCTGCCCGATACGCTGCCCGAGTTGTTTACCACGGTGAGGCTGGCTATCGGCATTGGCTGGACGTCTCTGATTGCCGCGGAAATGGTGGCCGCCACCTCGGGCATCGGCTGGATGGTAATGAACGCCAGTTCCTATCTGCGCACTGACATTGTCATGCTGGGCATTTTATTGCTGGGCGGTATCGGTTATGCGCTCGATCTGTTATTGGTCGGCGCGCAGTATGTACTGGTGCCGTGGGCAGGGAAAGAATAATGGCGGATATTCATCAGCCAGACGCGGCGCATATTGTTGTCGAACATGTGAGTCTCTCTTTCCCTTCACAAGGCCGTTCGTCGCCGAACGAAACGTTAACCGTGCTGGATGATGTGTCACTGCGGATTAGCAAGGGCGAATTTGTGGTGTTGCTTGGCCCCTCCGGCTGCGGCAAATCGACCATTTTAAATTTGATTGCCGGTTTTGAACAACCCAGCCACGGACGCGTGCTCTGTGACGGCGTTCCTGTCCGCGGGCCGGGACCGGCGCGCGGGATGGTGTTTCAGCAGGCCAATCTGTTTCCCTGGTTGACCGTGATGGAAAATGTGACGTTTGGTCCCCGGATGCAAGGCGCCGATAAAGCCCGGATCCAGCATGAAGCGGCAAACTACCTCGCTCTGGTGGGGCTGGAAGGATTCCGGCAGCATTATCCATGGCAACTTTCCGGCGGCATGAAACAGCGTGTCGCGTTAGCGCGCGCCTGGCTGCCTAACCCGAACGTGCTGTTGATGGATGAACCCTTCGGCGCGCTGGATGCGCAGACGCGTTTGATGATGCAGGAACTGTTGCTCGCAGCATGGCAGAAAACCGGAACAACGCTGCTGTTTGTCACGCATGATGTTGACGAAGCCCTGTTCCTGGCCGATCGGGTTTTGGTGATGTCGGCTCGTCCCGGTCGTATCGCGGACGCTATCGAACTGCCGTTTGGCCGCGAAAGAAATATTGAAACCTTGGCACAGCACCCTGACTACGCCGTGTTGAAGAAACGTATTCTTCATCGCGTACGTGAGGAAGCGCGTCGTCATCTCAATTTATAAATCAGAATTCAAGGAGAAAGCTATGCATCTTGCCCGTTTCCCCCGTTTGTCTCTGGGACATTTCCCTACGCCGCTGGAGGCATTGCCGAATCTCTCTGCCTATTTAGGCGGACCGACGCTGTATATCAAACGTGATGATGCCACCGGACTGGCAACCGGTGGTAACAAAACGCGTAAGCTGGAATTTCTGTTGGCTGACGCTCAACGGCAGGGCGCCGATATCATCATCACTCAAGGCGCGACGCAGTCTAACCATGTGCGGCAAACGATTGCCGCGGCGGCAAAGCTGGGTCTTAAAACCAAGGTGTTACTGGAAAAGCGCGTTACCGATTATGGTGATGACTACCAGCGCTCCGGCAATATCTTGTTGGATAATCTGTTGGGCGGCGAGATTGTTGACCACCTGCCGGCCGGCACCGATATGCAGCAGGCAATGGAAGAACTGGCCGACACTCTGCGTAAAGAGGGGTTTAAACCCTATGTGATCCCAGGCGGAGGCTCCAGTCCCGTTGGCGCTCTGGGCTATGTAGCCTGTGCGGAAGAATTGCTGTTTCAATCCAGCCAGCAGCGTTTGCGGATCGATCACATCGTGCATGCTACGGGCAGCACCGGTACGCAGGCTGGATTAGTCGCCGGGTTGACCGCGACCCATAGTCAGATCCCTTTGTTGGGGATTAGCGTCAGGGCGCCGAAAGAGAAGCAGGAGGAGAATGTGTATGCGCTGGCGCAACGAACCTGGCAACTACTGGGGATACCGGGCGAAATCCCGCGCGATGCGGTAAACGTCAATAGTGACTATGTAGGTAAAGGATATGGGATTCCGACAGAAGGTACACTGGAGGCGTTGAGGCTGCTGGCGCAGTTGGAAGGTATTCTGCTCGATCCGGTCTATTCCGGCAAAGGTATGGCAGGACTGATCGATTTGATCCGTCAGGGGCATTTTCGTTCTGATGAGAATATTGTCTTTATTCATACCGGTGGTTCTGCCGGGCTATTTGGCTATCGCCAGCTTTTTGAACAGACGCCATCCTGATGACTATTCAGCCAGATCGCGCGCCGCTGATTGGCGTCCTGGGGGGCATGGGGCCGCTGGCGACGGTCGATTTGTTGCAGAAGATTATTGCGGAAACGCCCGCCGGTCGCGATCAGGATCATGTCCCGGTGGTGGCCTGGAATGTGCCGCAAATCCCGGATCGCCAGCAGGCGCTGGCAGGGATGGGGGAGTCGCCATTGCCTGCCTTGTTGACGGCGATTCGCCAGCTTAACCGGTTATCTGTCAGTCATATTGCGATCCCCTGCAACACGGCCCACCACTGGTTTGATGCGCTGGCGGCGGAAAGCCATGCTCCATTGCTTCATATCGCCGATGCCACGCTGGAATTGGTTGCGTATCTGGCAACAGATCAGGTTCAGGCGCCACAGAAAATCGGGCTGATTGCGACGCATGGCACCCTCAGGGCGGGATGGTATCAGCAGCGGTTTGCTGCAAAAGGGATTATTACGCTGGAGCCGACTGAACAGGAAATGACGGCGCTTTTCGTACCGGGGTGCTATGCGGTAAAACGCGGCGCGTTACAGGAAGGCGGGGCGTTGCTTGAGCAACTGGCCGGGCGACTTGTCGATCGTGGCGCTGAATGGCTGGTATTGGCGTGTACCGAGGTACCTCCGGCATTGGCTGCCGTGAAGTCGCGCTGGCTGGACATCGGCATTGATCCGACGCGGGCATTGGCGCAAGCCTGTGTCAACGTATGGCTTTCACACCGTGAAGTGAGTTTTTCAACGTCACGTAGCGCTGACGAATCCCCAGAAAAGCATTAAATATTTTTTGATAGCGCCATATTCCCGCGAAAGGCCCGGGGTTCATGGGCGGGCAGGGATAGCCCACAATAAAAAAAACCGTTCGGGAAACCGAACGGTTTTTTCATACAGGACGAATTGCTTAGATAAAGCCGTACATAGCAGCAAATACCCAGCCAAAGACACAGGATGTGAACACCCCGATTAAACCCGGCAGAATAAAGCTGTGGTTGATAACAAAACGGCCAATCTTGGTGGTGCCTGAACGGTCAAACTGGATGGCAGCCAGATCGCTTGGGTAGGTTGGCAGAATGTAATAACCATAACAGGCTGGCGCAGACGCTACGATATATGCCGGATCGACACCGATAGCCAGTGCAACCGGGACAATTGCCGCCAGTGCCGCTGCCTGCGAGTTAACGAACTTGGACACCAACAGCAGAACAATCGCGTAGGCCCATGGGTACTGTTTAACCAGGGTTCCCAGCGTTGCCTTGATCTCTTCCAGATGCGCACCGAACATGGTCTCTGCCATCCAGGCAATACCATACACGGCCACGATGGCGATCATACCTGACCGGAATACTTCATTCTTGGAGATAGACGCTGGATTGGTTTTGGTTGCAATGATGATGATGGCACCAGCGAGCAGCATGAACATCTGGATGACCAGCACCATAGAGAGCGGTTTACCGTCAAAATGCGGCCGTAAATCTGCATCTGCCCCCAGAATGGCTACCGCGGCGATGGTTGCCAGGAAGATCCACATTGCCACCCAGTTGCTGCGAGGCAGCTTTTTGTCCAGCAGTGTGGCGGTGTCACCATAAACATACTGTTTGTTTTCTGGATCGGAAATGAACTTCTGGAAGTCCTCATCTTTATCCAAATCCTTGCCACGGAACCAGCTGAAAATACCGATTGCCAGAATCCCCAGCAGGGTAGATGGAATGGTGATCGACAGTAAGTCAAGGAATCCTAAGTGTTTCCCCTGGAAAGTGAAATTACCCAGCATGGCGACCAGTGAGACAACGGCTACCGATACCGGGCTGGCGATGATCCCCATTTGCGCACCGATGGAACTGGCCGCCATGGGTCTTTCCGGACGGATATTATTTTTGATGGCGACATCATAAATAATCGGCAGGATGGTATAAACCACATGGCCGGTACCGCACAGGATGGTCAGCGTACAGGTGACAAACGGCGCGATGATTGATACATACTTCGGATTGCGGCGCAACAGTCGTTCTGCGATCTGCAACATGACATCCAGACCCCCTGAGGCCTGAAGCGTTGCCGACGCGGCTACCACCGCGATGATAACCAGCATGACGTCAACCGGTGGTTTACCGGGTTGAAGTTTAAAGACAAACACCAGAATGACCAGCCCTATACCGCCTAGTAACCCCAGTGCGATCCCGCCTTTTCTAGCACCGTAGAAAAGGCAAATAAGGACGATGACTAATTGAATGATAAAATCCATAGATACCCCATTGCTCAGAATGACGAGTTAATTAATTAAGTTGGCTTACCTTCGTCGCGGGTACTATATGGATTATTTGTTATTAATTTTCTTGATCTAAATCTATTAATTTTTATGTTTCTCTCTTTTATTTTAAATAAAGGACATAGCTCTCAATAATTATTATTTATTTGCTTTATTTAGTTTTTTAACTGTAAAATTAGTTTTTTAATATGAATTGAGTTTGAGGCGGTAATAGTCAGGTTAACGGATGTGTCATAGATTATTCATTCATTGAATTGTTGTTCTATTTTTGTTGTAAGTTGGTTCTCCGTTTTGGTCTATTAGGTTGCTTTATGAGTGCGTTAACTCAATTTTATGCACGAATTTATTACTCAATAAGATGTATTTTAATTTTATCTTGTTGATATTAATGATTTTTTAGAAAATAAGATAAATCTAAATCCCTTTTGGCTATGAATGTCAATAATTGTGAGCTCATACTGACCAAACGTAAGGATAATGATTGATCTTTACTGCGTTTTCTTATCATAAATTGCCATTTCCCGCTGTTTTTTATTTTTAGCATACCGTTTTATTTAGGACGGCTTATAGCGTTTAAAGTTATTAAAATAATATTTGTATAAAATTTTTTAGAATATATTTTATCGCATCTCCATTTGAAAATACAAAAAAACGATATCCCTCCCGACCACAGAGGCAAGTACAGACGCGGGTTTGCCGGTGACTCATGAGATAAGGCGACTAAGAGGCATGCGTGAAATAGGCGGAGAGCTGATGCAGCGTTTGCTCATCCAGCGTGCCGGCATAATAGCGGAGCTGTAGCCATGCGGTTAACCAGGTATAGCGCGCTTCGGTGAGGTCACGCCGTGCGCCATAAAGCTGTTGCTCGGCGTTGAGAACATCAAGGTTGACCCGTTCTCCGCCCTGAACGCTTTTTCGGGTGGCATTCACCAGCGCCAGCGCTGATTGCTCGGCTAATTCATAAGCCCGCATTTTCGCCTGACTGCTGGTCACCAGATTAAATTGGCGGCGCAGTTCGAGCTGAACGGCGGCGGTCTGCTCGTCTTTTTCCCTTGCTGTCTGCTGATAGCGTTCCTGAGCCTGACGGGTGGCGGCGGAAACGCCCCCTCCGGCGAAAATCGGCACGCTCACCCGGATGCCGATCGAGCGCGTATCATATTTCTGGTTATAGCTGCTTTCCGTATCGGATTGGGTATTGCGTGTACTGGCGACTAACGTGATCTGTGGCAGATGACCCGCCCGGTTGCGTTCGATGCCATATTTAGCCACGGCCAGCGACTGAGTGAGCGCCAGCAATTGCGCATTATGACGCAGAGCCAGTGTTTGCCAGTGTTGATAATTGGCCGGCTGGAGCTGGCGTGGCGTGAAACGCGGGGTGAGCGTAGCGAGTTGCTCTGCGGCGATCGGCATGCCCAGTAAGGTTTCCAGTTCGCGCAGGCTGATATCAAGATTATCCTGCGCCTCTATCAGTTGGGCATCGGTCAGGTTCAGTCTGGCCTCGGTTTCCAGAATGTCGGTCCGGGTGCCTTCGCCTTGCTGATATAAACGCTGATTAAGCTGATATTGTTCCCGGTAAGCGCGCTGCTGCGCCTGCACCAGAGTAATCTGTTCCCGGCTGAACAACACATTGCTATAGGCCTGAAATAAACGGACCAGCAGCTGCTGGCTCTGATCCCGCAGTTGTTCATCAGCCAGTACGGCGCTGGCTTCTCCCTGTTGATAACGTGACCAGGCCTCGTAATCCAGCAGGGGTTGCTGCAAGGAAAAGCTGGAAGCATGGCTATTATAGTCACGCTCGGACTTTAGGTTATTGCTGGTGACAGTGGAGTCATTGCGTGACTGACTGTAGTCGTAATTGACTTTAGGCAACAGTCCGGCTCGTCCGATATTCTTTTCTTCTATGCCGGCGTTGCGCGCATGAATGGCGGCCTGAAAAGCGGGATCGTGAGTTAAGGCGCGCTGCCAGGCTTCCATTAATCCCAGCGCCTGACCCGGCGCGCTGTAGCTTAGTGTGAAAAAGCACAACAGCAGACGATAACGGCGGATCACACCGATGCGTGAAAAGCAAAGCATGATTATTCCTCGCTCAGGGCGATATGCAGACGATCGAATAACGGTTTGAACAGGTAGTTGAGCATTGAGCGTTCCCCCGTTTTCACAAATGCCTCAACCGGCATGCCGGGACGAACATCCAGACCCGCCAACTGCTGTTTCCCTTGTTCATCAACGCGGATACGCAGGGCGTAATAGGGGATGCCGGTTTGTTGATCGATCAGTTGATCGGCGCCAATTAGCGTCACCACGCCCGAGATCCGCGGCGTCGTGGCCTGATTAAACGCGGAAAAGAGCAATTCTACCGGCAATCCCTCCGCGATCCTGTCTACCAATTCGATAGGCAACTGAGCGTCAATCAGCAGCGGTTGTCCGTCAGGGACGATCTCCATCAGCATTTGCCCGGCGCTGACCACGCCACCTTCGGTATGCAGCGCCAGCCCGACAATGGTGCCGCTGACGGGAGCCCGGATTTGCGTATTTTGCAATTCATATTCGGCGGATTTCAGCCGATGTGTGATGTCCTGAATCGAAAGCTGGATATCAGCAAGCTGGGTACGGACTTCCTTTTGATACTCGTTCTGCCGCTGGCGTATTTTTTGCTCCAGTTCGATGATCTGCTGCTGAATTTGCACGATGTTATTACGCTCCTGCGCAATGGCGCCCGCCAACTGTGCCGCCTGACGCTCTACGTCAAGCAGGCGATTACGGGCGATATAGCCTTCCTGCGCCAGCGGCCGCAATCCCTGTAGCTGTTCGTTGATGATGTGATATTGCGTTTGGTTGCTGTTGAGCAACGCCTGTGCGCCGGTGGACTGTGCTTTTGCGCCCATCATCGCCGCTTGCATCGCCGCAAGCTCCTGTTGCAGCGCGGCCCGGCGACTAATAAACAGTTGCTGCTGCGATGCCCGAATTTGCTGCGAAATGTGCGCGTATGGCGCGGGTGTGTCAGGAAAAATGATGGTTTCCTGATTATCGCGTTCTGCTTTTAAACGGGCTTCGCTCGCCTGCGCTTCCAGAAGCTGGGTCGACAGGTTATCGCGCTGGGCCTGTGCCGGGGTTTGGTCCAGCATCGCGAGCGGCTGGCCGGCCTGCACCCGTTCGCCGTCACGCACCGCGAGAGTCGCGATGCGTCCCCCGCTGACGGGCTGTACGCTTTTCCGGTTATCGGCAACGATAACGCGTCCTGATACGGCCACGCCTTTATCCAGCGGAGCCAACCCGGCCCAAAGCAACATGCCGCAAAATCCGAGCAGAACCAGCAGTATTCCGCGTTTTAAATAGCGTCCGGCATCGGTATGCAGGGGCATGACGGTCGTGCTTTCCGTGGCCTCGGTGAATGACGTATTCGGCTGACGTTTCAGTTCGGGTAAGGCAGACATATCCATCCTCGTTGACAAGCAAGGTCGTTGGACCACCGGATAATAAGCCAATCCCTGGCGTACAAATTCCTGAGTAATCTTTTCTGCATTGGATGAGGCAATTCTCGTTATTTATCCGGCACGGCTTTACGCGGGCCTGACGCGTTGTAAACCATACTTAACCCGGATGAACCGGGTAGGGATGGGCTGAATGCGTTAGCCGCTGCGGCGGTTTTAACCGGGGACGCCGGCCGGGCCGCGGCGGCTGACGGTTTGGTTGTCTGGGCGCGCTGTAGTTCTTTCAATACCTGATGCGTCTCGCCGAAATACTGGATTTGGCCCGCCCGCAGCACTAACAGTTTGTTGGCGCAGGAGAGCAAACTGGGTTTATGGGTGATCAGGATCTGTGTACTCAGCGCTTGCTGTTGCGCCGCGATAGAGGCCAATAGCGCCTTTTCTCCGTCTTCATCCAGGCTGGCGTTGGGTTCATCCAGCACGATCAGCCTGGGGCGATCGTAAATGGCCCGCGCCAGCGCGACGCGCTGTTTTTGTCCACCGGAAAGGCCGGCGCCGCCTTCACCCAGTTGCGTATCGTAGCCTTGCGGTAAACGCAAAATCATCTCGTGTACGCCTGCGGTCATGGCGGCCGCCACGATTTTTTCAGCGTCGGGTTGATTGAAGCGGGCAATATTCTCGGCGATGGTGCCGCTGAACAACTGGACATCCTGTGGCAGATAGCCGACGAAACGACCCAGATGTTCTTTATCCCACTGATGAATATCTGCGCCATCCAGCCGGACTTTGCCGCTCAGCGGCGGGAGCGCGGCGACTAATAGCCGGGCCAGGGTGGATTTTCCCGATCCGGAATGACCCAGAATCCCCAGTACATCGCCCGGAGAGAGCTCAAACGTCAGGTTAGCCAGTATCGGCGTACGGGAATGCGGCAGGCCGGCGCTCAGTTGCTCCACCTGTAACTTCCCCTGGGGCGCCGGTAAAGCCATACCGGCGACCCGCACCGGGTTTTGATCCAACAGTTCATTCAGACGCTGCCAGGCAAGCCGCGCCTGCATCCACTGTTTCCAGACGGCAATGATCTGATCGATGGGGTTCAGTACCCGACCGACCAAAATTGAACCCGCGATCATCATGCCGGGGGTGATCTCGCCGTTAACGGCCAGCAGTGCGCCCAGTCCCAGCATCAGCGATTGAAGCGCCAGACGGGTGCTTTTGGCCAGTGAGGTGATATTGGCGCTTTTTTCGCTGGCCACATTTTGGTAATGCAGAAACTGGCGATGCTGCGTCAGCCAGCGTTGACGCATGGTGCCCAGCATCCCCATGGCTTCGATAGCGTCGGCATTGCGCAGATTCGCATTGGCCTGCTGCGTGGCCTGAACGGTAATTTTTGCCGCCTGCGCCAGGGGTTCGCGCGTCAACCGCTGGTTCAGCCACGCCAGTAGAATCAGTATGATGGCGCCGCTGAGCGCCATTATCCCCAGCCACGGATGCAACAGGAAAATCACCAGCAGATAAATCGGGAACCACGGCGCATCAAAAAAGGCGAACAGGGCATTGCCGGTGGCGAATTGGCGTAATGTGGTGAGATCGTTCAATGCCTGTCCGGCTCGGGCCGAACCACTTTTCAGGTTGTTTTCAAACGCGGCATTGTAGATACGCTGATTGAGCTGCATGTCCATTTGCGTACCGAGGCTGATCACGACGGCGCTGCGTATCCATTCCAGTAATCCCATCAATAAGAACAGTCCCAGCGTAATGACCGTGAGCATTGCCAATGTCATCGTATTGCCGGAAGGCAGAACGCGATCGTAAACCTGCAACATATAAATGGCGGGAACCAGCATCAGCAGATTAATGACGGCGCTGAACAGACCAATCCCCCAGAATCCCTGACGGTACGTTGCCAGCGCGTCGATAATTTCCCTGCCTGATGAGGCCGAACGGGATACGGGCATGGGATAGTCCTTCCTCAATATAATGGAAGCCTTGCCGTTAGCCGTACCGCTATTGACGAGGCTTCCCGGTAGTCATTACACTCGGATAACCGCTGCGGCATTCGTTCTCTCTGTACCGCAGCGGTATTCTCTCAAACGGCTAAAAGGTGAGACTCTTAGCCGTTTTTTTATGCGGCCAACAGGATGTCGGCGGTATCGGCTACGCCGACAACGTCGACGGTTGCATCCGTGGTAATCACCGAATCAGATGTTGCCGTCGCGAAGCTCAGGCTATCCAGGCTGGCGTTAATATCGATACCGGCGTTGCTCAGCACGTCCAGCAGCGGCTGAACATTGCCGCTCATCAGACCGTAGACCACGTCATGTACGACGCCGCGGTTATCAACAGTCAAATTGGCAACGTCAGTTGAGAGATCCAGTCCACTAAAGGTGACTTCCGGTTCAGCAAGATAATAGGCGGTTCCAGCCGTGGTACCACCTTGCAGGACATTACCGAATGTCAGGCTGTCAAGATCGCCATACAAAGTATGGGCGGGGGCGGAGAAGAGGGTATAGGTCAGATCGCCTTCAGCAATGAGCGCAGAAAACTCATTTTGCGTACTCGTAATACCATATTGAGTTCCGTCTATAAATGTGTCGCCACCGTAGAAGCCGCCGGTATTGTTTCCTCCGACCTCGGTATTGCCTGCCGTATGATTAACATCGCCAAATGCAGCTGACCATTCAGTCAGGTAATCGGTAATGCTGTAATCGGCATAGTAGCTATCGTAGGTAATTGCAAAACTCATAACAGACTCCTCATTAACTAACGATTGATATACACGGCAATCCGTGTATGCCGCGAAGGGCGTCGGTTGATAACCACCGCCCTTGCTTTCCTGTCATCTGAGAAAGATGACAGTGAAATCAGAATCGGTATTCCACCCCTGCCTGCACGGTTCTTCCCCTGCTTGGGGTATATCCCAGCGATTCACCGTAGCTCACGATATAGGCGCGATTGGCAATATTCTCTACTGAACCTCGTAAGGTCAGACTGTCAGTCAGTTGGTAGCTGGCATACAGGTCATATACCCGATATTTAGGCCAGTCAGCTAAATAGGCCGAGTTGCTGGGCGCTGTCGCATCCTGATAGCCGGGAGCGAAACGCATGGTGATCCCCATATCCAGTTTGCGATCGAAAGCGCGGGCGCCCAGCGTCACTGAACCGCGATCCCCCGGCAGGTAAGCCGCGTTGCTGAACAAGAGCGTTTTCTGACAGTAGAAATCGCTGGCGGAGGTATCCACGGGCGTTGAGTAATAATTACCTCTGGAGCCGCCGACTGTGGTCACGCCGCCTAACCAGGCGACGGGCGCGCAGAAATCATTGTTACCGATCATGTGCGTGTAGGTGGCATCAACATAGAGGAAGCCGGCATCGTAATTCAGCTGATATTCCAGACCGCGGAAGCGGCTTTTGGCCAGATTGTTCTGGAACACGGCGTTGCTGAGGGAATAGCCGTTATAACCCGGTTTATTTCTGGCCCCATTCAGACTGATGTAGTTGCTGATCTTGGTATCGAAATAGGACATCTTGGCGACGATCCGGTCGCCCTCAAGCAACAGATCCGGATGTTGGATATTGAAACCGATTTCCCACGCGCGGGAACGCTCTGGCTTTAAGTTGGGGTTTGGATAAAGATAATAATTACCCGCGCTGTAGGTGCCGTTAGCAAAGGTTTCACTGACTGAAGGCGGACGCCATGACAGTCCGTAGCTGGTGTACAGTTGCAGCCAGTCAACGCCTGGTTTTACCCCGGCAAACAGCGTGGGCGATATCTTGCCGTGTTCGTCATCGACGTCCCAGTTCTGCGTAACCTCGTTAGTTAGCGGCGAGCAAAGCGCAATTGACCGTTCGGTGCAGGGGGCATCGACGGTATAGGCAATCTCTCGATAACTGAGACTGGCAGTGCCGCGTAGCCGATAACGATCGTAGCGCATCCCGCCATGCAGGGTAAGCCAGTCGTCATAAGCATAATTCAGATTAGCAAACAGGCTTGCCATGGTGCGATTACCTGCGGGAGTGGCGCTGCTTGCGCTACTGCTATTACTGTCTGTTGTTATTTTGTCGTAATAGAGTTCCAGCCCGTAATCGGCGCTCAGGTCATGTGCGCCACTAAACCAGAGCTTTGATGTGTTTTGTGCCTGTAAGCCGTAGGTTCGTAGCCGGGTGCGTTCGCTATAAGCACTATTGGCAGACGTCGCGTAGTTATAGGTATCGTTGTCGGTATCGGCGTAATAGATCTTGGTTTTAAAATCCAGCCAGTTTTGGTTGTCTGGATTCAGGCTATAGTCCAGCGCCGCATTACGAGCCATGATTTCGCTCTGACCGCTGGCTTTCCATCCCAGCTCAGAGTCAGAGAGATCGGACAACGTACCGGTGTTTTCGGTCGAGGTCTGCGTTTGCATATAACTGAACTGGATCCTCTGGTTTGCCGGCAAATTCCAACCAATTTTGGCCAGTCGCGATCGCATGGTATATGCCGCGTTGGTGACTTTCTGGTGTTTCAGATTCTCTGACCATGTGTCGTAATTGTTTGAACTGCCGGGGATCCGAATATTTCCGAGGTTGCCATCGTTACCCGGCCAGTAATCACCCAGATGGCGTTCGCTGGCCCCGACCAGAATATCCCCCGATTCATTGCCCAGCGCGAGAATACCGCTGCCAATAAAGTGAGTGCCGTTATCGCCGGTACTGGCGTGCAGTTTGCCGCCTAACTCTTTACCCGGCGCCAGAAAATCGCTGGCGTTAGCGGTATTAAATGTTGCCACACCCCCCAGCGTCCCGGCGCTCCCCATGCTGTTCGTTGCGCCTTTTTCAACCGTGACGCCGGAGAGTAGTTCGGAATCGATATACATTTGTCCGTTACGCTGGCCATAACCCGTTTTCTGGAAGTTCTGCCGCATCCCGTCGATATTCATATTCACGCGGCCGAAGTCCTGAATACCGCGAATATTCACCGATAATGCGGGGTCCTGCTGGCTGACGCTGGAGTAGACCCCGGCGGACTGTTCCAGCATATCGGCGGCGTGGCGGGCCGGGCGGTTATCCATCTGTTCGCGTGAAATCACGCTGATGGCCCGGGGTTGTTCGTAGATCCAGTCTCCGGGGTTGGCGACGCTCAGCGCCCGCACCACCATCGTGTCATCGACTTTGACACGGTCTACATGGGTCGCGCGGGGATGTAACGTAATGACGCCGACTGCGCTGATCTGGAAATCAACGGGATTGTTGCCAATTAACTGGCGTAGTCCTTGTTCTGGCGTAAAACGTCCCTGGAGCGGGTTGCCCTGCATGTTCTCCAGCTTTACATCGGCAAAAAACACTTGCAGGCCAGCCTGTTCAGCAAAACGCAGTAAGGCCGTGTGCAGTGGCTGTGCGCTGATGGAAAACGCCGCGGTCCGGCCGGATGGTGCCTGATGCTCCGGTGCGATAGGGGGTTCGGCCTGTGCTTTTAGCTGTGGGCTGAGCAACGAAAGCGCGATGCCAATGGCAAGGGAAAGTTTACTAGCCGGGAATAAACGGATGGGTTGGTATTGTAATATTTTGTCCATTTTGCCTGTTCTGCCGTCAATGAGATTATCGATAAGCGTTAAGAAACAGATGGATATATGTCCCTTTGTTTCTTAATGAAAATGATAATAAAAATCATTACCTAAATATGAAGACGGCTGAGATTGCAGAACCCGTAAAAAAATCTTTAAATTTTTTTTGCCACGGCGGGGTGTCGCGTGACAGCAGTGAAAATTTTCCAGCGACTTTTATGGCAGGTTTCCCGTATCTTCTGGCTATTTTTCAGAGCTGACCACGCCTGACAAAAACCACAGGAGTGGCGGAGAGGTGTGGGAAGGGTTAGTACAAGATGGTAACGCCGGGAAGCGTGACGGTTTTAGCGCCCAGTTCGGCGGTAATGGTTTTTAGCGCGCTATCCAATTCGTTCAGCGAAAAGATGCCGCTGACCTGGCTTTGGCGCAACGCCGTGCCGGAAACGATCACCGTTCCGGTATGATAGCGATTGATGCGATCGACCACATCGGACAGCGGCTGCTGATTGAATACCAGCTGGCCGCGCTTCCAGTCGCTGCTGTCGCGGCTATTCCAGTCGGGGTCACGCGTTACGCCGTGTGGGGTGTAGCGCGCCGCCTGCTGTTCATCAAGGCGCAACGTTTGTCCGTTCGCCGTCACCTGAACGCTGTGTTCAATCACGCCAACGGTGGTCACCTGCGGGGTGTTCTGAATAATGAACTGGGTGCCGAGTGCCTGCGTGGTGCCTGACGCCGCATCAACCAGAAAGGGACGCGGCTCCAATGTATTAACCGGCGCCGCCGTGAACCAAGCATTGCCTTGCAGCAGCTTTATCCGCCGTTCGTGCTGGTTGTAGGCGATGGCAATAGCGCTGCCCGCATCCATCTCGACCTGGCTGCCATCAGGCAGCGTGACGCTGCGAACCTGATTTTCAGCGCGATAATCTGCCCGCAGCATTAAAAATCCATCGGAAAACCATGCCGTACCGACGCTCAATCCCAACAGCAATAGCGCCGCGATCCGCCAGTGGGCGAAGCGTTTTATCGGCGTCACCCGCGGCTGAAGCGCCTGTTTTTGCTCTGTACTGAGCGAACCCAATTCTTGCCAAAGCGTCCCGGCTTGTTGCAGGGCCAACGTATGGCGGGGATCCTGCTGTAGCCAGTGCTGAAATGCCTGTTCCTGCTCGTCTTCCAGTGGGGCTTCTGCCAGACGTATGGCCCATAATGCTGCCTGTTGCCTAATTTCAGGGGGATAATCTTTCATCTGGTAGGCCTGATTTTAATATGGTCTCTAAGTATGTAGACGTCTGGTAGTCATAAACCCGTAAATAATTTGTGATTATTTTCAGGTTAAACGGATATTTATCATGGCATTCAAGGCGTTGGCTAGATGTTTTTCGACAGTGCTGAGCGAAATGTCCAACTGTCGGGCAATCTGCACCTGCGTCATCTGTTCCAGCCGATGTAGACGGAATATCTGCTGGGAACGTTCAGGCAACGTAGATAAAACGACAGCCAGCCGTTCCAGTTCCTGCTGAGAGATTACCGCCTGATCGAGATGCGGCGTGATGTCCGGCAGATCGTCCAGCGGCGCATCGGCATCTTCAGCGGATGACGCCATTTGCCAGCGTTGCTGATGGCGAATGTGGTCGAGCAATAGGTTATTGGCCGTTTTATAGAGGTAGGCTTTCTTATCCTCCACATCATTATGCTGCTCCAGCCGTTGTGCCAGACGCAGAAAACTCTCCTGCACCAAATCCGCCGCAGTCTGGGGGTCGCGCAGTTTATGATTAAGATACCGTTCTAACCGTTGAGCATAATGGTTGAAAAGTATTCTGAGTTCAGACTCTGACATCCCAACGTCCCGTCAGGTGACTTATCCCATCCTCTCAGGTGCAACGGCTCTCCTTTCTCCATCATCACGGCGTTATCTGAACGTATGGGATCGGTTCGCTTGCCGCAGTGCTGCACGTTGAAATCGACCGGATAAGGCCCTGAGTAATAAAAATATGATGTAATTGATAATTATTATCACATATGAACCAGCAGAAAGAAGAGTTAAATCTTCTTCAGATTGGCGGAATTTCCCCTTCGACTACACTTATCTTTGCATGTTTACTATTTTGCTGCTGAGGAAAGGTAATGACCACACAGGATCCGAAAGACGTGACCGTCAGCGAAGGACTTGCCAAAGTGCATGAAGCGTCCGAACAACTGACCGACGAGGAGATTGAGACCCTGGCGGAAGAAGCGCGGGAAGCCGCGACACAAACGCAAAATAAGCCAGAAAAGACGCCATAGGACGAGAGAGGCGCCGGTCAATTCTGCAAAGTGGCAGATATCTTGCAGGCAGAGAGCGTGTGGAGAGCGTGGTATACGTGAGAAATCCAGTGATTTTCTGTTCATAAGGAAAGCGTTATGCATGACAAATTGCTTATAGAGGGGAAGCTGGTTGCGGGTCAGGGTGACGCGCTGGCGATTTTTAATCCGGCCAATGGCGAGGAAATTGCCTCGATTGCCCAGGCCGATCTGCACCAGGTTGATGCAGCGGTAAACGCGGCGGATACGGCGTTTGTTCAGTGGGGACAGACCACGCCTAAAACGCGCGCTATCTTGTTGCTGCAAATTGCCGATGCCATCGAAGCTCATGCCGAGGAATTTGCCCGTCTTGAATCGCTCAACTGCGGTAAGCCTTATCATGCGGTGCTGAATGATGAGATCCCGGCGGTGGCGGATGTGTTTCGCTTTTTTGCCGGTGCGGCGCGCTGTCTGACGGGATCGGCGGCAGGAGAATATCTGGAAGGACATACGTCAATGATTCGGCGCGATCCGGTTGGCGTGGTGGCCTCTATCGCACCGTGGAACTACCCGCTGATGATGGCGTCATGGAAACTGGCTCCGGCATTGGCGGCGGGGAACTGCGTGGTGCTGAAACCAGCGGAACAAACCCCGCTGACTACTTTTCATTTAGCACACCTGCTGGCGGATATTCTGCCTGCCGGAGTGGTCAATATTCTGTTCGGACGCGGCGCGGATATCGGTGATGCGCTGACCGGTCATGAGCGGGTGCGCATGGTATCGCTGACCGGTTCGATTGCAACGGGGGCACACATTCTTTCCCATACGGCCGCCAGTGTAAAACGTACGCATATGGAGTTAGGGGGCAAAGCCCCGGTGATTGTATTTGATGATGCGGATATCGATCAGGTGGTCGAGGGTATCCGGAGTTTTGGTTTCTACAATGCCGGACAGGACTGTACCGCGGCCTGTCGTTTGTATGTACATCGCGCCATTTATGACGATGTGGTCGATGCTCTGGGTAAAGCGATTGCCACGTTGAATATGGGCGATCCGCAGGATGAAGCAACCGAGCTTGGCCCGTTGATTACCGCACAACAGTTGGAAAGGGTGGCGGGATTTGTCGAACGAGCCAAGGCATTGCCTCATATTACGGTAGTCACCGGCGGAGAGCGTGTAAAAGGGGCGGGGTATTACTTCCAGCCGACGGTTCTGGCTGGCGCGCGGCAGGAAGATGAGATCGTGCAGAAAGAAGTGTTCGGACCGGTGATTTCCATTACGTCATTTGATGATGAAGCGCAGGTGGTGGGCTGGGCCAATGCCTCGAATTACGGATTAGCGTCATCCGTCTGGACGCGGGATATCGGCCGGGCTCATCGTCTTGCGGCGTGTCTGCAATACGGCTGCACCTGGGTTAACACGCACTTTATGCTGGTCAGCGAAATGCCGCATGGCGGACAGAAACTGTCCGGCTATGGGAAAGATATGTCGATGTATGGACTGGAGGACTACACCGTCGTGCGGCATATCATGATTAAGCATTAACCCCACCTGGCTTGACCGGCATTTCATGCCGGTCATACTTCACCGCTGGACCATTTCTTACGCCGAAAGAAGCCAATACCGCGTCTGTTGTGACGTTATCGCGTTGTATTTATTCCCAATAGTTGATTTGCACCAAAATAATGCAACGCGCGCAATTAAGGTGCGTCTTTTCCTTATGCCTCTCTTTTCACCCCGATTTAACCGGAATCATTGGATTTTAATTCCAAATGTAAAGATGTATTTTAATTTTTATTTCAGTTTTATTGGTTATGTCAGATTTTAATATTTAATTCGCTTTTTTAGCAGGCGGCTGGCGTGTTATGTGCATTAATTAAGTTGATATCGCGTGATATCCGTTAGCAAGGAGTCTATTTTGTCCAGATTACACGCACACCTCAACCCGCTAGAGTGTACTCAGCAGGCGCTAGATTGGATTAACAGTGACACATTAACCCACGATGAGATGGCCTCATTGAACCGGGAAGTTTTGAGTTGTTTTCGTGAATACGTCAATCCGGGTTTTCTGGAGTACAGAAAATCTGTCACCACAGGAGGCGATTACGGCGCGGTCGAATGGCGCGCAAGTGGCCCGAATACATTAGTTGATACCCAGGGAAATGAATATCTCGACTGCCTCGGCGGTTACGGTATTTTCAACGTTGGGCATCGCAACCCCAAAGTTATTGCGGCAGTGGAACAGCAACTCGCCAAGCAGCCCCTGCACAGTCAGGAATTGCTTGACCCGTTACGCGCCCTGCTGGCAAAAACGCTGGCGGCGTTAACGCCGGGTAATCTGAAATACAGCTTCTTTAGCAATAGCGGAACGGAATCGGTTGAGGCGGCGCTGAAGCTGGCCAAGGCTTATCAGTCCCCGCATGGTAAATACACTTTTATTGCCGCAACGGGCGCATTTCACGGTAAGTCATTAGGGGCGTTATCTGCCACGGCCAAGTCCGCGTTTCGTCGTCCTTTCATGCCGTTACTGCCTGGTTTTCACCATGTTCCCTTTGGCGATATCAGCGCCATGCGGAAGCAGGTTCATCAATGCCAGAAGACCGGAGACGATGTGGCCGCCATTATCCTTGAACCTATTCAGGGGGAAGGCGGTGTGATAGTGCCACCGGATAATTACTTGCCTGCGGTCAGAGCGTTATGCGATGAGGTTGGGGCATTGCTGATTCTGGATGAAGTACAAACCGGAATGGGGCGCACGGGTAAAATGTTTGCCTGTGAACACTACGGGGTTCAGCCTGATATCCTGTGTCTGGCCAAGGCATTGGGTGGCGGCGTGATGCCGATTGGCGCCACGGTGGCAACGGAAGAGGTCTTTTCCGTGCTGTTTGAAAACCCGTTCCTGCACACCACGACGTTTGGTGGCAACCCGTTGGCTTGTGCCGCTGGACTGGCGACTATCAACGTTTTGCTGAGCGAAAAACTGCCGGATCAGGCGGCGGCACAGGGCGCGTTTTTATTAAAAGGGTTAAGGCAACTTGCGGCTGACTATCCCGAGTTGATTGTCGAGACTCGCGGCATGGGCTTATTGCAGGCCGTCGAGTTCAGTAAAAACGAGATCGGTTATGCGTTTGCGAAAGAACTTTTCCAACGTAACGTACTGGTCGCGGGAACGCTGAATAATGCGAAATCAGTCAGGATTGAGCCACCGCTAACCATCACCCGGGCTCAGTGCGCCCGCGTGCTGAAGGAAGCCGGTGAGGTACTAAAAAAGCTCAGAGGCATGATGCCTGACGAAAATAAAATGAAGGAATATGCGGTAGAGTGAAAAGCACGCGACAGACATGCAGCATAAAATTGCTGTCACACCGAAAGCCAGTCAGATAAAACTGATTGGCTTTTTTTATGACGTCCCTACCCGCCATTCTTCGGGCCGTCGCAGGCGACGTTGAAAATCGCTCCCGGCGATTGCGGTGCGAGAGTTTCGGCGTTCAACCGCTAGATTTCGATCAGACGCTTAAACAGGGTCTGCTGGATATCCTGTTTTTGAGACAGAATCACATGAGTGGTTATCAAGGATTGTTCGGTTGAATAAATGACGCGATAGCCGTTGCTGGTATTGCATTCACGGTATTTATCGCAGCCAATTTTCAAGAGCTCAGGAACAATCTGACACCCGTTCGGGAAAGTGGACACCTTTGCTTCGAATTCGTTGATAATTTTTTCAATGACAGGTAGTGGTTTGACATCGACTTTCTGAAGGTAATAAGCGATGTCGCTCAGGGTACTTTTCGCTGTTTCCGTGTACTCAATGTTAACGTCCCTGGCCATTTGAATCTCTCCAATTTCCGTCGTGTTATTTATCTATATCTGCGAGTAATTGGTCACGCGAGTAAACCTTCCCCTGTTTTTTATCCTTTTCGGAAAGGGTGAGAAGTTTGAGTAACGCAATGGCATCATCCCGCTGTTTCCGCGCTTCGTATGATTCAATCACATAAGCAGGAACACCATTCTGCGTAACCATGATCGGTTCAGACAGATCAAGTGCAGCGGCATGTTTTTTGACAAAACTAATGGTTTCTACCTTCATGCTTGCTATCCCCGTATTAGTGCATTTGGTTCGAAATAGAGATTATATGGTCTGAATTTAGTCTCTATTTAATCTGTTTTCAATATGCTATCTGCTGGTAATAGCGAAAGCCAGTCAGATAAAACTGATTGGCTTTTTTTACGGCGGGCGATTGCGGAAACAACGCTGACTTGATAGCGCTAATGTGCGCTGCCTTCCGCCAATGTCTCGATCAGATCAAGACGCGCCTTCCATGGATCGGCGAGCTCTTTGGTGTGTTCTGCGCCCGTCGCTGGAATCATCAGAATGTTGTCTTGCTGGCTGTTATACGCATTCCAGGCGGGTAGTCCTACGGCATTGGGATTGCCGGTACGGGCAAAGTTCACCCAATACTGATGTGTTTGCTGCGCGACAGCCTGATCCTGTGGCGTGATGTTTTCGCCATAGCGCGCCGCAAGCGTATTAAACACATAGGGAATTTCGCTGGCATGCACGGCGGCAGGCCATTGCGTGCGCATACTTTCGGCAACATAACCAAAACGGAATTGCCAGACGGGTAGCGATGCTTTTTCCCAGATGCGGGCGACGAACCGGGCAGGTTCCACCATAAAGCTATCGCTTGAAATCGCGGTGGCTACCGCCTGAGGCGACATGCCGTGATAAGCCTGAATGGCTTTTTGGCGATCGTTATCGGCAAAGACGGCGACGGCCTCATCCAACGTGGCGACTTCCGGGGGAAAACCGATATCGGCATCAGTGGCGCCAATCATCAGCGGCACGTGCTGGAAGGCTCGCTGACGATAAAGGTCCTGTGGTTCTCCGGTAATCAGTTTGCCGTCTATCATCGGACCGGAGTAATCCGCAGACATCATTGTCGCCATATTCAGGCCGTTGACCACGCGCTCGGCCGGGATCCGGCGCAGTGCTGCCAATGCTTTTTCATCGTTACCGCTGATGCCATTTGCTTTAGCAAAGGCAATACCGGCCTGTTCGGCTTTTTGCCAGTGCTGTTGCGGCACCATGTTGTGTCTGCCGGAGCCCGACTCAATAATGGCCTTTTGGAATAACCCTTTGGCTAGATCGGTCGTAAGCAGGGAGCCGACCGCGAAACCGCCCGCGGATTCGCCAAATAGTGTGACGTTCTGTGGATCGCCATTAAACGCCGGGATGTTTTTCTGTACCCATTTCAGGGCGGCGATTTGGTCCATTAATGCATAGTTGCCGCGTAGCGGTTGGTTAGCCAGCGCCGGGTGGGCAAAAAAACCAAAACGGCCGACGCGATAGTTGAAGCTGACAAATACGATATCCTGACGGGCAAATTCCTGGCCTGAGTAAACATCGGGTGATGAACCGCCGTTGACGAAACCGCCGCCGTAGATCCACACCATCACGGGTAGAGGTCCTTTAACGTTCGCCGGCCGCCATACGTTGATGCTCAGACAGTCTTCGCTGAAGCCAACCCCAAGTGGCGCGGCATCACCGGGGAACGGCTCCTGCATGCAATCTTTGCCGTATGCCACGGCCGGGCGGATATCCGTCCAGCTTTTTACCGGCTGTGGCGGCTGCCAGCGCAGATCGCCGATCGGTGGCGCCGCAAAGGGAATGCCTTTGAAGGCATCCACGCCTTGTGCTGATGTTCCCGCAATACGACCGCTGTCCAGTGTAACCTGAGGTACGTTCGCCAATGCGGATTGGCTGGCGGCAGCCATTAATAATAACAGGCTGGCGGTTAGCGTTTTATTCATGTGATTATTCCTTTGATGCCATAAAAAATCGTCGGGAGCGATTTTCAACGTCGCCTGCGACGGCCCGTAGGGTGGCGGGCACGAAGTCCACCATAAAAAAAACCTGCCATGCACGGTAGTAATACCATGCATGGCAGGTTCGCCTTTTATCGATCAGTCACGCCCTGTATGCCTGCTTATAAGGTGTTTAATTTGATATGGCAACCTTCCGGGAAGATAAATGTGATAACAATCAAAACCGGTTTCATCTGGTGGGGTCATCGCGGGCCATCGCCGCCAGCAGGGTATCCAGCAGCCCGGGGAAGCGGGCATCAAGGTCTTCACGTCGCAGGGAAAGCAGGTTTTCGCGTCCGTTCGGGCGCTGCCAGATCACGCCGCTGTCTCGGAGCACTCGCCAGTGATGCGTCATGGTGGATTTAGCCAGCCCCTGAAGCAGGGTGCCGCAGGCTTGTTCTCCCCCCTGGGACAGCACTCTTACCACCTCCAGCCGCAGGGGGTTACCCAGCGCAAATAGCACGTTTTCCAGACGAATCTGCTCACGTTCGGGGTGGTTG
This sequence comes from Brenneria roseae subsp. roseae, assembly GCF_003115845.1. Classification (GTDB taxonomy): domain Bacteria; phylum Pseudomonadota; class Gammaproteobacteria; order Enterobacterales; family Enterobacteriaceae; genus Brenneria; species Brenneria roseae. Next base: position 56,357 of record NZ_KZ819031.1, on the reverse strand, counting down.
GCGATCATAGCGGTCCTGTCTGGTTGTGGAAGAATCAACGTGGTAAATAACCAACCGGAATGAAAGCGGGATTTTTCCGGCGGAGCGGTAATATACCGAATACCCTATCAATGTGCCATGCTGTAAGAGAAAACCTATTAAATATACTGTTCGTATATACTCGTACAATTGTACTATAATAATGACCGGTATCAAATCGAGTTCTGCCGCAGACAGTTAGCTGCCAGCCCAGAATTAGTGTCACTAATTAAGGATTTTTATATGGCTCGCACAACCCCCATTGAACGCTATCGTAATATTGGTATTTCTGCCCATATCGATGCAGGTAAAACCACCACAACAGAGCGCATCCTGTTTTATACCGGGGTGAGCCATAAGCTGGGGGAAGTTCATGATGGCGCGGCAACAACTGACTGGATGGCGCAGGAACAGGAACGCGGTATTACCATCACGTCGGCGGCGGTAACCTGCTTCTGGCAGGGGATGGATCATCGCTATCCCAAACACCATATCAATATTATCGATACCCCCGGACACGTGGATTTCACCATTGAGGTGGAACGCTCAATGCGCGTGCTGGATGGCGCGGTCATGGTGTACGACGCCGTCGGCGGGGTTCAGCCGCAGTCTGAAACCGTGTGGCGTCAGGCGAATAAATACCATGTTCCGCGACTGGCATTCGTTAACAAAATGGACCGTCCCGGCGCCGATTATTTCCGTGTCTGCCAGATGATGATCGATCGGCTGAAGGCCAATCCAGTGCCGATTGTGATCCCGATTGGCGGTGAAGAACACTTCACCGGGGTGGTCGATTTACTCAAGATGCGCGCCATCATTTGGGATGAAGCCTCACAGGGGATGACCTTTAGCTATGAGGCGATCCCCGATGAGTTGCTGGCAACCGCGCAGCAATGGCGTGAAAAAATGGTGACGGCAGCGGCAGAGGCAAGCGATGACCTGATGACGAAATACCTGGACGGGGTGGCGCTAAGCGAAGAGGAAATCACCGCTGGTCTGCGCACGCGTACCATCGCGGGTGAAATTCAGCCCATGCTTTGCGGCTCGGCCTTCAAGAATAAGGGCGTACAACGCATGCTGGACGCCATCATCGAGCTGATGCCGTCGCCGCTGGATATTCCGCCGGTCAGTGGCGTCGATGAGGCAGGGAATGAAGCGGTTCGTCATGCGGACGATAATGAAAAATTCTCGGCGCTGGCATTCAAGCTGATGACGGACCCCTATGTCGGACAGTTGACCTTTGTCCGGGTCTACTCCGGCGTGCTGAAAAAAGGGGACAGCGTTTACAATCCGGTGAAAGGCAGGAAGGAGCGTATTGGCCGTATTGTCCAGATGCATGCTAATGCCCGCCATGAAGTGGATGAAATTCGGGCCGGCGACATTGCCGCCTGCGTGGGGCTGAAAGAGGTTACCACCGGCGAAACCCTGTGCGATCCCGATTCGGTGTTGACGCTGGAGCGTATGGAGTTCCCCGAACCCGTGATTTCGCTGGCTATCGAGCCGAAAACCAAGGCCGATCAGGAAAAGATGGGGATCGCGCTGCAACGGCTGGCGTCAGAAGATCCGTCGTTCCGGCTCAGAACCGATGAGGAATCCGGCCAGACGATTATTTCCGGTATGGGGGAACTGCATCTGGAGATTATTGTTGACCGTATGAAACGCGAGTTCGGCGTGGAGGCCAATATCGGCAGACCCCAGGTGACCTATCGGGAAACCATACGCAGCAAGGTCGTGGACGTCGAAGGGAAATTTGTGCGCCAGTCGGGGGGTAAAGGCCAGTACGGACATGTTGTTCTGACGGTTGAGCCGCAGGCGGCCGGTACAGGTTTTACGTTCGAAGATGCAACCAAGGGCGGCGTGGTTCCGCGTGAGTTTATTCCGTCGGTTGAAAAGGGCGTGCGTGAGGCGATGATGACCGGCGTGCTGGCGGGATATCCGATCGTGGATGTCAAAGTCACGTTGACGTTTGGTTCCTACCATGAGGTGGATTCCTCGGAAATGGCGTTCAAAATGGCGGCTATTTTTGGCTTCCGCGATGCGGTTAAACGCGCTAACCCGGTGATACTTGAACCGGTGATGAAAGTGGAAGTCGAAACGCCGGAAGAGTATGCCGGTAGCGTGATGGGCGATCTCTCTTCCCGCCGGGGGTTGGTGCAAGGCATGGAGGAAATGATCGCCGGACGGATTATCCGTGCCGAAGTGCCGCTGTCGGAGATGTTCGGTTATTCGACATCGTTGCGATCAATGTCGCAGGGGCGTGCAACCTACTCAATGGAATTCAAACACTACGTGGAGGCACCGCGCAACGTGATGGACGAAATTATTGCGGCAAGAAGTTCCCGCTAGCCGTTTCTTTGCCGGCGGAAGGGATAGGGTCGGGTCCACGCTGTCGGGCACGATAGATCCCGAAATGAAGTCATCAGCCAGACCTTCTCAACGCGCCTTTGACCGGGCGCGTTAAGGTCTGACTTCTGCATCCCGCAATCTATGGATATATTGTTATCTGTTATTTACCCTTATTATTTCTATAATAAACTATTTCCTTATTATTTATTTCTTCTCGTATTATCTGACGTTATTTTCAACTATTGGGTGTTTATTTTCCTCGAATTTTTAAAATCCTATATAATCAGATAGCTTTTGAAAATGACTATTATGACGACGGGTATATTTCGTCTTATCTCTCTATTTTTCAAATTCCAGGTGTGTGGGTTTTTTAGCGTCTCTTCGTCCCTGCGTAATCTGATTATCTGGACGGGTTCCTGGTCGCTGCCGCCTGTGCATTGAAATCTATAGAGTATTGACCAAAATAGTCATCCTTTAAACAAAAGGAAATGATGAATGAGATTAAAAAAGAAACGCAATGAGCCAATGAAAATACAGGATATTACGATCATTGATGATACCAAGCTGAAAAAAGCCATCACAGCGGCTGCGCTTGGAAATGCGATGGAATGGTTCGATTTTGGCGTTTATGGATTTGTGGCTTATGCGCTTGGTCAGGTATTTTTTCCCGGCGCCGATCCCGGTGTGCAAATGATTGCGGCACTGGCAACGTTTTCTGTTCCTTTTCTCGTCAGACCGCTAGGCGGGATATTTTTTGGCGCCATGGGAGATAAATTCGGTCGCCAGAAAGTGCTATCGATAACCATTATTATTATGGCGGTGAGTACCTTTTGTATCGGGCTGATCCCGTCTTACGCATCCATTGGCATCTGGGCGCCGATATTATTGCTGTTGGCAAAACTGGCGCAGGGTTTTTCCGTCGGTGGGGAGTATACCGGAGCCGCTGTCTTTGTAGCGGAATATTCGCCGGACAGAAAACGCGGTTTTTTAGGCAGCTGGCTGGATTTTGGTTCGATTGCCGGCTTTGTCATGGGGGCAGGGGTTGTTGTATTAATTTCCTCGATTGTCGGAGAAAGGGATTTTCTGGATTGGGGATGGCGTATTCCTTTCTTTATCGCCGCGCCATTAGGGCTGATTGGTATTTATCTGCGTCATGCGCTGGAAGAAACGCCGACCTTTCAACAACATGTGGACAAAATTGATAAAGACTCAAAAGACAGCCTTCAGTCGCCGCCGAAGATTTCTTTCCGGGAAATCGCCACCAAACAGTGGCGCAGTTTGCTGGTTTGTGTGGGGTTGGTGATCACCACCAACGTGACTTACTACATGTTATTGACGTATATGCCGAGCTATCTCTCGCATAGTCTGCATTATCCCGAAGACCACGGCGTCATGATTATTATTGCGGTCATGATTGGTATGCTGTTTGTACAGCCGGTGATGGGATTAATGAGCGACAAATATGGGCGTAAGCCGTTTGTCATCTGCGGCAGTATTGGCCTTTTACTGTTGTCGGTGCCTGGTTTCATTTTGATTAACAGCGATGTCATCGGGCTTATTTTCTGCGGTTTGTTAATTCTGGCGGTGTTGCTGAACTCGTTTACCGGCGTGATGGCATCGACGCTGCCAGCGATGTTTCCGACACATATTCGTTATAGTGCGTTGGCGATATCCTTCAATATATCCGTGCTGGTCGCCGGTTTTACGCCAACGGCGGCGGCATGGCTGGTTGAATCAACCGGTAATCTCTATATGCCCGCTTATTATTTGATGGTTATCGGCATTATTGGACTGATCACGGGAATGTCGATGAGGGAAACCGCGAACCGGCCATTGAAAGGGGCCACGCCCGCGGCGTCCGATCGGGCTGAGGCCAAAGAGCTGTTACAGGAACAGTTCGATAATATTGAACAGAAAATAGAAGAAATTGACGGGCAGATTGCGGCGCTGGAGCAAAAAAGGACCGCGCTCATCGATCAGCATCCTAAAATCAATTAGGGTAATGACAAACGAGTGCCTTAATCAGAAAGAAGCCACTTCGTAGGGAGTGGCTTTTGCGTTATAGAAACGAAGTGTGTTTTTGTATGGCGATGACCTGTCAATTCACGCTTTAAATGTTATAACATAACAGTCTAATGGATTCTATCTTGGGAGATCGCGATGCCAAAAACGACACAAAAAGAAGAATTACAGATTTTGGCCATGCCAAAAGAAGATTACATGAACCAGACTCAGTTGGCTTTTTTTAAACAACGTTTGGTGGATGAACGGATTACGCTCCTGAATCATATTGATGAACTGAAAGACAGTATTCAACTGGGTGAACAGCGCGGCGACGAAGGTGATAAGTCCATGCGGGAAGAAGAGTTGAGAATGCTGTTCCGGCAGATCGATCGTGAAAGCCGGCTACTCCCCAAGATTGATGCGGCCCTACAGCGCATCAGTAAGGGAGAGTATGGGTATTGTCGTGAAACGGGTGAGCCTATCGGATTACCGCGCCTGTTATTAAGGCCCACGGCGGATTTGAGCATTGATGCTAAAGAAACGCAGGAAATTAAAGAGTCATTGCATCGGCGCTAACCGGACATGTAGCCGTCTGAGGCAGTAAACCTGTGGGTTTACTGCCCATGATGTTTACCGGAACGGCGGCTCATTGAAGGTGCGTAATTTGCGGGAGTGCAGCTGATCGACTTCCGCTCGTAGTAAACCGATGGTGCAAATGCCAATTTGCAGATGTTCTGAAATGGCGCCCTCATAGAAACGGTTTGCCTGACCGGGCAATTTAATTTCGCCATGCAGTGGTTTGTCGGAAACGCACAGCAACGTGCCATACGGTACCCGGAAACGATAACCCTGTGCCGCGATGGTGGCGCTTTCCATATCGACCGCGACCGCGCGGCTGAGGTTAAAGCGCAGCGCGGAAGCGGAATAGCGCAGCTCCCAGTTGCGATCGTCTGTTGTTACGACCGTACCGGTACGCAGACGCTGTTTGACTTCCTCGCCCGGCATACCGCTCACCGTTTTGGTGGCGTCATAAAGCGCGCGTTGAACTTCGGCGATGCTGGGGATCGGAATATCGGGCGGCAGTACGGCATCCAGTACGTGGTCGTCACGCAGATAAGCGTGCGCCAGCACATAATCGCCAATCGCCTGACTTTCCCGCAAACCGCCGCAGTGCCCAATCATCAGCCAGGCATGAGGGCGCAGTACCGCGAGGTGATCGCAAATGGTTTTGGCGTTGGAAGGGCCGACACCGATATTCACCAGCGTTATCCCCTTGCCGTGACGGGATATCAGATGGTAGGCCGGCATCTGGTGATTCTTCCAGGCCAAATCGGACACCGTCTGTTCGGGACTGAGCGTCTCCGGGGTGATGTAGATACCGCCAGCGCAGGATAGCGCTTCATACGGGCTCTCCGGGTCGGCAATCTGGCCGCAGGCCCAGCGTACAAACTCATCCACGTAGCGGGTGTAGTTGGTGAAGAGGATGAACGGTTGCACATGTTCTACCGGCGTGCCGGTATAGTGGCGCAGGCGCGCCAGTGAGAAATCGGTCCTCAGAGCGTCGAAGTGCGACAGCGGCGAGGTTGTTGTGGAGTGAAACAGCCCATCGGCGGTTTCATCCCCGATTTTCGAGAGCTCTGTCGTTGGAAAATGTTTGGCGATGCCCGCGCTCATCGACCGATCGAGAATCAGATCGGAACCATCCAGCACGTAAGGAAACGGAATTTCCTGCTGCGACGGCCGCACTTCAATATGGGCGGCATAGTCATTGGCCAACAGGGTCAACTGTTCGCTCAGATACTGACGGAAGAACTGCGGACGAGTAATGGTCGTGGCAAAGCAGCCGGCGTGAGTGAAACGACCATAGGCTCGATGCCGGGGATGGGCGGTGGATTCACCGTTCCATTTCACACATAGTTCGGGGTAAGAAAACAATCCTGCCGCACGGGCTTTTGCATCGGGTAGTTTACCGTTACTGATGAATTCCCCGATAGCATCGCGCAGGGAAGAGACCGCCTCGTCGTACAACGCTTCCAGTTTATCAAGTGCCTGCGCTACGGTAAGATTTTCGCCGGACCCGCTGTTACGCATATCTTCTCCTTCGTACATTTATTATCTCGCTGTGTTGCCGTGAACCCGATTGATTTTATTACACGACAGGCTAACCGAAGATGCGATGAAATGCTCAATTAAAGAGAAGTATAAACGGCTTACTGTTTCTGACGACCAGAAAGATTCGCCGCACTAACCGCCAGGATCGACAGGATGCCGAGCGCGGCGGCGGGAGCCAGTACGCCCCAGAATGCCCGTTCGATATAAGGCATGCCTTCTGCCAGTACGCGGCCCCATTCCGGCGTGGGTGGCGATGCGCCTAATCCTAAAAATCCCAGCGACGCCAGCGCCAGTGCAATACCGGGTAAACGCAGCATGGCATGACGAAACAGCGGTCCAAGCAGCGCAGGCAAGACGTAAAACAGACTGCGCCGGATCGGCCCGACACCGAGCATTGGCAGTTGACGAATGTAGGGACGGGCATTGATTTCGGTGACCAGCGCGGCGGTGTGGGCGGCCAGGGGCGCCCAACTGACGGCGATAACCGCTATCGCTGCCCCCGTTGCCGTCGGGCCATTAACCGCGGCAACCAGTAAGCCCGCAATTACCGGCGGCAGGGCGTTGGTCACCTCTATCGGACCGGTAAATCCGCGGGGAAAAAGCCCTATCAGCAAACCCATCGCCAGACAGGCCAACGATACCAACAGCGCGAGGAGGCAGGTGTTGAGCGTACCATGCGCCACCCGCGCCAGCAGGTCGCGCCCCATGGCGTCGGCCCCGAACGGCAGTTCAAGCGATGGTGGTTGCAAGCGCAGAAACGCCGACGTATAGGGATCGCGTGGGAGTCCGCTGATTACCAGGAGCGCCAACAGCAGCAAACAGACCAGCGGAAGCCAGATGGCGTAGCGGGATACCGTCAGCCGATTCTCTTCCGGTATCGGCATGGCGCCGCTGTGCAGCGCATGTCTCAGGATCAGCAGACGGATACCGCCTGCCGCCATCCCGGCGAAGGCGGCAATCAACAGTAAAATAAGCACGCCGGCCTGCAATGCCGGCAAATCCTGCGCCGCCGCCGCCCCCAGCGTTGCGCGGCCCAAGCCGGGGATCGCGAAGACTTTTTCTACGGCAATCGCGCCTCCGGTCAGGGAAACCAGCACCAGCCCAACCAGCGGCATGACGCTGGCTAATGTTCGTTTTAGTACCGCCAGCGCAATATGCCGGCGACCAATGCCCGCCACGCTCCAGGTGGTCAGCCAGTTTTCACTGAATGTTGCCGCCAGCGCATCGGCGAAAATGCGGCCCAAATAGCCGCCAGCCGGAATACCCAGCGCCAGTGAAGGCAGCACGGCAGAGTGCAGCCCCTGCCAGCCATAAGGGGGAAACCAGCGTAGCCAGACCGCGCCGGTAATCAATAAAAATGACGCCAACAAAAATTCCGGCAGGGCGGTGAACAATGCGGCAAACAAACCGTTAGATCGATGCGACTGGCCGCGCAAACCCTGCATAAAGGTCGTGGCGCACAGGGCGCTTGCCAGTGAGAATGCCACCAGCGCGGAAGAGAGCATCAACGTCAGCGAGACGCCGGTGGCCTGCAACATTCCCGGCAGAACCGGACGCCCGGACACCCATGAATTTCCCGCATCGCCGTGCAGCAACCCGCCAAGCCAGTTAAGCAGCAAATGCACCGGTCCCTGATCCAATCCCAGCGACTGACGGATTGCATTCAACGTTTCCTCAGTGGCTTCCTGATCGCCGGAACGGGCGCGCAGCAGGGCCAGTGCGGGGTCCTGCCCTGACAGCCACGGCAGCATGCCAATCAACGCAACGATCCCTGCCAGCGTCAGCAGGCGCGAAAACAGCGGGATCAGAATGCCATAGCGATCGTAACGCTGGCGGCTGATCGTGGTACAGGTGCGGCAATATAACGATTCACTCATTGATGCGCGTCTGCCTGCGTAGCCCGTTTCGTTGAGGTGTCGATCAGCGCGCGTTCACGCGGGTCGCGCAGTGCATCTTGTACCTGTGCGCTTTCGCCCTGAATAACGCGTTCATGCAACATCGGGATCGCCGCGTCGCTGGCAAGAATCAGGTTCTCCGCTTGCATGATGGCCTTACGTCGCTCATCTCCGGCCGGGATCGTCGCCGCCTGTTGTAACGCTTGATCGATTTCCGGACGGCATAGCTGGGCGATGTTGAACGATCCCTCACAGGAGAAATCACTGTAGAGATAGGCAACGGGGTCGCCGGAATCCAGCACTGTCGCACGGGATAAAATAAAAGCGTCAAACTTACCGGCCAGCGCATCGGCTTCAATCTGTGAGTATTCACGGACCACCTGCTTCACGGAAAATCCCGCAGCAGTGAGCTGCTGCGCCAGATAGACGGCGACTTCCGGCAGCTCGGCACGATCGCTGAACGTCGCCAGCGTGATCGCGGCGCCATTGGGTGCGGCCGCTTGCACCGGGTTGCTCACCGGTTGGCGCAGCGAGGCGGCCCACGGTAGCGCGGGGCCAAGTAAACCTTGCGCCACGTCGGCGCGCTTCTCATACACGTTGTCCACCAACTGCTGACGATTCACGGCATCACGAACGGCTGCGCGCATGGCCGGGTCGGCCATGACGCCGTCGCGGGTATTGAGATACAGCGTGTTGGTTCGGGGCATCGGCACTTCATGGATAAGCGTTTGATCCAGCAGCGGCGCCTGGGAAACCGGAATCGCTTCTACGATATCCGCCGCGCCGGTACGTAACGCAGCGGCACGAGCGGCGCCATCTGGCACAAAGCTGACATCAATCCCGCCGGCCTGGGCTTTCTCGCCCCAATAGCCATCGAATCTGTCCAGCGTAGCGCTGCTGGTGCCATTCACGCTCCGCAGCACAAAAGGACCGCTACCGGTATTGATCGGGTTGACGACGCCGTTCTTTCCATAGGCGCCGGCGGATAAAATGGCCAGCTGTGGGCTGGACAGGCGCTGTGGAAGCAGGGGATCTGCGGTGGCCGTTGATACGATCACCGCATTATCGCCATCGGCGACCACGGTCATTTGCACGCCGTCAAGAATACGGGGTTTCGGCGCGGCGTTGGCGGCGACGGTCAACGCATTGACCACGGTGGCGGCGGTCAGCGAGGTGTTATCGTGAAAATGGACGTTGGGACGCAGTTCAAAACGCCAGGAACGATCGTCGATGGGCTGCCACCGGGTCGCCAGCGCAGGCTGGGTTTCGCCGAGCGGATCGAGCACCACCAGCGTTTCCGCCATACTCCAGCGGGACAGTTTGAACGCATCGTCGCTGAGCGGAGTCAGACCGGAGCGCGGCGGTTGCAACATGGCGAGTTTCAGCCGGCTGTCATTCGCCGCAGGGGGCGTATCATCCGGTTCATTAAAACAGCCTGACAGCAGCAGCGTGGCGGAAAGCAGGCTGGAAACGGACCAGAGGGAAGCGCGTATGTTCATCGGACTATCCTTATCAGTTTGGCGTGGAAGATGAAGTAAACGGACGACAAATCAGCGTCATGGCTATCGCACTGCACAATGGCACCGCCGCCAGCAACAGCCAGGGGATCGCCGCCTGCGGTGACGGCACGAGCGCCCGGTCAAGCTGTCCACCGAGCAGAAAATTGCCGACCAGAACCGCCACGCCGCCCATGGATGCCAGCGCGCCGTAATGGGCGCCCAGATTGTGGTTGTTGGCAAAACGGGGAATGAGATCCATACCGACAGGAACAATCAACATCTGACCCAGCGTCAGCAGCGTAATGAGCGACACCGCCGGCAGCAGTCGCTGCCAGCCTTCTGGCGGGCTAAGGTGGGCAAACAGGGCCACGCTGACGAAAGAGGACGCCAGCAGCGTAAACCCCAGCGGCAGCATACGGGCAGCGCCGTGACGACGGGCAAAGCGCGCCAGCGGCAGTTGCAGACCGATCACCATAATGGAAGCCAGCACAAACAACGGCCCGAGGTCTTTTTCATTGCCGCCGGCGCGGTGCAGTTCGACGGGCAAGGCCAGATAGAGCTGGTTATAGCTGAATAAATAGGCGCTATAGGCAATGATAAACGCCACAAAGCGACGCTGACGGAATGTCTGCCACCAGGGGGCGATATGCAACGAAGCCTGTTGCCGCGGCGTTGCCGGCAGGTTGAAGAACAGGATGAACAGCGCCAGCAAAAACACGCCGGCTCCCGCCAGCGCGACTCGCTGAAAACCATATCCTGCCAGCAGCGACCCCAGCAACGGCCCGAGCACCGCACCCAACTCGCCACAAATGGCGAACAGGGCAAACCATTCTGATCGGCTGCGTTTGCCTTCTTTTTCACTCTGTGTGCCGGCCTGCGCCATCAGCGCTTCAATGGCGGGCGAGAACAGCGCGCCGCCAACGCCGGTCAGGCAGGCGCCGAGAATAATCGGCCAGAGGGAATCGCCCAGCGCCAGCAGCAGATAGCCGCCGATCCGCACCACGCAGCCACACAAAATCACGCCGCGCGCGCCAAAGCGATCGGCGAGCGCTCCCCCGACCAAAAACATGCCCTGCTGTGAAAAGGTTCTCAGCCCGATGACCAACCCGATCGCCCAGCCGGACAGCAGCATATCATCACGCAGGAAGATCGCCAGAAAAGGGACTACGGCATAAAAGCCGATATTGAAGACTAACTGGCTTCCCAGTAATAACGGCGGATAAAGCCGCGGAGGATGCTCGACGATCTGGTCTGACATAAAAAGTTATCCGTTAAAACGAGTGGCTATACCCTGCATCACGTTGCCGGGGCGTTGTTCAAAGCGACAACGTTTTGGCCCTGCCTCGCGAAATCTGTGGGGTATAAAGTCGGGATGGCTTGTAATAGCTGGGTGGTGTGTCGCTGCTGGGGAGAGGTCAACACCTCCGACGTGGGGCGATCTTCAATAATGCGGCCGCCATCCATGACCAGCATGCGGTCACACAGACCCGCAACCATTGAGATATCGTGTGACACCATCAACAGACCCATATTATTTTGCAAAGTGACCTGCATCAGCAATGTTTTTATCTGTTCGCGCAGCGGTAAATCCAGCCCGCTGACCGGTTCGTCGGCCAGCAGAAAGTCGGGGCGTGTGACCAGCGCCCGTGCCATCGCCACTCGCTGCGCCTGCCCGCCGGAAAGCCGTCCCGCGGGTCTTTCCAGCAGACGAGTGCTCAGCCCCACCTGATCCATCACCTCACGCACGCGCACCGGGCTGTATTCGCCGGGGCGCAAACGCTTCAGCGGTTCGGCAATCAAGGTTTCCACACGTTGACGTGGCGCCAGCGAGCCGGCCGGATCCTGTGGAATAAACTGCACTCGGCGGCGATACCAGAGCAGCGAATGCACCGATCCGGGACGTACCGGCTGACCATCGCAGTGTATGGTGCCGCTATCCGCCGCCTCCAGCGCCAGCAGGGTTCGCAACAGAGTGGACTTGCCGCAGCCCGAAGCGCCGACCAGACCGACGCGCTCGTGGCGTTGCAAATGCAGGGAGAGATTGAGGAAAATCGCCGTGGCCGAGTCGGCTTTTTGCCACGGCAAACGCGACCGATGCTGATAACGGCTCACGTGACTCATGCTTAAAAAAGGTGACGACACGGCATACAGCGGGGAATTCATCCGGCGAGCGCTCCCTGCGTTGGTTTGGGTGACATTGGTTTTGGCAACATTGGTTTCGGCAACATAGGCATTGGCAACAGCGCACTGGCGCGTCGGGCGGCGTTAACCAGACTCCGGGTGTAAGGCTGTTGCGGCGCGTTCAGCAACTGCAACATGCTGCCGGATTCGATCACCTGACCGTTTTCCATCACCAGACCGCGCTGGCACAGTTGGGCGGCAACCGCGATATCATGGGTGATAAACAGTAAGGCTGGCGCAGTCGGCTCGGCGCATTTTTCCCGTAACACCTGTAGAACCTGTTGCTGGGTAATCACATCAAGCGCGGTGGTTGGCTCATCCGCAACCAGCAAACGCGGTTTGCCCAACAGCGCCAGCGTAATGCAAATCCGTTGACGCTGCCCACCGGAAAGTTCGGCAGGGAAACGCCGCAGCAGTTGAGGAATATCGGCCAGTCCCATTGAGTCCAACAGTGTCGTGAGTTCATTGGCGGATGACGTACCCAGCGCCAGAGCAAGTTGTTTTCCCAGCGGCATCAGGGGATTGAGTGCGGTGGCGGAGTCCTGGAAAATCGCGGAAACACGGCATGAGGCCGGACGCGACAACGCTTGCCGATGCGTGACGTTTTCGCCGTTGACCCAAATCTGTCCTTCCAACTGGCAATGGGACGGCGGCGTGCCGATGACGGCGCGGGCAGTCAGCGATTTGCCGGAACCGGAGGCGCCAAGCAGGCACACGCGCTCTCCGGCATGCAAACTGAAACTGACATTATTGACTTTGATGTCACCGCCGATAGACAAACTCAGGTTGTCTATGTGCAGTATCGCATCCCTTTGTCTGTCCCTGCTGGTCATTCTTATCCGCGCTACAGCTGTTGTTTGATATGTAATAACATAACAAAATAAGACAAGATGATGCAAAGGAAATGTTTTGCCGCTACATCATTATCCTCTGTCGATGGCCATGCTCCCCTTGTGCTATCGGGGATCATGGCGTCGTGAGTTTATGAACCCAGCAAACGGTCAAGGATGGCCTGCGCCGTTTTGACATCGGTCACCAGCGCATTGATCATGCCGGATTTGGCTGCACCAATAATCCCGGCCGCTTTTTCCGGGGTGGCGGCAACGCCGATGCTCAGCAGCGTCCGGCGAAGCTGTGCGGGGGTAGCGGCAATCATGCGGTCTTCGCCTTCCCAATGCAGTATTTCGCCCGACTCGGTAAAATAATGACGTATGACATCACCCGCCGCCTGACTGAGCGCACGCTCATCGGGCGTCGCGGTCGTGGTTTCTGATGGGCTGGGCGCGTGAGTCAACCCAACCCCTACGATGGCCACGTCCAGTCTGTCCCACAGGGAAGCGATATGCTGGACGCTGGGATCGCAAAGGAACGCATCGCGCAACTCGGTAGATGAGATATAGGGCGCGTGCAGAAAATATGGCGTTCCGCCCATCTGTTCCGCAGCCTGACGAACAAACTCATTAATCTGAAAATGCGCAGCGGCCTGCTGCATTCCCCCGTTCAGCGCCACGGTGAGTACGCCGGGCAAACGCGGCATGCCCGCCAGCGTGACTTCTCTGACCGCACGGCCCCAGCCAATGCCAACGATCGCGCCGGCGGGCAGGTTGGCCTGCTGTAATAAACCGGCAAGAGGGGATGCCAGCGCCCCCAATACGTTCGTTGGCGGCGGTTCGATCACCGCGGCGGTTTTTAATCCCAGATGCTGGATCAGATCGGCGGTGATCTCCTCGGGGGAGGTTAACTCAATGACTTCGATACGTACAATACCTGCCGCTCGGGCCTTGTTTAACAGACGTGAAATGGTGGCGGTAGAGACACCCAGCTTTTTAGCGATATCAACCTGAGCCATATCTGACTGGTAATGCAACTTTGCCACCATATGCATCATTGCGCGCGTCGTCGCAATATCGGGTAAAAGATTCTCTTTCAGCTTGAAATTCCTTTCTGCAATGTATTACACTCAGTTCGTCAATTGGAGAATTATTGCGCAACAACCATCAAATTGCAATCGGTACCCACGGTGGAAAACCCAGACAGGACAGGACGTTGAGGGTGATTCCGCCCGGTATTAATACGCTTTCCCATCGACGAAAATTCATACCAAGGAGAATTCAATGTCATCTATGTCCACATCCGAACGTCGTGGTTATCAGCAAATCTGTGGCAGTAATGGCGCCATGCTGGTCATTGCCTGCGATCAACGTGGCGCAATGCGTAGTTTGCTCTCTTCAGACCCCGATCAACAAGCCAATATCTCCGAACACCAACTGGGCGAAATCAAAGCGGACATCACCCGTTATCTCGCCAGCCAGGCTTCCTGCGTATTAGTTGATCCGGTTTGCGCGGTGCCGGAACTGGTGGACGACGGCATTATTGCGCGTGATACCGCGTTATTGATTGGTCTGGATGCTTCCGGATGGGATACCACCGAGGCGGGCTATCGCCACTCGAGGCTGGTAACCGGCATTAACGCGCGGCGCGTGCGTGAGCTTGGCGGCAACGGCGGCAAAATCATGGTGTATTTACGCGCCGATCGTCCGCAGGCCGATACGCACAATATTGCGCTCTTGCGTCAGTGCATTGACGACTTTGCCCGTGAAGATCTGCTGCTGGTGGTCGAGTTTCTGACTTATCAGCTTGAAGGTGAAACGGAGGCCGAATACAAAAGTAAAATCCCGTCATTGATTTACGAAGGAACCAAAATCGCGCTGGAATGCGGGGCGAAGGTACTAAAAATCCCTTATCCGGGATCGGCTCAGGCCTGTGCGGCTATCACCGAACTGGTGGGGGAGGTACCATGGGCGGTACTCTCGGCCGGCGTCGATCACCATACATTCTTAAAGCAGGTGGCGGATGCCATGCAAAACGGCGCGTCGGGCGTTATCGCGGGCCGTGCGTTGTGGAAAGACTGTATTTCACTCGACCGTGCCGTAACCCGTGAAAAGCTGGAGACGCTGGCGGTGCCGCGGTTGAAGGAAATCCAGACGGTAATCGGTCAATATTTTCAAGGCATTCAGCAGGATGATCATAAAACCAGGGAGCAGATAAACCATGTCTGAACATGTCGCACCGGTCGGGAAACGCGTCGTGCTGGTCAACGGCATTCCGGCGTCAGGGAAAAGCCGCGTCGCTACTGCGCTGGCAGCCGCAACGGGCTGGCCTGTCCTGTCACTGGATGACATTAAAAATCCTTTTTTACAGCATCTGGACGGTGTGGATCGCCAATTTAACCGTAGGCTCGGGATAGCAAGTTATCAGGCTATCTGGTCTGTTGTGGCCAGTGCGCCGCCGGGGAATACCTTCATCATTGATGCATGGTTCGGTTTCCAGCCGAAAGACTGTCTTAAGGCTTATCTGGCGGAATCCGGCGTGACGCAGCTTGCCGAAGTATGGTGCCAGATCTCCGGCGAACTGGCGGCACAGCGTTATGAAGGGCGTCTGGCGCATCGCTTACCCGGACATCCTGGCGCCGAATATCTTCCTGAACTGATTGAGCTGGCGAAGGTGGCGGAACCGATGAAACTGGGCCCGCTTCTTATTGTTAACCAGACGCAGCCTGTTGAAATGGAAAAAATAACGGCCTGGACCCAGGCGGCATTATTTGAAAAAACGGCTAATTAACATTTAGCCAGGCAATAACGGAATTATCCTAAATATCCATAATGGAGAAAACCAGCCGGTTAATTTTAATAATCAGCGACCGGTAACTTGACAGATGACGGGTATATTCAATTAACACGTTTATTCTGCATAAGGACGATTATGTTAACTGACTGGATTAATGAAAATAATCTTCAGCTATTTACCCATGTTGATGACTGGAAACAGGCGGTTGCATTAGCTGTTCAGCCCATGATTGAGAATGGCTCGGTGGAGTCACGCTATCTTGACGCGATTTATGCGATGCATGAAGAGATCGGCCCTTATTACGTGTTGGGCGAAGGTATCGCCATGCCTCACTCTCGACCGGAAGATGGCGTAATTAAAACCGCACTTTCATTAATGATTATTTCAGAAGGGGTACATTTTGGCAGCCCTGATAATGATCCCGTCTATATCGTTTTCGCTCTGGCCGCCATTGACAGCCATTCCCATATTGAAATGATCGCCAGTCTGGCAAAACTATTTTGCGAGGATAACGCCGTCAATCAGCTAAAAAATGCCAGAGATAAGCATGAGGTTATTGAAATTATTCGCCAATTTTAGAGAGTGAGCCGTAATGAAAAGAATAGCCATGATTGCCAGCAGGCGGCGACGGCGCTGGCAATCGATTTACGGCAGGTTGCCATGAGTAAACGGGAATTAGATCCGCAGCTGGTCGTCGCGGCACGAAACCTAAATATGATCAACTAAGGAAATACTGATGAAAAAATTATCGATTCTTGCGGTATGCGGGGCCGGGCTGGGCAGCAGCTTTGCCTGTGAGATGAGTATTGAGTCAGCCCTGAAAGATCTGGGTGTTGATGCGGAGTTGTCGCATTGTGATATCTCCAGCGCGACCTCTTCCCGGGCCGATATTATTGTCACCGGCGAAAATTTCAGATCGCAGTTCCAACATTATACGATTAGCGCCACCGTTATTTATCTGAAGCGGTTAGTGGATAAAAACGAAATAAAAATAAAGCTTGAGCCGGTACTGAAAGAAAAAGGTTATCTTATTTAATTTATCCGATTACTGTGAGATAGAACAGGGGGAACATTATGTCTTTCCTTAATTTTATTGTCTATGATGTACTCGGTCAGGCCTCTATATTAGTCTCATTAATCGCAATGATTGGTCTGATTGCACTGAAGAAAAGCCCGGGGCAGGTTATTACCGGTACCTTGAAAACATTACTGGGATTTTTGGTTTTACTCGCCGGAGCCAATATTATTGTCGTGACGTTGACGTTCCTGGGTGAAATTTTCCAGCAAGGGTTTAATATGCGCGGCGTCGTAACCGACGTGGGCGCGATTGCCGGTATCGCGCAAAAAACGCTGGGCCGGGAAACCGCATTAATTATGGTTATCGCCTTTGTGGTGAATATCGTTATTGCCCGTTTCACCCCTTTTAAATATATCTTTTTAACCGGCCAGGCGTCGCTGTGGATGGCGACGGTGTGTTCGGTGATCGGGTATATGGGCGGTCTGCGCGGGGTGGAACTGATCCTGCTCGGCGGAGGGATTGCCGGCCTGATGGCCGTGCTGATGCCAGCGATAGCGCAACCCATCGTCCGCAAAATTACCGGCAGCGATGATATAGCGCTTGGGCACTTTTGCACCATCGGTTATATCGTACAGGCCGGCGTGGCTAAAGTGACCGGCGATGCCGGTAAAAGCACGGAAGATCTGGAACTGCCGCAGGCCTTCTCCTTTCTGCAAGATACCTACCTGTCGATGATGGTGGTGATGATCCCGATCTACATCATCCCTGCGGTAGCCGCCGGGCCGGACGTGGTGGCGGCCTATTCGAATGGCGTTAACTATCTGGTGTATGCCTTTATTCAGTCGATCCAGTTTGTCGTCGGGGTTTATGTGCTCCTGGCCGGGGTGCGTTTGCTGTTGGCGGAAATCGTTCCGGCGTTCCGCGGCATTGCGCTGCGTATTGTACCGAATGCGGTGCCGGCGCTTGACTGTCCGGTGCTGTTTCCCTATGCGCCGAATGCCGTGATTATCGGGTTTATTTCCACCACCGTGGGCGCGGTGATTGGGATGTTCCTGTTCCCGACGGTCGGGCTGGCAATGATATTGCCGGGTATGCTGACCAATTTCTTTGCCGGCGGTACGGCGGGTATCTTCGCCAATGCGGTAGGAGGGCGGCGCGGAGCCATTATTGGCGGGGTTTTCCACGGATTGTTCATTACGTTGCTGCCCGCGTTATTGTTGCCGCTGCTGGGACAGTTCGGTTTGGAGAATGTCACCTTTAGTGATTCAGATGTGATCAGCGTCGGGTTGGTGTTTGGCTATATTCTCAATTTCTTTCACTAATGCATGACGGAGGCCGTATGAGCACGGCAATAGACGACATCCTGCAACAAGGACTGTCTGCGCAGGCGTGTTCCAACGCGTTGAATGCGTTGGGTAAAACGTTTTTTGAACAACAGGATGTCGAAAATGCCATTCGCTGTTGGGAAAAAAGCGTGGAATGCTATGGCAAGCCTGGATTTGCTCAGGCGCAGCTGATGAAGGCGTATAATATCCGGCGTCGTGAATGCGCTCAGGCTGGCGATAGCGACGGTGCCGAACGCTATGCGCAAAAAATTGATGGTTTGATGCAGCAAAGCAAAGATGCCATTCGTTATGGCTTCTGATATTGGTTAAAACGGGAGAAATACCGCAGTACCACGCGGTATTTCTTCCCGGGAGAGGCTACAGAACATGACGTTTTGCCCAGCTACGGATTTTATCGTATGGCTGGGCTTGTCGGCTCAGGCTGCGTATCGGTATCGGATGTTTAGCGGGAAGGTCGGTTCTGCTCCGCCAGCCACTGGCGCAAATGTTCGACCTGTTGCGCGCCGTTAATCCGCGCTTGTTCTTCGCCGTTGCGGAGCCACAATAGCGTCGGCAACGTTTTCACCGAAAACTGTTGCGCCAGCGCGGTGTGCTGGTCGGCATCCAGATAATGGCAGACCAGATCCTGATAGGGCGCCTGCCGTACCAGATTTTCCAACTGGCGGTAAAGGTTTTTGCAATGAACGCAACGCTCTGCGCCGACCAATAGCAACTGAGGGCCGGATTGTGCCGTTAACGCCAGCGCGTCATTTGCCGTCAGGGGCGTAAAGCGCTCGCGATCGACGGCGAAGAGTTTGGGGTTGCGCTTTAGCTCTTCGCTGTCGGTGGCGACACAGAGGGCATCGCCGCTTTTCTTGTAAGGCCGAGTGCCGTCAATGCGAATGACGCTGGCAAATCCGGGCTGTGCCGCACCAGGCTGGCGAAAACGGGTATTGTCCGGCGCCACGACCGGGGTTTCCTGCGGTGTCGGCAACTGCGGCACCCAGT
This sequence comes from Brenneria roseae subsp. roseae, assembly GCF_003115845.1. GTDB lineage: Bacteria > Pseudomonadota > Gammaproteobacteria > Enterobacterales > Enterobacteriaceae > Brenneria > Brenneria roseae. The sequence continues at coordinate 37,324 of NZ_KZ819031.1, read as the reverse complement.
CATAAGGAACGCGATAGGCACGGTAAATCATATTGGTATTGACCGTTTTGCCCCAGTAGGGTGAGACATATTCCCAGACGATTTCGTGATCTGCCGTGACTTCAAACAACCGACCGTTCGCCCCTTCATTGATCAGCGTGTTGCCATTGGGCAGCCGCTGGATGTTACTGATGTACGGGCTGTAAAAACGGAACGCGTCGGTAGGATGGGGAATGCCCGCTTCGTAGGGTGAATAGCGCCAGACAATATCCAGCGTTACCGGATTGATTTCCAGCACCCGCGAGTGATCGCGCCAGGCGTTTTTTACCCCATCGGCCGAGGCCGGATTGGGGGCGCCGTAACCGGCCCAGCCGCCGTTATCGAATACCAGAATATTTCCGGCGCCGGGCAACCCTGCCGGGATCATATGGGCGTGATGCTGGCCGATAATCCAGCCGATATGCCGAAGTTCCGGCGTGCCGTAGTCGGGACCCAGTTTCCAGACGATCTTACCGCTCTGCTTATCGGTAATGGCAATGATGTTTGATTCACGCGCATCCCAGATAATGTTATCCGGGTGGAAGCGAGTGTCTCCCTGATCGAACCAGCGGTTAGGGCCCAGCGCCGACATGGAGTTGATGTGCATCCAGTCGCCCATCCCGCCGCCGCTTTTGCGCATATTGGGATTGTGGTAGAGAGCGGTTTTGGCGTCGTCGTCAAAGCCCAGTTCGTCAAAGTGATCGCTACAACGCCATTCCCACAATATATTGCCCTGCCAGTCCACTTCGATAATGGTGTCATCCAGCAGCAGCTTATCGCTGATGCGTTCATTGTGCAGATTCTTGTGCGCCAGAATCAGCGTATTGCCGCCCAGCGATTGTGGCTCCAACCCCGGCGCGTAATAGCCCACCGGATTGCCGCTGCGCTGATAGTCATGGTGCGCCCGCGCCATCCATTCGGCGGGAAGATCGGGATCGTTGATGTGTTCGTAGCCGTTGAATTTCCAGACGACATTGCCATCCCAGTCCACCTGAATCAGATCCACCATATCCTGCATACCGTAGCGTGAGTCGCGCTCGCCGCTGTGGCCCAGAATATAGCCGCCGGGCAAAATTTTGTTGGGAAAACCGTGCAGACCTTCCCATAGCCGCAGTTCGGCCCCGTTCATATCAATCAGCACCGCGCCGCGCTCCAGCGCCTGAAAAACGGTATAGCCTCCCCAGGCTTTATCCGGGTTATAGAGAGTGGTGCCGGTCGGGTAAACGGAAGGGTGTCCCATTGTTATGCTCCATTTATAAAGTGGCTGATGTATGAGAGGGGGTTGCCGGCGTTGCAGGCTGCGTCAGTAATGACAGGAGTTCGCTGCACTGCCGGTGAAACTCCTGACTATCACGCTGGCGCGGATGCGGGAGTGAAAGCTGGGCGATATGGCGGATACGCCCCGGACGAGGGGCCAGCACGACGATCCGGTCGGCCAGATAAACCGCTTCTTCCACATCGTGCGTGACCAGCAGCGTGGTGGTGCCTTCCAACTGATGGATACGCCGCAGCTCCTGTTGCATCTGCTGGCGGGTTAGCGCATCCAGCGCGCCAAAGGGTTCGTCCAGCATCAGAATGCGCGGATTCGCCACCAGCCCGCGGGCGATGGCGACGCGTTGCGCCATGCCGCCAGATAACTGGGCGGGCAGCGCGTCGGCAAAATCCTGTAGGTGAACCAACTGGATAAAATGGTCGATGAGCCGGGCACGTTCTTTCGCGTCAAGTTTGTCTTGCGCCAGCCCCAGCGCGATGTTTTGCCGCACGGTCAGCCAGGGGAACAGACGAGGTTCCTGAAATACTATCCCGCGTTCACGACTGACCCCTTGTACGGTTTTTCCTTCCACCAGAATGCGGCCCTGATAATCGTTATCCAGCCCGACCAGTAGTCGCAGCAGCGTGGATTTACCACAGCCGCTGCTGCCGACGATAGCAACCAGTTCGCCGCGGTGAATGGACAGCGAGAAGTCATCAATAACCGTGAGTGATTGCCCTTTAACGTGAAACTGTTTCATCAGATGGTCAAACTGCACCACTGGAATGGGGGCCGACACATGTGTCATATGGATTCTCCTGTTGTGCGCCAGCGCGTCATCCGTTTTTCCAGACTGATCCCCAGTCGGTCGAGTGCCGCGCCGGTTAAGCCGATCAGCAACATGCCGCTGAGAATGAGGGGCATATCCAGCAACTGCTGGGCGTTAATCATCAGGCTGCCGATACCGATACCGGAAGACATGAAATATTCTGCGCCGATGGTGCCAAGCCAGGCGTAAATGAGTGATAAGCGTAAACCGGTGAACATGGCGGGCGCCGCGCCCGGTAAAATAAGGGTACGCAGCCGCATGGGCAGCGACAGTTGCAGTACCTGCGCCACTTCCTGCAACTGCGGCGAGCGCTGCCGCACGCCCCGATGGCTGGCAACCAGCATCGGAAAGAAGGCGGCCAGCGCGACAAACGTGATTTTGCCTGCTTCATCGTTTCCCACCCAGGCGGTGAGCAACGGTAGCCAGGCGAACAGCGCAATCTGGCGCAGGGTTGCGACGGTTGGAGTAAACAGGGCATCGGCACGCGAGTTCAAGCCCAGCAGTACACCGGACAGCGCCCCTGCCGCGGCGCCCAGACATGCTCCGCTCAGTGCCCGCAGCAAACTGTGTTGCATCGCATCAGACAGGGTTCCTTCAGCGATCCCCTGCACCAGCGCATGGATCACGGCGGACGGTTCCGGCAGCAACATCCTGTCAACCCAGCCGGAAACGCTGGCCTGATGCCAGAGCATCAGCAGGCCGAAGGGCAGGATGATTGCCGACAGCCTGCGGGATGGCGTGCGCTGTAGCTGGCTGACCGGGAGAGACGGCCAGTAAACCAGACGCCGTTCCAACTGGTTGATTATCCATTCCATCGCCAGCCCGGTGAGGCCAATGACGGCGATGCACACCAGCACGATGTCCAGTTGAAATAGCTGACGCCCCCAGACCAGCAGGTAACCAATGCCTTGTGAAGACGCCAGTAGTTCCACCACAATCAGCGATACCCACGCCTGGGACAGCGCGAGCCGTAGCCCGGTCAGCCAGACTGGCAATGCGGCCGGAATAGTCAGGCGTATCAGCCGCTGTTGCCATGGCAATCTCAATGTACGCGCCACTTCCAGCAGGGAAGAGGGCACGTTGCGCACTCCGGTTTGCGTGTGCAGCGTGACCGGAACAATGACGGCTTTGATAATCACCGCCAGTTTCAGACCGTCATCAATACCAAACAGCACCATGAACAGCGGGATCCAGCCCAGGGTGGGGATCTGCGCCAGCGTATACACGGTGGGATAAAGCAGGCTTTCCACCCGTGCGGAGGCGCCCATCGATGCGCCGAGCAGCGTTCCGGCGATTAATCCGAGCAATAGCCCGCCAGCCAAACGATACAGGCTGGTCAGCAGCTGTGAAAACAGATCGCCCTGCCAGAGTTCGGCGGCGGTGTGCATCACGATCGACGGGGCCGGAAGAATTTGCGACGGCATCCACCCTTGCTGTGTGCTGATATACCACAGTAACAGCAGCGTCAGCGGAACGATAAGCGGATAGAGCGCGCCCCCCGACAGGACAGGCCAGGTCAATGATGGTGTTTTCAGCGCAATAGCCTTATTCATTTTATTTCACGAAATCTGCTTGAACGAATGAATAAGTAATAAAAAACAGTTTTCAGCGCCAAACGCCAATGCAATAAAGGGATAAGGCGCGTGCAAAAAATGCATATAAGCAAATTGACCTTGTCTGCTCTGGCTTATGCTTTTTTCAACTGAATAAACCTATAAATATTATTTAAATACGGCCTGACCCTTTCGTTAGCTTCGTGGCATTAATTCACTTGTTTGTTGATGGAAAACACGATGTTCATTGAAAAAATGCAGCGGCAATCAGCGGTTCAACGACGGCGTAAATGGCATGGCGTCAGGCAGATGGTCGGCGGACTGATGCTGGCGGCGGGGGTCTTCAACGCCAGCGCCGCACCGGCTGAAGAAATCACAAGCCAGCCGGCTGAAATCCGTATCGGTTTGCCGGATCAAAGCGCGGGCAGCAAGCCGTTTATACGCGGTCCTTTGGGACTGGCGCATATTCGTCAGCAGCTGGAACAGGTATTTGAGCCGCAGGGGATTAAAATCAAATGGTCGTTTTTTAAAGGCGCAGGCCCGGCGGTTAATGAAGCGCTGGCGAATAAGCAGTTGGACGTGGTTTATCTTGGCGATCTGGCGGCCATCATCGGTCGCGCCGGAGGGCTTTCAACCCGCGTATTGGTGGGCTCTCGCGGGTCCAGTTCCTATCTGGCCGTAACGCCTGAGTCAGGTATCCGGCGCATTGAGGATTTACGCGGTAAACGGATCGCCGTATATAAAGGCACTGCCGATCAGCTCTCTTTCGAACGAGCGATTAACAGCGTCGGATTGAATGTGCGGGATATCCGGATCATTAATCTGGACTGGACGGCAGGAAAGGCGGCGCTGGCCGCCAAACGGGTCGACGCTGTCTGGGGCGGGGTTTCCCTGCTGTCCCTGCGTAAACAGGGGATCAATATTGTCGCCAGCAGCCGTGCGCTGGGCTGGTCCAATACCACGCAGGCGGCGGTGTTGGCGACGACGGATTTTATCGAACGCTACCCGCAGGCCACCCAGCAACTGGTCGATGTGCTGGTGGAAAACGCGCAGTGGATTAGCGAATCAGATCATCTGGCGGATTATATCGCACTGATGGCGGCGCAAAGCCAGATCCCGGAAACGTTGTTTCAGGAGGAGATGCATGCGGACGATCTTAACTTCCAAAGCTCCCCGCGTCTGGATCCCTTTCTGCGCAGCAGCCTGCAAGACAGTATTCAGCGGGCAAACGCAGCCGGCCTGATCCGTCAGGCTTATTCGGCAGACGACTGGTTTGACAGCCGTTTTGTGGATCAATCGCTAACGCGCCTGAAGCTGGAGAAAAACTGGCCGGAGTACGATGCCAGCGGGCAGGCCGCTGACTAAACCTATCAAATAACGTCGCTTATGGGAAAAGAGGACGCCTGCGAACGCAGCGCGTCCTGTTCGATAATCACCTCAATCATCAACTGAGCGAGTGGCGGCAGGGTCTTTTGCAGGCTGGAGATAATGCCGAACCGGGTTTGCATTTTTCCCCATTCCGGCGGGGTATCCGCCAACGGAATTTCCACTAACTGATGGCTTAGCCTGCCCAGGGCAAAGCCATCTTCACTGGCAAAGCTGATCGCCTGCGAATGACGCAGCACGCTAAACACCGAATAGATGTGATCGCACTGGATCTGTGGACGATAATCTGGCTGCCGGGTCAGGGTAGCCAGTATTTTACGCATGCCGACAGGGAGATAGGGGGATGCCAGCGGAAAATGCAACAGTTCCTCGGGGTAAATTTTCTCTTGCTGCGCCAGCGGATGCGAACAGTGACAGATAAAAAAACAGCGCTGCTGACTTAATGGCTGTACGCGAAGGGCCGTTTCCAGTTCCGCCTGCCAGGTATCAGCCACGAAAAACGGGCATTCATCCGCCAGTAAACGCTGCCGCAACGACTGCCAGTTATCCACGCTGTAGGTCACTCTGGCGCGCGGACGTAATTGCTGGAAATGCGCCACGGCTTTGGGAATCAATGTTATGGAAGGCGCCGGGCCGCAGCCAAATGTCAGCTCGCCTTCTTCCTCATCGCTGATTTGCTGCATGTCGGCAATCAACTCCCAGGACAGCTCCTGCATTCTGCGGGCGAAAGGGAGCAGCTTTTGCCCCTGCCACGTCAGGGCAAGGCGTTTACTCTGACGATCAATCAGAGGATAGCCCATCGTCTGTTCCAGCGTTTGAATGCTGCGGCTAAACGCCGACTGAGATAAACACACCGCTTCGGCGGCCTGAACAAAACTGCCGTGTTCCACCAGCGCGAGGAAATTTCGTAACTGCCGCAAATCCAGATGCATAGGATGACCTAATCAGGCGGCGTGCGCCTGCCATTCACGACCGGGGATCGCGGCAAGTAGCTGCTGCGTGTAAGCGTGTTGCGGGTGCTGGAACACCTGTTGGGTTAATCCTTGCTCCACAATCCGCCCCGACTGCATGACGATAATCCGATCGCAAACCTGTGCCGCGACGCGCAGATCGTGGGTAATAAAAATCATCGACAGTCCCAGACGTTCCCGCAGCTCTGCCAGCAAGGCCAGCACCTGGGCCTGCACGGAGACATCCAGTGCGGACACCGGTTCGTCGGCCACCAGAATCCGGGGCTCCACTGCCAGCGCCCGCGCCAGCCCGATACGCTGGCGTTGGCCGCCGGAAAACTCATGCGGATAGCGATGAATGGCGGAAGTATCAAGCCCGACCAGAGCAAACAGCGTTTTGACCTTTTCCAGCGCTGCGGCGCGCGGTACGCCCTGAATTAACAACCCTCTCGCCACGATGTCGCCGACGCGCTGCCGCGGATTCAGCGATGAATAGGGGTCCTGAAACACCATCTGGATATGATGGCTGTATTCCCGCAGTTGGTGACGATGCAACTGAGCCAGATCCCGATCGGCAAAGCGGATTTCCCCGGAGTCTGGCTGGTACAAGCGGACGATACAGCGCGCCAGCGTTGATTTTCCCGAACCGCTTTCCCCCACAATACCCAGCGTACTGCCCTGCGGCAGTTCCAGGCTGACATCCTGTACCGCCTTTGACTGGCGTTTGTGGCGATTGAACCAGCCGGACTGGCGGAACGTCTTGGTGATATGCTTCAGCGTCAGTATGGGGTCGTTTTCCGCAACGGGGCGCGGTGCCGTCGGATGCAGTGACGGAATGGCGGCGATCAGCGCGCGGGTGTAATCATGCTGTGGCGCATAGAGCAGCTGTTGAGCTGAACCCTGTTCGACCAGTTCGCCTTGCCGCATGACCGCGATCCGATCGGCGATATCCGCAACGACGCCAAAATCGTGGGTAATAAACAGTACCGACGTTCCCTGACGCTGTTGCAATTCGCGAATGAGTTTGAGGATCTGCGCCTGCGTGGTGACGTCCAGCGCGGTGGTCGGTTCATCGGCAATCAACACCCGCGGTTCAAGCGCCAGCGCCATGGCGATCATCACCCGCTGACGTTGGCCGCCTGAAAGCTGGTGAGGATAAGCGTGCGCGATGGCGGCGGGCTCCGGCAGATGGACATCAGCCAGCAGTTGCTGTACCCGCCCGGCGATCTCGCGCCGCGGCAGGATAGACTGATGCGTCAGAAACATTTCCGCAATTTGGTCGCCCACGTTGTGCAGCGGATTTAAGGCCGTCATCGGGTCCTGAAAAATCATGCCGATGCGGGCGCCGCGCAGCTGACGCAGATCGTTTTCCGTCAGATTCAGCAGGTCACGACCTTCAAACTCAATACTGCCTTCGGTTGGATGCACCTGATCGGGCAATAGCCCCATAATGGCGCTGGCGGTCATGGATTTTCCTGAACCGCTTTCACCCACAACGCACAGGATTTCATTGGCATGCAGGTCGAGTGACACCTGGCGTAATGCCCACGGACGATCGGCGTCGGCCGGCAGCGCGACGCTGAGATTTTTAATCGATAACAAAACGCTCATCGGTTTTTCAGCCTTGGGTTCAGCGCATCATTGAGTCCCTGTCCGACCAGCGAAACAGAGAGTACGGTTAATAAAATAGCCACGCCGGGGATCGCCGACACATACCATTCCTGACGTAGTACGCTGCGCCCGGCGCCAATCAGGTTTCCCCAGGAGGGCACATTGGGATCGGACAGATTCAGAAAGGCCAGCGCGCTCTCCAGCAGAATGGCGACCGCCATGATAACGCTGGCGTAGACCACAATCGGCGGCAGGGCGTTGGGCAGGATTTCACGGAACACGATGGGCATATCGCGCATGCCGAGCGATCGCGCCGCCTGCACGAACTCCCGGTTGCGCAGCGACATGAATTCGGCGCGCGTCAGCCGGGCGGCAGGCGGCCAGGAGACAATGCCGATGGCCCAGATCACGGTCTCCAGCGTGGAGCCAAATACGGCGATCAGCACCAGTAGCAGCAGAAAGTTGGGCAAAATCTGGAATGCTTCCGTCAGGCGCATCAACAGGTCATCAACGATCCCGCCGTAGAAGCCTGACAGCGCGCCGACGACAATACCGATAATAATAGCGATGATCGTCGCCACCAGCCCGATGGTCAGCGAGATCCGCGCGCCGTGGAAAATCTGCGCGGCGATGTCTCGTCCGGTCTGGTCGGTGCCGAGTAGAAAGTTCGGATTGTGCAGCGGCCACTGCAACGGACGGCCCGCCAGCCGCAGCGGGTTATTCGGGAAGAAAAGATCGGCGGTGAGCGCCATACCAACCACCAGCAGCAGTAAAATCAGGCCGAGCAGGGCCGCCGGACTGTGGGCGTAGCGTTTAAAAAATTGACGCATCATTGTTCACCCGAGATACGCGGATCGAGCCTGGCATACAGCAGGTCCACCAAAAAATTGATACTGATGACCAGCAGCGCCGATACGAAGACGACGCCCAGCAGCGTATTGAGATCGCGCTGCATGACCGATTCGTAGGCCAGACGACCCAGTCCGGGCAGTGAGAATACGCTTTCCACCACCACCGAACCGCCCAGCATGGTGCCTGCCTGCAAGCCAATCAGCGTGATCAGGGGCAGCAGGGCGTTGCGCAGAATGTGGCGCACCACGATGCGGTTTTCACGCAATCCTTTGGCGCGGGCCGTGCGCACGAAATCCAGCGTGGCGACTTCCAGCATCGATGCCCGCATGATGCGCAGATACACCGCGAGGAAGATCAGCGCCAGCGTCAGCGTCGGCAGCACCAGATGCCTGGCGATATCCAGAATACGGTCGATGCCGGTCAGCCCGCTGGCAATGGTTTCAAATCCGCCGGAAGGGAGCCAGTCGAGATAGATGGAGAACAGAAAGATACCCATCAACCCAAACCAGAAGGAGGGCGTGGAGTAAAAAATCAGACCCAGCAGTGAAATCAGGGTATCCGGCCAGCGATTGACCCGGCGTGCGGCGATAATCCCCAGCGCCATGCCCGCCGCGACGGCCAGCGCCAGCGAGGTGGCCATCAGCAGCAGCGTGACGGGCAGACGTTCCAGAATCACTTCCGCCACAGGTTTGCCGTAAATCGCCGACTGGCCCAAATCGAGGTGTATCAACCGCCACAGATAGTCTCCCAATCGCACGGCGGTAGACTGATCGAGGGCATAGTAACGCCGCAATTCCTCGATCATCGTCGGGTCGCCGCCGCCGATTTGCGCCACCAGCGCATCGACCGTATCCCCCGGCGCGAATTGCAACAGTAGAAACAATCCGGCCAGAATGATCAACAGCGCGGGGATCGCCGCCGCCAGACGACGGCCGGCGAGCAGTAATAATGTCATTGCGCTCAGGCCTCCAGCCAGGCGTCGTGCCAGCTACTGGATGGCCAACGCGCCGTATTGAGCGCATTTTTCAGTTTTTTGTTCACGACGCTGTAGAACTGGCGTTCGGTGACAAACCAGACCGGGAACTGTTCGTTCGCTTCCTCCACCAGCTGCGCATACAGCGCGCGCCGTTTGGCCGGGTCGATTTCCGAAGCGGCATCGTCGATCAGTTTATCCACCACGTCGGATTGCCAGCCGTACTGGTTGGTCCACGGTGAGCCTGCCGGGCTGCCTGAACGCAGCCAGACGGTGGTCGATACCGCCGGGTCGCCCCGGTACTGGTGCCAACCGGTGGCGAGGTCGAAATTATGATCTTTATAAACAGCGGACAGCGAACCGGCATAGTCAAAGTTGGTGATATCCACCGGGATGCCGATTTCCGACAAGGCCTGCTGAATATAGGTCGCGAACAAGGTCACATCCTCGCCGTTGGTGATAGGCACCAGCTTCAGTTTAAAGCGTTCGCCGTTGGCTGCACGGGGATAGCCGGCTTCATCCAGCAGCGCTTCCGCTTTTTTGCGATCGAACGGATAAGGGGGGTTGCTGTTGGCCGGATAAAACTGAGTGGAGGTGGACGGAATGATGCCGGTCGCCGGTTTGCCCTGACCGTACAGGAAGTTTTCGATAAAGAACGGCACGTCGATGGCGTGAGCGATGGCGCGTCTGACGCGGACATCGGCGATTTCTTTGCGGCGGAAATTGAATTCCAGCGTGTTATTAAACACGTTTGCCTCAGAGCCTTTCGGCGTCACCTCAAAGTCAGGATGTTTTTGCAGTCGATCCAAATCCGCAAGGGAAAGCTGAGAATAGGCGCTGAGCTGAATCTGCCCGGTTTCCAGCGCGGCGGTCGCGGCGGATTTATCCGTAATGATGCGCCAGACAATCCGTTCGATGTAGGGTTGATCCTGACGCCAGTAATCCGGATTCCGGGTGGCGATAATGTATTGCCCGCGTTCATACTGAACAAACTTAAATGGCCCGGTGCCAATCGGCGCCGTGTTGGCCGGGTTTTCCAGCACGTTGCTGTTTTCATACAGATGGCGCGGAACGACATAGCCGAGATCCGCCAGCGCCCGCAGCAAGAGCTCAATCGGCATTGGACGGGAGTAGTGGAACACGACGGTACGATCGTCGGGGGTATCAACCGCCTCCAGATATTGCTGAAGCGCTGTGCCATAATTGAGCTGTTTTTTCCATAGCTCCAGCGCATTGTATTGCACGTCGCTGGCGGTAAACGGCTTACCGTCATGCCATTTGACCTGTTCGCGCAGTTTAAAGGTGATGGTTTTGCCATCTGGCGTGGTGTGCCATTCGGTTGCCAGCTGCGGAATAATGTTTCCTTGCGCGTCCAGATCCACCAGTGATTCGATGATTTTACTGGTTACGATGTAAACACCGGTGGAGGCGCGCAGCGCCGGATTAAGGATGCGCTGTTCCGCGGCAATGTGTACGCCAAGCGTGCCGCCTTTGACCGGCGTGCCGGGGAGGACGCCGGAAGCCAGACTGTTCTGCGCCGCCGACAGAAAAGGGGTGAATGGTAAGGTGGCCGTGATGGCCGCGGAGGAAATCAACAACCGCCTGCGTGAAATATTCATAAAAATCCCTGTAAGAAGAAATAGGCCAATAAGGGAAAAAGAATAAGGGCGGGACTAATTATTAGTGAAATGACGATTTATTCTATCGCATTGCGTTATTGGTATATATAAAGTGAAAAAATCATATATCTATTTTTTGGTAAAGTTAATGCGAAAAAATCACTAACCAAATGAAAAATTAAAATTTCTAATACGATCATCGCGTTTGTTTCATTAAACACACTCTAAAATAGTTAGCCGGATAGACTTTATTACACAGGTGTCAGGGGGAAGTATGGCAAAATTATTATGGGATCACGTCGTTCATTATGTGAATAATCTGGACGATGCCGTCGCGGCATTTACCGATCGCCAACTGGTGGCGTTTCCCGGCGGCTCCCATCCGGGGTGGGGAACCCATAATGCGCTAAGTTATTTTGGCCTGACCTATATTGAGTTTCTGGGGATCCGCGATGCCGATGAACTGGCGGCCGCTCGGGATCGGTTCTTATTGTCACGTGATGCGCAAACCTTTTTACCGGAACAGCAGATCCTGTATCGCATTGCCCTGCGCAGTGACGATATTGATGCCAGCTATGCCGCGCTCCGGCAGTACAACCTGACGCTTTCCCCGATCGTTGCGGGCAAACGTCATGATGCGCAAGGCAATCTTATTGAATGGCGCATGTTCACCATTGCCGGCGATTATCAGGGCCTCGCCTATCCTTTTATTATCCAGTGGGGCGAAACGGACGCCGGGCGTTTGCAGTTGCTCCGGCAGCGCGGTCTTGATCGGCCTCATCCGGCGGGGCGGGTGACGATTCAATCCGCGCTGTTCAAGGTCAAACAACCGCAGCAGGTTGCCGCACATTGGCAACAGCTGTTTAATTTACCACGCAGTGAACAGAACCCTGCCCATTTACTGATTGGCGATCAGCAGTTTATTTTCCAGTCTGGCGAATCAAATCGTCTGGCGTCGATTCAGTTGCAGGCTGACAATCCTGAATTAAAGGCGCTCAGCCTATTTGTCGGCGACGGCGAGTATCAGTTTGTTTAATTTTTCTTTGACGTTAATAGAATCATTAAATCAGATATAGAATCCATCCTATTAATAACGGTCATCCTGACAGGGGATATAACCGGGAGGTTCACATGGCAAAGGTTCACTTTATTGGGGCCGGGCAAATGGCGGAAGCCATTATTCGTGCGTCCTTGGCGCGAAAAACACTTACCGCCGAACAGATTAGTATTGAAGACATTGACGCTGGCCGTATTGACGCCGTCAGCCAAATCTATCACCTGCCTGACCAGCATAACGCAACGGATGCGTTAAGACTGGCCGATCTGGTGGTGATTGGCGTTCGCCCTCAGGACGATCTTGCCGCCGTGACGAAACGCATTCGGCAGGCGGCGGCGCCCCACAGCACGGTGGTGTCGATTGTGGCCGGAGTCACGCTGGAACAGCTGGCGTCGTTACTGGGTTCGGAACGGGCTATTGTACGGGTGATACCGAATACCCTGACCGACACCGGCTACGGCTACAGCGGCGTGACGCTTAACGACCATGCCCGTGCGGAGAATATTGAAACATTTCTGTCCGGCTTCGGTAAGTTTCTGTATCTGGAAGAGCGCCTGATCGATGTCTTTACCGGCTTTGGCGTGGCTGGGCCAAACTACATTTACTATTTTATTGAGTCCTTGACGGATGCCGGTGTGCTGGCGGGATTGCCGCGTGCGCAAGCCACGCAGGTGGTGCTGGAGAATCTGGTCGGGGCGGTTGAGATGCTGAAACTCAGTAAGAAACACCCGCGCCAACTGCTGGATATCAATAATTCGCCGGCAGGGGTGGGAATGCATGGGCTCTACGAGTTGAACAACAGCGATTTTGCCGCAGGGTTGCAACGTAGCGTGTTGGCGGCGGTAAGAAGAACGACGGAACTGGCGCAGGTTCGCTGACTGCGGTCTGGCGTTTTGTTCTGGTATCTGAAACCAGGCCTTTACCGTCTGTCGGGGTGATGTCAGTGGTGACATCACCCCGATGAAGTTTACCGGGCGACGCGGTTCGAACAGGGATAATCAGCCTCAGAACAAATCGACCCGCACATCAATCCCGACGGTTCTCCCTTCGTTGATTTGTGCATAGGCTGAGGTTCCGCTCAGAAAACCAAAGGTACGATAGCGTCGATCAAAGACGTTATTGACGTAACCCGCAATATTGACCCGATCGGTGGCTTGCCATCCCAAACGCAGATCGGTGGTGGCATACGCGCCCTGACGTAAATCGTTGTCGCCGTCAAAGTAATGGGGGCCCACAAGATTTAACGCAATACGCGGCATGACGGCGCCATATTGTGTATTAATCATGCCGTTAAGGCTGGTGCCGGCGCCGTAGCGCGGAACAAAGGGAACGCGTTTATCCTGATAGCGCTCGCTGTCGCTGGTGAATTCGGAACGAACGTAGTTGCCGTTAATATCCCATGACCAACCGGGAACAAACTGCCACTTCGCGATCAGTTCCATACCCGTTGCATCGGCACTGCCTGCATTACTCAAGGTCTGCATCCCGACCGGCCCTGAATACAACTGCATATCGCGGGTATGGGTATGGAATACCGCCCCCTGAAGTTGCAGATCGCCAGTCTGATAGCGCGACCCAATTTCATAGTTCATGGATTTTTCCGCGGTATAAGGGCGCGCCGGCATGCCTGCGGTTGGCGATAGGTTGAAGCCTGTCGGTTTGTATCCCTGCGCGACGCGGGTATAAATACGCCAGTTGCTATCCAGCAGATAGCTGGCGGAGAGTTGCCCTAATACCTGATCGTCATTGGTACTGTTTTGGTCGCCAAAACCCGCGCCCGCCATCTGACCGTGATAACGGGTATCGGCTTTATCATGTGACACGCGCAGCCCGCCGCCGAGGTCGATACGGTCGGTCAGATGCCAGGTTAAATCACTGTATGCGGCCAGCGTTTCCGCAGCGGTATTCGCGTTGGTCTGCATATAGGGCATACCTGACATGTTGTAAGTCAGGTCGAGTTTTTCACGCGTTTGCTGGCGGTACAGACCAACGACCATATCCACCGTACGTCCACCCCCATGCGTGGCGGCGCGCAGTTCCTGTACGTCTTGATTCCAGCGTTCCGGCATATCGGCGATTAACGTGCTATTCGGAAATGTACGCTCATAATTTTGCTGCTGCCATGCGCTAACCAAACTGAATATCCAGTTGGCGGTGGTGTATTTGCCTGTCAGCGTCTGGCTGTGTGTACAACGACGCAGATAAGGATCGGGAGCGCCTGGCGCGATATCCAGCGTACGGTTTTTCACATCGCCGAAAGGCAGATAGGTGTCCTGCGTGGCGCGCGTGCAGTCTTCCGTAATAGCGAGGCTGGTTTCCCATGGTTGCCCGTCCGGCGCCAGTCTCAGTCGCACATTTCCCACGTTTGCCTTGGTGCCGCCGAGGTTGTTGTTGCCCGTTGATGGGTTAGTCATGGCGCCGGAATCCACCTGACGCAGCAGCGTGACGCTGCCATACAACAGACCATCCTGTATCGGCCCGCTGACGTTGATTTTGCCATGATAGCCATCCCGGCTGGCAACGCCCCCTTCGATATATCCCCGCGGCGTGCTATCGGGTTGTTGAGTCACAATGTTGATAATCCCTCCCTGAGCGCTCTTACCGTACAACGTGCCCTGCGGTCCTCGCAGCATTTCGATGCTCTCAATGTCTGTCAGTGCCTGTACCGTATAGGTTGACAGCTGCGGTACGCCATCAACATAGAGGGTTACCGCCGGACTGTAGAAGTCCTGCGCCGAAGAGACGCCGCGCAGTGAGATTGACGGGAACAACAGGCTGCCGTTGTTCTCCAGGTTCAAGCCGGGTAACACCCGTGTCAGCCGATCGGTGCTGGTGACGCCGGCATCTTTCAGCTCTGGCGCGGTTACGATGGTAGAGGAGACGTTATTCGATGATGCGGAGTAGGGCGATTGTTTGCTGGCGGAGACCGTCAGGGTGTCTTCCGCTACGGCATAGGCGCAGGAGGACAGCAGCAGGCCGGTGAAGGCCAATGGATACAGACGCATTATTTTCATTGTGGAATCCCTGAAATGACGAAAAAAAGAGGCCAGAGAACGCCGGTCTGGCGGTAGCAAATGTGATGCTTCAAAGGCAAATGATAATTATTTGCATAAAATGAACTACCCGCATCGGGTTTATTTCAACCCCAAAGCGTTTGGCTTACCCCGGCTGACAACGGGCGATCGCCTTATCAATGTCGTGCACCCGGTTTTAGCGGCTCGGCGCCGGCCGCCGAGGGGCATTCGGGTGAAAAGGTATGAGACAACCGTTGGCATAGCCGCCAGGCCGGCCACAGGCTGACGACGGCGAAAAGCGCCAGAGCAGCCAGGGTGAATAAGTAACCCGTGTGATGAGCCAACTGTAGCGCTGAGAGGGAAACGATCATGGCAACGGCCGCATCGGTAGATTGAAACAGCGCATAGTCAGACGCAGGCTGATGCGGCCTGACCAACCCCATCAGCACATTGTAGAGCGTGACAAAACCTATCGCGGCAGCCAGATTGACGACGCCAAACAGCACAATCCAACTGGTCAGGCGATAGTGCGGGTAACCCAGGGTCAGTATGGTGGCCAGCAGTGCGTGAAGGATCATCACCGGCAACAGGCAGCGTATGGCGCCCAGTCGCCGCACCAACAGATTGGCGAGCACAATACCGATGCCGCTGACGGCGGTGCTGTAGACGGTGATGATGATGCCAAGACGACTCAGGCTTAACTGCTGGTCGATAAGAATGACCGTCTGCAACGCCATCATGCCCCGCATGGCGAGATAAAAAATGGCGGTGAAAGCGAGTATCGGCCACAGGGCGATAATATTACGCCGATCCAGCGTCGGTCGCGTCTGGCCGGGAACCCGCGTCGCCTTACGGGTATAGCGCAGGGGCAAAATGAGCAACAGCAGAGAAAATGCAGCCAGCGCCAGGAAACCGCTGCGCCAGCCGGCTGATTCGGCAATAGTTAGAAAGGCATAGGAGCCAAATAGAATGCCGAGATAGCTGCCCCCGACCTGAGCGGCGTTAGCCGGCGGTCGGCTGTATGCCGAGGTGGTGCAGATAGTGATGCCGTCGGCGTAGATATCGTGACTGGCTGACAGAAAGGCCAGCAGCATCAGCGCGATCAGGATTACCCCCACGGATTGCGCCGGAGACAGAAAACCGATGACCGCCAGCGTGATTGCCATTGCCGCTTGTAGCAGTATCAGACTACCGAGATAAGGATTACCGCGCAGCGCCACCGCATGGCGTTCGCTCCAGGGCGCCCACAGAAATTTGGCAACCCAGGGCAATAGCGTGAGCGATAGCCAACTCAGCTGAGACAAATCCAGCCCGGCGTGACGAAAATAGCCCATGACGCCTTGTAAAATCAGGGCGGTAATCATCCCCTGATGCAGATAAAAGCACCAGTATGGGAGGTAGCGCGCCATGGTTATTGGCGATCCAATAAGGCTGGCGCTAGCGCCCGCGCTTCGGACAAGGTGGCAACGACCAGGTAAAGGTAGGGCGCATTGCCCGTTTTCGCCCAGTTCCGGGCCCATTGCCGGTATTGCTCCCGCTTGGCGTCATCGCTTTCAATACGGATGGCTGCTGCGCAATATTGCTGTTGCTGGCTGACGTTACCGGCGGTCCATTGAAGGTAGTCGGCCATAAAAACAGGAGAGTGATGGGGCAGGTCGGCTCCGGTCATACACAGGACGAAGGGTTGATGACGAGCATAGAGCGCTTCAATCTGAGTAAGGTAGTCGTCGGCCTGTTCGTCAGGAACCTGTTCGGGCATGTGCAAAAATACTAACGGCCAGTGTTGTGTATCAATAAACTCGTGTGGCGTACTCGGCACATTGCCCATATCCGTTCCTCCCGTTCTCAATGAAAGAAATGATAATCATTTGCAAATGTGGCGCTACCCGCATCCATTCTATTTCCACCCGAATCGGTTCGGTTGTGGCGTTATTGTCATGATGAACCGCGGAATGCGACACGCCAGAACGCGCGCTGTCAGCGGTATATGAAAGCCGGAAGATTAAAATTAGAGGATAAGCCGCTTGAATTCCGATGGATTGACGCCGAACTGTTTCTGGAAAGCTGCGCTGAAATGGCTGGCATTGGCATAACCCAGATCGGTCGCCACAACCATGACGGGCGTGCCGGCGACGAACAAACGGCGCCGGGCTTCATGCATGCGCTCCGCCTGAAACAGGCCGTAGATGCTGTTATTGAATAGCTGGCGGAATCCTCGCTTAAGTTTCAGCGCGCTCAGCCCGGTTTCTCTGGCCAGCATGGCGATGGTGGGAGCCTGAGAAAGGTCGGCCAGCAATAAATCCCTGGCTCGCAGCAGCTTCTGGCGATCGGCCAGGCCGATCGCTTCATGTCGAATCAACGAATCGTCATACCCGGCAATGGCGAGGCTGACCATGATCATGCTTTGTCCCAACAGCCATAGCGGCGCATGACGTGAGCCATCATGTTGATTTTGCAGCGCGATAGTGGAAAGGGTATGGCTCAACATTTGCGCGGTTGCCCGCATTTCAGCGTTACAGTCACAGTGGGTGCACAACTGGCCGCTATTCAACTGTTGTTGCAGGTTGCCATTAAGATCCGGCACCCAATCGGTCAGCAGGTCCGGACGAAGAGATACGGTGACGCTTTCAAATTTCCCCGCATACGACGAGGTGCCCTGACAGTCTGGGGTATAGCTGATACAGCCCGCTCCCTGTTGCAACACATGTTCATGTCCGCGTTGGGTCCCTTTCAGGGAGAATTGCGATTTACCCTGTAATGAGCAGGAGAACTGGACTCTTCCCCAGTCGTCGCGCAGGTGCATCGTGGTCGGCTGCTGAAATTCCCCTTTCCACACCAGAATATCCAGGCCCTCCTGAAGCGTAACCCTTAAAAGATTACCCTCCACGTTCAGATCGGGATGCGCAACCTGCAAATCCACCAATAAATTCGAGATAGCGACTTCAGGTACGGTGGCGGACGTCAGTGGGGATGCTTTCAATGGACAGTCTCCTGAATGGTGTACACGTCATCTTGAAATCTATTGGGTATATACCGAATCGGGTAGAAGTCGGCTCGAATCGGGTAGATATGCAGTTGAGAATGGTTATTATTCCTGACTTTACCGGCGTCGTCGAGCCGATTTAAACCTCCTCCCGCAAACGATTGTGCGGGAAGGGAAAAGAGAGATTTCATGCCGCAATCTTTTGTTGATGGGCCTTCATCTGATACCGCATCCCGCCCCGCTAAGCCCGCAAGCGCCTGGCGCATCATGTACCCCGTCAGGGGACAAATCGGTTTTGCCATGTTCCTTTCGGCGCTATCGGTCATGCTAGGCATCGCTTTTCTGCTCTCGCTCGCATGGTGTGTAAGCCATCTCACCCGGCAACCGCTTGTGTGGCCGCGCTGGCCTATCGCCAGTGCGGCGGGCTGTTTAATCGGCAGCTATCTGCTGCGACTGATGTCGTTTAATCAGTCGCACTATGCGGCTTTTCGGTTGGAGAACATCGTTCGCAGTGGGTTAGCGGATCATCTGGCTGTACTTCCTTTGGGGGTTGTTCAGCGTTATGGCGCCGGGGCGCTCACCAAAATTGTGCAGGATGATGTTAATGCGTTACATCTGTTTGTGGCGGACAGTACGCCGCTTTATGCGCGCGCGTTTGTTGCGCCGGTCTGTACCGCGCTATTGCTGCTGTGGCTGGACTGGCGTCTGGCGCTATCCGCGATGCTGGTGTTGGCGGCGGGGGGCATAGTCCTGAGGCTGGCGATGCGCCATTCCGGAGATATGAACCAGCGTTATAACCAGGCGCGCGAGCAGGTCAGTACGGCTGTCATTGAGTTTGTGCAGGCCATGCCGGTGGTTCGCACGTTTGATACCGGCTCGTCGACCTTTGGTCGCTATCAGCAGGCGTTGGAAAACTATCTGGACGTGCTGACTCGCTGGTATCAGCAGGCCGGTTTTTCGGCGCGTTTCTCCTTTGCGATTCTTAATCCACTGCCGACGTTGCTGCTGCTGTGCGGCGTGGGCTATGGCTTATATCACTCTGACAGTCTGGATTTCGGCCTCTGGATTGCGGCGTTGCTCGTGGGAAATGGCATGGCGGAAGCGGTCATGCCGATGATGGCGTTGAACCATATGGTGGCGAAAGCCCGGTTAAGCATCAGCCGGATTCAGGAAGTGATGGCGATGCCGGCGTTGCCCGAAACTGAACAGGATACATTGCCTGCGGATGCCAGCGTGGTCTTCGAGCGGGTGAGCTTCAGCTACGATGGGCCGGCAGGGGGCGACGTTTTGCATGATGTCAGTTTTCAGGTGGCGTCAGGGTCGGTCGCTGCGTTGGTAGGGCCATCCGGGGCGGGTAAAACTACGGTCGCTCGCCTGATTCCACGGTTTTGGGATGTGACCCGTGGGCGGATTTTGATCGGTGGCGTGGACATTCGCCGGATGAAAACCGCCACGCTGATGCAGCAGGTTTCCTTTGTTTTCCAGGAGCCGTTTCTTTTTGCCGATACGATCGCCAACAACATCCGTATTGGTTTGCCAGACAAAAGTATGGATGATGTGATTACTGCCGCAACCGCTGCGCAAGCCCACGATTTTATTATGACGCTACCTCAGGGATACGACACGTTGGCGGGTGAGCGGGGAGTGTTTCTGTCCGGCGGGCAACGTCAGCGTATCGCTATCGCACGTGCGCTGTTGCACAACCGGCCGATTCTGGTATTGGATGAAGCCACGGCGTTCGCCGATCCAGAAAATGAAGCGGCGCTGGTCGCCGCGCTTTCTGCCCTGATGCGCGATAAAACCGTCATCATGGTCGCTCACCGTTTATCCACCGTTCGCGATGCCGATCAAATTCTGGTTTTTGATCGGGGCGTGCTGAAAGAGCGCGGCTGCCACGAGGCATTAATGGTTGAACAGGGGGTATATCACCGCCTGTGGGACAGCTACGAACGGGCTCAGCATTGGGCGTTGCGTCGTCCGGCCCCGAATCAGACGACATCCGCGGAGACACGGTCATGAGTACGGCGCCGCCACCGCGCCGCGGCGAACTCACGTCGTGGTATGCCACCTATCGCCAACTGGTGCGGGCAACCGGATCGCAGGCCCGCGCATTTCGCTGGAGTTGTCTTGGCCTGTTTGCCGCATCGGTGACACAGGGGCTGTCGCTTGCCTGTTTATTTCCGTTTCTGTCTGCCGTATTTCATCCGGCGGAGGCCGGCGGAGTGCGCTGGCTGAGCGTGATGGCGGTGTTAAGCCTGTTGACGCTGGTGCTGCGCTGGTATGGTCAAGGGTTTGAATACCAGGGCCAGATGGCGGCGGCAACGCATGAACTGCGCATGCGATTGGGAGAACAGCTGCGCCGTATTCCGCTGGTAAAACTTCAGGCCACCCGTGCAGGCGAGATCAATTCACTGCTATTGGGCAGCGTGGATGAAAATCTGAATTATACGTTGGCCATTGTGAATCAGATTCTGCTGGCGATCGTCACACCCGTCGTTGTGACGTTATGCATGCTGGTGGTGGACTGGCGGCTTGGATTGAGTTTGCTGCTGATTTTTCCGGTGATTGCACTGCTATATCGCTGGCGGCGGCCGGTGTTTAGTCACACCGTACAGATGCTGGCCGACGCCCATCAGCAAACCAGCGCCGATCTGGTGGAGTACGTACAAGGGCTATCAGTGCTGCGCACCACCTGTAGCGAAACCGAGCGTGCGGGCACGTTACGGCAGCGTTTTTTAAATTTGCAGCGGATACAGACCGGGGCGCATCGTAAAGGCGCCCGGCCGAGCGCGGCGATCGCCAGCATCGTTGAGCTTGGGCTGCAATGTGTGGTGATAGTTGGCGTCAGCGGGGCGGTGACAGGGATCTGGGATCTGGCTGTGGTTGCTGCGCTGATGGTGATTATTGTGCGTTTTTCGGAGCCGCTGGCCACGTTTGTCAGCTACACCGCCGTACTGGACATGATCGAAACCGCGCTGAAACGTATTGATGCGCTGTTAGCCATTGAACCGTTGCCTGTACAGCAGCCGGAGGCCACGCCGGCGACCTTTCAGATTACCTTTGAGCGGGTCAGCTACCGTTATCGCGCTGATGCCAACGCCGCACTGTGCGACGTGAGCATGGCATTACCAGCAAGAGGCATGACCGCGTTGGTCGGGCCGTCTGGTTCAGGAAAAACCACCGTCACGCGTTTATTGATGCGGCATGCCGATCCACAGCAGGGGGATATCCGTATAGGGGGAGTGGATCTTCGTCGGATCGCGCCGGCAACATTGAACCGCTTAATTTCCGTGGTGTTTCAGGACGTTTATCTGTTTGATGACACCATACTGGCCAATATCCGTCTGGCACGCCCTGAAGCCAGCGACGCCGAGGTTGAGGAAGCCGCCCGGGCCGCTCAGTGTCTGGATTTTATTCAGCGTCTGCCGCAAGGCTGGCAGACACGTATGGGGGAGCTCGGTGGCCGATTATCAGGGGGAGAACGCCAGCGGATTTCGATTGCCCGGGCGTTGTTGAAGGATGCGCCTATCGTGATTCTGGATGAACCAACGGCGGCGCTGGATACGGAAAGCGAGCTGGCGGTACAGCGTGCCATTGACAGATTGATTCAGGACAAAACGGTGATTGTCATTGCCCATCGCTTGTCGACCATTGTGGGGGCCGACCGTATTCTGGTGATTGAAGAAGGACGGGTTGCTCAGCAGGGGACACATCAATCGTTGCTGAGCGAAGGCGGGCGTTATCGGTCATTATGGGAGGCGCAGCAACAGGTAAAATCATGGCGTTTGGAAAGATAATACCCCGCCGAATCACCAGACGGGGTATACATTAGCGACAACGTGTTTAAAACAACTCAGCCGCGATTACGCGAGATCAAAACGATCGAGGTTCATGACTTTGTTCCAGACGGCGACAAAATCCTGTACAAAGCTCGCCTGCGCATCCGCGCTGCCGTAGACTTCAGCCAGCGCGCGCAGCTGAGAGTGCGAACCGAAGATCAGATCGGCACGGGTGCCCGTCCACTTGAGTTCCCCGGTCACGCGATCGCGCCCTTCAAATACGCCGTCGTCGCCAGTAGGTTTCCACGTGGTTCCCATATCAAGCAGGTTGACGAAGAAATCGTTGGTCAGCGTCTGCGGACGATGGGTAAACACGCCATGCGGCGTTTGACCGACATTGGTGTCCAGCACGCGCAGGCCGCCTAACAGCACCGTCATTTCTGGCGCGCTCAACGTGAGCAACTGCGCCTTATCCACCAGCAACGCTTCAGCGGGAACGCTGTAGCGCCCCTTGAGATAGTTGCGGAAACCATCTGCAACCGGCTCCATCACCGCGAACGACTCGATATCGGTTTGTTCTTGCGAAGCATCCATCCGGCCCGGTGTGAAAGGAACCGTGACCGGGTGACCGGCGTTTTTCGCCGCCTGTTCAACACCGGCACAGCCGGCCAGCACGATCAGGTCGGCCAACGACACTTTCTTGTTGCCGGGCTGGGTGCTGTTGAACGTATTCTGAATACCTTCCAGTACCTTCAGCGCGTGCGCCAGTTGTTCGGGCTGATTTGCCTCCCAATCTTTCTGCGGAGCCAGCCGGATACGGGCGCCGTTTGCACCGCCGCGTTTGTCTGAGCCACGGAAGGTCGATGCTGACGCCCAGGCGGTCGAGACCAGTTGCGAGACGGACAGACCTGAAGCCAGAATTTTCCCTTTGAGGTCGATGATATCCTGTTCATTAATCAATTCATGATTCACCGCCGGGATCGGATCCTGCCAAATCAGCTCTTCGGCCGGGACTTCCGGGCCGAGATAACGGGCGCGGGGTCCCATGTCGCGGTGAGTCAGCTTGAACCATGCGCGGGCGAAGGCGTCGGCGAATTCATTCGGATTCTCGTAGAAGCGGCGGGAAATTTTCTCGTAAATCGGGTCAACGCGCAAAGAAAGATCCGTGGTAAACATGTTTGGCGCATGGCGTTTTGACGGGTCGTGCGCATCCGGCACTTCTCTCGCCCCCGCACCATTTTTCGGCTGCCATTGATGGGCGCCGGCCGGGCTCTTGGTCAGTTCCCATTCGAAACTGAACAGGTTCTCGAAAAAGTAGTTACTCCAGCGGGTCGGCGTTTGGGACCAGGTGACTTCCAGACCGCTGGTGATGGTATCGCCACCTTTGCCGCTGCCGAAACTGCTCTTCCAACCCAGCCCTTGCTCTTCAATACCGGCCGCTTCCGGTTCAGCGCCGACCAGCGCCGCATCACCCGCGCCGTGGGTCTTCCCGAAGGTGTGACCACCGGCAATCAGCGCGACGGTTTCTTCGTCGTTCATCGCCATGCGGCTGAAGGTTTCGCGAATGTCTTTAGCGGCGGCCAGCGGATCAGGGTTTCCATTCGGGCCTTCCGGGTTCACGTAGATCAGCCCCATCTGAACGGCGGCCAGCGGGTTTTCGAGATCCCGTTCGCCGGAGTAACGTTTGTCGCCGCCTAACCAGGTGGTTTCAGAACCCCAATAGACATCTTCTTCGGGTTCCCACACGTCCGCCCGTCCGCCGGCAAAACCGAACGTTTTGAATCCCATCGATTCCAGTGCGACATTACCGGCGAGGATCATCAGATCGGCCCATGAGATTTTACGGCCGTATTTCTGTTTGATCGGCCACAGCAACCGGCGTGCCTTATCAAGGTTGACGTTATCGGGCCAGCTATTGAGCGGAGCAAAACGTTGCTGACCCGCGCCGGCGCCGCCACGGCCATCGCCGGTACGATAGGTGCCGGCGCTATGCCAGGCCATACGGATTAACAATGGTCCGTAGTGGCCGAAATCCGCTGGCCACCAGTCTTGCGAATCGGTCATCAGGGCATGGAGATCTTCTTTGACGGCGGCTAAATCAAGGCTTTTGAAGGCTTCGGAGTAGTCGAAGTCTTTGT
The DNA here is from genome assembly GCF_003115845.1 of Brenneria roseae subsp. roseae. Taxonomy (GTDB): domain Bacteria; phylum Pseudomonadota; class Gammaproteobacteria; order Enterobacterales; family Enterobacteriaceae; genus Brenneria; species Brenneria roseae. The sequence continues at coordinate 13,310 of NZ_KZ819031.1, read as the reverse complement.
CCATCGGATCGGATAAGGAAGAGTGCTGGTGCAGGATTTTCAGATTCAGTTGATTCGGCCACCAGTCCTGGTTCGAGGTGCCGCTGTTGGTGGTTATTTTGTTACCACCGCCCGAAAATGGGCACTTGCTTTCAGTTGTCATGCGTTCTCTACCTCTGCTTGTGTGTCCCATCTACTCGGCCTGTCTGACGTCCGAGTGCTGGGCCGTTGACATGAAATCGCTCGTAATATATGTCTTGGGGGCGTGCTAATGGTTAGCGTGATACATGGACTTTTATTTATTGGATAGTTATCGAATGATCGACCCATGATAGTGAGTCCCTTCGGTTGAAATCCGCTGTTAATATTAGTCATCATATGGGTATAGATAAAATAGAATTAGATGAATATTGTGATAGCCATTAACTATCTAATCGTTATGAATTGATAGTGAGAATGAATCTCAATGCTGTTGACGGGAGATCGACCGCATTGGTTCTTATTCGCTGTTTTTGCCAACCCGCCGGGGCAGGGGAAACGTGGCGCGGTATCAGGCAACGTTGCCTGATATAAACCCATCGTTACTCTGATGTGGGTTTTTCCGCACTGGCGATGGCCAGTATTCCTGCCGGTCGTTTGTTTGAACAAATATTGGCATCCAACGGGAGACGTGCTTTCCCGGGAATACCTGTTAACCGAGGTGTGGGATAAATATGGATTACGGGGGTCAAATAGCAATCTTAATCAATATATTAGCCTGTTACGCCGTGCTTTGGCCGGATACGGATATGACAACCTGATCATCACTATTCCCAAGATGGGGTTCCGGCTGAATACGGATATCGAGATACGGTGTGAACCGGGTATTGCCCGGCAAGAAACCGTATCGAATACCGATACGACAGAAGCGTTGCCGGCAGCGCCGCCGATAGCGGAAACCGGCCCGCAGCCGCAGCAAGGTAAAAAAAGGCCTTCGCGTTTTTTCTGGTTTACCACCCTGGCGGGTGTGGTCAGCGCGTCAATCCTGCTCGGCGCGCTGGCTTACCTGAAATCCTATCCGGAGCAGCGTGAAATTACGCCGGTTAAAGGCGTATTAGAGAATGGTCGCGAGATCACGTATCTCAAAGATATCGGCCAGGACGATCGTCTTGCCATCAATAAGCAGGTTCATGAAATTCTTTCTGAAAACAAGCTGCGCTGCGATGCTAACCGGCGCGTCATCTTTGACAACTATACCTCCAATACCGCACAGAATTATGGCCGCACGATGTTATCTTTCTGTCAATTAGGTAATCATCGGGAAATCATCGCATGCGACAACTTTTATTATTATGACTGGAGAATCAATTGAAGCGAGTCAAAACCTATACGCTTGTTGGAGGAAGCGTCGTGCTCAGGATACGTTCCGTTACCATATAAAAGCTATCTCGGTATCGACAACGGACAATACCCCAGAACCGCTATTTAATCAGCTTTTGTCCGAGTTCACGGCGGATAGCACGACCTTACAGTTAGATGTGATACAACTTGGCAAACAGGCCTATTTAATTGGCGGCCCGGTATCCTATCTGTTTACCTGCGTGACTTATTGATCCTTGTCTTTTACGCCTTGTCTTAATTCTCTCTCAGCTTTATTGCCGCTCAACCCGGTACAAGAATTGGTACCGGGTCGGGGTCGTTAATGACTGATTTTCACCAACGTTCGGCCACGTATTTTATTATTCAAAAAATCAGCGGCGGTACTTGCTGCATCTTCCAGTGCGATTTCCACCGCCGCCTGCTGATAAAAACTTTCTGGCAGGGTTTTCGCTAAACGGCGCCATATGTCGGCCCGGCGGGAGGCCGGGACCGATACCGAGTCAACGCCCTGTAGACGCACGTTGCGCAGAATGAAAGGCATTACCGTCGTGGGTAGATCAAAACCGCCCGCTAAACCACAGGCCGTTACGCAACCGCCATAATTCATTTGCGCAAGTACTTTAGCCAGCACGTTGCTGCCCACGGTATCCACGGCGCCAGCCCACCGTTGTTTTTCTAGCGGACGGGAATCCGAAAAATCGTCACGCGACAGGATTTCGGCAGCGCCGATCTGTTTTAGATAGTCATGAGTCGTTTCACGCCCGGTTACCGCGACAACGGTATATCCCAGCGTATTCAGTAACGCGACCGCCGTGCTTCCGACGCCGCCGCTGGCGCCGGTTACCACGATTTCCCCGCTCTGCGGCGTGACGCCTGCCTCTTCCAGGGCCATTACGCATAACATGGCGGTAAAACCTGCCGTGCCGATGATCATCGCATGGCGTGCGCTGATGTTTTCGGGCATCGGCACCAGCCAATCGCCTTTAACGCAAGCTTGCTCGGCAAGTCCCCCCCAATGGGTTTCGCCAACCCCCCATCCTGTCAGTATCACGGACTGGCCTGGCGAAAAGCGGGGATCGTTACTCTGGTGGACTCGTCCGGAAAAATCGATGCCGGGCACCATCGGGAATTGACGGATAATTTTACCTTTCCCCGTAATAGCCAGCGCATCTTTGTAATTGAGGCTGGACCAGTCGATATCCACCAGTACATCGCCTTCGGCCAACTCAGGCAGTGTAATCTCTTTTACCTCTGCCAATGTTTTATGGTCTTCCTGTTGCAGAACTAGAGCTTTCATGACGGACTTTTCCTCGTCTGACTAATTTGATCGTTCCTCCCGGCTAAACGGAGGCATCCTATTGCAGGTGTATTTTTTATGAATATTGTGCAGAAAAAGGTAACGGAAGCGTTTATTTTCTGCCCCGATTAATTGGGATGAACAATATCGTTAAAATTGACATTGATAAACAGGGTACATCGATTGATATAAATTGTCATAAGGTATGATAGTGAGGGTAATTTTAGATGTAATTACCTTTTATCCAGCTAGGCGATGTCAAGAACGGTGGGAAAAAACAGACTCAGACAAGGAACAGAACAAAAATCAATTCAGTCTAATTTAGCTTTGTTAGCTTCCAATGGCGGTTGGAAGCTAACAGATGGATTAGATCTCAAAATCTTCCAGTGTTTTACCGTTATCAAGCGCGGCGGTTATGGCCTTGGGGGTACGACCCTGACCTGTCCAGGTTTTCTCATCGCCGTTCTCATCGATATATTTATATTTGGCAGGGCGGGGTTCACGTTTAGATTTTGCAGATTTTGGTGATATTCCTTCGAGAAGTTCTGCTGGGTCAATACCATCCTCCAACAGTTTGGCACGAAAGGCTTCAAGTTTGGCTTGACGTTCAGCTTGTTCTTTTTGGACTTTGGCTTCTTCTTCGCGGCGATCTTCAACGATGGCGGCAAGCTTCTCCAGCATCTCTTCCAATGTTGCCAGATCGGTTTCACGAGCCTGAGCGCGCAATGTGCGAATATTGTTTAATATTTTGAGGGCTTCAGTCATTTGTTTTCGTCCTGATAGTGAAAAGGCATAAATAGCATACAAGACAATTTGTAATAAAACGAGATCATGATGTTACTATATAAAGAAAATTTTGTGATAAATGATAAATATCAGCATATAAAAAATACTTAGGATGAGAACAATAGAAAAGAATAAAACAGATAAGGTTTTTATCAAAGACGCTTGAGTCATCGATCTTGCCGGATCGCCGATACACATTCGGCAATAGCGCGATTTTGCAGCGAGGAAGCGGTATGCGTAGAACCTTATATAGCGCGCGTTAACCTAACGCGACAAATATGGGGAGGGGAATCGCCTGAAGAACACCAATAATGCGGCAAACGGAAAAATTCGGGATGCTTGTTATAGCTGGAAAACACTGGCTGCTAATCAAGGTCCCGAATTTCATCGATTTTAGCGGTTCAGACCACTGTCGGCACTGCGCTACCGCTTACAAATAATATTGCTTAATTATATGGAAAGTTAAAAGAATCTTTTCAAAACTCGCTCGGCCTCTTTCGGGAACGCGGTAGCGATTTCATCAAGAGAACCTCTACCTTGCTCTATCCGTTCAATATACTTTACCATGAGCGTCTGGAATTGGGCATCTTCCAGGAACGTTGATACATTAACATGACCAATAAACTCTTCCATCTGGCGAAGTGATTTAAGCTGTAAGTTATTATCATCGATCATTTTTTGCTCTTGAAGAATTTTTACCGCCTTTTCACTCAACGGCACGCCTCGTTGCAGACCCATGATGGTGATGCCACGCGGATCGTTTAGCAGAAAATTCACTAATTGCGCTGACTCTTTAGGGTAGCGTGTGTTTTTTCCGATAGAGAAAATCAACCCAGGTTTAAAGAATAATCCTGCTTCTTTGGCCTCGGGCTGCTTGATGAATGGACCAAGGACATAATCTTCCGGATCTTTCAGATTGGGCGCATAGATATTATCGGTTGTCCAAAGATATTTTCCGCCGAGTTGTCCATTCATCCAGGGTTTGATTTCCCAGGGATTAGATTTTCCGAAAGAAGCATAGTAAGAAACCGCTGGAGGAATGACATGATTATCTAGCAGTTTTTTATAAAAACCGAAGAAATCGATCCATTGATCTTTAGTGTAATTGAACTTTTTATTCTCTTCATCTATCATCGGGATATTGTACTTTTGGACCATATAAGTATTCAGAAGTGCAACTATCTCTGTATTAGGATAAATGGATAACGGATAATAATCCTGTCCCAGTTTTTCTTTGAAAACCTTTCCAGCCGAAAAGAGTTCATCCCATGTTGTGGGATAATTGAGTCCGGCCTTTCGCCACGGTTCGGCATTATAGTAAAAAAGGCGGGCGGTAAGTGAAACCGGGATACCATTCAGTTTATCCTTGAGCATCACCATGTTTTTCCCTTGTTCATTGAACTGGGATAAATCAATCTCCTTATCCAGCTTATTCAGATCATAAAATCCATCACCATTTTTGGAAAAAACCGGTAACCAGTTCCAGTTGATTTGCATTACATCAGGCTCTGAATTACCGGCAACCTGTGTTGCTAAACGTTGTAATTGTCCGTCAAAACCTCCCGGTTCAGATTTTACCTTGATATTCGGGTACGCCTGCTCAAAGGCATCAAGCGCCTGGCGTGTGGCCTGGTGCCTTTGATTCCCGCCCCACCAGGACATGCGAAGTTCAATCGTTTCCGACAAGCAAGTCAAGGGAAGGAATAGCGTTGCCATAATAAATACCGTGGAGCGCGTTATTGAATTCATATTACCCATCCTTATTACGATTTATAACATCAGGATTTATCCTGTTTGTCGCAATGGGAACCTCATCACCTTATCGTTGGCTCAGGATTTCTGTTCCAAAAATAAGGTGATAAAAGCGAAATTTATAAAATTATCTTAATCTTTGTCGATATTCCGATAAAACCTCAACACAAGAACATGTTAATGATATCTCCAGGATTAAATATAAGTCCGAAGATATTCGGTTAGTGCCAGTATTGCCATGGATTGACCGTATGGCATTGAGGTTAAAGGGATATTTCTATAAAAATCCAAATCTTTTCCAAGTGCGGTACCAAAGGAAACCTGGTTTAACTGACCACTTTCATCAATATTATCCAATAGCCCTTTAATGGCCTTTTCACCTATTACTGCATAATCTTTACTAATATAACGTTTGCGTACTGCTTTCAGGATCCCATAGGCGAAACCTGCCGTCGCTGAACTTTCCAGATAAGATGACGGATCGTCAAGCAATGTATGCCATAGACCACTTTCATCCTGACATTCGGCTAATGTTTTAATCTGGCGCTCAAGAACCTGGAGCAAATAGCGGCGGGTCGCATTTTCAGGGGGAACATCAAGAAGCTCAATAAAATCGGGAATAGCAACGGTAATCCAGCAATTCCCTCTGGCCCAAAGTGCATTAGCGAAGTTATGATTTCCATCAAATGTCCAGCCATGGAACCATAGCCCGGTTTTTTTATCCATCAATTGTTGGGTATGGAATAAAAACTGGTAGGCAGCCTCCTCAACAAGTTCAGGGCGATTAAGTAATTTCCCTATCTTCATTAAGGGTAACGCGCACATCATTAACGTGTCATCCCATAATTGTTGATGATTCTCCCGGTTAGAATTAATGTGTTGTAACCCCTGGTAATCCGTACGTGGCATTTCATAGAGTACCCATTCCGTCCAGTTTTCCAGATAACTGAGCCAGCTGGAACAAGGGTTTTGCTGATACAGATAGGCGAGCGTCAGCAATGGGCAAACCGTATTGACATTTTTGATCGGCGTTCCTTCCGCTAACTGTTCAGCGAACCATTTTTCCATAATTTCTTTGATATCAGGATCATTCGTTTGATTATAATACTGATAAAGACCGTATAGACCTACGCCTTGCGTCCATTCCCAGCTATTCCAGCTTTTGGAATCAACAACCCGACCATCATCAAGACGAATGAGAAACTCCCCTGTTTCATCACGAATGTTAATTAAGTTATGAATAACATTTAATATCTTTTGGTTTAATTCGGCTTTGGGAAGCAGAAATTCTTTTTTACATAACAATTTATTGTGTTTTACAGGGAAAACGGTCATGCCAATTCCTCTTTATTTGTTCATAATCAAACGTCACCAACTTAAAACGATCTCGATTGGTATTAATTAATAGAGCGTGAAGTTATCAGTAAAACACGCGCATAACAAAAACTATAGCCATCATTGTGTTATTTTCCTCATCGTGTCAGGCATGAGAAATCCTAAATATTCAGCTTTCTGTCCAAAATACTGGACAACAGTCTTAATCCATGGAAACAAATTCTATTAATTAAGGAAGTATTTATGTGATATTCATCAAAGTAACCAAATCAGACACAAAAAAAAGATAGTTATGTATATTAAACGTGATAATACTCACGGATTTTTAGACGGAAAGTACAATGGGCTGGACTAAATAATCGCCGGGCTAAAAAAGCTGCATATTTATAGGGTTATTATTTTTGTGGGTTTACTCTGAAATTATCAGACTGGTTTTTCGTTTGGTTTTTTATATTCACTACTGTTGATATAGCCTTAATGAACGGTATGTCTGTAAATATTGCACTAAAAATTACCGACGCAGCAATATTCGGCAAGAGTACGAGTATAATATGCTGTACTCGTAATACGAACAGTCTCACATTCTGAGTTATTTCTCCGGGATAATTGGGAATAAGCGACCCACTTTTGAAGTGAGTCACATTTTGTGATCTGCATCATGTTGAAACTGTCTCCATATTATCAGACTGGAGTACAGCATGTTGGAATCAACGCCCGTTCCAGCGCTTACCCGCGCTATCGCCATTCTCCATTTCATTTCGCAGCATGGCCCTTGTCCTGCGGCTGAGATTATTGAAGGGCTCGCCTTACCGAAAAGCAGCACTTATCTGCTACTGGCCGAATTGAAGAAACAGCGTTTCGTTGCGGTTGATATATATGACAATTATTGTCTGTGGACACGCCTGGTGGAACTGGCTGGACACGCATTGGAACGAATGGATATTCGTGAGATTGCCCGCAAGCGTCTGACCGCGCTGATGCAGGAAACTAACCTGTTATGCCATCTGGGTATTATTGACAGCGGTAATGCGTATTACATCCTCAAAGTCGAATCAACGTCGACTATCAGCGTGCGCTCTCATGAAGGAAAAAGCCTATCCCTCCACCGTTCAGGCATTGGTAAATGTTTGCTTGCCTGGCAACCGGAGGAAGAGCAGGCGCGAATTATTGCTGGCCTGCGATTTGTCGCGGTGACCCCCAATACGATTAAGGATGCTGATGCGCTTAAAGTAGAACTGCTACGTATACGTCGTCAGGGATGGAGCTTTGATAATGGCGAAGACTATCCCGATGTACGCTGTGTTGCCGCGCCTATTTTTAACGCAAGCAACGAACTGACCGCCGCGATCTCATTGGTGGGGACGAGTTTTCAAATCAATGATGAAAATCGTGAATACCTTGCCAGTCAGGCTATTGCCTGCGCCAGAGATATTTCCCGTCTGCTTGGCTGGCGCAGCCCGGTAGACCAACATGCATTACAAGAAAGGAGTATTCGATGACACTACCGAAAATTAAAGAAATTCGTGCCTATTTCACCGGTGGGGCGACCGCAGATAAAGCCGGCGGCGGCGGTGACTATCACGATCAGGGCGCCAATCACTGGATTGACGATCACATTGCCACGCCGATGAGTAAGTACAAAGCCTATGAGCAGTCCCGCCAGTCGTTTGGCATCAATGTGCTTGGCACGCTGATTGTGGAAGTGGAAGCTGACAATGGGCAGACCGGTTTTGCCATCTCGACCGGTGGCGAAATGGGCTGTTTTATTGTTGAAAAGCACCTGAATCGATTTGTTGAAGGAAAAAGCGTCAGCGATATTAAACTCATTCACGATCAGATGCTGAACGCGTCCATGTACTATGCCGGTTCCGGTGGCCTGGTGATGAATACTATTTCCTGTATCGATCTGGCGCTATGGGATCTCTTTGGCAAGGTAATAAATTTACCCGTATACCAACTGCTTGGTGGGGCTGTTCGCGATGAGGTTTGTTTTTATGCCACAGGTTCTCGCCCCGATCTGGCAAAAGAAATGGGTTTTATCGGAGGTAAAATGCCTGCGCACTGGGGTCCGCACGATGGCGATGAGGGTATTGGTAAAGATGCCGCCATGGTTGCCTCTTTCCGTGAGAAATGCGGTCCGGATTTCTGGCTGATGCTGGATTGCTGGATGAGCCAGGACGTCAACTACGCGACCAAACTTGCATATGCCTGCGCGCCCTATAACCTTAAATGGATTGAAGAGTGTCTGCCGCCACAGCAATTTGAAGGTTATCGTGAGCTAAAACGGAATGCGCCTCCAGGCATGATGGTGACCAGTGGCGAACATCACGGAACGCTGCAATCCTTCCGTACACTTTCCGAAACCGGCATTGATATTATGCAACCTGACGTCGGCTGGTGCGGCGGATTGACCACGCTGCTGGAAATTGCCGCCATTGCAAAATCCCGCGGTCAGCTGGTTGTGCCACACGGCTCCTCAGTTTATTCCCACCATGCGGTGATCACTTTTACCAACAGCCCGTTTAGCGAATTTCTGATGACCAGCCCGGATTGCAGTGAACTGCGGCCACAGTTTGATCCATTGCTGCTCAACGAGCCTGTACCGCAGAATGGTCGTCTACACAAATCGGCACTCGACAAACCGGGTTTTGGCGTAGAACTCAATCCCGACTGTGTATTGACGCGACCATATACCCACTAAGCATCGCTGGTTTTTCCCACTCTTCTGGTTTGTATGGAGATGGAAGCGTGTTTTCTGCACGATCCGGTGAATATATTGGCAGTTAGGCGCTAATTCCGTCATCGCTGCGCAGAGCCCCTTCAGCCTGAAGGGAAGCAGACTGACATCTCTGTTTTTATTGGGCCAAAATTAATAGGAAAGCATTATGCACGATCCGTTACACAATCCATTCAAAGCTGGTCTGGCGCGCGGCGAAACTCAAATAGGTTTATGGCTGAGTAGTACTTCATCCTATCTGGCGGAGATTGCGTCCACGAGTGGCTATGACTGGCTGCTGATAGATGGCGAGCACGCGCCGAATACTATTCAGGATCTATACCACCAGTTGCAGGCCATTGCCCCTTATGATAGCCATCCCGTTATCCGTCCGGTGGAATGCCAGCGGGCACTGATAAAACAGGTGCTGGATATTGGCGCGCGTACTCTGCTTGTACCGATGATTGATACTGCTGATCAGGCTCGTGAACTGGTGGCCGCGACTCGCTATCCTCCGCAGGGCGCACGTGGCGTAGGTGCCGGCGTGGCTCGCGCCGCCCGATGGGGACGAGTGGATAGCTACATGGCTCGGGCAAATGAAGAGCTTTGCCTGCTGATTCAGGCCGAAAGTAAAACGGCAATAGATAATCTGGATGCCTTGCTGGAGGTTGATGGCATTGATGGAATCTTTATCGGTCCGGCAGACCTCTCGGCGTCGTTAGGATATCCTGACGATGCGGCGCATCCTGAGGTACAACATGTCATTGAAAAAAGTATCAAGTGCATTCGTCGCGCCGGTAAATCCGCCGGTTTTCTGGCAGTGGATACGGCCATGGCGGAAAAAGCGATTCTCTGGGGCGCGAATTTTGTCGCTGTGGGCGTCGACACAATGTTGTATACCGAGGCACTGGATAACCGGTTAGCTCATTTCAGACACAACTTGAAACCCGCAATATCAAAAGAAGCCAGTTATTAGCCCCCGGTGGAGTACCTGCGCATGGACACGTGCGCGGTTGCCCGAAGCAACGAGAGATGCATGAGCGTTATCGAGTGGTATCAGAAAGCGCTGATGCAGAATGGCTTATTATGGTTATTCATCGGTAGCACCTTTCAAAAAGACTGTCGCCTCACATCATTAAGTCAAACTTCCAGAGTAAGTACCAATTCTGCGCAACTTCTTGCTCACTTTCCAGCATAAATCACTTTTTGCGCAATGTTTGCAAACGATTCGGGAAGTCTGCGCAATTTCTTGCTCAAATTTGACTTAGGGAAAATTTGAGTTAAGTAATTTTTCTTTAAAAACAATAACATAAAAATGGCATGGTCTTTGTTATACGAACGGTGAAGTCAAACACATGTTCAATCAACAAGGAGCAAGACCATGCCAACTCCATGCTATATCAGCATCGAAGGGAAAACCCAGGGCAATATCACTGCCGATGAGCATGAAGGATTTACGCCACCATCTGCGTAAATATTTACAGGTTCTTCTTCCCTCAGAAGATAAACCCGTGTTTTTCCGCTTTTATGATCCGCGGAATATCTGGGATTTATGCCATGTTCTGAGTGAATGGGAATTGCACTGTTTTATGGGACCGATTGAAAAAATGATGACGGTCCATAATGGAACAATTCGGGAGGAGCATTTTCAGCCCGTTCGTGCCCAGTTTCCGCCGACGGCTAAGAGTCGAATAAAGTTTTTGAAAATTAGCCAGCCACAGCTTGATTTACTGAATCACTGTGCGGAAGTGAAATACATTGAGGGGTTAACGGCTATCGCCTCTTTGATTACTCCGTTGAACCGATTAATCTGGGGGTGTCCTACGCGTATCAGTGCAAAGACCGTGTTGATGATGCCACGCATTTTATGGGGCTGTACGCGGCGCCATTCCTTAGCATGAGTATGAAAATAGACCTGATACAGCTTCTGGCCGCCTATTGCAAAGTGGAGCGTATTGCTGCGAAGTGCCGGGAATATATCGCGAAGGGCGGCAGTTTCCTTGAGTGCTATATAAAATTGACGGCGGAACTGCACTTTTCTGTCGGAGCGGCCTATAAACAGGCGCAATGGACCTTCACACCCGAGGATGACAACAATAAGCTAGCCTTTTTGCTGGAAGGGGTTGTCAGTACGGCATTTGAAACAAAAGTGTTGTTTGTTGAAATTGCCCTAAAGGCCGAAGGACGTCTCAAAACAGAAGCGGGAATGAAGCTGGATCCGCATGATAAGGGTATTGATTTGGTGGGATACCATGATGGGATTAAAGCTGAGGTGGCATTACTGGCGGATGTTAAAGAAGATGGTTCTCGTAAAGATAAAAATAGCTCGAATAGAAGTTATTCATACAAATCAACAACGGAACTGGCCGGGCCATTAGACGCGGATAAATCGGCAATGAGAGTGAATCTTTTTGGTAAAGAGAGAGTTATCGAAAAACCCAAAGTGATACCCGCCCAGCCGTGGGCCATGGGATCGAATCCCAGATATAATGCAGTGAAAAAACCGAGTCAGGAGCCCTGGGCGATGGGATCCAATCCGAAACGTTAGAGAAACAAGGAAAGCGCATGATGAGGAAGTTTTTTCAATGGAAATGCCTAATACTGTCAGGAGTGATGATGATGTCTACCGCGAATGCTGCTAATGAGCCGTTAAGGATCCGCAGCGTATTTGATATTAACTCGGCGTTTTGCGCTATCAAGACCAACGGCGTGCTTGGGATGGATAACCGGGATTCAGCAGTTGTCGGGAGAGGGTTCGGCACCTCCAGCACTAACGCGTTGTTATTTTTGGAAAATGGAGAGAATGAGATTACTGCCGAAATCGGGGCACTGGGCTGGTTCTCAAAAGAGAATATCAGTGATGAAGCCCGCAGGACATTTAAACCGGATGCGGGTTGTAAAGTCGCTTTAACCGCGTTTAAAGGAGAGCAGTCGAAGGTATTGAGTCAGCTTACTATCGCTATCGGTCAAGACGGGGTTCCCTATGCGCAACCAAGCGAAAAAACGAACGAAGCTGAAACTAAAGAAGTATCAGTAAGGAAAATTCCTGCACAGCAGGTTGAAATGGGACATTTTCCTTCCAATTATTTGATCGATAACTATTTCCCAGCAGAGATGGAGCTCTATCAATTTACTAAAAAAGTCCATCTTAAAAATCTCCCAGAGTGGAAATGGACAAAAGCCGCTCCTTTTACTGGCAAAACCGAGCAAATTCAAGCGTTAAAAATTGCCTATCTCGATCTCTGGCACCTTTTTGCTGAAAAAAATGATGCGGAAATAAAAAAATGCCTTAATGAATCTTTACAAGCATGGGGAATTACAACCGGAAATTCTACTGACGAAATATATAACGATCGTAGTTTCAAAAATGATTTCAAAAGTAGTTCATTTAAAATTCGCTCTATCAATTGGAATGATTATAAAATTGAAGTAATGAATAAAGGAAGAATGGTGCGATTTGTTAATAAGTCAGATCCGACTATATCTCCTCTTTCTTATACATTCAAAGATGATGATGGAGATAATAGCGTAGGGTATTTTTCTCCTATATTCTCCCTTGTTGATGGAAAGTTCATTCCTGTTATTTGATCACTGTTTACAATGAGGATTGTCGCATGGGCAACGCAGTTAAAGTAGGCAATATTGATACCGGGCACGGAAGTCATCCGCCAACCTCCGTCGTGGCGGGTTCATCAACCGTTAAGGTTGATGGTCTTCCACTGGCCCGTCAAGGCGATCCTCTGGCCCCGCACGGGCATAGCCGAATCATCAGCGGTGGTTCATCCAGCGTCTTTATTGACGGCAAACCCGCTGCACGTACGGGGGACGCCGTTAGCTGTGGCGGTGTCATGATCGGCGGTGGAAGTGTGACGATTGGCTGATTAGCTGTGGTGCTTATGCACTCTCGGACGTTGCCGGAATTCCTTTCCGCTCAGGATGAGCGGAACGTGAGGAAAAACAACGTGCTTATGAAGTGACTCTAAAAGTCACTCAAGGTCAAAGGCCAAAATTATAAGTTCAGAATCGTCAGAATTGGTTAAAGGGCGAGCGGCTAAACGCACTGTTGAAGATCTAAATTGGATGTTC
>NZ_KZ819030.1 GCF_003115845.1 Brenneria roseae subsp. roseae | reverse complement strand
CAAGAACCCCACGGAAAATGTGGGGTTCGTCAGCAATCTGAAGCATCCGTAAGGATGCTTTTAGTATTTTTCAGTGATAATCTGCATCAGCCTATTTTAAAACCTTCATAATACGAAATATTTTAATCCCTTGCTCATAACGGCAAGTATGTTATAAGCATCATAAATATCGAGAATTTTTATTATCGACTTCAATTGGCATATCTTCATATGGAAATTAATTTGCCAACAACACAGATTGATGAGTTTCCAAACGATATGTTTATCCCCCCCAGCCAATCATTTCTCGGCGTTGCAAACGTCAGCGTAGTGCACTTTTTGGTCTGTGGGTGGTAATAGCGAAAACGCCAGGTTTTTGTACCAGAAGGTTTAACGTATAACAGCAATCCACCACCATCATGCAGCGACAATTCCTTGTCTATTGCTTTGGCGGCTTTGACTTCCGTATTGGCGAGGGGCTTTGCCTGGATTGCCATGATCGTTACCTTTGGGACTATGTTTTAAGGGACTATAGCGGCATAGTCCTTAATGTAGTCCCAAACTTTCCGGCTGAAAACGGGGTATCCCGATAGATAACAAGCAACAAAAAATCCGCAAACTCAGTGAGAATGCGGGTTTCTGTGGGGTTTCCGGTAGTAAACGATACTAACCGGAGATGTATTTGGTCGGCACGAGAGGATTTGAACCTCCGACCCCCGACACCCCATGACGGTGCGCTACCAGGCTGCGCTACGTGCCGATGCTATGGGCGCTTATACTACCTTTTCTTCCCCTGATTGCAATAGCTACATCGAACGACTGCTTTAGATTTAGGCAGTTAGTTCGCAATAAAGCGTCTTTCGTTGGTCAGAACCTGCAAAAGCAGGGCAAGCTGAGGTTTTTCATCGTTCAGCCTGTTTCCATCCTGATCGTAAGCCCGATAGTTACCGTTACTCTCCAGCATGATGATTTTTTCTGGCGTGGTGATCATCAGCGATCCGCCATTACCGTTTGCCAGCCAGTTATTGCGTCGTTGGGCAGCGAACAGATCCTCGCCCTGAGAGTAATCATCGGTGGCGTTTTTAACGTGCAATAGGCGTTGCATCAGCGTGGTCATGACGTCTTTATGGTCCGTCATTTTGGTGATCGTCTGGGCCGGCGTGTTCGGCCAGTGAACGATCAGTGGTATTTGCCATTGTGAGCGACGGAAGATATTTTTCTTGTCATCGTCAGGATGATTACTTTGCGTCGTAGTAATGACAATAACCGTTTTTTCCAGTTTGTTCTGTTCCTGCAGTGTGCGGATAATTTTACCAATTTGCAGGTCAACATCCTGATTGTCTGCCTGGCTTCGCCGCGACCGCTCTGCGGTTGAAGTCTTGCCGGCATTGGCTGGTCCGGTGCTGTTCAGTTCAATATAAGCGAACCAGGGCGCAGCGTTATCATCACGGCTTAACCAATCCTGCCACTGCATGGTAATCGCGTTATCGCTCTGTTCTTGCGGGGCGGGTAGGGAGAAGTCGGACAGTAATGCCTGACGATAAAGGGCATTATTGAAACCGTTGGCCGAGAACAAACCAAACTGATAACCCTGTTGGCTTAAGGCGGTCATCAATGCTGAAGGTTTACGGGCAACTAACACCCCATCCATATAGGTTGTTGAAATACCATAAAAGAGATTAAACAACCCGGCATTGGGCTGTGTTCCCGAATCATAATGATCGCTAAAACGGATATTCTGTTCCGCGAAGCGCGACAGATTAGGCATGTCGTTAGGTATGCCGTTAATCTGTTCATTATTGATGATGACCATCAGCAAGTTATAGCCACTGCCGCTGTCGTGGTACGTAATATCATTTAGCGGATATTCTACGGTCATCGCTTCAGGATTGCCTTGTTGGGACAATCGGCGCTGATATTCCTGCGCATCCAGCAAGCCATGTTTCTCCAGAAAACGGCGGGCTGTCATAGGATAAGAGAGTGGCAGATTGGCGCGCTGCATGGTAATTGGGCGATAGAAATTGGCATCAGCCCAGATGTACATCAGGTGTGAGGCGAAGAACGCCGAAATAAACACGCCAGCCAGCGGTTTGCCAAAGCTGCGGCGGTTCAGGCTGCGCAGTTTTTGCCAGCACCAGGTGCCAAACAACATTTCCACCATGAAAATCAGTGGAATACCGATAAACATCAATTGCCAGTCGCGCGCCAGTTCGCTTTGGTCCGGGTTAACGACCAGTTCCCAGACAATGGCGTTAAGGTGCAGATGGAAACGAGTGAAAACCTCGATATCGACCAGAAGCAGCGTCAGTCCGGCGGTTGCCAGCGCGGCAGAAAGAAATCGCAGCAGGCGCTGCGACATAACAATAAACGTTAGCGGGAAAATAATCAGCAGGTAAGCGGCAAAGCCGATAAAGCTGAAGTGTCCCAGCCAGCTTACCAAAGCATAAATTCGGCCAAACAAGGAAGAAGGCCAATCGGCAACAAACAGATAGCGGCTACCCAGCCCCAGACTGAGCACAATATTAAACAAAGCGAACCAGTGTCCCCAACTGATCATCTGGGAAACTTTTTCACGGTAGCGCTGACGGTTGGTTACCATAATTTGGTCAACAATTAATGAGCTTTATCTGCTTTTTTAATCGAAGCCTGTAATGCTTCGGCGAAAGAACGGGCCAGAACCTGACGTTGAGCAGGTGCGACGCTGGTATTGATCAGGTTGGTCACCATATTACCCAGTACCATCAAAGCAAGATCGGTTGGAGCATGGTGCTTTTCCAGAATATTGACCATCTCAGAAAGCAGTTGTTCAACGTGTTCGTCACTATAGCGGGATGATTGTGGCATAAAATGGCGTATCTCAAGCTGTTAAAGTCGCATATCTTACCGTATCGACTCATCCTTTTCCGCACTTTTATCATTTATCATTTTAGGCTGCCTGTGCGTTTACAACAGGGAAGGCATGGCTTTTCAGTTGCGGCCATGCTGCTTCGGTGTTTGAATACGCACCTTGCCAAAAGGAGAGTTTATCATGAGTCTGGATATCGGCCAGATCGCTCTGCATCAGCTAATTAAACGTGACGAACAAACGCTGGAAATGGTGTTGCGTGATTCCTTACTGTCCACCAATGCGACAGTAGAGGAAATGATGGCTGAACTGCATCGCGTCTATAGTGCTAAAAGTAAAGCTTACGGTTTGTTTAATGAACAGAGTGAACTGGCGGATGCGCTCAGATCCTGCCGTAAAGGGGACGAGGACTTTCTGGGATTCACGCGGGCGGCGACCGGACGTTTGCGTGATGAACTGGCCAAATATCCGTTTGCTGAAGGCGGTATCGTGCTGTTTTGCCAGTACCGTTATCTGGCGGTGGAATATTTGCTGATTGCGGTGCTCAATAGCTGCAACAGCATGCGTGTCAACGAACAGTTGGATATCAGCAGTACGCACTATCTGGACATAAATCACGCGGACATTGTGGCGCGCATTGATTTGACTGAATGGGAAACCAACCCGGAATCAACACGTTATCTGACTTTTCTGAAAGGACGAGTGGGGCGGAAAGTTTCTGATTTCTTTATGGATTTTCTGGCCGCCTCTGAAGGGCTGGACACCAAAGCGCAAAACCGTGGTTTGTTAAAAGCGGTTGATGAGTATTGCGATGGTGCGCAGTTGGATAAAAATGAGCGTCAGAATTACCGTCAACAGGTATACAGCTACTGTAACGAACAGTTGCAGTCGGGTGAAGAAATCGAGCTGGCTGCGCTGTCTCAGGAATTGCCCCCGTTAGGTGATAAAACGTTCCAGCAATTCTCGACGGAACAAGGGTATGAACTGGAGGACAGTTTTCCTGCTGACCGCAGCACATTGCGTCAATTGACCAAGTTTGCGGGCAGTGGCGGGGGGATCAGCCTGAATTTTGATGCGTTATTGTTGGGTGAACGTATTTTCTGGGATCCGGCAACGGATACGCTCACGATAAAAGGGACGCCGCCGAATCTGCGCGATCAGCTACAGCGCCGTTTAACCGGTGGTAATCAGTAGGCGGATTTGAAGACGGGCAGGGTGGTGGGCAGGGATTGCCCACCATAAAAAATCGCCGGGAGCGATTTTCAACGTCGCTTGCGACGGCCCGTAGGGTGGTGGCAGGGATTGCCCACCATAAAAAATCGCCGGGAGCGATTTTCAACGTCGCTTGCGACGGCCCGTAGGGTGGTGGGCAGGGATTGCCCACCATAAAAAAACGCCGCAAGAGCGGCGTTTCCTTTCCGGCGTCCCGGATTGACTTCCGCGTGATTAAACGCGAATGAAGTCGATGTGAGTCAGTTTTGGCTTGAACACGTGACGCTGTACAGCCTGAACTTTGACCTGAATTTCTTTGCCGTCGATAGACAGGATAACCGTTTCACCGTAGAAGCCAGGTTTCAGTTCCTGATTTTTAACGATGTCATGATCCAATTCGATAGCAACCGGCGCTTCTGAACCACCATAAACGATGGCTGGGAATTTGCCAGCGATACGCAGGCGGCGGCTCGCACCCTTACCCTGCTCTTTACGTGCTTCTGCTTTGATAGTAATCATTTTTTTCTCTACTTAAGAAAGTAACCCTGCTACAGGCGACCCAGCAGCAAGTTGGATTGTTCAGCTTTTGCGGTACAAAAGCGGGCTGAATTTTAGCGGAATATAGCTTGCCGGGCAAACAAAACCGCGAGATATCTTTCAAGTCATGGGCGCGTTTTTTAACATCGCGTTAGCGGCGGCCCCTGGGAGCGGGCATGAATGCCCGTCATCAATCTGTTGGCTAACGTTAACCGCGCAGTTCATTGGCGCGTCGAAAACGTCCCTGATAGTCGAACATTTTTTCTCTCAGTTGCCAAAATTTCCCCTGTTTACGCGCGACGACAAAATCGGGAGCGCGTAATAAACTCTGCTGTGCCACGATGTCGTTCACCGTCTGCCAGACAAAAGGAACGCCGGGAGCACGCTGGTGAATCCGCAAAAAAACCAGCTGAAAAACGTGACGTTGCGCCGGCGTATGCAAACGAAACCGCTCACTGACATCTGCGCCGTCTTCATCATAATAGGTAATTTTCAGCCATTCTCCTTTGGCATCTTGTCCGGGCGTGAGCTGCATTCCGCTACAGCGCAACACCAGAGCATCTTTTAGTTTCAGCGCCGCTTTAAGCATATCGTCCGGATCGACCAACACCTCGTCGCACTGGTGGCAGCGACGAGCGGCAATATCGTTCTCCGCACCGCAGTGAGGGCAGACTTTAAAGCGGAAACGGTAGTCGCACTGCACGCGCCGGGTATCGTCTCCCTGCTCCCATCCCTGACAGCGACGGCCGTAGTGTTCAATCACGCTGCCATCCGGCATTGCTTTTCCCCAGAACAAATTGGCAAAACCGCATTGTGGGCAAAAGACCTGAACGGGCTGGCTGTCGGCATGGGGTTTGCTGTTGCCGACTTCGGGCGTGTAAAGGTCATGCGGGTTGCCGGCATAATCCAGTATCAGGCAGTCCGTTTTGCCGGGAAAGAGACGTAAACCGCGGCCAACAATCTGCTGGTATAAGCTTACCGATTCTGTTGGACGCAGGATGGCGATCAGATCGACATGAGGAGCATCAAAGCCAGTGGTCAGAACGGCGACATTCACCAGATACCGCAGTTGTTGCCGCTTAAATGCCTCGATCAGCGTATCGCGTTCCGCCGCTGGGGTTTCAGCGCTTACCAGCGCGGCCTGCCCTTCAGGCAAGAGCGAATAAATTTCGCGGGCATGTTCAACCGTGGCGGCAAAAATCATCACGCCTAAACGCGTTTGCGCATAGTCGATGATTTGGCTAATGATGTGTGGCGTAATGCGCTGCTGGCGTTTTAGTTCATGATTCAGATCGATTTCGCTGAATAAACCGTTGCTTCTGGTGGTCAGCTTACTGAAATCGTACTGCACCACCGGCATATCCAACCGATCTGGCGGTACCAGAAAACCATGCTTGATCATGTAGCGCAGCGGTAGTTCATAGATACAATCCCGGAACAAACAGTACGCATCGCCACGAATCATGCCGTGATAATGGTATTGATAAATCCAGCCTTTTCCCAGTCGATAGGGGGTGGCGGTCAGACCCAACAACCGCAGCTGCGGATTGGTTTGTTGCAGGTGCTGGATGATCTGCTGATATTGACTATCGTCATCGTCACTGATGCGATGACATTCATCGATAATCAACAATGAGAAGGATTGCTCAAACTGATCCAGATTGCGGGCGACCGACTGGACGCTGCCAAATACCACTTTCCCACGGCTCTGTCGCTGTTGCAGGCCCGCGGCGAAAATATCCGCTTCCAGTCCCCAGGCGCAGTATTTGGCATGGTTTTGCGCAACCAGTTCTTTAACGTGTGCTAACACCAGCACCCGGCCGCGTGCGAGTCTGGCCAGTTCGGCAATGACGAGACTTTTTCCCGCGCCGGTGGGTAGCACAATAACTGCCGGCTGGGTATGTCGACGAAAATACTCCAGCGTAGCGGCAACGGCCTCACGCTGGTAAGGCCGCAGAGTAAAAGACATAACCTAGTGCTGACAGATTTTACTGGCGCTGGTTGTAAAGCCGCTTTCGAGCGGAATAAATTTGCCGCGGTCAGCCAGAAACTGTACCAGCATGCCGGCAGTCATGTTCTCCGCGGAACATGTATGAAAACGGGCCTCGCGGCCAAAACGTTTTTCAATGCTGGCAATCAACTGCTCGGTGGTAAAAGACTCGCCGGAGGCGATCATCATTTGCAAAACTTCATGACCGTGGATCGATGACATGGAGGACCTCTCAAAATGAACCATTGTCCCTATTATGCCCGTTGATAATGCCGGCGGCGAGCAGAGGGATAACATAATTCTTTGGTAGCGATAGCGACAAACCGGAATAGACGCCGTTGAATTCTAGGATGTCGGACAAAGCCTCGTTATACTGTGATATTCCGGCAGCAAATGCTGTTGCCTTTCTTCATTTTCATGACGCTGGCAGCGTATATCTTTATCTGCATAAGTATCATGGCTCAAAACAGGCAGTTGATTTTTAATGCGATTGGACAAATTTTTATCTCAGCAACTGGCTATCAGTCGTTCACTGGTTGCGCGTGAACTGCGCGCTCAGCGCGTCACGGTGGATGGTGAAATCGTAAAAAGCGGAGCGTTCAAAGTGTTGCCGGAGCATCAGGTGGCATTTGATGGTAATCCGCTGGAACAACAGAATGGCCCCCGTTATTTTATGCTGAATAAGCCGCAGGGCTACGTGTGCTCGACGGACGATCCCGATCACCCGACCATTTTGTATTTCATGGATGTGCCCGTTGCACATAAACTGCATGCCGCAGGGCGTCTGGATATCGACACGACAGGACTGGTACTGCTGACGGATGACGGTCAGTGGTCGCACCGCATTACATCGCCTAAGCATCACTGTGAGAAAACCTATCTGGTGACGCTGGAACAGCCATTAAGCCCGGATACGGCCAGCCAGTTTGCCGCGGGCGTGCAACTGCATGGTGAGAAAAACCTGACCAGACCCGCCGAACTGGAGAAGATTACCGATTATCAGGTTCGTTTGACGATCGGCGAAGGGCGCTATCATCAGGTCAAAAGAATGTTTGCGGCCGTCGGGAATCGCGTCGTGCAGTTACACCGCGAGCGTATCGGCGGTATTTGCCTTGACGGCGCATTAGAACCTGGCGAATACCGGGCACTCAGCAGTCAGGAAGTCGACAGTATCGGACGATAATTATTGACCCTGACGTTTCGCGTTTTGTGACGGATGAGCGGTTATCGGCCACTGGCGGCGGAGAAGCGTGCCTCTCCGCCCGTTTTCTTCAATGTTTAGCCAATGCTTTTTATTCTATTCAGTTCATTATTTTCCTGACCGGAGCGACTTTCAGTGCAACAAAACCGACCTTCTTATTTTGGGTTGATTCTTATTCTCGGCTTGATCTCGATGCTCATGCCACTCGCTATCGACATGTATTTGCCTGCCTTGCCTATTATTGCAGCAGAATTTGGCGCACCGGACGGACACGTCCAGATGACGCTCAGCGCCTATGTGCTGGGATTCGCCATCGGTCAAATGTTTTATGGCCCGATGGCCGACAGTCTGGGGCGTAAGCCGGTTATTCTCATCGGCGTACTGGTTTTTGCCCTGACCGGTGCCGCTTGTGCATTATCTCAGACGGTGGAACAGCTGATTCAGATGCGTTTCCTGCACGGACTGTCGGCGGCGGCGCCGGCCGTGGTGATCAATGCCCTGATGCGCGATATGTTTTCCAAGGATGAGTTTTCCCGCATGATGTCGTTTGTGATGCTGGTGATGACCGTCGCCCCGCTTATTGCGCCTATTGCGGGTGGGGCGTTGCTTGTGTGGTTTAGCTGGCATTCGATTTTCTGGACCATGTCGGGGGCGGCTTTTTTGGCCGTGATACTGGTTTTTTTCTTTATCAAGGAGACGATGCCAGCGGAGAAACGGCAGAAATTTCGTCTGCGAACCACCATCGGCAATTTTGTCGCGCTTTTTCGTCATAAGCGCGTGTTCAGCTATATGATAGCCAGCGGCCTGTCATTCTGTGGCATGTTCTCATTTCTGACGGCGGGGCCGTTTGTTTATATCAATCTGCATGGTGTATCACCGCAACATTTTGGTTATTACTTCGCGCTGAACATTGTTTTTTTGTTCATCATGACGTTATTCAATAGCCGCAATGTTCGCCGTCTTGGCGCACTGACGATGTTCCGCATTGGTTTGCTGATTCAATTTACCACGGGCATCTTGCTGGTGGTGGTGTGTCTGTTTGATTTGGGATTCTGGCCATTAGTCCTCGGCGTTTCCGTTTTTGTCGGCTGTATCTCGATGGTTGGATCAAATGCCATGGCTGTCATTCTGGATGATTTCCCTCATATGGCGGGAACGGCCGCCTCGCTGGCAGGGACATTACGCTTTGGTCTGGGCGCCATTACCGGCGTCATACTGTCTTTTGCATCCTTCAACAGCGCCTGGCCCATGGTGATATCCATGGCTTTCTGCTCTATGGTCGCCTTTCTGCTCTATCGCTACGCCAGTCGCGCGAACTAATCCGGATGAATAAGACGGCAGGCGCAAGCCTGCTGTTTCAGTCCCGGTTCCAGATATCGTCTCTTTGGCAATATGCCTCTCATCACATCGTTCAATATCGGATCTGAAGCGGGGATTATTTCTGTTTGTTCTAAATATGTAAAATATATGAATCAAAAGTGAACAAAAGGGCTAAAAGGGATTGAGAAATTAACGAGAAAAGGTTACATATAATCAGAAAAGAAGAGTAATTCGTGATCGCTCTGACATTAATAGACCTTGCAATCGTTTAAATCAGTTCTTATTAATGCCGGTTAAAATTACTTATGTTGATTTTTTGTACATAAAAAAAGTGGCAAAAGCTATTGCGGTCACGCTACTATGATAAATATGTTATTATTTTGTAAATTTGAAGTAAAACTTAACCTGAGGAAAACAGTAGTGGATAGTCTCCAGCTTTCGGTAGTTCATCGTTTGCCGCAAAGTTATCGCTGGTTATCGGGTTTGGCAGGCGTCAAAGTTGAACCGATTCCGCTAAGCGGCAGAGAGGAAGACAATAATCTGATTGGTCTTAAATTATTAAGCCATGACGGGGAGGTGGCATGGGAAATCATGCACCAGTTGAATCAGTCTCTGGATGAGATTCAGGTTGAATGTGCGGTTCTGGAATGGGAAGGCGAGCCTTGCCTGTTTTTACACCGCAATGATGAAAGTACTGCCATGTGCCGTTTGAAAAATATCGGCGTGGCGATTGCTGAGTCTGTCTCCGCACAATATCCGTTTTGAACAGCAACGTCTGCCGCCTGACGTTGCTGCCCCTTCTTTATTGCCCGCGCCTCGATAATCCCTGAGACTGCATTAATTGTCGCAAAGCCGCCGCCGTATGGCGCAGAGGCATCAGGATGAAAGCTGCAAGAGTTCCCGCGTATAGTCTTTTTCCGGGTGGCTGAATACCTGCCTGCATTCGCCTTGCTCTACTACTTCGCCTTGTTTCAGCACAATGACCTGATGACAAAGCGCCCGCACCACCTGAAGATCGTGGCTGATGAATAGATACGCCAACTGATGCTTTTGCTGCAACGATTTCAGCAGCGCCAGAATTTGGGCCTGTACCGTTCTATCCAGTGACGACGTGGGTTCATCCAGAATCAGGAGTTCCGGTTGCAGAATCAGCGCGCGGGCGATAGCGATACGCTGACGCTGGCCGCCGGAAAATTCTGCGGGATAACGATGCCGCGTCTCAGGATCCAATCCGACTTCTTCCATGGCGGTAATGACGCGTTGTTCTCGCTCCTGGTTGCTCAGTTTCTGATGGACGGTCAACCCTTCCGAAATAATCTGCTCGGCGTTCAGACGCGGATTCAACGCCGAATTGGGATCCTGAAAGACGACCTGAATGCGTCGGCGGAAAGGGAGCATCTGCTTGCGGGTAAATTCATGCAGCGGTTGGCCGTCAAACCAGATAGCTCCCCTGGAACGGAGTAAGCGCAGCAGCGCCAACCCGGTGGTGCTTTTCCCGGAGCCGGATTCGCCTACCAATCCGATACTTTCGCCACGCCGCAGGGAGAAGTTGATATTATTAACCACCTGTTTTTCTGCGACGGTGCGGCGTAACAATCCCTTCTTGATCGGAAAAGAAATCCGTAATTGCTCGACCCGTAGAATGGGGGCAATGTTATCTGCGATGGGCAGTGGGTCGCCGGAGGGTTCAGCATCCAGCAACTGGCGGGTATAGGTGTGCTGTGGCGTAGAAAACAGATCCCGGCAGGTGTTGCGTTCTACGCATTGGCCCGATTTCATGACGGCGACGTTATCCGCGAGCTGCCGGACAATGTTCAGATTGTGGGTGATGAACAACAGACTCATCCCCAGTTCCTGCTTGAGCTCGTTAAGTAATTTCAGAATCTGCGCCTGTACGGTGACATCCAGCGCGGTTGTCGGCTCATCGGCAATCAGCAGATCAGGCTGTGTCAGCAGGGCCATGGCAATCATGACGCGCTGGCGTTCGCCGCCGGAAAGCTGGTGGGGAAAATCACTCAGGCGGCTGTTGGCTTGCCGAATTCCCACGCGATCCAGACAAGCGACCACTTCACTGCGGGCGGCTTCGTTACGCATACCCCGGTGTAGCGACAGCACTTCAGTTAACTGTTTTTCGATGCTTTGCAATGGATTGAGGGACACCATGGGTTCCTGAAAAATCATGGCAATGCGGTTTCCGCGGATTTGACGCAGCGTTTTTTCATCCGCATGCAGCAGAGATTGTCCGGCAAAGCGGATATCCCCCTGCTGATAGATAACCGGAGGGGAGGGTAATAGCCTGAGTACGGAGAGCGCAGTAACGCTTTTTCCCGAACCGGATTCCCCCACCAGCGCCAGTGTCTCACCCGCGTTGACCTCCAGCGAGATCTGGTCGACGACGCGCTGCTCCTGTTTCCCACTGCGAAACGCAATGCTGAGATTATCAATCTGTAATAAAGGTGAACTGGACATATTAATGCGCCTTGCTGGGGTCAAAGGCGTCGCGCACCGCTTCGCCGATAAAGATAAGTAAAGACAGCACGATGGATAGCACCATAAATACGGTAATGCCCAGCCAGGGCGCCTGAAGGTTATTTTTCCCTTCAAGCAGTAACGTACCTAATGAAGGCGAGCCCATCGGCAGGCCGAATCCCAGAAAATCCAGTGAAGTCAGCGTAGTGATAGAACCGCACAGAATAAAAGGCAGATAGGTCAAGGTGGCGACCATGGCGTTCGGCAGCATACAACGGTACATGATGACCCGATCGCTGACGCCCATGGCCTGTGCCGCGCGGATATAGTCAAAATTACGGGTACGGAGAAACTCCGCGCGCACCACGCCGACCAGGCTCATCCAGCCGAATAACACGGTTATCCCCAGCAACCACCAGAAGTCGGGTTGAATCACGCTGGAAAGCAGAATGATCAGAAACAGGGTCGGCATGCCGGACCAGACCTCAATAAAACGCTGTCCCCACAGATCCAACTGGCCGCCGTAATATCCCTGCGTCGCACCGGCGGTAATACCAATCAGACTGGAAAGAATCGTGAGCGCCAGACCGAACAGCAGTGAGATACGAAAGCCATATAGCACCTGCGCCACCACATCTTTTCCCTGACTGTCCGTTCCCAGCAGGTTCTGCCATGACGGCGGAGAAGGAAAGGATACGGTTGTGGCGTAGTTGATGGTGTCGTAGCTGTAGTGGATGAGCGGCCACACAGCCCAGCCATGACGTTCAATCCGCTGCACGATGTAAGGATCGCGGAAGTCGGCGGTAGTATCAAACTGGCCGCCAAAGGTTGTTTCGCTGTAATCAACAATAAAAGGGGTATAGAACTGCCCGTCGTACTTTACCAGCAGCGGTTTATCATTGGCGATCAGCTCTGAAAATAGGGTAATGATAAAGAGCACCAGAAAAATCCACAGCGCCCAGTATCCGCGACGGTTACTTTTAAAACGCGCCCAGCGCGCCTGATTAATGGGGCTTAATCGGCTCATTGGCGTCCCTCAAAATCAATACGCGGGTCAACCAGCGTATAGGTCATATCACTGACGATATTCAATAGCAGACCGATCAGCGTAAAAATATACAGCGTACCGAACATGACGGGGTAATCGCGTTGCAGCGTGGCGTCATAGCCCAATAATCCGAGACCGTTAAGCGAAAACATCACTTCGATCAACAGCGAACCGGTGAAAAACATGCTGATAAAGGTGGCCGGGAAGCCGGCAATCACCAGCAACATCGCATTGCGGAAGACATGGCGATAAAGAATACTTTTTTCATCCAGCCCCTTGGCGCGAGCCGTCACAACATATTGCTTGCGGATTTCATCCATGAACGAGTTCTTGGTCAGCATCGTCAGCGTGGCAAAACCACCAATGACCGACGCCAGTACCGGCAGGGCAATGTGCCAAAGATAGTCGGTAACCTTGCTGTACCAGGGCAGGGTATCAAAATTGCTGGACACCAGGCCGCGTAGCGGAAACCAGTCAAGATAGCTGCCGCCCGCAAATAGCACGATCAGCAAGATGGCGAACAGAAACGCCGGAATGGCATAACCAATGATGATCAGCGTACTGCTCCAGGTATCAAACGGCGTACCGTTTTTAACGGCTTTTTTGATGCCCAACGGAATAGAAACCAGATAGATGATTAATGTGCTCCACAAGCCCAGCGTAATCGAAACCGGCATGCTTTCCTTAATCAATTGCATCACTGACGAGCCACGGAACAAACTGTCGCCAAAATCAAAGCGCATATAATCCCACAACAGCTTGAAATAGCGTTCGTGAATCGGCTTGTCAAAGCCGTAGCGTTTGGTGATTTCTTCAATGACTTCCGGGTCGAGGCCGCGTGAGCCGCGGTAGGTGTTCTCAATATTGGGTGCGCCGCCGCCAGCCGAGCGCGCCAGCCCGGCATCCATCCCGGTGTTGGCCGTGTAGCCGCTTCCATGTCCCATCTCAATGGCGGCAATGGCCTGATCCACCGGCCCGCCGGGCGCAATTTGTACAATAAAAAAATTAATGGTGATAATCGCCCATAGTGTCGGGATCACCAGTAAAAGGCGGCGTAATAGGTAAATTCCCACAGTCTCTCCTTAACGTCGCTCTGCCGGCAGCGTGGCGGCCTGCTTAGCGTCAAACCACCATCCATCAAATCCGAGGGAATACGCCGGGGTAATGGCTGGCATGGCAAACTTGTTCCAATAGGCGAAACGGTCGTGATTGGAATACCACATGGGGATCATAAACTGATTCCAGGTCAGCACTCTGTCCAGCGCCCGTCCCAACGACAATAACGGCGCTTTTTGTCCCTGATGCCGGGTAATCTCGTCAATTAGCGAATCGATAGCCGGATCGCTCACGCCGGGCGTGTTGTAGGTGGAGTCAATATATTGCGAGCCCCAGCGAATTTGCAGGTCGTCATTGGGGTAGAGAAAAGCGCGGTATAGTATTGCCGTCATATCAAAGTCGCGCTTGCGCAGCCGGTTGCTAAACTGGGTGCTGTCGATATTCCGGATGTTCATCGTAATACCCAGCTTTTTCAGGTTTTGCTGGAAAGGTAAAACGTATTGGGAATTTGCCGCACTCGGCAGCAGCAGTTCAAAGGTAAACGGCCTTCCGGTCTGGCGGTTAATCAGTTTTTGATCTTTCAGTTCCCAGCCTGCATCTTTCAGTAGCGCCAGTGCTTTCAGCCAGTTTTCGCGATCGTAACCGCTACCATCGGACGAGGGCGGCTGATAGCGCGGACCAAACACTTCCGGCGGTACTTTATCTTTCAATGGCGTCAGCCAGGCCAATTCCTCTGCGCTTGGCTCACCCTGCGCAGCATATTCGGTATTTTGAAAATAGCTGTCGGTACGCTGATAGGCATTGTAATAGAGCGCTTTATTCATCCAGTTAAAATCAAAGGCCAGCGTCAGCGCCTGTCGGACCCGACGATCGCTGAATAACGGACGCTGAATATTGAAAGCCAGCCAGCGGGTATCCTGAGCGGATTGATTTTCCTGATCTTGCTTGATGATATAGCCTCGGGAAAAATTGCCCCCTTCATATTGCGCCGCCCAATGTTTCGGCGAACCTTCTATTCGCAGATCGAATGCGCCGGCTTTAAAGGCTTCCAGCGCAACGCTCTCATCCAGATAGTAGTCGTAGCGTATCCTATCGAAGTTGTACTGACCTTTGTTTACCGGCAGATCGGCTCCCCAGTAATCCTTCACGCGGGAGTAGGTAACATATTGCCCGATGCGGTAGGCGGTAATGCGATAGGGACCGCTGGCCGGAGGCGGATAAGATAACGGTTCACTAAAGTTGTGATTTTTCCAGAATTTCTCCGGCATGATTGGTAGCGTGAGCAGGCTGAACATGCGGTTCTTATCGGGTTCGGGGAAATCAAAACGCACGGTAA
Organism: Brenneria roseae subsp. roseae; assembly: GCF_003115845.1. Taxonomy (GTDB): domain Bacteria; phylum Pseudomonadota; class Gammaproteobacteria; order Enterobacterales; family Enterobacteriaceae; genus Brenneria; species Brenneria roseae. The sequence goes on along the minus strand of NZ_KZ819030.1, from coordinate 175,881 downwards.
GCGGAGAAATGGCGGTGGCGGTGACGCCTTTAAAATAGAGACGAAACTGCGGTACGCCCTGCGTCATGAACATGTTGTAAGTGAAAGCCACATCGGCAGCGGTAATCGGCGAGCCGTCGTGGAAACGTGCACGTGGATTCATGTCGACTTCAATCCAGCGAAAATCGTGTGAATGGCGAGTTGTCTGCGCAACCAGCGGATAATAGCTGCCGGGCTCATCGTCGGATGTCACAAAAAGCGAATCATAGAGCCGCTCGGTTCGGACCGCCGCCACGCCGCGCAACGCGTAGCGGTTAAAGTTATCGAAAGTGCCGAGAGCGCTAAGCGTGATACTGCCGCCTTTCGGCGCATCAGGATTGACATAGTCAAAATGGTGGAAGTTCGCACTGTATTTAGGCTCGCCCAACAAGGCAAACGAAGTGCTCTGTTCGACAGTGTCGGCATACCCCCCCAGATGCACGGCGTAAAACAATACGGCAGTAAGGACGCGTTTCAACATCTTAACGGTAATCTCCTGCGATTTGATATCAATTGCCTAATGGCCTGCGAGCAGGCGTAACATTCAGTATACCCATCGTCTTTCAAGCTACGGTGAAGCGGTCCTTCCATAACCCGAAACCTATTGGATGACGTGGTTTCTTACAGCATAAAGTTCTTGAAATAATTAGCATTACCATCAACGAACCGGATTTTGCCTTTTTACCACGAAACAGGCAGAGAAACCTACCATAATTGTGGGCAGGCGATATGCCAATCACTTGATCGTAACGTATTGTTTATTTGGTATAAGCATTAAAAACGGCAGGCGGGTTTTTTTATTGTTGTATCGCTACAGCCCAAGGGCAAGGGGCATGAGGGCGCCATAAAGAAGATCGGACGTATTTTTAACGTGGTATGGCAGCGGAGAAAATCCTGCCATAAAAAAAGCGCCGCTTATTGCTAAGCAGCGCTTTTTTCGTCTCGTTTGGTATTTATTTTACAGTACATCAAGGGAGTGAAAATCGGTTAGCTGTTAGTTCCTTTACTCAGCACGCGCCGTGCTTCCTGATAACGTTTGTTCCAATAAGCTTCACCCATATTGGAAATCATGACGCCACTGCTGGTTGATGCGTGAACAAACTGATCGTTACCAAGATAAATACCGACATGGCGACCCGTGGAGCCGGCACGGAACAGAACCAGATCGCCGGGGCGTAACTTGGTGCGCTGGATCTTTTGGCCGATTACCTGCTGTTCATAAGTTGAACGCGGTAAATCCATACCAAACTGTTCACGGAACGTTCGTTGAACGAAAGCTGAACAATCAATGCCACGGCGGCTGTCACCACCTAAGCGGTAACGAACGCCTTTCCAACTGGCATACTGGTTGAGTAATTTGGATTTGATATCCACATTACGCACTAATGCTTCAAATTCATCCTGAGAGGCTTGCAGTAAAATACTATCTTTGTCATTAACTGCATGCATATCAGTTTGATTTTTCTGATTGAATGCATTGTTACTACCACATGCAGAAAGCGTCATCGCTATTGCAATAGCAGGCAGCGCCCGCCAGATATATCTCAGAATCGGTTGAGATTTGACCATTATTGTTATGTTCCCTTGCTGTCCTTAACGATACCTACCGTTATGTAATAAATGCCAAACTAAAACGAGAGTCAGACTAAAACAGAGTTTCTCTTTCGCCAAACACTCATCGGTGAAAGTGTGCAAGAATGCACATTATTTCTACCGTACCGCTAGTCCATTGAGTGGGAAAAAGCAAACTTTACTGAGACTACCGTAACAATAAACAGATTGCGAGAAGTTTTAAGCAATTTATTTATAAGATTTAATGATGTAATCAGCAAAAAAATGTCGATATAAAAAATTCTTAAATATCGATATTTTTTATTGAGAAGATGTGTCGGAGGAGACGATCGCTTTTCAATCCCACAGTGGGTAGCATTTGGTAGCATAATTAACCAATCTATTTTTGGCAGGGATGCGCCGCGTTGTGACGTTTTTGCGTAAACAATCGACAATCTGCGCTTATAGATAGCGAGGTTTCGGTGATTAATTTCACTCACCAGACTCTCATTCTGAATGAACAGAGCTGGTCGCCTGGTGAATGCCCGATCAGCCCTGATTCATGATGAATGAGAGTCGTCGGTACAATATCGCTTCGGAAGCGTGCGATTCAGGAGGTTGATCGCGGCATCACTGGCCGGGGTAAGCAACCACCAGCTTAATCCAACCAGCACGACGGATAATGAACCTACGGCAATATCAGTGAACCAGTGAGCGCCAATCATTAAGCGGGGTAGTGAAAAAATCACCACAATCGCCACGCTGATGGCAAACGCCGTGCGAGTAAAGTAGCGCAGCATGAATGCGGCAAAGATTATCAGCATCATGCCATGATCGCCTGGAAAACTGTCGCTTGATGCATCTTTGGTCGGGATACCCGTCAGTTCCGAGACCCGGTTGATATCCGTAAAGTAGCGCGTCGGACTGGGATGCTGAACAGGCAGCAAATGGCCTAGCTGATTCAGAACCACCGCTGTTAACAGCATAACGATACCGATGATCAACAGCCGCCGGCGTTCAGGCCGTGTCGCTTTCAGGTAAAACGACAAATACAGCGATCCCATGGCGATCAGGGCGCATCCATCGAATGCCCGGTTATTGGTAATGGCCACCAGATGCAGGAAGACCGGGCTTTTAACCAGTTGCTGGTTAAAATAGAAGAAAATACTGCTGTCCAGCCTAAACCAGAACCCATGATTCTGCGTCAGATACCAGGAAAAAAACAGGGCAACGCCTAACGCGTTAAGCAGTAAGATGCAAAAAAGATTACGCCGGGACATACCGATCAGCCACTCAATTATAGTGAAATGAGGCTTACAGTTTATCCGGGCATAGTTAAACGAGCCTTTAACAAAGCGGCTTGCAGCGTGTTCCATTCAGCCGGTGCTTCGTGAATGACTTCGATGCGGCTGTCGATCGGCGCCACGGATTTTGTCTCAATATGCAGATCATCGCCCTGGCGATTGACGATGAGCGTTCCCTCCCGGATTCGCATCACGCCTTTCACCCGATTGACCGGCGATAGTCGCACCCAATCCAGCAGGGCCGCGGTGTCAAAGGTGGTGTCCGGAGAGAAAATCCAGCCACAGGCGTGATAACCCTGACCCTGATTCAGCGAGCGACGCCAGGGTTCCCCGCCAGGCAGTCTCAGCGCGGCCAGTCCCTGGGTCGACTTGTGGGAATGGTGGTGTGCGCTGTCGGGGAGTTCGCGGAGGTTATGCCGCGACCGATCGAGCAGTTGCAGGTCTATCTGCCCCTGACGGGCGTTGACGACAGGACGACCGTCGGCGTTTGCCCGTTGCCATTGTCGCAGGGCGGCGACATCGGCATCCAGATAGGTTTCCTGCTTGTTGGCGATAATAATATCGGCCGCGGCCAACTGATCGCGAAAGTTTTCATTCCCGGTATAACGGGCGTCGCTCAGTTGACGCGCGTCCAGCAGGCACAGCGTCGCCTGCAATGTCAGCCAGGGTTGATAACTTTCTCCGGTGAGCAGGGCGAGAATTTGTTTGGGATGACCGAGGCCGGTGGGCTCAATCAACAGACGATGAGGTTTTTTCTGCTGCAACAGCATGTTCAGGCCGAGTTGCATGGGCAATCCATTCACGCAGCACATACAGCCACCGGGAATTTCCTTTACGAATGCGCCGCTGCCATTCAGCAAGGCACCATCAATACCGATTTCACCAAATTCATTGACCAGTACCGCCCAGATTTCATCTTCGGGCTTTTGTGATAACAGGTAGCGGATGGTGGTGGTTTTGCCGCTTCCCAGGAAGCCGGTGATGAGATTAACTTTAGTTAGCAACATGAACTCCCAAACGAAAGCGTAGCCGGAAAGTAAACCGTTACACTATATAGGAGATAAGCGCGAAGGTTAATTTATGTGGGCGATGGTTGATGATGTGAACGGGGAAGGAAGCAACACCGCCGGGAGATAGCGGTGTTGTCTGTTTGCTATTACTCTGCGCGTCCCATGTAACGACGCTCAGGAATATGAATACGGATTTTTTCACCTGCGCTCAGGTATTCTGGAACCTGAATGGTCAAGCCGGTGCTCATGGTTGCCGGTTTGTTGCGGGCACTGGCGGATGCGCCTTTAATGCCGGGGGCCGTGTCGATAATTTCCATATCCACCGTTTGCGGTAGTTCCAGCGCAATAATCTGGCCGTCCCAGGTCAGCACCTGAATTCCCGGCATACCGCCTTCAGGAATGAACAGCAGCTCTTCTTCGATCTGATCTTTCTTGAAGTTATAAGGCGTGTAGTCTTCATCATCCATAAAGACATATTCGTCGCCATCAATATAAGAGAAGGTGACCGAACGGCGGGTCAGGGTGATGGTGTCGAGAATATCATCGCCTTTAAAACGCTCTTCAACCTTCAGCCCTGTACGGACATCAGAAAAACGCATTTTGTACAAGGTGCTGGCACCGCGGGCGCTGGGACTCTGGATATCAACATCCTTTACCAATAACAGCTTGTCGTTATAGTTCACGACCATACCGCGCTTAATTTCGTTCGCTCTTGCCATAAAAAGTACCTGATTAGAAGGAGTGAGGTTTTTGTGGCGACAAGTTACTCGCGCCGCAGGATTCAGGCAAGCGGGAATTATCGTATACGTGGGGAATTAGGCATTGGTGTTTCCCTGGCGGGCTGTTATGGTGGCTCCACCTTCTCTGTTTTGGTCAGCCCACCGGAGTGTTTGCTGATGGACTGTCGACCCGATTGCGGCGCCTGCTGTATCGCACCGTCTATATCCAGCCCGTTGCCCGGAATGCCAAATGGCAAGCCCGCCAATACCCGATGTCTTCACCTGGCGCCCGATATGCGTTGCGAGCTGTTTCATTCCCCGCTCCGACCGGCGGTGTGCTCGGGGTTGCAGGCACGAGCCGACATGTGTTTCAGCAACCGGGAGGCGGCGCTGATTTATCTTATCAAACTGGAAGTGGATACGGCTCCTTGATATGGGGTCTCTGTTTTACTAGGCGTCCTTGATGCGCCACATGCAATATCCCGCTCCCAGAGTCATCACCAGTGCAATAAAAAATACGGCGTGATAATTCCAGATTTCCGCAACAAGACCAGCCAGCGAGCCAGAAATAATCCAACCCACGCGGGTGGTGTTGGTGAACAGCGTGGTGGCCGCTCCAGCCTGACCGGGCATTAAATCCTGAAAGTACAGCATGCCGATTCCTGCAAGGATACCGATGAAAATGGCATTCAGCAGCTGTAATGCCAGCAAGGCTATTTCACTGTCGAAAGACAGCAGACCAACATAAAACAGCAGTCCCATGGAAATAGCCAGCCGCATGAGAAAGCGTTTGCCATAGCGCCTGGCTACGTATCCCGCGATCAGCATGGTGGGAATTTCCAGCCCGGCCGCGGTTCCCATCATGATGCCCGCCAGCTTTTCAGGTAGCTGAAGCTCATGCACCAGATAGAGCGGCATGTTGATAATGTAGACGCTGTTACAGGTCCACATCAGCGTACAGGCGGTAAACAGCAGCAGCGTATCCCGGCGATTGCTGCGCGGGGATTCAAGCGTCGCGCTTGTTTTCACCATGACTTTCGGCATGGAAGGCAGAAACAGTTTGACCAGGGTGCCGCAAAGCACAAAAACGACGGCGGCCGTCAGGTACATGGAGGTAAAGCCGAATCCCAGCGCAAGCGCAAAAGCGATTGGTGGCCCGACAACCCACGATAGGGAAATCTGTGCCCGCAGAATGGAACTGAACATTGCCGCTTCACGTCCGGTTCGATCGGCATGTTCGCGTGCCAGAGCAAACAGTTGCGGGTTGGAAGTTGAGCCAAAGCTGCTGAGCAGCACGCCCACAAACAGCAGAATAAAGTAATTACGGTTCCAGGCGAATAGCACACAGGCCAGGGCGCCCAGCAAACAGCAGTGAAAAATCAGTGCCTTGCGATCGCCGCGGCGATCTGAATACGTCGCCAGTAACTGGCTGACGATAATGCCGATGACCGCGCTGCCGGTATAGAACATGCCAACCAGAAACGGCCGTACCTGTACTTCGTTCGACAGGAAAAGGCTGAGCGTAGGGAGCTGTAATGCACCGGCAGTTCCAGTGAGGAAGGCGATGACTAAAAACGCGGACGAAGTCAGATCAAGCTGACGTCGGGGTGTGTCAACGGGTGTATGCATAAGTTGATAGCGTTTGGAAAACAGGCAGAGGATAAAATTGGACGCGCCATATTACGCCGCTTTGTCAAAAAACAGAAAACCTGTTTGTTTATTTTTCTTCAGCACCGCTTCAGCCACAAACCATTTTTATTGCACAACAGCGGCGTATGGGGATTAAAATGTGCGTGATGTCAAAATTCTGTTATGCCGATTGTGCAGAATACTTGCATAAATGTCGTAATGGAAACAGACTCATTGAAACGTTTCAGCGATGTTTTTTTGAAACACCCCCCACAATAGACACATTTTTTTCTCATAAAAGCTGAAACGATTCAATTTCAGCAGGAGAGGAGAGCCATGTTCCAGTTGTCACAGCAAGATATTCATTTGGGCGCGACGGCCGGCAGCAAGCAGGAAGCCATACAGCTTGTTGCTTCTGCGCTGACCGACGCCGGATGTGTTAGCGCAGCATATGTCGATGGCATGCTACAGCGCGAGCAGCAGACGTCCACTTATTTGGGAAGCGGTATTGCGATTCCTCACGGTACAACCGATACCCGCGATCTGGTATTGAAAACCGGCGTACAGGTTTTCCAATTTCCTCAGGGCATTGCCTGGGGTGAAGACCAGACGGCTTACGTGGTTCTGGGGATTGCCGCGCGTTCCGATGAGCATCTGGCGTTGTTACGCCAGCTTACGCATGTGCTCAGCGACGATCGCGTTGCCGCCCGTCTGGCGAGCACCGACTCGGCGGAAGAATTGCGCAGCCTGCTGATGGGCGAGCAGCAACTGGCCGATTTCCGTTTCGATACTTCGCTGATCTCACTGGATGTGGCAACGGACAATCTGCTGACGCTACAGGCTCTGAACGCCGGACGTCTGCAACAGATTGGCGCTGTCGATGCCGGTTTCGTCAGCGCGGCTGTCAGCAACAAGCCGTTGAATCTAGGACAAGGCGTCTGGTTTAGCGCCAGCGCCGAGGGGAACCTCAGCAGCGCGGCCGCGGTTGCCCGTCCTGCCGCGCCGTTCAGCGTCGATGATGAATCCGTGGCATTGCTGGTAACGGTAGCCGCCGCGGATGATCAGGCGCTGGCGCCGATTGATTACCTGAGCAAACTGCTGATCGCCCGGAAAGCTGAACGCTTGCTGACGGCCGACGCAGCAACGCTGCTGGCGTTGCTGACCAGCGATGTCCCGGAAGAAAGTGAAGTGCTGACGGCAGAATTCACCATCCGCAACGAACATGGTCTGCATGCGCGTCCCGGCACAATGCTGGTTAATGTTATTAAGCAGTTCAGCAGCGAAATTACTGTCACGAACCTTGATGGCACGGGTAAGCCAGCGAATGGTCGCAGCCTGATGAAAGTTGTCGCGCTGGGGGTGAAAAAAGGTCACAGACTGCGCTTTACCGCGAGCGGCAGTGATGCCGAGCAGGCGCTGGCCGCGATTGGCGAAGCGATTACTTCTGGTTTAGGCGAGGGGGCAGCATGAGCAGGCGAGTTGCCACCATTACCCTGAATCCGGCTTACGATCTGGTTGGCTATTGCCCGGAAATTGAACGGGGCGAAGTGAATCTGGTTCAAACAGCAGGTCTGCATGCCGCAGGCAAAGGTATTAACGTTGCCAAGGTGCTGAAAGACCTCGGGATTGATGTCACGGTGGGTGGATTCCTGGGCAAAGACAATCAGGACGGTTTCCAGCAATTGTTCAGCGAGCTGGGCATTGCAAACCGCTTTCAGGTTGTGCCGGGACGCACGCGAATCAACGTGAAATTAACGGAAAAAGACGGTGATGTTACCGACTTCAATTTTTCTGGTTTTGAAGTCACACAGCAAGATTGGCAGCGTTTTGTCAATGATTCGCTGAGTTGGCTGGGGCAGTTCGATATGGTCGCGGTTAGCGGCAGTCTGCCGGCCGGCGTCGAGCCTGATGCATTTACCGACTGGATGTCCCGTCTGCGTAGCCATTGTCCATGCATTATTTTTGACAGCAGCCGTGAGGCGCTGGTGGCAGGTTTGAAAGCGGCCCCCTGGTTGGTGAAACCCAATCGTCGGGAGTTGGAAATCTGGGCGGGGCGTAAATTGCCTGCGCTGTCCGATGTGGTTGATGCTGCACACGCGCTGCGTGAGCAGGGTATCGCGCATGTGGTGATCTCACTGGGGGCGGAAGGCGCCTTGTGGGTAAATGCCTCTGGTGCGTGGTTGGCAAAACCGCCTGCTTGTGAAGTGGTAAGTACGGTAGGTGCGGGTGACTCCATGGTTGGGGGACTGATTTATGGCTTATTAATGCGTGAGTCCAGTGAACATACTTTGCGTCTGGCAACGGCGGTATCTGCACTGGCCGTGAGTCAAAGCAATGTTGGTATTACCGATCGTCCTCAGTTGGCCGCAATGATGGCTCGTGTCGATCTGAAACCCTTTAATTGACAGCAGGAGACAAACAATGAAAACGCTGCTGATTTTAGATAAATCACTGGGTCTGGCGAGAAGCCATCTGGTGAAGAACCTACTCGGCGCTGCCGCTGCGAAAGCAGGGCTGACATTTACAGAACAGGCTGGCGAGTCTGAATTGGTGATCATTCTGGGCGCGACTGCGGCGGCGGATAGCGCGTTGAATGGTAAACGAGTCTTTGTGGGCGATGTGGAGCTGGCCGCCAGCCAGCCGGAAGCATTTCTGACGAAAGCTCAGGCTGAAGCCACACTGTATCAGGCAACGGCGTCAGCACCCGTTCAGCAAAGTACGGCAGCCAAGCGTATTGTCGCGGTAACGGCCTGTCCGACGGGCGTGGCCCATACGTTTATGGCTGCGGAAGCGATTGAAACCGAGGCTAAAAAACGCGGCTGGTGGGTAAAAGTTGAAACTCGCGGCTCCGTAGGCGCCGGGAATGCGATTACGCCGGAAGAGGTTGAACAGGCCGATCTGGTTATTGTCGCCGCGGATATCGAAGTCGATCTGAGCAAGTTTGCCGGTAAGAAAATGTACCGTACCTCAACGGGACTGGCATTGAAAAAAACCGCTCAGGAACTGGACAAGGCGCAAGTTGAAGCCCAGGTTTATCAACCGGCCGGCGGTGCGTCGTCAGCAAGCAGCGAATCCGGTCAGAAAGGCGGAACGGGTCCCTATCGTCACCTGTTGACGGGCGTATCTTACATGTTGCCGATGGTGGTGGCGGGCGGTCTGTGTATCGCGCTGTCGTTTGTGTTCGGCATCGAGGCGTTTAAACAGGAAGGAACGTTGGCCGACGCACTGATGAAGATTGGTGGTGGTTCGGCGTTTGCTCTGATGGTGCCTGTACTGGCCGGCTACATCGCGTTCTCGATTGCCGATCGTCCGGGGTTAACGCCGGGTCTGGTCGGCGGGATGCTGGCTGTCAGTACGGGGGCGGGGTTCCTGGGCGGGATCATCGCAGGTTTCCTGGCGGGCTATGTGGCCAAATTCATCAGCAACAAGGTGAATTTGCCGCAGAGTATGGCAGCACTTAAACCCATTCTGATTATTCCACTGTTTGCCACGCTGATTACCGGTCTGGTCATGATTTATATCGTCGGTACGCCGGTGGCAAAAATCCTGACGGGGCTGACTGACTGGCTGCAATCCATGGGAACCGCGAACGCGGTGATTCTGGGGGCAATTCTGGGCGGCATGATGTGTACGGATATGGGCGGCCCGGTAAACAAAGTGGCCTATGTATTCGGCACCACGTTGCTCAGCAGTCAGATTTACGCACCGATGGCCGCGGTTATGGCGGCCGGTATGGTTCCGCCGTTGGCGATGGGGTTGGCAACGATTCTGGCGCGTAAGAAATTCAATGCGACAGAGCGTGAAGGTGGTAAAGCGGCGTTGGTTCTGGGGCTGTGCTTTATTTCCGAAGGGGCGATTCCTTACGCCGCCCGCGATCCGATGCGCGTATTGCCATGCTGTATCATTGGTGGAGCATTGACCGGCGCGCTGTCCATGGCGATTGGCGCGAAACTGATGGCGCCGCACGGTGGTCTGTTTGTTCTGATGATCCCAGGTGCGATTACGCCGGTTATCGGTTATTTGCTGGCAATCATTGCCGGAACGGCCGCGGCGGGTGTGCTGTATGCCCTGCTGAAACGTCCTGATGAGCAAATGGTGAAAGCCGCATAAAAAGGGCTGAGCCCTATTGTAAAGACAGCGCCAGTAGACATTATGCCTGCTGGCGCTTTTTTCTATTTCAGGTCATATAAAGGAAGCGTGTATTCAAGCCTGAGATTTCAGCCAGGCTATCTCTTCTGCCCAGATGTCTGGGTTAACGGTTTCCAGAATCATCGGGATACCATCAAAACGCGGGTCTTTCATGATATAGCTGAAGACTGTCCTGCCAATATTACCTTCCCCCAGACTATGATGGCGGTCAACGCGGCTATTGAATTCGCTTTTCGCATCATTCAGGTGCATTCCCCGCAGATAACGGAATCCGACAACGCGTTCGAATTCGGCAAACGTCGATGCGCAGGTTTCTTTGGTGCGTAAATCGTAACCGCCCGCGAAAGCATGGCAGGTATCGATACATACGCCAACGCGGCTTTTGTCTTTCACCCCCTCAATGATCGCGGCCAGATGTTCAAAGCGAAAGCCCAGATTACTTCCCTGTCCGGCCGTATTTTCGATAACGGCGGTGACGCCATCCGTCTGTGCCAGCGCGATGTTAATCGATTCTGCGATCCGCGCCAGACACCGGTCTTCATCTATCTGCTTCAGATGGCTACCCGGATGGAAATTAAGCAAACTCAGTCCGAGTTGCTGGCAGCGGGTCATTTCGTCAATAAAGGCGGCGCGCGATTTTTCCAACGCGGCTTCTTCGGGATGACCAAGATTAATCAGATAGCTGTCATGAGGCAGGATCTGTGCCGGGGTGTAGGCATAGCGTTCGCAAGCTGCTTTAAAACGCTCGATAGTTTCCTGATTGAGCGGTGCGGCCTCCCATTGACGCTGATTTTTGGTAAACAGCGCGAACGCTGTTGCGTTCAGTTCATGGGCACGGATGACGGCCTGATCGACGCCACCGGCAGCGCTGACATGGGCACCTACGTATTTCATGTTCTTCTCCTCTTGATGACAGAGGTATTATGGCATTGTCCGGTGGGTTAATGAGACGTTAACGAATAAATTATTGCGGTTAGCGGAATAATTGTTCAACGGCCAGATTAATTCCGGCGCCGCCCGCCAGCAGCCAGAGAAACAAGATCAGCGCCAGCAGCAGCGGTTTTACACCTGCCTGACGTATCGCACTCAGACGGGTAGTCAGCCCCAGGGCGATCATGGCCATCATCAGCAGAATGTTATCCAGCTTGATCAATTCGTTGACCACGCCGGTGGAGAGAAGCTGGCAGGAATTGAACGCCGCGATGGCGACAAACCATAAGGCAAACCAGGGAAACATCAGGGAAACCGGTGCCGCCGACGAGTGTGTCTGTTGTCTGTTTTTCAAAACAAGACCAAGGGCAAGCAGAAAAGGGGCCAGCAGCATGACGCGCAGCATTTTACCAATAACGGCAATATTTTCCGTCTCGGCATTAATGGCGTGTCCGGCCGCCACGACCTGAGCCACTTCATGAATGGTTGAGCCCAGATACATGCCAAACGTCTGTGGCGTTAATGTTATCCAGTGATAATCAAGGTTAAGTTGGTATAGCCACGGATAAAGAAATATCGCCGCAGTACCAAAGATGACGACGGTAGAGACAGCGACGGCGATTTTCTCGCCGGAGGCGTTGACCACCGGCGCCGTCGCCAGAATGGCGGCCGCGCCGCAGATGCTGCTGCCAGCGCCGATCAGGATAGTTGTTTCGCTATCGAGTTTAAATACACGCCGCCCCAGCCAGCAGGCGAGTAGAAAAGTAGACGCGACGATCGCCAGATCAATGATGATACCCGCGGTGCCAACGGTAGTAATTTGCTGAAAACTGATGCGAAATCCGTAAAGCATGATGCCCCAGCGTAAGAGATGCTGTTTTGCCCACTGCACACCCGGATCGCAGTAAGTATGTAGTCGGGGATAGAGGGTATTGCCGAGTAAAATCCCTGCCACGATCGCTAATGTTAGTGATCCCGGCCCCCACTGCGACACTTGCGGAATAGTTGCCAGCCAGAGAATAAAAAGAGTCATTAAACTTACCGCGGATAAGCCGGGGAGTAGCGTTATCACTCTGTAATGAGGTTTGATGCGTTGTTGCACCGCAGAAAGAGCAATCATTTTGTATACCTGTTCTGAGAATACCGAGCTGAGGGCTCATCCTATAATCAGAAGGTATAAAAGAAAAATTGATTATATATTTATAACCTATCTATATTTTAGATATAGGAACGATGCTTTACGGCGGTTAAACGTTTTTGCATACGTCCTGACGAGCGGTTCAATTCTCCAGAACTTCGGTCTACATGTATCCTCTTAATACGCTTTCCTGCATATGATGGCGCTCATAAGATGGTTGATCCCGTGAAATCTCCTGATAAATTTATTAATATTCTCCTAACTATAGGTATTTTCGATAAAGAACCCATTATGCATATTACCTTACGCCAGTTGGAAGTTTTTGCAGAAGTTCTGAAAAGTGGTTCAACCACCCAGGCTTCGGTTGTACTTGCACTTTCCCAATCTGCCGTTAGCGCAGCATTGGCCGATTTGGAAGGGCAATTGGGCGTTCAGCTGTTCGACCGCGTCGGCAAGCGACTTGTTGTGAATGAGCATGGGAGATTGCTCTATCCAAAAGCGTTGGCGTTGCTTGAACAATCAGTGGAAATTGAACAACTTTTTCGTCATGACAATGGCGCATTGCGTATTTATGCCAGCAGTACCATCGGCAACTACCTCTTACCGGCTATGATTGCCCGTTATCGACAGGATTTTCCTGAAATTCCACTGGAACTGCACGTTGGGAATACTCAGGACGTGATTGCGGGGATTTCGGGATTCAACGTCGATCTTGGGCTGATTGAGGGACCGTGCCATCATACCGATCTGGTGACTCAACCCTGGCTGGAAGATGAGCTGGTGGTTTTTTGTTCGCCGGCGAATCCGCTCTGCCAGCAGGATGTTTCACTACAGGCGTTGGCCGATGCGCCATGGATTTTACGTGAACAGGGTTCAGGTACGCGTGAAGTGCTGGATCATTTGCTGTTGACTCAGCTGCCACACTTCCATCTGGTGATGGAATTAGGGAACTCGGAGGCGATTAAACACGCGGTGCGACACGGTATTGGCATCAGTTGCCTGTCCCGCCATGTGATTGCCGAACAACTGGCAGCGGGAACGCTGGTGGAGTTGGCGGTGCCGCTGCCCAGGCTCACTCGTACGTTATATCTGGTTCATCATCGCCAGAAGCATATTTCAAATGTCTTACAGCGTTTCCTGAGTTATTGCCGCGAAACGTTATAGAGAACCTATTTTCTGTTGCTAATGATCGGGCCCGAGTTATGAACCTCTCTTATAACTCGACGATCTTATCTATCCTGTTGAAAACGATTTGCTACAATCCCGCCTCGATTTTTTTGGCAAGAGCACGCAGGACAATAATGGCTCAGCAAGATATTCAATCTCAGGGAACACCGACCCTGCGCCGTGAGCTTAAAGCACGGCATTTAACCATGATCGCCATTGGCGGTTCGATTGGCACCGGATTATTCGTCGCCTCTGGCGCAACGGTTTCACAGGCCGGTCCGGGCGGCGCACTGTTATCTTATGCTCTGATTGGTTTGATGGTTTACTTCCTGATGACGAGTCTGGGGGAGTTGGCGGCTTTTATGCCGGTTTCCGGCTCTTTCTCAACCTACGGTGCGCGCTATGTAGAAGAAGGATTCGGTTTCGCGCTGGGGTGGAACTATTGGTACAACTGGGCCGTCACCATTGCCGTTGACCTTGTCGCCGCACAGTTGGTGATGGGGTATTGGTTCCCTGAAGTCTCCGGCTGGATCTGGAGCGCGCTGTTTCTGGCGCTGATGTTTCTGTTGAATTACATTTCCGTAAAAGGATTTGGTGAGGCGGAATACTGGTTTTCACTGATCAAGGTGACGACGGTTATTATCTTTATCGCCGTGGGTGTCCTGATGATCGCGGGCATTCTGCGCGGTGCTGAAAATGCGGGTTTCCATAACTGGCAGATTGGCGATGCGCCTTTTGCGGGTGGTTTCTCCGCGATGATCGGGGTCGCGATGATTGTCGGTTTTTCATTTCAGGGAACGGAGCTGATTGGGGTTGCCGCCGGTGAGTCCCAGGATCCGGGTAAAAATATTCCGCGGGCGATCCGTCAGGTATTCTGGCGTATTCTGCTGTTCTATATTTTCGCCATTCTGATCATCAGCCTGATCATTCCATATACTGACCCTAACCTGCTGCGTAATGATGTTAAAGATATTACCGTCAGCCCGTTCACGCTGGTCTTCCGGAATGCAGGTTTGCTGTCGGCGGCGGCGGTGATGAACGCCGTGATCCTGACGGCCGTGCTGTCGGCGGGTAACTCCGGTATGTACGCTTCGACGCGCATGCTGTTTACGCTGGCCTCGGAAGGTAAGGCACCGCGTATTTTTGCCCGGCTGTCAAAAGGAGGTGTGCCGCGCAATGCGCTATATGCAACGACAGTGGTGGCGGCGTTGTGCTTCCTGTCATCGATGTTCGGCAACCAGACGGTGTACCTGTGGCTATTGAACACATCAGGGATGACCGGTTTTATTGCCTGGTTGGGGATTGCGATCAGCCATTACCGTTTCCGCCGCGGCTATGTGATGCAGGGACATGACCTGAATCGCTTACCTTATCAGTCGGGTTTCTTCCCGCTGGGGCCGATTTTTGCTTTTGTACTCTGTCTGGTGATTACACTGGGGCAGAACTATCAGGCGTTTCTGGAAGATAAAATCGACTGGTATGGCGTCACGGCGACGTATATCGGTATTCCGCTGTTCTTACTGATTTGGTTTGGCTACAAATTGTATCGTGGTTCTCGCTTTATCAAATATCAGGATATGACCTTCCCCGATTACAAACAGTAAGCGGGCTGGCCGCCGCCGTTTCCGCGACGAAGTTATACGTTTTTATCAGGTTGCTTCATTCAGATGGAGCAACTTTTTTATCTCTCCTTAACGATTTTACCGAACCCGATGTTTATCCGGATGGTAATCATCATCTCGTTAGTTTGCTGCGTTTTTCTCCCGCTTTGGACGCCAATTGATACGGCGTCGTGCTGTCAGTGCCGGTATTCGCTATTTTCCCCGAAGTGTCAATGTTTGGGATTGGAACAGGGACTGATTAAAAATCAAAACTGCGTTTCTTTTTCTATTATCGACTAGCGGCGTGATAATGAATGAAATTCATCCTATTAAAAGTTGTTAATTACTTTAATGCTGTCTACGCTGAATGCTTGGCGGATCCTTGTATTTTATAATTGACCGTCTGATTGTTAATTGGATGAGGTGTACGTGTTAATTAATTAATTGTTCTGCTATCTTTTTTAGAGACACACATAAAGTTTAATAAGTTATTTTAGGGATGAGGATTTCTGTACTCCGTTCCAATGTATAGAATTTGTTACTAACGAAAGCCAGACTTCGGTGTATAAATAGTAATCAGGTTAAAGACTATGCTAAAAATTACCTTTTTGGATAAAGGCGCGCTGCCTGAAACTATTTTCCTGAAAAAGAATAGCTTCAGGCGGCCACAGTGCCGCCATGAATGGATTGAATATAGTTACACGGCTCCTGAGCAGGTTATTGCCCGGGCGAAAAATAGCGACATTATTATTACCAATAAGACCATATTGACGCGGGAAACGCTGTCGGCGTTGCCTGATTTAAAGTTGATTGCGGTAACGGCCACGGGGACGAATAACATTGATACCGTGGCGGCGGCTGAGTTGGGGATCGCGGTGAAGAATGTGCCCAACTACGCGACTCAGGCTGTTTCCGAGCATGTGATTGCCATGATTTTTGCGCTCAAACATAGCCTGATGGGATGGCATCGGGATCAGCTCGGCGATCGATGGACGAGTCAGACGCAGTTTTCCTACTTTGATTATCCGGTTAAGGACATTGCCGGTTCAACGCTGGGGATTATCGGCGCCGGGACGATCGGACGTGAAGTGGCTCGCCTGGCGACGGCGCTGGGAATAAAAGTCGTTTTTTCCGAACATAAAGAAAGTGCGCAGTGTCGTCCGGGGTATTTGCCGTTTGAACAAGTTTTACAGTCTGCGGATATTATTTCGCTGAATTGTCCGTTAGTGGATGAGACCCGGTATCTGCTGAATTCACAAACATTGGCGCTGTGTAAACCGACCGCGTTTGTTGTTAATACCGCCAGAGGCGGACTGATTGATGAAGCGGCTTTACTCCTGGCCTTGAATCAGCGCCGTATTGCCGGTGCGGCGCTGGATTGTCTGACCCAGGAGCCGCCAGCTAAAAACAATCCGCTGATGCTGGCGGCAAAAACGTTACCTAATCTATTGATTACACCACATATTTCATGGACCTCCGCATCGGCCCTGCAAACGCTGATGGAAAAAACAATTGAAAACATTGACGAGTTTGTTCAGCAACAAGGATATCCACAGATATTAATAAACGGAAATGATGTTAAATAAGCAGGATTAATATGTCACTAATATTATTATTTACACCTTGATGATTCCGCTGCTGTTGCATTGCGATTGTTTTTTTATCGGGTATGGATATTTATGGCTTATGTCTGATATCGCATTGAAATCCTGAGCGATTGAAACAATCGTTTCTATAGCTCAGGGGAAATAGCGTTATTGTTGTTATTTTTTCAGGCAGGAAAATAGCAGGAACCGGGAAATGTATTATTGTGATAGTGTTGTTTTGATAATAATAGGCGGTTAATAATAAATAAAAACGAGTTTCTCTATCTCACCACCTTTGCAGGCGGTGAGTGAACGTAATGAAATCAACGCTTTTGAATATAGGTTATCGCCAGCGCCAGCGCCAATACCAGCCCCTTGATGATGTCCATGGCATAGTAAGGCACTGAGAGCATAACCAGCCCGTTTTGCAATACTCCGAGAATAACCGCGCCTACCAATGTACCCAGCGCATTCGGCTTGCCAGATCCGGCTAATGAAAAACCGATATAGGCCGCCGCGACGGCATCCATCAGGTAGCCACCGCCTGCATTGACCTGAGAGGAGCCAATACGGGAAGCCAGCAGAATGCCGCCCAGCGCCGCCAGCAGCGATGAAAAGATATAGGCCTGAACACGATAGCGAGCCGTGCGGATGCCTGCCAGCCGTGCGGCTTCCGGGTTGCCGCCAATGGCATACATTCTGCGTCCGTGTTTGGTCAGTGACAAATACAACTGAACAAGCAGCGTGACGACGAGCATGATCACGACAATAACCGGAACCTGCCCCAGCGTGGCAAAGAATTCAGGAATGATGCCTTCAGCCATTTCGCCGTTTGGCAGCACCATGTTTTGGGTGATGGAGCCGCCGTAGCTGTAGGTCATCGCAACGCCCTGAATCACAAACAGACTGGCAAGTGTCGCCAACATATCCGGGATCTTGAGTACGACAATCAGAAACGCGTTGAACAACCCGACCAGCGTGCAGAGCAGCAGTGTCAACACAATGGCGCCCGTCGTCCCCAACCCATGCCAGACGAACAGGGAGATCACCAATGCATTGGCCAATGACGCCGTTGAGCCGACAGATAAGTCAAACCCGCCGACGGATAGCGAAATGGACACGCCGATGGCAATCACCGTTACGATGGCAATCGAACGCAAGATGTTGATGATATTGTAAGGATCCAAAAAATTATCCGAGGCCAGTCCGAATAGTGCGATCAGGGCCACAACGGTAATCAGCATGCCCCACTTGTACAGAAACTCGAAGAAGCGATGGCGAAAGGGGAGCACCCCGTTAGGTGAAAGTTGGTGACTCACGCGGGAGTTCCTCCAGTTGAATACAATAGTAATGTTTCTTCATCAATATCTGATGCATTCAGTTCGGCGACGATACGGCCGTCCCATAGCACGCAGATCCGGTCACACAAACCGACCAGTTCGGAAAATTCGCCTGAGGCGTAAATAATGCCTTTGCCTTGCTGCGCCAGACCATCGATCAGTGTGAACAGATCCTGCTTTGCCTTGATATCCACCCCTTTGGTGGGTTCATCAAAAATCAGCACTTGAGCTTCGCTGCGTAACCATTTACCGATAGCGACCTTTTGCTGGTTACCACCAGACAAGCGGGCAAGTTTTTGCATCGGGCCGGTTGTCCGAATGGTCAATTGCGCAATGATGTGCCTGGCCCAGCGGAATGCCTGTTTATGGCTGAATATTCCCCAGCGGGAAAAGCTGTCGCTGGCACTGACGCTCAGATTCATCGTGACTGATTCGTCAATAAAAATCCCTTCTTTGCGCCGTTCTTCCGGCACCAGCGCAATACCTTGTTCAACCGACTGATGAGGGGAATGGGGTTTCCATGCCGTACCACGGTATTCGCCATTGGCGACCCGGCTGGCGGTTGCGCCGAACAGGGCCTTACACAGTTCTGTTTTACCCGCGCCGGCCAGTCCGGCAATGCCCAGAATTTCGCCTTTGCGCAGCGTCAGAGAAATATCGCGTAGCAGGGTTTCGTCATGCAGACCGGTAACGTGCAGCAACACCTCCTGGCTCTGTGTCGCCCGGCGGGGCGGGAAAATATCATCCAGCCGATGGCCGAGCATCCGTTCGACGATCTGTTCACCGCTTAAGCCCTGCATCGGGCCGCTACTGACAAATTCGCCGTCACGCAGTACGGTTAACGTATCGCAGATTTCGTTCAGCTCATGGATACGGTGGGAAATAAAAACAATGCCGATCCCGTCGGCCTGTAAACGCCGAACAACCTGAAACAGGCGCGTGCTTTCCGCCTGATCGAGTGGGGCGGTGGGTTCATCCAGAATTAAAAAACGGCATTCGTGAGACAGTGCCCTGGCGAGCAGGATTTGCTGTTTTTCGGCGAGAGAACAGTTATCCAGACGCTGGCGTACATTCAGAGCGACGCCGAGCTGGTCGAGCAGTGCCTGTGCCTGTTGGTACAGCTGGGACCAGTTGAGCACTTGGCCCGTCTGCGCCAGCGTATCCAGCATGATATTTTCAGCAACGGACAGTGTGGGAACCAGCGCCACATCCACCTCTTGCTGTACCAGATGAATGCCGTATCGTTTGGCGGCGCGCGGCGAGTGAATATCCACCTGTACGCCATCAATCATGATGTCGCCACGGTAGTGACTGTAGGCGCCGGACAAAATGGTCATCAGTGTTGATTTGCCCGCGCCGTTTGCGCCGGTTAATGCATGAATGGATCCACCTTCCAGCGTGAAATTAACCTGCTTTAATGCGTTAAAGCCAGAGAATGAGATAGAAATGTTGCGCATTTCCAATCGGGTTCGTTGGGTGGTAGACGTCATGGTTCGGTAGCGCTCTTGGCGGTAAATATCGTCAGAAAACGGGTGTGAAAGGTATCACATAACTAACAGAATTTAATACAGATTAAGGGCAGCGAAAGCCCTGGGA
The DNA here is from genome assembly GCF_003115845.1 of Brenneria roseae subsp. roseae. Lineage (GTDB taxonomy): Bacteria > Pseudomonadota > Gammaproteobacteria > Enterobacterales > Enterobacteriaceae > Brenneria > Brenneria roseae. The sequence continues at coordinate 156,143 of NZ_KZ819030.1, read as the reverse complement.
TATGAATTTAAAAGCATAAGATAAGTAAAAAAATTCTTAAACCGCATCAGGTAAGTGAATAAGATGGCGTAACTCAGGGGCGAGCATGCAGAACGCCTGCCTCCGTCGGTTTCTATCAATGGTTGCACAATGATAAAAAGCATAGGAATTTCAGCAAATGAACACAACGGCAATCCGTGTACAGGTCGGTCCGGCCAACTATTTTTCTTTTCCCGGGGCCATCGATAAATTACTGGCGTTCTATCCTCCGGCTGTTTTGAACCATGCCCTGTGGATATACGGGGAACGCGCCCTGGCGGCGGCGAAGCCATTTTTACCCGCGGAATTTAACGCCGCTACTGCCCGGCGCGCACTGTGTGGCGCACACTGTAGCGCAAGCGAAGTGGCCCGGTTGGCGGCGGAGGCAGGAGATAACTGTCAGGTCGTGATCGGCATTGGCGGCGGCGCGGTGTTGGATACCGCCAAAGTGGTGGCCCGGCAGGTCGGTGTTCCGTTGGTCGCCATCCCGACGATTGCGGCGACTTGCGCGGCCTGGACGCCGCTGTCTGTTTGGTACAACGATGCCGGGCAGGCGCTGAATTTTGAAATATTTACCGATGCCAACCATCTGGTACTGGTTGAACCCCGCATTATTCTGGCCGCACCGCCAGAATATCTACTGGCCGGCATCGGTGACACGTTGGCGAAGTGGTATGAAGCGATGGTGCTCAGCCCGCAGCCTGATACGTTACCATTGACGGTTCGTCTTGGTCTGCAAACTGCGCTGGATATCAGGGATGTGTTACTGAAGCAGAGCGTTTCGGCAATGGAAGCTGTCGCTCGCGGCGAACTGACGCCGGCGTTTCTTGATGTTGTGGATGCCATCATCGCGGGTGGCGGTATGGTCGGCGGGCTGGGTGAGCGCTATACCCGGGTGGCCGCTGCACATGCTGTACACAACGGGCTGACGGTTCTGCCACAGACTGAACAATTCCTGCATGGCACAAAAGTCGCTTACGGCATTCTGGTTCAAAGTGCCCTGCTGGGCGATGACGCCACGCTGCGTCAACTCCACGACGCGTTCAAAGGGTTGGGTTTGCCGACATCGCTGGCAGAGCTGGAAGTGGATATCAACGATCGCGCTGCGATTCAGTCGGTGATTGCACGAACGCTGAAACAAGGCGAGTCAATTCACTATTTGCCACTGGCACTTGATGAGCATGTCATGCTGGACGCGTTGAAAAAGGTCGAGGCGTTGGCTGGCTGACGGAAAGGTAACGGGCGGATTATCCGCCCAATGGCCATACCCATCATCTTTCATGACTGAACGACTCGACCCACCGCAAGGCGGGCAGGATGCCCGTCATAACTCTACCGGACTGATGATTACTGTATTTTTTCGTAGGCGAACGAACTTTTGATATAACGTGAGTAATATCGGTATTTGTTCGTGCTCGACATTAACTCTTCATAGATCATCCGCGCCACGCCTGAGTATTGATATATGCTGCCATTCAGCAGTTCAATTTCCAATAGACTCTTTTCCGCATCGTATCCGATAGCAAACAATTCTGATGATGAAACCCGTTTTCTTTGCAAAATCAATCACTCCTAAAAGATCAATGCCACATTCCAGACGGTGAAACAGCCTATTTTTATTAGACGCCTTACAGCGTGAAGTTACCGTCTTCCAGCCCTTTAATTCTGGTCCGGTATAATACGCTACTCGTTCATCAAGAAAAGTGCGATATTTATAGGCAACGGTTGCCGGGTAATGAGCAAATTTGTCGACCCGGCGGGGTTGCCGTGATTGGGTTCGCTGTTCATCCTGAATATAAGCGCGTTGATACGCCGTTAACCGCTCAATCCGTTCGATATACTGGCCGCCAGGCAGAACTGACTCGCATCTTCACCAATATCAGCGGTACCGCAATTTGTATATCGGCACCGGTGAGCCGATCTCCAGTAAACCAGTCATATTCTTCCCGCAACTTGTCATTGGGCTGAAACGCTGGAAGCGTTTTTCACCCTCACTTGTGAGGGTGATCAGGGATGGACGACAATAAATACTGGGCGTGAAAGCGCAGATGATCCTCAATAAAGCTGGCAATGAAGAAATAGCTGTGATCGTAGCCAGACTGCGTACGCAACGTCAGCGGCCACGCGTGTTGCCGAGCCAATTCAGCCAGTTTCGCCGGCTGTAACTGGTCTGGTAAAAACTGGTCGCAGTCGCCTTGATCCACCAGTATGGGGAGCTTATGTTGGGCGCTGGCCAGTAAATGGCAACTGTCGTACTGCCGCCATTGAGTTTCATCTTTGCCCAGATAGTTCTCGAACGCCTTGCGTCCCCAGGGCACCTGGCAAGGATTGACGATCGGGGCAAAAGCCGATGCGGAGAGATACTGTGCTGGATTACGCAGGGCCAGCATCAGCGCGCCATGTCCACCCATCGAATGCCCGCAGATGGATTGCCGTTCGTTCACATTGAAGTGTTGCTTAATGATGGCGGGTAATTCCTGATGGATGTAATCATACATCTGATAGTGCGCGGCCCAGGGCTGCCGGGTGGCGTTGACGTAAAATCCCGCGCCTTGTCCAAGGTCGTATCCTGCATCATTGGCAACGTCTTCTCCCCGCGGGCTGGTGTCCGGCATGACCAGAACCAATCCCAACTCTGCCGCGACGCGTTGGGCGCCGGCTTTGATGGTGAAGTTCTCGTCGTTGCAGGTGAGGCCGGACAGCCAGTAAAGCACGGGCGGCGGGATATCATCGGGCGTTGGCGGCAGGTAAATGCTGAATGTCATGTTGCAGTTCAGCGTGTCAGATAGATGGCGATAGCGCTGCTGCCAACCGCCAAACATGCGGTGTTCTTCCAGAAGTTCCAGTGACGGGATCATCTTTGTGCTGCCTCCTTATATTGGCTATAACCCTCATCATCCAGGTCGCCAGTATGTGGGTGGCTATCCCAGTCACCCGATCCGGCGGGGAAACTGGGAAAGCGTATGGCGGTACCTTGAAATCAACAGGGCAGGGGTAATGACGACGTTAGCTGAAATGGATAACCGAACGAATCGATTTACCTTCATGCATTAAATCGAATGCGGTATTGATCTCGTCCAGACTCATGGTATGGGTGATGAAATCGTTCAGTTGGAATTCACCGTCCATATAGCGTTGTACAATGCCCGGCAATTGACTGCGGCCTTTTACGCCACCGAAAGCGGATCCGCGCCATACGCGGCCGGTAACCAACTGGAAGGGGCGTGTGGAAATTTCTTCACCCGCGCCGGCAACACCGATAATCACCGATTCGCCCCAGCCTTTGTGGCAGCACTCCAGAGCGGAACGCATAACGTTCACGTTTCCGATACATTCAAATGAGAAATCAACGCCGCCGTCGGTCAGTTCGACGATCACATCCTGAATCGGCCTGTCATCGTCTTTGGGATTAATCAGATCGGTGGCGCCCAGCTTGCGTGCCAGCTCGAATTTGCTGGTATTGAGATCAATCCCGATGATACGACTGGCGCCGGCCATTTGTGCGCCGATAATGGCTGACAGCCCGATGCCGCCGAGCCCGAAAATCGCTACCGTATCGCCTTTTTTCACTTTGGCCGTATTGATCACCGCGCCCATGCCGGTAGTCACGCCGCAGCCCAACAGGCAGACTTCTTCCAGCGGCGCTTCTTTACTGATTTTGGCCAATGAAATTTCCGGTACGACAGTGTGTTCTGCAAACGTCGAGGTGCCCATATAGTGGAAAATAGGCTGGCCGTTTTTAGAGAAACGGGTGGTGCCGTCCGGCATCAGACCTTTACCTTGTGTGGCGCGAATAGCCTGACACAGGTTGGTTTTCCCGGAACGACAGAATTTACATTCGCCGCATTCAGGGGTGTATAGCGGAATAACGTGATCGCCAACGGCCACGCTGGTTACGCCTTCGCCGATCGCCTCAACGATACCGCCGCCTTCATGACCCAGAATCGCGGGGAAAACGCCCTCGGGATCTTTACCCGACAGGGTATAAGCATCGGTATGGCAAACACCGGTGGCAACAATGCGCACGAGAACTTCACCTTTCTGAGGCGGCATCAAATCGACTTCTTCAATCGTTAATGGCTGGTTCGGGCCCCAGGCGACAGCGGCGCGGGTTTTGATCATTTGCATGGTGTAACTCCTCTAGCGGCAATATGTTGCGTAAACGTTTAAAATTGGTTATTGATTAATCTCAATAAGCATGATGTCAGGTTGACGATTGTTCAATGATGAGCTTTTTCAGCGCTTCAACATTGGGGCCAAAAGCATCACGCCGCCATATTAACCAGGTGGCGGTATCTGCGATTTCTTTGGGCAGCGCATGTCTTTGTACCCGCTCATGAGCGGGTAATAATTCAAGTACGGAGGCAGGGATGAGCGCCAATCCGGCTCCGCTGGCAACACAGGCAATCATGGCATGATAGGACTGGATTTCCATGATGTTGCCGAGCGTGATTCCATCCTGTCTGAACCATTTTTCCAGACGAGAACGGTATGAACAGCGTGGTGGGAAAGTGAACAACGTGTCGTCTTTGGCATCCTGCGCGTGGTGGATGGGGGAATGATTGATATCCGAAATCAGCACCAGATGTTCAGGAAATGATTTGCAGCCGTTCAGTTCATCGTAGGAAACCGGGCCATCGACAAACGCCGCCGCCAGCGTTCCGGCGCGAACCCGATCGACAATTTCCCCGGATGTACCGGTCGTCAGTGAAAGCGCTACGCCAGGATAACGCTGATGATAGGCCGCAAGCAGGCCCGGTAATCGGGTCGCGGCCGTACTTTCCATTGAGCCTAACGCAAAATTACCGGCGGGTTCACCAGTACGGGTCATGCTGATGGCTTCTTCGCTGAGAGCCAGAATACGTTGTGCATAGCAGAGAAAGTTGTGCCCGATAGGGGACAACCGCAAGCGATGTTTTTCACGGATAAAGAGAGCGGCTCCCAGCTCCTGCTCAAGTTGCCGGAGACGGGTCGTCAGGTTTGAGGGGACGCGATGCAACTGCTCTGCCGCCCGAACGACTGAACCCGTTTCGGCAACAAGACAAAACATGCGTAGTTGAGTCAGGTCCATGATTTTCTCTTTTTGTGACTAACTTTGTTTTAATTATTCACTTTTTGTGAGTTTAGCGATAAGTCACTCTGTTCGCAACTTTTATGTAACACGTAAGGGAAAGTGATGGCTTTAAGAATAGCGTTAAGCGGATTTTTGATGTTGGCCGTTGCGATGGGCATCGGACGTTTTGCTTTCACGCCACAAGTACCATTAATGATAGCTGAACATCAGTTGACGCTTACCAGTGCCGGCATCGTAGCGGCGTTAAATTATCTGGGATATCTGGCAGGTGCCTTTGATGCCATGCGGGCAAAAACCCGAATCACGCTACGGTTGTGGGGCGGAGTATGGGGCGCCGTGTTTTTGACATTGCTGTCCGCGGCCGTTGACGATGTCTGGTGGCACAGCCTGATTCGTTTTCTGATCGGGTGGGCGAGTGGCTGGGCGATGGTGCTGGTTGCGGCATGGACGAACGAAAGTCTGGCACATTATGGTCGGCCTGCTCTCAGTGCCGCGGTCTTCGCTGGCCCGGGCGTGGGGATATTTATCAGCGGCATGCTGGCGGTTGGTGCTCACGGGCTGGCATTGAGTGCGTCACAGGCCTGGCTGGTTTATGGCGCACTGGCGCTCATCGTCGTCAGTGCCGTGAGTGGTAATTTGCCGCGTGGCGGGAAATCAGCCCGACAGGCGATGCCTGTCGAACCGTTGACGTTGACACCGCGATTAAAGCGTTTGGTCTGGAGCTACAGCCTGGCAGGATTTGGCTATATCTTACCCGCGACCTTTCTTTCACAGATGGCGGCTCAGCGCTTTCCCGGCAGCCTGTTTGCACAGTTTGTCTGGCCGCTTTTTGGCGGCGCGGCGGTATTAGGCATTGTGATTGGCATTGCCACCCGTCAGGTTTCGACGACGCATCAACGTCTGGCGTTGACGCTGTGGGCGCAGGCTATCGGCGTGTTGTGCGCGGTCAGCTTTTCCGATATCAGTGGTTTGATCATCGCCTCATTGCTTACGGGCGGTGGATTTCTGAGCGTTGTACAACTGGCATTACAATATGGCCGTGAACTGGCGCCGCAGCATGTGCGCTATATGGCGGGGTTACTGACGACGGGCTATGCCATTGGGCAATTGGTTGGGCCATTGGTTTCGTCGATATCTGCTGCATTAACGCACCGTCTTGAGCCTGCGTTGTATATTGCCTGCGTCGGACTGGTTATGGCGGGGGCATTAGTCTGGCAAACAAAGCGGAACGATAGGGAGTAACCTTTTTCATTAATCAACCGATGGGAAAAGGAAAAAGCGATTATAGCAAGTCATTTCATGAATTTCTTTTTTATTAAAAATACAATAAAATCATATACATAAATTATTTTGTTTTTGCCTATCAATGAAATTAATAGAAACAATTTTGGTTTAATCCTGGTTTAAGTTTTGATATTTAATATTAAGCCTCCTGTGAGGACGTTTAATAAAAATTGAAGAACGGAATCATCTATTCTGAATATTGTCATTGACGATAAGTGGAAGCGCTGTTTCCGCTGGCGTCAGGAGCATGTGTTTATTGCGGCATGGAAATAATAACGCTGTAAATTAACGATGATGGCATTGATTATTAATAGTTGCCTATCTATTTGATAGACGTTTTTTTACAAACAAAAAAGAAAAACGGGGAGGATTCTTCGCTTCCATGAGGTCATTTTCGTACGCGACGCAATATAAGAATTTTCCCAGAAAAATGCATGTCGAATAAGTTAGAAGGCGCAGATAGGCATAGTTAAAAATAAATAGGCAAAATAATTAGTTACATAGAAGCCGAATGACTGCCATCAAGCAATAGCTACTGGCTATTGTTATGTCTTCTTCTATCGTATTTAGTGATCAAAATAAGTAAAGTACCGGCTTTGTTGGCCGATAATATAGATGCGTAACAGAGAAGTGTGCCAATTGTGTAAGAAATGTATATTTTCTGTCACAAAGGGAGGTATTTAAACCGGTGAGGTTATTCACTCATCATGGAATTATGCAATGCCAGTCGGTTTTCAATAAAAAGTGTGCACTCAGGTTTAAAAAAACGCATATGAAAATCGCTAAATAATTTATAGGAGTCTGCTGTGAACTTTTTAAAAAATATCACCATCAGGGCCATGCTTTTAACAATATTGGGAATATTCTTACTCTTGTGGGGAGGCGTATCCTTCTATATGTCATCGTCGCTGAGTGAAATGACAAGATTATTAGAATCTGGGGAGGTACAGAAAAAGAACGCTAACACGTTAGCCGATGGTAATGATCAATATTTTCGTGCCGCGATCCGTTTGGTTCGGGCAATGGATTATACCCAGACTGGCGAAACGGCCGAGGTTGGGAAGTGGCTTGCCTCCGCGGAAGCGGGGATAAAAGATACTTCGGATAGGCTGGTGGAATTTAAAACGGCCGATCATGGCGGCATTGATAAGGCCACCGTCGAAAACATGGAAAAAGCCTGGGCACAGGTGATTGATGACGGGTTAAAACCGTTGCTTGTCGCGGTTCGCGATAATCGTCCTGATGAATTTCGGCATCTCTTCCGGGACGTTTATCCTGTTCTGAGTATCGCATTCGGCGACAAAATGGATAAATATCAGGAAAGTGCGATCGTGTTTTCCGGCGCATCGCTATCCCAGGTGTATGCATTAGTCAATTGGAATAAAAACATCCTGCTGGCTGCGGCGGTGATTGGGTTACTGATTCTGCTGCTTACAGACCGTTACCTGGTTAACTATTTGGTCAAACCGCTGAATATGATCAAGGGACATTTCCAGGTATTGGCCGACGGTCAACTGGGATATCCGCTGGAAGAGTTCGGTCGGAACTGCGCTGGCCAACTGATTCCCTATTTGAAAGACATGCAAAGAAGTCTGATCAACACGGTCACCACCATCCGCGATAGCTCCGGTTCCATTTATCAGGGCGCGAGTGAAATCAGAAGTGGTAACAACGATCTGTCGGCCCGTACCGAGCAACAAGCGGCGGCGTTGGAACAAACGGCGGCCAGCATGGAGCAGTTGGGGGCAACCGTGAAACAAAACGCCGAAAATGTGCATCAGGCAAGCAAACTGGCTCAGGATGCCTCGATTGCAGCGAAGAAAGGAGGAGAGGTCACGACCGAGGTGGTGGAAACGATGGCAAGTATTACCACCAGTTCTAAAAAAATCGCGGATATTACCAACGTCATTAACGGCATCGCTTTCCAGACCAACATTCTGGCGTTGAACGCAGCAGTTGAAGCGGCAAGAGCAGGTGAACAAGGGCGCGGTTTTGCCGTTGTCGCCGGGGAAGTCCGTAATCTGGCGCAGCGCAGTGCGCAAGCGGCCAAAGAGATTGAAGGATTGATTGCCGAGTCGGTTGAGCGTGTCAATGTGGGGTCACACCAGGTTACGCAAACCGGCGAAGCAATGGAGTCCATCATTATTGCCATTACGCGAGTGAATGACTTGATGGGTGAAATTGCGTCGGCGTCGGATGAACAGAGTCGCGGTATCAGCCAGATTGGTCAGGCGGTGACGGAAATGGACGGGGTGACGCAACAGAATGCTTCTCTGGTTCAGGAATCTGCTGCGGCAGCGGCGTCTCTGGAAGATCAGGTCCGTCAGTTGACCGAAGCGGTCTCCGTCTTCCAACTTGCCGCTGGCGAAAAACGCCAACATAGTGAAATCCAACAGCCAGGTAAACCTGCGCCAACGTTGAAACCGGCGCTGCTGGGGGTCGGAACGGGCAGCAGCAAGAAAAGTAAGAATGACAATGCTAACTGGGAAACATTCTGATTAAGCCGATGGTGAACATCATCCATTAAATCGGAATCGGGGAGGCACTGGGCGCAGGCTCAGTGCCTTTGTTGTTCGTAGCGAAACTGGTATCAGGCGAACCCGTCCCGGATGATAACCTGAATCTATTTCAACAATCATGACATACAATCACTGGATAATCGTTTCTCTCTCAACTACAGTGTTGACGGCGTTTGGGCTGGACCAACAACGCCACTATAGGAATTGATTCTGATAGTCGTCCGAGCACCTAACGAGATCGGTTCTAAGTAACACCTGCAGGAGAATAATAATGTCATCATTGAGTAAAGAAGCCGTCTTGGTGCACGAGGCGCTGATGGCGCGTGGTCTTGAAACGCCGCTGCGTGGACAATTATTGGATCGGGAAACGCGTAAACAGCGTATTACCGAACATATGACGGAAATCATGAATCTGTTAAGCCTCGATTTAGAGGATGACAGTCTGGCAGAGACACCGCATCGCATTGCTAAAATGTATGTCGATGAAATATTCTCCGGTTTGGATTATGCCAACTTCCCGAAAATTACCATCATTGAAAACAAAATGAAGGTGGATGAGATGGTCACCGTGCGTGACATCACATTGACCAGCACCTGTGAACACCATTTCGTGATGATTGATGGCAAAGCGACCGTCGCTTATATTCCGAAAGACGGTGTGATTGGTTTATCGAAGATTAACCGCATTGTACAGTTTTTCTCACAGCGGCCTCAGGTTCAGGAGCGTCTGACGCAGCAGATCCTGATTGCGCTGCAAACATTGCTGGGCACCAGTAATGTGGCTGTTTCGATCGATGCCGTTCATTATTGTGTCAAGGCCCGGGGCATTCGTGATGCCACCAGCGCCACGACCACGACATCACTGGGCGGATTGTTCAAATCCAGTCAGAATACCCGTCAGGAGTTTCTGCGCGCGGTACGTCACCACAACTGATCGCGCGTCTTCTGGAATAAACGCTGGGACGGCATATCCCGCGTTTATTTCATTCTAATCCCCCGCTGCTTTAATATTTTCTTTACCGGGCATTCTCTGAGTCTGGCTATCTGATAGGCATACGGATATTTTTGCCGGCGAGAAATCGGTCGAATATGCAGAAAATGCGTATGATTTCTGGCGTTCTGTTAATACAATCGATATTCCGGTGATTTAACGACATAAGCGCTATGCCTTCTCAACCCATGCTGCCATCACGCATTGCCACGCTGGATTTCGCCCGGGGCGTTGCCGTACTCGGCATTCTGTTACTCAACATCACGGCATTTGGTTTGCCTAAAGCGGCTTACCTTAACCCGGCCTATCGCGGACTGCCTTCCCTGAGCGATGTCTGGACATGGGCGGTGATGGATCTTCTGGTGCAGGCAAAATTTTTGACCCTGTTTTCCATTCTGTTTGGGGCGGGCTTACAGTTGCTATTGCCGCGCGGAAAACGTTGGGTCCATGCCCGGCTTTTCTGGCTGATGCTGATTGGGCTGGCACATTCTATTTTCTTCTGGGATGGCGATATTCTGCTGGATTATGGCCTGATAGGATTGGTGTGTTACGGCATGATCCGCCTTGCTGATGACAGTCGCGCTTTACTGCGCACCGGTGCTGTCATGTATCTGGCCGGCATTGGTATTCTGTTTGTACTAAGTCAATTGCTCAGCCTGCAGCCGGGGCGTTTCTGGCTGCCCAGCGCGGCCGATATCGCTTATGAGGTTTATTGGCAAACGTCGGGAGGCGCGGAAGCCTGGAGTAATCGGGTCGGTTTACTGACGGAAAGTCTCCTGTCGTTAGGCGTACAGTATGGCTGGCTGCTGGCCGGTTCGATGTTGTTGGGCGCCGGGTTGATGCGCAGCGGCTGGTTGAAAGGGGAATTCAGCCAGAACCATTACCGTAAAGTCGCGCTGTGGCTTATTCCTCTGGCGTTAGCGATCAACAGTATCGGCGTGGTCGCGCAGTGGCTGGTGCAGTGGGAATATCAGTGGAGCGGCCTGCTGCTGCAAATCCCTCGGGAGCTAAGCGCGCCGTTACAGGCGGTTGGTTATCTCGCTCTGTGCTATGGCTTTTGGCCGTCGCTGTGTCAGTGGCGCATAACGTATTGGATTCGTGATATTGGCCGCATGGCGCTGACCAACTATTTGCTGCAAACCCTCTTGTGTACCGCGCTGTTTAATCACCTGGGCTTCTTTATGCATTTCGACCGTTTGCAGCTGGTGGCTATCGTTCCATGCATTTGGGTGGTGAATCTTGTTTTTTCCCACTATTGGTTACGTTATTTTCAGCAGGGGCCGATTGAATGGCTCTGGCGCAAACTCACCGCTATCATTGCCCGGACGGCATAGCGAAAGTTGCCGGTGGAAGATGTGTAAATGGACTTTGGCTAAGGCGTGGTTTTTTCTGTTGTCGGTTGCGGTTTTTCCGGCGTTTTGCCGTTATTGGATGTCGAAGGGGCCAGATTGATTACTTGTTCGGGGGGTACCGCAGGGTAATCAGGCGCGTTATCCGGGATTTTATGCTCTGCCGGAATAGGAATCTGCGGTCCCAGAAAACGAGGTTCCCGCTTCAGAATATACAGATCAAACAACGCGCCTAATCTGGCGCCAAATTCCCGCAGGCGCACCGTCATCATATTTTTGGGAGAGGGGACGGCATAACACTGCGCCTGGATACCCAAATGCAACGCGATAAATAATGCCCGCTCACAGTGGAAACGCTGGGTGATGATTGTGAAATCATTGGTATCGAATACTTTCCGCGTTCTGACGATGGAGTCCAATGTCCGGAATCCGGCATAGTCCAGCACGATATCGGCAGGGGGAACGCCGGCGGAGATGATATCGCGGCGCATGGTCATCGGCTCATTATAGCTTTGCAGCGCATTATCGCCGCTCAGCAGCAAATAGCTGATTTTGCCGCTGTTATAGGCATTCAATGCACCCTGAATACGGAACAGATAATATTGATTGATGACACCCGTCCGGTAGTATTTCGCGGTTCCCAACACCACGCCGACCTGCCGCTGCGGCAGCTCTTGCAGCTCATCATAAATAAAAGGAGCGGTTTTCCAACTGATCCAGCGATCGAGGGCAACAGCAGACAGCATCAGCACGCCAATGGTAAGTAACAGGCCGATTATCAGGCGTTTCCACATGCTTATGCCTCAGGCAAGGCTATTGGGATAGTCATATCCCAAGGCTACTTTACCTGAAAGGGGGAAGCAAGGCGCAGGCAGCACGGGCGGCGTCTATTGATTGATTTTTCAACGATGATGCACAAATGGCGGGACAAAAATGCCGGTCGTTTGAATCATCAAGCGACCGGATGATGGCTGGAGTATCGGTTAAAGCCGACTACCCCATAGGTCGTATTCGTCAGCGTGTTCGATTTTTACTTTCACGACGTCACCCACATTGACACCGGTTTCCCCATTCAGATAGACCGCGCCGTCGATTTCCGGGGCATCGGCCATGCTGCGTCCGATCGCGCCTTCTTCATCGATTTCGTCGATCAAAACCAACAGTTCGCGACCAATTTTGTCTTGCAGACGCTGGGCGGAAATGCTTTGTTGCAGCTGCATGAAGCGATGGTAACGTTCTTCTTTAACGTCTTCCGGCACCTGATCCGGTAGCTGATTCGCGGTTGCGCCTTCCACCGGGCTGTATTTGAAGCAGCCGACGCGATCCAGCTTGGCTTCCCTCAGGAAATCCAACAATATCTGGAAGTCTTCTTCAGTTTCGCCGGGAAAACCGACGATGAAGGTGGAACGCAGCGTCAGATCCGGGCAAATTTCCCGCCAGCGTTTGATGCGCTCCAGCGTTCTTTCAACCGCGCCGGGGCGTTTCATCAGTTTCAGAATACGCGGACTGGCATGTTGCAGCGGGATATCCAGATACGGCAGGATTTTCCCTTCGGCCATCAGCGGAATCACATCATCTACATGCGGGTAAGGATAAACATAGTGCAGACGCACCCATATCCCCAATGAAGACAGTTGCTCACACAGGCTCACCATGCTGGTTTTCACCGGTTGCCCGTTCCAGAAACCGGTACGTTGCTTCACATCGGCACCGTAAGCGGAGGTATCCTGGGAAATAACCAACAGCTCTTTTACGCCGGCATCGACCAGACGTTTTGCTTCATCCAGTACGGAACCGATCGGGCGGCTGTCCAGGTCGCCGCGCATAGACGGAATGATACAGAAGGTGCAGCGATGGTTGCAGCCTTCAGAAATCTTCAGGTAGGCGTAATGACGTGGTGTCAGCTTCACCCCCTGCGCCGGGATCAGGCTGGTAAACGGGTTATGCTCGGGTTTGGGCACGTATTGATGCACGTGTGACAACACCTGCTCATAACTGTGAGGACCGGTAATCTCCAGAACTTTTGGGTGTACTTCGCGGATTTGGTTTTCTTTGGCGCCCAGGCAGCCGGTAACAATTACCTTGCCGTTTTCGTTCAGCGCTTCGCCAATGGCCTCCAGTGATTCCTGCACCGCACTGTCAATAAAACCACAAGTATTGACGATCACCAACTCGGCATCATTATAGCGTGGAACGACCTGATAACCTTCAGTACGTAATTCGGTCAGGATCCTCTCGGAATCCACCAGGTTCTTCGGGCAACCGAGGGAAACAAATCCAATCTTTGGCATTTTTTGAACAATCCAGTATTTTAACGATTAAAAACGGTAGGAGTATACCTGTGACTAAACTATACAGCTACATCCGTTGGTTTTTTGAACCTCAGGATGACGGGAGGACAAGTGCGAGGAGGGGGACATTCGCCCGCCCAAATGGATTATAACTCGTTGTGAGTGCGCTTAAGGGAAAAAACAAGCAAGAGAAGTTTTTCTCAATTCAGATCAATGATGGACTTATCTCAGATATCAATCTCGTCATGCCGAATATCATAGATGATGGGGCTGGGTTGATACTGGAACATATCTCTGTCAGATATAAAGACGTTACATGGACGCATCATAAAGCCGGAACATCTGGTTATGCGTTATGGGAAATGACTAAATTCATGAACTAAATAGTGTGCAGGGGAAACCCTGCATTTATTTTTCATCAAGCCATGTAAATAATTTTCCTAATCCAATGAAAACTACAATAGCTATAATGAGATGAACTATTTTTTCACTCCACGGAGCATACCCAACAAATAAAATATAAAGGATCCAAAAAAAACATATGCTAAAAAGAGCAAATATAAGGTTTTTAAATAGAAAGGAAAGTGTTTTTTTTAATAATTTAAGCATGTTATTTAATCCGATGTTCGATTTTGTCAATCAGTTTGTTAAACATACCGTCGCCATATGTTCTTCTCATTTTTATCGCTTCGGTTAATGGTTCAACCTGTTCTTCAAACAGAAAAAAAAGAAGGTCTAAATCATCTCTTCTTAACTCTGAATATATTTCTGGGTTATGGTTTTTCAGATATTGAGATCTATATATTGACCTATCCATCATTCCTCCCAATAGCAATAGATAATATGCAATGGCAGTAGAAACTTTAGGTATATTACCAATACGTTTTGACGTGATCATCACTGCCTGAGAAACGATAAAACCACCAACTAAATCACCAACTATTTTGTTATAAATTGCTTCTTTTTTTGCCTCAGAAACATGACGGTTAAAAACGTTGAAAACACGTGTTATTGCTTTAATGACTTTATCCTTTGAAACAATACCTTTATGAATTGCTTTAATTACTCTTTCCTTTTCTCTGGATCTGGATGAACGGGAATCTGTATCAATATATCCATATGCAAGATATCCGAAATTCTTCCCGATTTCTGATATTCCAGATCCCATCCCTTCATAGAAATCCGGTGTCGTTAACATTTTAATTATGCGGTCAGCCAATGCATCCAAATCTGATTCGGTCATTGTGAGTTCATCCGTGAGCTACATGATTACATTATGATTGTATTGTAATCCGCTAATGAATGGAATAGATGTGTTTTATATTGATAGTGTGCTATTTATTTTATGCGGATAAATTAACTCATTATTCTGGCAGTAGTATAAACATACCCGGTTCTGCCTGCTTCAGGGTAAAGACAATCTGCTCATTCGATGAATCGTGACTTTTTTATCGGCACAACCTCCGTTCAAGGGGGAGTGTTTATCATGCCGGAATCTGTTTCTGAATGGAGCAGGATTTCGGGTCAGGGTCTCCACTTTTCTTTCAACAAATGTAAACCTGCCCCGGTTTTTTTGCACAAATATTGTCCGGCACCTAAATTTACAGAACTTTTGTTGAATGGAGACAACGTTATGCTTGATCACTCGGTGCCTCACAGCGCGATACGTCATACGTTCCTGTCTTTATCATGGACAAGCCAGATCCGTTGGCTATTGATCGGGATTTCTTTATTGTTCTCCGGCTATTTGCTGGCGGCGCAGCCCAAGGTGACGGAATTGCAGGATAAGCTCGATCATCCGTGGTCATTGGCTTTTCTGCCGGGCGAACAGGGTATTTTGATTACCGAAAGAGCGGGTAATTTGCGCCGTTGGCAAGCAGACGGCGGACTTTCTGAACCCATTTCCGGCGTGCCGACAGTGTACGCCAAATCGCAAGGGGGATTGCTGGAAGTCACGCTTTCTCCCGATTTCGCCAGTAATCGACGAATTTATCTGAGTTTTGCCGAAGAGGGCAGCGATGGAAAAGCAGGAACCGCCGTAGGATATGGGCGTCTGTCTGAGGATTATAACCGGCTGGAAAATTTCACCGTTTTCTTCCGTCAGGAACCCAAATTGTCTACCGGTAATCACTTTGGCGGCAAACTGGTATTTGATCGACAGGGGCATCTGTTCATTGCGCTGGGCGAGAATAATCAGCGTCCGACCGCGCAGGATCTGGACAAACTGCAAGGCAAAATAGTGCGTTTGACCGAGGAGGGGCAGGTGCCGTCGGACAATCCCTTTGTGAATACCGCCAATGCCCGCCCGGAGATCTGGTCATACGGTCATCGCAATCCACAGGGACTGGCCATGAATCCGTGGACTGGCGTGTTGTGGGAAAATGAACACGGTCCGAAAGGTGGCGATGAAATTAATATCCCTCAGGCTGGTAAAAACTATGGCTGGCCGGTGGCGACTTATGGCGTCAATTATTCCGGACTGAAAATTCCTGAGGCCAAAGGCGAGCAGGTTACCGGGATGGAAAACCCCGATTTCTACTGGAAGAAATCGCCAGGGATTAGCGGGATGGCGTTTTACAACAGCGCTCGTTTCCCACAGTGGGAAAACTCGCTGTTTATTGGCGCACTGGCGGAGAAAAATCTGATCCGTCTGACGCTGGATGGTGACGCAGTCACTGCGGAAGAACGTTTATTGCAGGATCGCAGCGAGCGTATTCGTGAAGTGCGGCTTGGGCCGGACGGATATCTCTATTTGCTGACCGATCATGATAATGGCAAGTTGCTGAAAGTGGGGTTGGAGTAGCCGTGGAGCGCAGGCACCGGAAGGTGCCTGCGTCAAGCCGATCACGTCAGGGGGATCATCACCGTTTCACGGTAGGCCGGGCGCTCAGTGAGCTGCCGATACCACCGTTCCAGATTCGGATGCGGCTGGCGAACGATATCCATGTTAAACCAGGCATAGGCGATACACCCCAGCGGGATGTCGCCAATACCAAACGACTCTCCTGATAGCCACGGCTGCTTTGCCAGCGCCGCATCCACAATCGACAGTAAACGTTCGCACTCGGTTTTGCTCTTCTCCACCAGCGCCATATCCCGGTTTTCCGGCGCGGTACGTACCAGACTGATAAAGACGCCGCCAAATGAAGCCGCCAGCGTACTGGTCCAGTCCATCCATTTTTCTGCGCTCGCCCGGGCACCCGCATCGGCAATATACAGCGAATCCTGCCCGTACTGTGCCGCCAGATAGCGCACGATAGTATTGGATTCCCACAGCACCAGGTCGCCATCCTGTAGGCAGGGAATCAAACCGTTAGGGTTCATTGCCAGATAGTCGGCATCGCGGTTACGTCCAAACTGACCGCCGGCTAAAATATGTTGATAAGGCAGCGCCAACTCTGCGGCGCACCAGCGAACTTTCTTCACGTTGGTCGAATTTTCACGACCCCAAATCGTTACCATAGCTAACCCCACTCGATGAGAGAAGAAAATCTATTCTGCCATTGACCCCACCGGCCGGAAAACGATCGGCGGATGCGAAATAATGATATGCCTTTTTAGTCTTTATGATTTAACTTGTCATTCTTAATAATGACGCAAGTTATCTTTAGACAGGAACGTTACGTAATGAAACTCACTCATTCAATGAGAGCGGCTTTGAGCATTGTGCTGTTGGCTACGGGGATCCAGTTGGCCTCCGCCAATAGCGACCCGAAAACTATCGTCTTCGGTGTCTCGCCGGGGCCGTATGGCGACATGGTCAATCAGGCGATTAAACCGGAATTGGCGAAAAAAGGCTACAAAGTGGTGGTGCGCGAATTCAGCGACTATGTGCAGCCGAATCTGGCCTTGTCCAATGGCAGTATTGACGCCAACCTGTTCCAGCATACGCTGTATATGGAGAAGTTCGCCGCCGATAAAGGACTGAAAATATCCCGCCTGATCATCGTACCGACGGCCAGTATGGGTCTGTATTCCAACAAGATTAAATCACTGGATGAGCTGAAAAAAGGTGACGTTATCACCCTGTCCAACGATGCCACCAATCTGGCTCGCGGTCTGCGCTTTCTCCAGTCTCTGGGGCTGATCACGATTAAAGCCGATATCGATGCCACCAAGGCATCAGAAAAAGATATTGTTGAAAATCCGCGCGGGTTGGTATTTAAACCGCTGGAAGCCGCACAGTTGCCGCGTACGCTGGATAGCGTCACCGCATCGCTGGTTAACGGTAACTTTGCGTTTGCTGCCGGATTGAAGCTCTCTTCAGCGATTAAGCTGGAAACGCTGGACGAAAACCTGAAAAACGTCATCGCCGTGCGTACCGACGATCTGGACAAACCATTTGTGCAGGATATCAAGGCGGCTGTTGAATCTCCGGCGTATGCTGCGGTGATCGATCAACCTGATTCGATGTTCAGCCAGTTCCAGAAACCGGAATGGATGAAAGCGCAGACGGCAGCCCAGTAATATCGCAAGACGTCACGGCGATTTGCCGGTGATGCAAGGTGTCTGGCCGGTCTGTGACCGGCCTTCTTCTTTTCCGCGTAGGTCAGGAGTTTGCGGATAATGATTCAGTTAGACGGAGTATGTGTTGATTTCCCTCAGGGAAAACAGCAGGGAAATCGCGCTGTTGATAATGTGACATTACACATTCGACAAGGCGAGGTTTACGGTATTGTCGGTACCAGCGGCGCCGGGAAAAGTACGCTGTTACGCACCATCAATTTGCTACAGCGTCCCACGGCGGGGACGGTGCGGGTCAATGGGGTCAAAGTCAGTGACCTGAATGGCAAAAGCCTGCGTGAACAGCGGCAGAAGATCGGCATGATCTTTCAGCATTTCAATTTGATGCAGACGCGAACAGTGGCGGAAAACGTGGCTTTCAGCCTGAAAGCCGCCGGGAAATCCTCGGATGAGATTGCGCGGCGAGTGCCGGAAATCTTGAATCTGGTCGGGCTGTTCGACAAGGCGGCGGCATTTCCGTCGCAGCTGAGTGGCGGGCAAAAGCAACGAGTCGGCATTGCCCGGGCGATTGCCAATCATCCAGAGGTATTGCTGTGTGATGAACCAACGTCTGCGCTTGACCTGGAAACGTCTGCTTCCATTCTGATTTTGCTTAAAGAGATTAATCAGAAGCTGGGCATTACAATCGTGCTGATTTCTCATGAAATGAGTGTGATTAAATCGGTCTGTGATCGGGTGGCGGTGATGACGGGAGGCAAGGTGGTGGAAGAGGGCGATGTTTTCGATATTTTCGCCGCACCGCAGCATCCGTTTACCCGTCAGTTGGTATCACATACGCTGAATCTCGAATTGCCTTCCCGGTTACTGGAGGATTTGCAAGGCACACTGCTGAAGATTCTGTTCGTTGGTGAATCCGCAGAGCAGCCAGTGCTATCTGATGTTGCGATCCGCTATGGCGTCTCCGTTAATATTCTGCATGGTAAAATTGAATATATTGGCACCCGCGCGTTGGGCATTCTGGTGGCGTTGTTAACGCATAATGCCGAGCCGGCCAAGGTTGAGGAAGCGGTGAAATACATTCAGGCAAGAACGGCTAACGTGGAGGTGCTGCATGGCTGATTTATGGCTCGATCTGATTGCCGCTTTCGGGGAGACATTCCAGATGGTGGGCATCTCAACGCTGCTTGCTATTATTGGTGGTTTACCGCTGGGATTTCTTATCTATGTCACCGATCGTCACCTGTTCTGGGAGAACCGCGCGATTTATCTGCTCAGCACGGTGTTGGTGAATATCATTCGTTCTATCCCGTTCGTGATTTTGCTGGTGCTGTTGTTACCGCTGACGCAGATTTTACTGGGTAATACCATTGGCCCGATTGCGGCGTCAGTACCGATGTCTGTCGCGGCCATCGCGTTCTATGCCCGGCTGGTGGATAGTGCGCTGCGTGAAGTGGATCCGGGGATTGTCGAGGCGGCAGAGGCGTTTGGCGCCAGTCCGTTGCGCATTATCTGCACTGTGTTATTACCAGAGGCTAAAGCCGGTTTATTACGCGGCCTGACGATCACGTTGGTGAGTCTGATCGGGTATTCGGCGATGGCGGGTATTGTGGGCGGCGGCGGCGTCGGCGATCTGGCGATTCGCTTTGGCTATTACCGTTATGAAACCCAGGTAATGATTATTACCGTTATCGCGCTGGTAGTGCTGGTACAGATTGTACAAACGCTGGGTGACTGGCTGTCAAAACGCGCGGACAAACGTGAACGGCGATAAGCTTGCGGTCTGATGTATCGCTCCCGGCGATTTTTAATTCGCCCCATCCCTGGGGCTCACCCTGCGGGCCGTCGCAAGCGACGTTGAAAATCGCTCCCGGCGATTTTTAATTCGCCCCATCCCTGGGGCTTACCCTGCGGGCCGTCGCAAGCGACGTTGAAAATCGCTCCCGGCGATTTTTAATTCGCCCCATCCCTGGGGCTTACCCTGCGGGCCGTCGCAAGCGACGTTGAAAATCGCTCCCGGCGATTTTTGATGCCTTTTCATTTCTTTGACTATCTTTACAGATTAAATGGTTTCCCTGAGGGGCATGACACGTTACCTTAAGATGTTGCTAAGGTTTTCAAAACATATTGAAAATTAAGTGTTTTTAACAACTTATGGATATCGCGGCGATCTCATGAAGACAACTATTTTCCTAACCAGGCTGAAATCCTTTACGGCGGGAACAGTATTACTCGTGGGGCTGTCCCCGACATTGCAGGCGGAGCAATTGCCCGCCGCGCCTCAGATTGAGTCTAAGGCCTTTATTTTAATGGATTATCACAGCGGCCAGGTGCTGGCGGAATCTAATGCCGATGAGCGCCTTGATCCTGCCAGCCTGACAAAAATCATGGCGAGCTACGTGATTGGACAGGCGATTAAAGGCGGAAAAATTAGCCCGACGGACGAAGTCACGGTAGGTAAGGATGCCTGGGCGACAGGTAACCCGGTCCTGCGCGGTTCCTCGCTGATGTTTCTCAAACCAGGCGATCGAATCCCGGTATCTGAGCTAAATAAAGGCATCATCATTCAGTCCGGCAATGATGCCAGTATCGCGCTGGCGGATTTTGTTGCCGGCAGTCAGGATGCGTTTGTCAATCTGATGAACAACTATGTCAACGCATTGCAGCTTACCAACACCCATTTCCGCACGGTGCATGGTCTGGATGCGCCGGGTCAGTATAGTACCGCCCGTGATATGGCTCTGTTGGGGCAGGCGCTGATCCGTGATGTGCCGGAAGAGTATGCGTTGCACAAAGAAAAGGAATTTACATTCAACAATATTCGTCAGCCCAACCGTAACAGGCTGCTGTGGAGCACAAATCTTAACGTAGACGGTATCAAAACCGGCCATACCAGCGGGGCGGGACACAATCTGGTGGCGTCCGCGACGGAAGGCGATATGCGTTTGATTTCCGTGGTGCTGGGGGCTGCGACAGACGGCATTCGCTTCCGTGAAAGCGAAAAACTGTTGACCTGGGGCTTTCGTTTCTTTGAAACGGTCACGCCAATAAAGGCCGGAGCGACTTTTACCACCCAGCGTGTCTGGTTTGGTACAGAGAAAGAGGCCCGGCTGGGCGTCGCTAATGACGCGGCCTTGACGATCCCCAAAGGGCAGATGAAAAACCTGAAAGCCAGTTTTACCCTGCTGCAACCTCGACTGTCTGCGCCGCTGACAAAAAATCAGGTGGTGGGCACCATTGATTTCCAACTTGATGGCAAAAGCATCGGACAGCGTCAACTTGTGGCGCTGGATGATATCCCAGAGTCCGGTTTCTTCAGCCGATTATGGGACACGGTGATGATGAAACTGCAACAATGGTTTGGCAGTTGGTTCGGCTAGCCGTCGGCGTGTAATTTATTCTGGCTTGGAAAAAGAAAAGGCCCATCGTTCTTGAACCTCAATGGCGTGAACGACGGGCTCCTCAATATGGGGATATCAAAGAAAAGCAGTGGCACTTATTCAGACTGCGACGCTAAGAAAAAGTTCTGCCTTTTCTGAGAAATGTTGGCGATTTTTTACATTTTTTATTAGCCTGACAGCCCCGGCCAAATGATAACGATCAGTGACCCCGCCAGCGTCAATAAAACGTTGGCGATAGCGTAGGTTCCTGCATATCCCAACGCTGGAATATTACTGCGTGCGGTGTCGCTGATAATGTCCATGGCGGGGGCGCAGGTCCGAGCCCCCATTATCGCACCAAACAACAACGCGCGGTTCATGCGCAGCACATAGGCCCCGAACAGAAAACAGACCACCACGGGCACCAGGCTGACAATCAATCCGGATACCAACATTTGTGCGCCGACGTCGCCAAAGCTGCTGCCAATCGTGCTGCCTGCGCTTAATCCGACGCCTGCCATAAATACCATCAGACCGAATTCTTTCACCATATTCAGCGCGCCTTGCGGAATATAGCCGAACGTTGGGTGGTTGGCCCGCAGAAAGCCCAGCATGATCCCGGCGAACAGCAGACCGGCGGCATTGCCGATGCCGAAGGTAAAATTACTGAACTGGAATGTAATCAGGCCAATCATGATACCTATGATGAAGAAAGCACAAAAAGCCAACAGGTCGGTCACCTGACTGTGAATAGAAATAAAGCCGATGCGGTCGGCGATGCTTTTTACCCGGCGGGCGTCGCCGCTGACCTGTAGCACATCGCCCTTATTCAGTACGACGCCATCATCGATGGGCATCTCAATCTGGCTGCGGATAATACGGTTGAGGAAACAGCCGTGGTCGGTCAACTTAAGCTGACTGAGGCGTTTACCGACGGCATTATGGTTTTTCACCACGATCTCCTCGGTGACAATGCGCATATCCAGCAGATCGCGGTCGAATACTTCTTTTCCATCGCGGAAATTCGGGTTCAGTCTGGCGTGAGCATCCGGGTAGCCCACCAGCGCGATTTCATCGCCGATTTGCAGCACGGCATCGCCATCCGGGCTCGCCAGAATGCCGTTACGGCGGATACGTTCAATATAGCAACCGGTCTGACGATAAATTCCCAGTTCGCGCAGATTCTTGCCATCGGCCCAGGCCACCAGCTCCGGTCCGACACGATAGGCGCGGATCACGGGCAGATACACCTTCCTTTGGCTATCGGTATCCAGCCCGCGCTCGCGAGCAATTTGCTGGGCGCTGGTCGGTAGGTCCTGATGCTGTAGTTTGGGCAGGTAGCGTGCGCCGAAAATCAGACTCACCAGGCCAATCAGGTAGGTCAGGGCGTAACCGAGACTGAGGTGATCCTGCTCGATACCAAGCTGCGATCCCAGACTGGCCGTATTGCGCAGCGTATCGCCTGCACCGACCAGAACGGGCGTCGAAGTCATAGAACCGGCGAGCATCCCGGCCGTCAATCCGATGCCCCAGCCAAAAAACTTGCCTAGTCCCAACGCTAAAATCAGCGCGCTTCCCACCATCACCAGCGCGAGCATTAAATAATTTTTACCGTCGCGGAAAAAAATAGAAAAGAAATTAGGTCCGGCCTCAATACCGACACAAAAAATAAATAACATAAATCCAAGGCTGAGGGCCTCGGTATTAATCGAAAAATGCTGTTGCCCGAGTAATAACGAGACGACTAAAACACCAATAGAATTACCCAGTTGTACTGAACCCAGGCGTAATTTTCCCAGGCAGAGTCCTAATGAAAGAACCACGAATAAAAGCAGAATGTAATTCCCGTTTAACAAATCAGCGACGTTTATATTCATGGCATGTAACTTGTTGTTTACCAGTAAGTTCTTGATATAAATGACTATAAAGGCTAAATTTAGTCATTGGCTACGGCGGTTCCGTTAGCGCTGTTAAATAACCGTCAGCTGAAAGGAATCAGCCGCGTTCAGTATAAATTATTCAGCAAAATTGTTCAGTCAATAATTGTTTGTTAACTGATTGTGGTATCGCTATTTTAGCAATTTGTTGGTTTTACAACCAGTAGACGGTGAATAACGTTCAGAGATGTAATAAATCTGGTGGTTAATAAATAGTGAAAAGACCTCACTTTGTGTCATATCAGGGATATTCAGCCATCCATATTTTTTATACCCAATTGATTCATGAGCCTCGTAACGCGGCAAGCGAACGAATTTGACCAGCCAGCGGCCGGCCTGCGGAGAGAGACAGGATATCTCTCATTCATTCTGATGAGCTTACGGCGGTCAAGTGATTCGGACGATAAATCTGCCGGAGCAGATTCGAACGCTGCTTGCAGCGGACCCGAAAGGGCAAGACCCAAAGGGACCGGGAATAATGCAGCCAGGATGCTTGCAACTTGAACGATGGGCAGTTTTCCACCTTGGGTGTCAGACAAGTATGGCGTGGAGGTGTGTACCTAGTTAAGGGAGGCAAAGTATGACAAACGATAAAGGTTGGGTTGGCGCCGCCTGCTGTTTTTTATTGTTTATCGTGGTTTTCTTGAGCCAGAAAATGGATGTGTCCGATGTGGCGGCGGGCGAAAACTTGCTTGGCGGTCCCGGTATGTTGCTCTTTTTGCTGCCCGGTGCGATTGCCAGCTGTCTGTCTGCTCAAGGTCGTTTGATCTATCCGCTGGTTGGCGCGTTGGCGGCTATGCCGCTGTGTCTGGTGGTTCTGCATTTATGGCGTACACCGTTGGACTCTTTCTGGCAAGAGCTTGCTTATGTCCTGAGTGCTGTATTCTGGAGTGTATTGGGCGCGTTAGGGGTCTTGTTTCTGAATGGGATATATCGACGCTACTTTCACGGCAAGATTCGGGAAAGATGATGAGAATGCGCCGGCAAGTAGATAAAAACCAAAGGCGCAGCGCTGCGCCTTTGGTCATTGAGTCGGTTATTGCTGGAACAGACTGAGATTTTTTTTGGCGTAAGCCTCGAAATCGGTGCAACCACCGATGTGTTTTTCATCAAGGAAAATCTGCGGTACGGTTTCAACGGGTTTACCGACAGTTTTGGACAGATCGTCCTTCGTAATCCCTTCCGCGTGGATGTCCACATAGCGGAATTTGAAGTCGTCACGTTGTTCTGTCAGCTTTTCTGCCAATTCTTTAGCGCGCACACAATAAGGGCAACCAGGACGCCCGAAAATAACCGCGAACATGTAAACTCCTTAGTAAAATTAAGAAAATTCTTTCTAAAACTATTGGCGTAATACCTATCGTTATTGAGAATTACTATGCTCGTATTCCTTGATGAAAAAAAGTAGTAATTACCTGTTGTACTGATTTGTTTTATCTATGATGGGACGAAACCGAAACGCAGGCGGGCGTTGGTCTGATCGACAGTCTGGCATATAATCGTCAGCCGTAGGTATATGACTTAATATCTGAAGGATATGCAGAGTGACGCCGACCATTGATTTACTACAACGCCATCGTTCCATTCGCGCCTTTACTTCCCAACCGCTGACGGATGAACAGCGTAGCGCAATTATCGCCGCTGCCCGGAGTGCATCCAGTTCCAGTTTTTTGCAGTGTACTTCAATCATTCGTATTACCGATCCGGATGTGCGTCAAACGCTGGTTCATTATTCGGGGGAACAGACGTATGTCGCGCAGGCTCCCGAGTTCTGGGTATTCTGTGCCGATTTTCACCGACATCTGGAAATTTTCCCCCAGGCTGAAACCGGACTGGCTGAACAGTTGCTGATTGGTTGCATAGACACCGCCATTATGGCGCAGAATGCGCTGGTTGCGGCGGAGTCCCTGGCGCTCGGTGGGGTTTTTATCGGCGGCATTCGTAATAATATTGCCGATGTCACCACATTGCTGAAATTGCCGCGCCATGTCTTACCGTTGTTTGGATTGTGCCTGGGATACCCGGATGCCGATCCGCTGTTAAAACCGCGTATGCCAGTGGCGATGCTGATGCACGAAAACGTTTATCAGCCGCTCGATCGCGAGAAATTAGCGGAATATGATCGACAAATGGTCGAGTATTATCTTCAGCGCACCGGTGATCGGCGCGATAGCTGGAGTGAGCATGTTCAGCGTACGCTGAAAAAAGAGCGGCGTCCGTTTATGCTGGACTACTTACATCAACAGGGATGGGCGATACGTTAGTATCTGCATACCCGCCATCTTTCAAGTTGCAGGGGCGAAAGAGCCAACGCTTGGCGTTGTTCAAAACGATAACGTTTTGTCCCGCAGCTCGAAATCTATTGGGTATAGGACATTTATGAAGATAGCCATTCTGTCTCGTGACGGTTCGTTATATTCCTGCAAGCGTCTGCGTGAGGCGGCCGCGGAGCGCAGGCACAGCATTGATATCATCGATCCGCTGTCCTGTTATATGAATATCAATTCGGCTGCCCCCTCCATTCATTATCGTGGCCGTCGACTGGTTAAATACGATGCGGTCATCCCACGGATTGGTTCGCTTATCACGTTTTACGGCACGGCGGTGCTGCGTCAGTTTGAAATGCTGGGCAGCTATCCGTTGAATAACGCTGTCGCGGTGATTCGCGCCCGCGACAAACTGCATTCGCTACAATTGCTGGCGCGTGAAGGTATTGATTTGCCCGTCACGGGGTTTGCGCATTCGCCGGATGATACCGGTGATCTGATCGAAATGGTGGGGGGCGCGCCGCTGGTGGTGAAACTGGTGGAGGGCACGCAGGGGATCGGTGTAGTGCTGGCGGAAACCCGGCAGGCGGCGGAGAGCGTGATTGATGCGTTTCGGGGATTGAATGCCCACATCCTGGTTCAGGAGTATATCAGGGAGGCGAAGGGTAGGGATATTCGCTGTCTGGTGATCGGCAATCGGGTTGTGGCTGCGATTGAGCGGCAAGCGAAATCAGGGGAATTTCGTTCCAATCTGCACCGTGGCGGTTCAGCCAGCAAGGTCAGGATTACGGCGCAGGAGCGTGCGATTGCGATCAAAGCGGCGAAAACGCTGGGCCTGAACGTGGCCGGCGTGGACATTTTGCGTGCCGAGCGAGGGCCGTTGGTGATGGAAGTTAACGCATCGCCCGGTCTGGAAGGAATAGAAACGACTACCGGGCTGGATATTGCCGGTATGATGATTGAGTTTATCGAGCAGCATGTGCGTTCGTTGGCGGCGTCATCCGCGCCAGTAGGCAAAACCTAGCAGTTGCATGTGCGTTGGCTTTGCTACTCGGCCCCTCGCCGGGGCCGCCGCCAGCGGCGTTTAAATCTGTTCCAGACGAATTTGCCCGGCAATGCCGTCTTCGTGCAACTTGAATTATTTAGGGTATTCGATGGTATCGTAATCGAATATTCCGTAAGCTATGAGCCCTTTTTTAAGAATAGTCCAGTATGAGGCAAACAATCATGGATTCACTCATCGTGCCGGATCTGAATATGCTACGGCGGTGGCTGGATCAGTTGAACATTCTGTTTTTCGAATGTGATTCCTGTCAGGCACTACATTTACCCCACATGCAGAATTTTGATGGCGTCTTTGATGCGAAAGTCGATCTGGTGGATAACGTCATCCTGTTTTCTGCGTTGGCGGAAGTGAAGCCCAGTGCGTTGATTCCTCTGGTGGGTGATTTAAGCCAAATTAATGCCAGTTCCCTGACCGTCAAAGCGTTTATTGATGTTCAGGATGATAATCTGCCGAAACTTATTGTTTGTCAGTCATTTAGCGTGGCGGCAGGCATGACGCTGGAACAATTCCGGCATTTTATGATGCAGTCGGAAGAACAAATTTCGATGATTATTCTGGAAGCGGGCGCCAATAATCTCCTGTTTATCAGCGACGATGAAGACACCTCTGCTGGAAGAACCTACTACACCAATCTGCATTGATGCTATTGCTGCCAACGGCAGCAATCAGTTTTACTTATTTCCTGTCATCCATGGTTTATTCTGCATTTTCTTCTTATTACCAGATATTTACCGTTATTTAAGGCTAAATGGCCGTATCACATAGATAAATTGTGAATAAATAATCGATAAAAGCCATTTTTTACTTCCGACTATGGTATGCGTGAGGCGCTGCGGTTATGCTTAATTTCAGTGACAGTCGGGCGTGAGATTCGTCTTTATATCGGTGTCTACTATGACTTTAGTGCATAGCCATTCACCAGTGCTTATCGTGACTGTTCACACTCAGGAAAAGTTCTGTATCGAGATGATACAAGTTTACTCCCATGAATCACCCCCTTGTATGGAGGAAGGAACGGATGTTCACCCAACGTAAAAAATGGCTTTCGGGTGTTGTTGCCGGCTTGCTGATGGCCGCGTCCGTCACCGCATCTGCGGAAGAGAAAACGCTGCATGTCTATAACTGGTCTGACTATATCGCGCCGGACACGTTACAGAATTTCCAGAAAGAAACGGGCATAAAAGTCGTTTATGACGTGTTTGACTCCAATGAAGTGTTGGAAGGCAAACTGATGGCTGGCAGCACAGGGTTTGATTTGGTCGTCCCCTCCGCCAGCTTTTTGGAACGTCAACTCGCCGCCGGGGTATTCCAGCCTTTAGACAAGAGTAAACTGCCGAATTACAAAAATCTGGATCCTGAATTGCTGAAACTGATTGCCCAGCACGATCCGGATAACAAGTATGCGCTGCCTTACCTGTGGGCGACCACCGGCATTGGCTACAATGTGGAGAAAGTCAAAGCGGTATTGGGGGCCGATGCGCCCGTCGACAGTTGGGATCTGGTATTGAAGCCGGAAAACCTGGAGAAACTGAAAAGCTGTGGCGTTTCCTTCCTGGATGCGCCGGAAGAGATTTTCGCCACCGTGCTGAACTATCAGGGTAAAGATCCCAATAGTACTCAAGCAGATGATTACACCAAGTCCGCAACCGATTTGCTGTTGAAACTGCGTCCGAGCATCCGTTACTTCCACTCATCACAATACATCAACGATCTGGCGAACGGCGATATTTGCGTGGCCGTAGGCTGGGCGGGCGATGTCATGCAGGCGGCCAACCGGGCGCAGGAAGCCAAAAACGGGGTCAATATTCACTACAGCATCCCGAAAGAAGGCGCGCTGGCTTTCTTTGATGTCTTTGCCATTCCGGCCGATGCTAAAAACGTCGATGAAGCCTATCAGTTTCTGAACTATCTGCTGAAGCCGGACGTGATAGCGAACATCAGCAACCATGTGTACTACGCCAGTGCGAATAAGGAATCGGTGCCGTTGGTAAACGAAGATATCCGTACTAATCCGGGCATTTATCCGCCAGAGGATGTTCGCGCCAAACTGTTTACGCTCAAAGTTCAATCACCGCAGATTGACCGTACGCGTACGCGCGCCTGGACGAGGGTAAAAAGCGGTAAATAAACGTTTTCCATTCTGACTCTATGTGATAAATAACAGGCGGCTAATACCCGCCTGTTCGCGCTATATATGTGTCACGGCTTTTGGATGTACAAAGCAGCTTGTTTTGGCATTAAAAGTGGTGATTTGTTCTGCTTTTGCCGGAGAGCATGCTTAAGTGAATGACGCTATTCCCCGTCCCCAGCCCAAGCCTCAAAAAGCGGCTACCCCGTTGCTGGAAGTGCGCAATCTGACCAAATCGTTTGATGGTCAGGCTGCTGTTGATGACGTAAGTCTGACGATTTACAAAGGTGAGATATTTGCCTTGCTGGGGGCTTCCGGCTGTGGGAAATCCACGCTGCTCCGTATGCTGGCCGGTTTTGAACATCCGACTCAGGGACAAATCGTTCTTGATGGTCAGGATCTGTCACTGGTGCCGCCTTATCAGCGTCCCATTAACATGATGTTTCAGTCGTATGCGTTATTTCCCCATATGACGGTGGAAAAAAATATTGCCTTTGGTCTGAAGCAGGACAAACTGTCGCGCTCAGAGATCAAGGATCGCGTCGAAGAGATGCTGACGCTGGTACACATGCAGGAATTTGCCAGCCGCAAACCGCACCAGCTTTCCGGTGGTCAGCGTCAGCGCGTTGCGCTGGCGCGTAGTCTGGCAAAACGTCCGAAACTGTTGCTCCTTGATGAACCCATGGGCGCGCTGGACAAAAAGCTGCGTGACCGTATGCAGCTTGAAGTGGTCGATATTCTGGAGCGTGTTGGCGTGACCTGTGTCATGGTGACGCACGATCAGGAAGAAGCGATGACCATGGCGGGGCGTATCGCCATCATGAACCGCGGCAAGTTTGTTCAGATTGGCGAGCCAGAAGAAATCTACGAGCATCCGAACACCCGTTTCAGCGCCGAATTTATCGGTTCGGTGAATATGTTTGAAGGCATGCTGACCGAACGTCGCGATGATGCGCTGATTATCCAAAGTCCGGGACTGGTGCATCCGCTGAAAGTGGATTCTGACGTTTCCGTGGTAGACGGCGTACCGGTTTACATTGCGCTGCGCCCTGAAAAAATCATGCTGTGTGAGACCATTCCGGCCGATGGCTGTAACTTCGCCGTCGGTGAGGTGGTGCATATTGCCTATCTGGGCGATCTGTCGATCTACCATGTCCGCCTTGCCAGCGGACAAATCATCAGTGCGCAGCTACAGAACGCCTACCGCTACCGCAAAGGCGCGCCCACCTGGGGCGACGAAGTGCGTTTGTGCTGGGATGCCGATAGCTGTGTGGTATTGACGGTGTAGTGAGGAATGACGTCATGACAATGTTTCCTGAACAACACACCGCGGAACCGCCTGGAAAAACCAGGGGTCGTCTGCAACTACTGATGGCTCGCTGGCGTCAGGATCACGGGCGCAAGCTGGTGATCGCACTGCCGTACCTGTGGCTGCTTTTGCTCTTTATGCTGCCATTTTTGATTGTTTTCAAAATCAGTCTGGCTGAGATGGCGCGGGCGATCCCGCCGTATACGGATCTGGTTTCCTGGATGGATGACAAACTGGATATTTCCCTCAATCTGGGGAACTATCTGCATCTGTTGGACGATCCGCTGTATTTTGAAGCCTATCTGCAATCGTTGCAGGTGGCGGCCGTCTCCACGCTGTGTTGTCTGCTTATCGGCTATCCCTTGGCCTGGGCGGTGGCGCACAGCCAGCCTTCCACCCGCAACATTCTGTTGCTGCTGGTGATCCTGCCGTCCTGGACGTCGTTCCTGATTCGCGTCTATGCCTGGATGGGGATTCTGAAAAACAACGGTATTCTGAATAATTTCTTACTGTGGATCGGCGTTATCGACGAGCCGCTGGTGATTCTGCATACCAATTTGGCGGTTTATATCGGCGTGGTCTATTCCTATCTGCCGTTTATGGTTTTGCCGATTTACACCGCGCTTACCCGGCTCGATTATTCTCTGGTCGAGGCGTCGCTGGATTTAGGCGCGCGTCCGCTTAAAACCTTTTTCAGCGTGATTATGCCATTGACCAAAGGCGGCATTATTGCAGGCTCCATGCTGGTCTTTATACCGGCGGTGGGGGAATACGTGATCCCTGAACTGCTCGGTGGGCCGGACAGCATCATGATTGGCCGTATACTGTGGCAAGAATTCTTCAATAACCGGGATTGGCCGGTGGCTTCGGCGGTAGCGATTATCATGCTGCTTCTGCTGATTATGCCGATTATCTGGTTCCATAAGCATCAGAGCAAAGCAACGGGGGATGCGGTATGAATAATTTACCGGTCGTTCGCTCACCGTGGCGCATTGTGATTCTGGTCCTTTGTTTTACCTTCCTTTATGCGCCGATGCTGATGTTGGTGATTTATTCTTTCAACAGCTCGAAACTGGTTACCGTATGGGCGGGATGGTCAACGCGCTGGTATACCGAACTGTTCCATGATTCGGCCATGATCAGTGCGGTCGTCCTCAGCCTGACGATTGCCGCGGCTTCGGCCTCGATGGCGGTGATTCTCGGGACGCTGGCGGCGGTGGTGATGGTGCGTTTTGGCAGTTTCCGTGGATCTAACGGTTTTGCCTTTATGCTGACGGCTCCGCTGGTTATGCCGGATGTGATTACCGGCTTGTCGCTGTTGCTGCTGTTTGTCGCGTTAGGGCATGCCATAGGATGGCCTGCTGAGCGAGGCATGTTCACCATATGGCTTGCGCATGTGACTTTCTGTACGGCTTATGTCACGGTGGTGATCAGCGCGCGCCTGCGAGAGCTCGATCGTTCCATCGAAGAAGCGGCGATGGATCTCGGCGCTACGCCGCTGAAGGTCTTTTTTATCATCACGGTGCCGATGATCGCGCCGGCTCTGATTTCAGGGTGGCTACTGGCATTTACCTTGTCGCTCGACGATCTGGTTATCGCCAGTTTTGTGGCTGGACCAGGTTCAACCACGTTGCCGATGCTGGTGTTCTCCAGTGTCAGAATGGGCGTTAATCCGCAGATTAACGCCTTGGCTTCGTTGATATTGTTAGTGGTAGGGATCATTGGTTTTATTGCCTGGTGGTTTATGGCGAGGGCCGAGAAGCAGCGTCAACGCGATATGCAAAAAGCGAGGCGCGGCTGATTTGAAGCATCAACGAAAACCAGCCACACTGTGAATCTGCAACAGGTAACGCCGCCGTAAGGGGGCGTTACCTGTTCTGAAAGCGCGTTGATTTTATAAGGTAACGACTTTATCGTAATGATTTTATAAAGAAAAGATCTCTGTGAGCGACAGAGAACATGGTTTCGTTTGAAGGGAGAACGTTGAAATTCTGTACACCAGGAAGGAAATGACTCAGCGAAAAGTGTACGCCCCGGTTCCTGTCATGGTGGCGGGGATCGCTATTATTGCGACCCGTTTTCTGGGAATTTTACTGTTGATATGGGAGTTGGGGCCGAGCGGTCTGGGCGGGTGGATTGGCAATAGTGCCGAAGCCTGGGATTCAACGCTGGTGCTGCTGCTGTCGCTTATTATTATCTGTATTGAAATCCGCTGTGGGTTCGTGGTGTTGTCCGGGGATAATTGGGGACGTTGGGGGTATGTTCTCTGTCAGTGCCTGGTGACTCTGTATTTGCTGTTTGCCTCATTGAGTGAGTTTCTGCCCGCGATATTCCATATTTCAGGGGAGAATAACACCGCCGTCCTGCATCAGTTGATGCTTCAGAAAATACCGGACTTTTTGGTTATCGTGTTGCTGTTTTTACCCCGCCGAAGCAAACGTTTTTTTCTGCGACAGAAATAAGCGCGTTACCCGCCGGATTTCAGGGTTCGCGCAGGCCGGTCGGCCGTACCTGAAAGATGAGGGGGATATTCATCCGCGATGGTACAATCCTCACATTGGGTATTTATTCTGATAGTTAGATTTTATGCATTGTGCACGATACAGCATGGGAACCTGTCGTTCCTGTCAATGGCTGGAAAAAGCCTACCCGCAGCAATTGTCGGATAAACAACGGCACCTTGCCGATCTGTTGCAGCCGTATGCCGTTCAGCAGTGGCTGCCCGTCAGTTCCTCGGCGCAGGCGGCGTTTCGCAATAAAGCCAAAATGGTGGTCAGTGGCAGCGTTGAACGCCCGCTATTAGGAATGTTGCATCGCGACGGCACCGCTGTCGATCTCTGTGATTGTCCGCTTTATCCCGCCAGTTTTCTCCCGGTTTTCGAGGTTCTGAAAACGTTTATCGCCAAAGCGGGGCTGACACCTTATAACGTTGCGCGTCGTCGGGGGGAGTTAAAATACCTGTTGCTGACGGAGAGCGTTTCTCGTGGCACGTTTATGCTGCGTTTCGTTTTACGTTCGGAAACCAAACTCGCTCAACTTCGAGCCGCCTTGCCGTGGTTGCAACAGCAATTGCCGCAGCTTGAGGTGATTTCTGCCAATATCCAGCCCGTCCATCAGGCGGTTATGGAAGGGAAGGCGGAGATTATTCTCAGTGATTCGTCGTCATTGGCCGAGCAGTTTAATCAGGTGCCTTTGTATATTCGTCCACAGAGTTTTTTCCAGACCAATCCGCAGGTGGCCGCCGCGCTGTATGCTACCGCCCGCGACTGGGTAGCCGAACTGAACATTGCCAGCATGTGGGATTTATTCTGTGGCGTGGGCGGCTTTGGCCTGCACTGTGCGTCGCCACGGATACGCCTGACAGGCATCGAAATCAGTGCTGAAGCCATCGCCTGCGCGCGCCGTTCTGCGGAGCAGTTGGGGTTAACCCAGGTCGATTTTCAGGCGCTGGATTCCACGCGTTTTGCCACCGCTAAAGCGGAAATCCCCGATCTGGTTGTGGTTAACCCGCCGCGTCGTGGTATAGGCAGCGAACTGTGTGCTTACCTAAGCCGTATGGCGCCGGCCTACATTCTTTATTCCAGCTGTAATGCCGAGAGCATGGCGAAGGATATGGATGAGTTGAAAAACTATCACGCTTTACGCGTTCAATTGTTCGATATGTTCCCGCATACGGCACATTATGAAGTGTTGACGCTATTGAAAAGAAGTGACTGATCAACGCGTCATGACGACGCGGCCTTTCGGGGGCCGCGTAGTTTGAACGGCGAGCAGATTACTGCGGGAACCACTTATCGTTAATGGCTTTATAGGTGCCGTCGGCTTTGATGGCATCCAGCGCCTTGTTCAGCTTTTCCAACAGGGCGTTATCGTCCGGTCGGACCGCAATGCCCAGCCCCGTGCCGAAATATTCTGCATCGGTGACATGTTCACCGACGGTTGCCAGATTGGGATTGGTTTTAATCCATTCGTTAACGACGGCGGTATCCCCGAATACGCCATCAATACGGCCATTTTTCAGATCCAGTACGGCATTTTGATAGCTGTCGTAGGAAACGGTCTGTATTTCCGGGTGCTTGTCGTGCAGGTATTTTTGATGCGTGGTGCCGTTTTCCATACCGATACGTTTGCCTTTCAGTGCTGCAAAATCGGTGAATTTCCCTTTCTGCGCGATCACCACGGCAGAGTTGGCATAGTAGGGCTGAGTGAACGCCACCTGCTTACTACGTTCCGGGGTAATATCCATGCCTGAAATAACGGCGTCATAGCGACGGAATTTCAAGGCCGGGATCAGGCTATCAAATGCCTGATTGGTGAATGTGCAGGTTGCCTGCATCTGTTTGCACAGCGCTTTCGCCAGATCCATATCGAAACCGACGATTTCGTTATTTGCATCCAGCGATTCAAAAGGAGGATAGGTTGCTGATGACGCAAAACGGATATTATCTGCCGCTGTGGCACTGAATGTCACCCCTGCCAGCAATGTGGCGATCAATAATTTTTTCATCTACCTGCTCCAGATTTTTTCTTTTAATCATACGAATAATTGCGCGGATGGTTTCCGGCTTCACGACGATTACCTTGCCAGTTAATGAATTTATATGCAAATAAAATGAGTAAAAAATCGATTTCTTGCTTAATAAAACAGCGGGTCGCTATAGTCATGCTGCAGTTTTCAACGCCGCTTGCAATGGCCTGCCGAAGGGAGGCGGGCAAAGATAGCTCCATAAAAAAAGCAGGCTGTTGTCAGCCTGCCTGATAGCGAATGTTGATAATGAGGAATCAGTTGCGGCGCTCAAACACCAGGGCGCGACGTTCGATTAAACGCATTAACAGGGTAAGTAACCCATTGACGCACAGATAGATAATTCCCGCGGCGCCAAAAACCATCACATCATAGGTGCGTCCATACATCAGCTGGCTGTAGCCCATCACTTCCATTAGCGTAATGGTGTAAGCCAGCGAGGTACTTTTAAAAACCAGGACCACTTCATTTGAATAAGATGACAGGGCGCGTTTAAACGCAAAAGGCAGTAAAATTCGTAGCGTCTGCGGCTGCGACATGCCCAGTGCGGCACAGGACTGCCATTGTCCGGCAGGAATCGCCTTAACCGCTCCGTAAAACAGCTGAGTGGTATAGGCCGCACTGTTCAGCGCCAGCGCCACCATCGCACAGAGCCACGGTTGTGAAAGCAGGCTCCATAACCAGGGAATTTGCTGGATAGACGTGAACTGACCGGGGCCGTAGTAAATCAGGAAAATCTGAACCAGCAACGGCGTCCCGGTGAACAACGTAATATAGCCTTTCGCCAGGGTGGCAATCACCGGCGTTTTCAAGGTCAGAACGACGGTGAGCAACAGTGACAGTATCAGCGCCACGGCAATCGCCACGACCGTCAACGTCAGACTGGTATGCAGGCCTTTTAACAGATCAGGCAAATAAGCGAGCATCAGGAAGGCCTCCGCTCAAAACGCGTCGTCCGCAGCTCAATGCGTTTCAGAACGTACTGGCTTAACAAGGTGATGACCAGGTAAATGGCCGCGGCGATCACATACCAGGTAAAAGGTTCCTGTGTTCGTGTGGCAATGCTTTTTGTTTGCAGCATCAGGTCGTTCACGCTGATCAGCGAAACCAGCGCGGTATCTTTCAACAATACCAGCCATTGGTTACCCAACCCCGGCAGGGCATGACGCCACATTTGCGGCATAATCAGGCGTATGAAAATCGCCGATTTACTCAGTCCCAGCGCCTGACCGGATTCCCATTGTCCTTGTGGAACGGCTTTCAGCGCGCCACGCAGCGTCTGAGACGCATAAGCGGCATACAGCAGCGCCAGGGCGATCACGCCGCACAAAAATGGACTGACTTCGAACATCTCAATATTCAGTTTTACCGGGATCTGCACCAGATAGAGATTCAGGGTAAAACCGTCTGCCAGCATCAGCAGCAATTGGGAAGAACCAAAATAGATAAACAGCACCACCAGAATTTCCGGCAGGCCGCGTAATAGCGTCACCAGTACGGTGCCACTCCAGCTTACTACTCTCCAGCGAGCGGTTTCCCAAATGGCAAACAACATGGCGAGAATGAGCCCGAGCACCAGTGCACAAACGGCAAGGCCGACGGTCATCCCGGCGGCGCTTGCAAGAGGGTGAAATTCAATCATTGAGCGTCAGATTACTGCTGAAACCATTTTTTGTAGATGGTCTGATAGGTGCCATCCTGCTTGATTTTGTCGAGCGCATCGTTGAATTTCTTCACCAGTTCATCGTCGTTTTGACGCACGGCGATGCCCAGACCGATACCGAAGTAGTCTTTGTCAGTGACGTTTTCGCCGACGGCAGACAGATTATCGTTCTGCTTTAACCACTCATTCACGACGGCGGTATCGCCGAACACGGCGTCAAGACGACCGTTTTTCAGATCAAGCACCGCATTCTGATAGCTGTCGTAAGGCACGGTGGTGATCTCACTGTGCTTATCCATCAGGTATTTCTGATGCGTGGTGCCATTCTGTACGCCGACGCGTTTGCCTTTCAGCGCGGTCACATCAGCCACTTTCTCTTTTTGCGCGATAAACAGGGCCGAGTTGTCGTAGTAAGGCTGGGTAAAAGCAACCTGTTGTTGACGCTCCGGCGTGATATCCATGCCGGCGATAACGGCTTCAAAACGGCGGAATTTCAGGCCGGGGATCAGGCTGTCGAATGCCTGGTTGCTGAATGTACAGGTTGCCTGTATCTCTTTGCACAGGGCGTTGGCAAGATCGATATCAAAGCCCTGGATGTTATTGCTGGCATCCACGAATTCAAACGGAGGATAAGAGGCTTCGGTCGCAAAGCGGATAGTCTCTGCGGCGCTGGCCGATGCGCTCAGACCCGCCAAAAGTGCTGCAACGATCAATTTTTTCATTGTAATTTTCCTGATATTAATCAATGTGATAAATAGCTGGCGAATTCAGGGGTCTGCGGCTGGGTAAAATGACCGGCATCCCCTTGTTCCACTATGCGCCCATTTTCCATATAGACCACCCGGCTGGCGGTCTTGCGTGCAAATTCGACTTCGTGGGTCACGATAACCTGTGTGATCCCGGTTTGCGTCAGTTCATGGATGATATTCACGACCTGCGCGGTAATTTCAGGATCCAGCGCGGCCGTCGGCTCGTCAAATAACAAAACCTGTGGTTCCATCATCAGCGCGCGGGCAATGGCCACCCGTTGCTGTTGGCCGCCAGAAAGATGGAGAGGATAACGATCGGCAAAATCATTCAGACGCAGACGGGTAAGCAGCTTGTCAGCACGCGCCTTGGCTTCATCTTTGCTTAATCCAAGCACGCGGCAGGGTGCTTCGGCCAGGTTTTGAGCGACGGTCAGGTGCGGCCACAGGTTATATTGCTGGAAAACCATGCCAACATTCTGACGTAATTCGCGAATAGCGTTATCGGCGGGAGCATGATTGAAATCAAACTGATTGCCGGCGATGGACAACTGGCCCGAACGCGGCATTTCCAGCAGGTTAAGCACGCGCAACAGGGAACTTTTACCTGCGCCGCTTGGACCAAGCAGAACCAGCGTTTCACCCGCCGGGCAATCGAGAGTGATGTCAAACAGCGCCTGATGCGCGCCATAGAAACAGTTAATGCTGTTTAGTTGAATACTCATGCGTAAGAATTGAATAGACATTGATGCGGCGAATGTTAACGTCGGCAGTATAGTTATGCAATCGCCATGGGTTAAAATTTGTGAACAAGCGAATTATTGCTTAAATAATAGCACAAAATAGTCGCTTACGGTCTGAGGAGTCTATGATGCAATTGTCTACAACACCGAGTCTGGAAGGGTTTACCATTACGGAATATTGCGGCGTGGTGACCGGGGAAGCCATTCTGGGGGCGAATATTTTTCGTGATTTTTTCGCCAGTATCCGCGACGTGGTCGGGGGGCGTTCCGGTGCTTATGAAAAAGAATTGCGTAAAGCGCGGCAGATAGCATTTAAGGAATTGCAGATGCAGGCTGAGGATCTGGGCGCCAATGCCGTGGTGGGCATTGATATTGATTACGAAACGGTTGGTAAGGACAGCAGCATGTTGATGGTGACCATCAGCGGCACGGCGGTGAAGGTGCGCCGTTAATCATTGGTCAATCACCGATGGAGGAAAATAAATTGCAACGGGAAACGCCATGATTAAATGCATCACTCTGCTGATGCTGTTTGTACTGGCAGGATGCCAATCAGCGATGTCTCCGCGGGATCGGAGTGAGTACCACCTGGTCACGACACATGAGTCCCGCGCTCAGGAATCGCGGGTTCGTTTTTTGGTAATTCACTATACGGCGGAAGATTTCCCGATGTCCCTGAATATTCTGACGGATGCACAGGTCAGTGCACATTATCTGATCCCGGCTAACCCGCCGTTGGAGGAGGGGAAACCCGTCGCCTGGCAACTGGTGCCAGAATCACAGGCTGCGTGGCATG
The DNA here is from genome assembly GCF_003115845.1 of Brenneria roseae subsp. roseae. GTDB lineage: Bacteria > Pseudomonadota > Gammaproteobacteria > Enterobacterales > Enterobacteriaceae > Brenneria > Brenneria roseae. The sequence goes on along the minus strand of NZ_KZ819030.1, from coordinate 117,596 downwards.
CCGGCGCCAGCAGTTGGCGGGGATTTACCCGTTTGAATAATTCATCGATTGGCATCGAACTGGAAAATCCGGGTTACCAGCGAACGCTGACCGGCATCCGCTGGACGCCATTTCCTCCGGCGCAGATTGCGCTACTGACGGCGATAGCCCGCCAGATTGTCGCACGTCATCAGATTGCGCCGCAAAATGTGGTGGCCCACAGCGATATCGCTCCGCTGCGTAAACAGGACCCCGGCCCGCTTTTTCCGTGGAAAACGCTGGCCCAGGCGGGGATTGGCGCCTGGCCGGATGAATCAAGGGTATCGTTTTATCTTGATGGCCGGCCGTTTTCACAGCCGGTGGATGCCGGGCGTTTACTGGATAAGCTGGCGAGCTATGGCTATCCGCTGTCCCATGACATGACGAACCGCCAGAAACAACAGGTCATTGCCGCGTTTCAAATGCATTTCCGCCCGGAAAACTATCAGGGACATGCGGATGCGCAAACCGAAGCCATTGTGGATGCCCTGCTGGAAAAATATGGCGCGGCGCGGTGATATCAGCCGGATTCTTCCGCCAGTCCGGCAATTCGCGCAGCCATGCCGCGAAAAATAAACAGATGGGCCGGCATCATCAAAAACCAGTAGACCAGCCCGTTAAAACCGGCGGGATGCCAGCGGGCCCTGACATCCAGCGTGCGGTGGGTGCCTTGATCGGTAATGGTAAACGTGAGCTTACCCAGTCCCGGCGCTTTCATACCAAATAGCATGACCAGCTGCCGCTGTGGTTTGATGGAGATAACTTTCCAGCCGTCAATTTTATCGCCGATTTCCAGCGTAGGCCGGTCAGGGCGTCCGTAAGTCACGCCGTTACCGCTGAGATCGTCCAGCCTGGCGCGTAAATTCCATAGCATGTTGGCATAGAAATAACCTTCTTTGCCGCCGATCCGCTGGATAACCTGCCACAGCGCCTGACTGGACGCCGGGGTATCGAGAGTATGTCCTGCCTGCTTGGGATAAAATCCGTAGTCCGGTTTCCAGCGGGCGCGGACTTCCGTATCGTTACCCCAGCCGGCGCGCTGGGTGCTTTCCATTTCGCCTTGCAGCGTAATACGCACCGCCTGATCGAAGGTAATCAGCGTTTGCGGGATCAGCGCCTGCAACGCGGCCCCATCCGCCTGAAGATCGTGTTTCAGTCCCTGAATGAGCGCGCGGGCAATGGTGGGAGGAACGGACGTAATCAGATGCAGAAACCAGACGGAAACCAGATGTGTCGGCATGGGGATGGGGATCAATACGCGGCGTTTGCCGCTGATCGCGATAAAACGCTCAAACATGGTCTGGTAGCTGATATATTCCGGGCCCACCGCGTCCATAATGCGATTTCCCGGTGCCGGATGATGGCGGATTTCAGTCAGATAAACCAACAGGTTTTCCAGCGCAATAGGCGCGGATTTGGAGCGGACCCAGCGTGGCGGCGTCAGCACTGGCAAGTTGTACACCATATCACGCATGATCTCGAAAGCGGCTGAACCCGCGCCAATAATAATGCCGGCACGCAGCTCTGTTACCGGAATGCCGCTGCTGCGCAGAATATCTCCGGTGATTTTTCGGGCCGCCATGTGGGGCGAACTGTCATTTTTCGCCTGTAGCGAACCCAGATAGATAATCTGCTTTATCCGGCTGGCGGACAGCGCCAGTAACAGGTTCATGGCTGCTATGCGTTCTTTGGCGATGAAATTTTCACCGTCCCCCATACTGTGGACCAGATAATAGAGCGTTTCCGCGCCCCAGAGTCCTTCTGCCAGCGTATCCGGTTGGCACAAATCAACCTGCCGACAGTCGACCCCCGGCCAATGTTGCTCGTCAATGGCTTCTACCTGACGCGCCGCGGCAATCACGGGCTGTCCTTGCTGACTGAAACGTTCGGTCAGGTGGCGGCCAATATAGCCACTGGCGCCCAGAATCAGAATCGGAGCGGATTGGGATGTCATCACGGATAGGCTCCACGGTACATATAACGATGCGGTTTATTACTATAGCCGGGAACGGGAAAAACAGCAGCAACGCGATTTGGATGTGCATGATGGCGGCACTACCACCATCATGGCTCGCGGCGACGATCAGGCCAGAACGGTATCACCCTGTAGTTGACAGCTACAGGCCAGTACATAGCCCTGAGCGATCTCCGCAGGCGTTAAGGTCATCATACTGGTCGTGGTGTAATTTCCGGACAGCACGCGGGTTTTGCAACTGCCGCAGACGCCCGCGCGGCAGGCCGCCAGCACCGGCAATTTGTTGGCCTCCAATGCAGCCAGCAGGCTAATGCCGACCGGAACACGCAGCGTTTGCAGCGGACGGTTGATGGTCAGCGTCAACGGTTTGCTGTCACTATCAACCGCTTCGTCAACCGTATGGAAGCGTTCTTTGAAGAAACGTTCAGCAGGTACGCCGAACTGCTGGCAGAACGTTTCAACTTGCTGCATATAAGGCTCAGGACCGCAGGTCATCACGGTTCGGCTGGCAATATCCGGCACCTGTTGGGATAGCAGTTCCTGACTGATGCGACCGGTCAGAAAGCCGGCGGCTGCATCCTCTTCCGCCGCCAGCGTCAGGCGTAAGCGCTGTGGGTAACGATGTACCAGCGCTTGCCATTCGTTTGCAAAGATCATCTGTTGTGGACTGCGTACGTTAAAAATCACCTGAATATCGGTTTGGGGTTTATTCGCCAGCAGCCAGCGGCACATCGACATAATTGGAGTAACGCCGCAACCCGCCGCCGCCATCAGATAACGATCGCTGCCGGCATTGGCGCAGGTAAACTCGCCTTGTGCATCAGACAGCCACAGATAATCGCCCGGTTTAAGCTGCCGGGTTAACCAGCGGGAACCGATGCCGTCATCCAGTCGTCGCACCGTCAATGTAATAAAACGGCTCAGGCCCGGAGAGGAAGACAGCGTATAAGCTCTCAGCGTATCAGCACGGTTGGCGATGCTGACCAGCGCATACTGCCCTGGCTGATAGGGATAAAAATCATTATTAATCAGAGAAATTGTCCAGACGTCGGATGTTTCCTGAGTAATCGAGTGCACCTGCATGCGATTTGGGCAAAGCGGTGTCGGCATGGTCATAACAAATCTCCATAAGAAAGCGGATCGGCGCCGACCCGCCCTAATTCATCAGGCGGCCAGAATAGCGTTCATATCCTGTTCAACGGTGGTGATTGGCCGCATGCCAAATTTCTCGTTCAGAATGGCCAGCAGATTTTCTGTCAGGAATCCCGGTGCGGTCGGGCCGGTATAAATATTTTTCACGCCAAGTGACAGCAGGGTCAGCAAAATGACGATGGCTTTTTGTTCAAACCAGGACAGCACCAGACTGAGCGGCAGATCGTTCACGCCACATCCCAGTTTTTCGGCCAGCTTCACGGCCAGAATAATGGCGGAGTAGGCATCGTTGCACTGACCGACATCCAGCAGGCGAGGTAGGCCTTGCAGCGTACCGAAATCCAGCTTGTTGAAGCGGTATTTGCCGCAGGCCAGCGTCATGATCAGGCAATCATCCGGCACGTTGACGGCAAAGTCGGTGAAATAACTGCGTTCTTCGCGGCTGCCATCACAGCCGCCGACCAAAAAGACGTGGCGCAATTGCTTTTGTGCCACCAGATCGATCACGGTATCGGCGGCGCTTAACAGGGTTTCCCGGCCAAAACCGACGGTGATCCGGTGTTCAATTTCACTGTAAGGGAAACCGCTCAGGCTTTGTGCCTGAGCAATCACCGCGCTGAAATCATCGCCTGTCAGATGATTTACGCCCGGCCAGCCAACGATGCTGCGTGTCCAGATGCGATCGCCGTAGTTGCCGACATTCGGGTCGATAATACAGTTGGACGTCATGACGATGGCGCCGGGAAATTTGGCGAATTCTGTTTGCTGGTTCTGCCAGCCGCTGCCGTAGTTGCCGACCAGATGCCTGAATTTTTTCAGTTCCGGGTAACCGTGAGCAGGCAACATTTCGCCATGCGTATAGATATTGACTCCGGTTCCTTCCGTCTGCTCCAGCAGCATACGTAAGTCTTTGAGATCATGACCCGAGATCAGAATGGCTTTACCGGCGACGGGACGGACGTTGACGGAAGTGGGGGTAGGATGACCATAGGCATCTGTCTCGCCTCGGTCGAGGATCGCCATCACGTTGAAGTTCATCTGGCCGATACCCATTGCGTTATTCAGCAGGGTATCCACATCACAGGGCTGTGTGCCTAGCCAGGCCATAAAAGTATGATATTGCGCGTAAATGGTTTCGTCGTATTGACCCAGCACATGAGCATGCTCCATGTACGCCGCGGCACCTTTCAGCCCGTACAGGCAGAGCATACGCAGACCATGGATATCATCACCGACCTTGACTTTATCACTGTCCAGTGCGAAATCGGCCGCCTGTTGCAGCAACGTCGGGATATCGTTCCCCGCCAGTTGCAGATCCGCCATGGGATGATCGACAGTCGCCTGTTCATCAAGCAGACGACAGCGAACCGCCAGCGATTGACGCAGCACGATCGCTTCCCGCGCATAGCCAATAATCCGCTGTGAATCGAAGTTAACGTTAGTCAGCGTGGAGAAAAAGGCGCGTGGCGCAAAGCTGTCGATATCATGATCGATAAGATCCAGCTCGCGGGCTTTCAGCGCCCAGGCGGATAGCCCCTGCAACACGGCAACCAGAAGGTCTTGCAGATCGGAAGTTTCTGCGGTTTTACCACACATGCCCTGAGCATAAGAGCAGCCATTTTTCGCCGGGGTACGAATTGTTTGTTCACATTGCACGCAAAACATATATGACGTCCTTTTTTAAAGTTGCATTTAAAATACTTGTTTAAAAGCATAGAGGGTCGCGACATATCCAAAAAGGCTTTTTTAATGCAACTTTAAATAACTTTGATTTAGCGCAATTTTGAATGTGGACAATGAAAATGACTCTCAATCACTGTCCGACGGAACGGGGAAAACATCATGAAACGACAGGCTATGATGAAAACAACGCCATCAGTACCGGTGCGGCAAGGCTCAACAAAAAGCCATGTACAATGGCCGCTGGAACCATATCTACGCCGGCGCTGCGTTGTAACACCGGCAACGTGAAATCCATCGACGTCGCGCCGCAAAGCCCAAGTGCGCAGGAATGGTTACGTTGTGCCAGGGCGGGAATCAAGATAATCGCCAACAGTTCGCGTGCCAGATCGTTAAAAAAGGCCGCACTGCCGATCACTGGACCAAGGGCGTCAGTCAACAGAATGCCGGATAACGAATACCAGCCATAGCCGGACGCGATCGCCAGCCCGGTTCTGAATGGCAGGCCGAGAACCCAGGCGGCGAGTAGGCCGCCCGCCAGCGCACTGATACCGACAACCAGCGCAACCGTCATGCCGCGACGGTTCAATACGATCTGACGCAGCGTCATCCCACTGTTGCGTAACTGTATGCCTACGAAAAACAGTAATAAAATCAGCGCATATTCGCTTCCCTGACTGGCATAGATCAGACCCGTCCATTGGGTTAATCCCAGCAGAAAACCGCCAAATACGACCAGACACAGCTTTAAAGAGTCCAGAATCATATGCAGGCGCGAGGGAGGCGCCTCCTGCTCGAATTTTCCCGGCCAGACATCATGTTTGCCCCATAGCCACAGGGACGTGGCATTAGCGGCAATGATGCAAACAAAGAAAACGGCGGCATAACGAAAAATCAGTAACAGATTACTGCCGAGATTATCCAGAAAAGCCAGACTGATCCCCATTAAAAACAGAATGACGTACACCATCCAGCTCAGCAGTTGGTTAATTGACTGTAATGCTTTTTTCGCGCGCAAAGGCACCAGATAGCCAAAGATAAGCGGCAGTAAAATAATTAATAATCCCGAATACATCACAGAATTGACGTCCTTAAACAGAAAAGCGGATAACTGGAGGGGAAAAAGACATAATCTATTAAAATTAAACAATTAATCATCGCGAGTAAAGTGTCGGCAGCGAGAAGAAGCGAAACATTCAGATAATCCATCGGCCAACGTAGGTGGCAAATCTGTCAGGATCAGATTTAATGCTTGCTTACTGTGATCCTAAAGGGCTGGATAAGGACATCAACCTATCGGTGGCTTGAGAGATAACGGATTGTGGGAGGAGGATTATTACGCCACCACCAGCGAAACGAAAACAGGAGATACGGATGTATCTGGAAAATATAGAGATACTGGGGTTCCGGGGCATTAACCGCCTGTCATTAATGCTGGGTGATAATACCGTACTGATTGGTGAGAACGCCTGGGGGAAATCCAGCCTGCTTGATGCGCTGTCGTTGTTGTTGGCCCCGACATTACCCCTTTATCATTTTGATTTGCAGGATTTCTATTTTAATCCGGGTGATGAAAACAGTCGCGAACGCCATTTGCAGATCATTTTCACCTTCTGCGAAACCGGGCCTGGGCACCACCTTGCACCGCGTTATCGTCCGCTCAAGCGTGTCTGGGTTGAAGGCAAGGAGTCGCTACACCGGATTTTTTATCGTCTGGAAGGTGAAGTAGATGAAAGTCAGGTCGTCTTTACCTGGCGCAGTTTTCTTGATGCCGAAGGGCATCCGATTAAACTGAACGACATTGATGGGCTGGCGCGGGAAGTCATTCGTCTCCATCCCGTACTGCGTCTGCGGGATGCCCGTTTTATACGGCGCTTGCGGACAGGGACTCTGGCTGCCACCATGGATAACAGCAATGAAAAGCTGGCACAGCAGTTCGAGCAACTGATGCGTGAACTGGCACATAATCCGCAGAAGCTGACGGATAAAGAGCTGCGCCAGGGGCTGGTAGCAATACAACAGCTGCTGGAACACTATTTTTCTGAACAGGGGTCGGTCACCAGTGAACGTCATCATCGGCATGAGCGGGCGCATAACGGTAAATCATGGCGTTCTCTGGATAACATCAATCGGCTGATTGCCGAGCCGAACAGCCGCAGCCGTCGGATTATTCTGTTGGGGCTTTTTTCCACGCTGCTACAGGCAAAAGGGTCGGTGGCGCTGGATCCGCATGCCCGTCCTCTTCTGCTGATCGAAGACCCTGAAACGCGACTACATCCGATCATGTTGTCGGTGGCGTGGGGATTACTGACGCAGTTGCCGTTGCAGAAAGTCACCACAACAAATTCCGGCGAACTCCTGTCGCTGGTGCCAATGGAGCAGGTATGCCGTCTGGTGCGGGAATCTTCCCGCGTGGCGACGTTCCGCATTGGTCCGCAGGGGATGAGTGCGGAAGATAGCCGCCGCATTGCTTTCCATATCCGCCTTAATCGTCCGGCGTCACTGTTCGCCCGATGCTGGTTGCTGGTTGAAGGGGAAACCGAAGTCTGGATGCTCAATGAACTGGCGCGCCAGTGCGGCCACCATTTTGAAGCGGAAGGCGTTAAGGTGATCGAATTTGCCCAGTCGGGACTCAGACCGTTGGTGAAATTTGCCCGTCGGATGGGCATAGAGTGGCATGTGCTGGTGGATGGTGATGAGGCGGGGAAAAAGTATGCGGCCACGGCGAAAGGTATGCTATCTCATCAGCAGGGAGACAGCGAACGGGATCATCTGACGGTACTGCCGGCGCTGGATATGGAGCACTATATGTACCGCGAGGGGTTCAGCCATGTTTACCATCGAATTGCGCAACTGCCAGAAAAAGTCCCGCTCTCCATGCATAAAATCATCGTCAAGGCGATTCATCGCTCGTCAAAGCCGGATTTGGCGATTGAAGTAGCAATGGAAGCGGCATCCATGGGCGGTGATGCGATCCCGCCATTGATTCGCAGCATGTTTTCCCGCGTGTTATGGCTGGCCCGCGGTCGGGCCGATTAGCGCATTACGAATGACGAAGCGCCGGACCGCAAATAAAAAATGCTGGCCGCTTGCAGGCCAGCATTTTTGTCTTACCCGGCTAATGTCCACTATTTGTTGAGGGGTAAGACGGTGAGGGTCAGGAAACAGCTTCGCTCACCAGGGGTACAATCAGACTGGCATGATTACCTTTTGGTCCTTGGTGAACATCAAATCTGACAACCTGCCCGGCTTTTAGCGTTCGATATCCGTCCATTTGAATAGTTGAGTAGTGAGCGAAAATATCTTCGCCGCCGCCTTCAGGACAGATAAAGCCAAAACCTTTGGCATTATTGAACCATTTAACAGTACCTGTCTCCATGCATCGACATCCTTCGCAAGAGTGTTCTTTATAAGTAAGGTGAGGTTATTTGGTTAAAGTGAATACGAATTGATTAAAACCTCGTCAATTCAACAGTACACTTTAGTGAAATCGATCCCGGCGTCAAGCGATCCGCATTTGAGGGGCGGGGGGAGTTTTTCAAAGTTTGATGCAGGTAACGCTATTGGTGGCGATGGTTCAAGGGGGCGCAGAAAATTCGCGAGATAACAGAGATTGAATTTTGGCTTTCCGACCACCATTTCATTACCTGGATGGAAAAATAAAAACCATACGTGCTACTGTAAATACAGGGTAATGATATTGAGATGACATTGGGCAGAGAATGGGAAACAACGGAACGTGGTCACAGTCGGAACAGCAGACTGCCGACCAACACAAAGAAAAACTACAGCCTCCATCGATGTATAAAGTGCTGTTAAACAACGATGATTATACACCGATGGAATTTGTTATTGACGTTCTGCAAAAGTTCTTTTCTTATGATATTGAACGTGCAACGCAACTGATGCTGACTGTTCATTATCAGGGAAAGGCGATTTGTGGTGTATTCAGCGCTGAAGTGGCCGAGACTAAAGTTGTACAAGTAAATCGTTATGCCAGAGAAAATGAGCACCCGTTGCTCTGTACGCTGGAAAAAGCCTGAAGTCAGGCAATTTATTGGGGGAGGTGCCTATGCTCAATCAAGAACTGGAGCTCAGTCTCAATATGGCTTTCGCCAGAGCGCGTGAGCACCGACATGAGTTTATGACCGTGGAGCATTTGCTATTGGCTCTGCTCAGTAATCCGGCCGCGCGTGAAGCATTGGAAGCCTGTACGGTAGATCTGGCCGCCTTGCGCCAGGAGCTTGAAGCGTTTATCGAACAGACCACGCCTACATTACCGCAGAGCGACGAAGAGCGTGAAACGCAACCGACGCTCAGCTTCCAACGTGTGTTGCAGCGCGCGGTCTTCCACGTCCAATCATCAGGGCGCAGTGAAGTGTCCGGGGCGAATGTGCTGGTTGCCATTTTCAGCGAGCAGGAGTCGCAGGCCGCCTATCTGTTGCGCAAACATGATGTCAGCCGTCTCGACGTAGTGAACTTTATTTCACACGGGACGCGTAAAGAAGAATCCGGGCAGGCACCTACCCCGGAAAACCCTGTCAATGAAGAACAGGCCGGAGGGGAAGACCGTATGGAAAACTTCACCACCAATCTGAATCAGCTTGCCCGCGTTGGCGGTATCGATCCCCTTATTGGCCGGGAACGGGAACTGGAGAGAACCATTCAGGTGCTTTGCCGCCGCCGCAAGAATAACCCGCTGTTGGTGGGCGAATCCGGCGTGGGGAAAACGGCGATTGCGGAAGGTCTGGCATGGCGGATCGTGCAGGGCGATGTCCCTGAAGTCATGGCCGATGCCACGCTTTATTCTCTCGACATTGGTTCTCTGCTGGCAGGGACGAAATACCGCGGTGATTTTGAAAAACGTTTCAAAGCGTTGCTGAAACAGCTGGAACAGGATCAAAGCAGTATTCTGTTTATTGACGAAATCCATACCATCATCGGCGCAGGCGCGGCGTCGGGTGGTCAGGTCGATGCGGCAAACCTGATAAAACCACTGCTCTCCAGCGGTAAGATTCGGGTTATCGGTTCTACGACCTATCAGGAATTCAGCAATATTTTTGAAAAGGACAGAGCGCTGGCGCGGCGTTTCCAGAAAATTGATATCACTGAACCCAGCGTGGAAGAAACCGTACAGATTATTAACGGGCTGAAACCGAAATATGAAGCTCACCACGACGTGCGTTACACGGCGAAAGCGGTGCGCGCGGCAGTCGAACTGGCGGTGAAATACATCAACGATCGTCATTTGCCCGACAAGGCGATTGATGTCATCGACGAAGCGGGGGCCCGCAGTCGCCTGATGCCGATCAGCAAACGCAAGAAAACGGTCAATGTGGCGGATATCGAATCTGTGGTCGCGCGTATTGCCCGTATTCCGGAAAAAACCGTATCCGCCAGCGATCGCGATGTGCTGAAAAATCTGAGCGATCGCCTGAAAATGCTGGTATTCGGCCAGGATAAAGCCATTGAAGCGCTGTCTGAATCCATCAAGATGAGCCGGGCAGGATTGGGGCATGAGCGTAAACCGGTTGGTTCTTTCCTGTTTGCCGGGCCGACAGGCGTGGGTAAAACGGAAGTGACCTTGCAGTTGGCCAAAGCGTTGGATATTGAACTGCTGCGTTTTGACATGTCTGAATATATGGAACGCCACACCGTCAGCCGTCTGATTGGCGCGCCTCCGGGATACGTTGGTTACGATCAGGGCGGTCTGCTGACGGACGCGGTGATTAAACATCCGCATTCGGTGCTGCTGCTTGATGAAATCGAAAAAGCGCATCCAGACGTGTTTAATCTGTTGTTGCAGGTGATGGATAACGGCACGTTGACGGACAATAACGGACGCAAGGCCGACTTCCGCAATGTTATCGTGGTGATGACCACCAATGCCGGCGTACGGGAAACTCAGCGTAAATCCATCGGGATTATCCATCAGGATAACAGCAGCGATGCGATGGAAGAGATCAAGAAAGTGTTTACGCCGGAATTCCGTAACCGTCTTGATGGCATTATCTGGTTCAACCATCTGTCTCCTGAAGTTATTCAGCAGGTGGTGGATAAATTCATTGTTGAGTTACAGGCACAGTTGGATGCGAAGGGCGTTTCACTGGAAGTCAGTGATGAAGCTCGCGACTGGCTGGCGGAGAAAGGCTACGACAAAGCCATGGGGGCTCGTCCGATGGCTCGCGTTATGCAGGAAAACCTGAAAAAACCGTTGGCCAACGAACTGCTGTTTGGTTCATTAGTTGACGGCGGTTCCGTCAAGGTAGAACTGGATAAGGCGACTCAGCAGTTAACTTATGGTTTCCTGAGTGCGCAGAAACGTAAAGCGGACGAAGGAGCGGTTCATTAATCCATAATGGTGTGAGCTGACACCATCCGTCGTACTTAAAAAGGTGATGCTGACGCGTCACCTTTTTTATGGCGGGCGGTTCTGCCCGCCACCCTGCGGGCCGTCGCTAGGGCGTTTTTTTATATGGCGATGAATGAATCGGTGACAATATCAAGGTATAAGCCCGGTTGGTTTTATTCCCGATTTTTATTAATAAGTCGCCCACAAACGCAACAACCCTTGCCGATAACGGAAAGGGCTGCGGAGATGGAACATCCTCGGAGATCGCTGTACGTCAGCGATGGGCGAACCGGTTAACGGCTGCGGAAGACAATGCGGCCTTTGCTCAGGTCGTACGGGGTCAGCTCTACAGTGACTTTGTCACCCGTCAGGATGCGGATATAGTTTTTACGCATTTTACCGGAGATATGAGCGGTAACCACGTGCCCGTTTTCCAATTCAACGCGGAACATGGTATTGGGCAGCGTATCAAGCACGGTGCCTTGCATTTCAATATTGTCTTCTTTGGCCATCGAATCCTCTAGGTCTAACTACCTTTGTTTTTAACCGGCAAGATAATGCCGAAAAACCCACATTATGTAAAGAAGCGTTCATAAACTGAGTATTATTTACGAACGACGCATCAATCCTACGGTGTCGGTTCAGCCAGCGTTTGTGGCAACCAACAACGGTCATCTACAGGGGTATCCCGCAGTTGAAAAAGAAATTGCAAAAAGCGTTCGCGGGGTATTTCACAAACGCCCAGCGAGGCAGTATGTGAATTCAGTACCTGACAATCAATCAGCGAGCCGCCATGATGAATAAAATGTTGCTGAAATGTCAGCAAAGCATACTTGGAGGCGTTATCTGTCCGACTGAACATCGACTCGCCGCAAAATAAACTGCCTTGCGCAATACCGTATAGCCCACCAACAAGTGCGCTATTCTGCCACACTTCGATGGAATGTGCTTGTCCAGACTGATGAAGTTCGCGATAAGCCGAGATAATTTCCGTTGTGATCCAGGTTCCACCCGCATGTTCGTTGGCGCATGCAGTAATAACTTCATTAAATGCATGATTTATGGTGATCTTAACATCATGATTACGCAGAAATTTCTTCATACTGCGGCTGATATGGAATCCATTGGGAAATAAAACGGCGCGAGGGTTTGGGGACCACCATAAAATAGGCTCGCCGGGGGAGTACCAGGGAAAAATACCTTGCCGATAAGCCCTCTTTAGCCGCTCCGGAGACAGATCGCCGCCAAAAGCCAATAGCCCGTTAGGTTCATCCAGGGCGTTAGACGGGTCGGGAAAGTAAAGCGAGTCGGGAGAAAGCTGATACAGTCGCATAATATTCCGGGTATAAGATAAAAAGTGGCGTCTTGCTAAGCCTGGTGCGCATTGACGTTCTGACGAAATTGCCAGTAACGGCCTTGCTGCTCCATCAGCGTTCGATGACTGCCTTCTTCAATGATTTGCCCGCCATCCATTACGCAGATGCGATCCATGGATTCGAGTTCATACAGGCGATGGGTAATCACAATTAGCGTTTTCCCGGCACAATGCTGACGCAGTAACCGCAAAATACGCCGTTCAGTTTCGGCATCCAGACCTTCCGTCGGTTCATCCAGAAGCACCAACGGCGCGGAGTGCAACAACGCTCGTGCGAGTCCGATACGGCGCTGTTCTCCGCCGGAAAGCTGACGCCCGCCTTCGCCATACCAACTATTCAGCCCTTCGTTTTCCAGCAGCTTATCCAGGCCGATCTGCTGTAACACGGCAGCAAGCCGTTCGTCATTCGCATCTGGCGCGGCAAGTAACAGATTGTCGCGCAGCGTGGCGCTGAAAATATGGACACGTTGGGGGACGACGCTCATCATGGCGCGTAGTTCATCTTCCGCCCAGGAAGAAAGAGGCTGACCGTTCAATGCTATTTCACCCTGTCCACCGTCCCACGCTCGGGTGAGGAGTTGTAGCAGAGTGGATTTACCGCATCCGGTACGGCCAAGCAGGGCAATGTGTTCGCCTGCGCGTATAGTCAGTGAGATCCCCTGTAAGGCAGGCAATGGCTGCCCAGGGTAGGTAAAGCCGACGTTATGTAAAACAAGGGACGCCGCGGCAACGGTTGGCGGCCCCTGCGGTGGGAATGTCACCATCGGCGTCTGACGAATGATGTGATCGACGCGGGTGGCGGAGGCGATAACCTGTCCCATATGCTGAAAAGCGCCTGCAACCGGGGCTAACGCTTCAAAAACGGCCAGCGAGGCAAAAACAAACAGCGCGATCAGCGCGCCGGGCTGGGTATCGCCACCCACGCCGGCAGCCGCAAGCCAGAGAATAAGCGTCACGGTCAATCCGCTGCACAGAATCATAAGTGCCTGCGACAGCCCTGCTAAATTGGTCTGCTGCTGCTGACGTCGTAACCATTGGCTTTCTAATCGTGCCAACTGCTGGCGGAAGAGGGATAAGGCGCCAAATACCGTCAGTTCAGCCTGACCCTGTAACCAGGTCGTCAATTGAATACGATATTGCGCCCGCAGGGTTGTTAAATCCTGTCCGATGGTTTTGCCTGCCTGATAAAACGCCACGGGCAGAATCAGCAGCAGCGCCAGCGTAATGGCGCATAGCGTCAACGCCAGCGAAACGTCCAGCCAGCTGAGTCCGTAGGTAACGATGAGAATGACCAGCAATGCGCTGACCAGCGGCGAAATGACGCGCAGGTATAAATGATCAAGCGTGTCGACATCGGCAACCAGCCGATTCAACAATTCAGCCTGACGGAATTGAGCGATCCCGCCTGGAGACAGCGGCAGGATGCGAGAAAAAGTAAAGACGCGCAGGTGCTGTAATACGCGAAAGGTCGCATCGTGACTGACCAGCCTTTCGGCGTAGCGTCCCGCCGTTCGGGTAATCGCCGCGCCTCTGACGCCAGCCGCCGGCAGCATATAATTGAACGTATAAAGCCCGGCAACGCCTGCCAAAGCGGCACCGGCCAAAAACCAGCCGGATAGGGCGAGCAGACCGATGCTCGCCAGCAGGGTGACGATGGCCAAAATAATACCCAGGCTTAATCGCCAGATGTGTCGACGGTAGAGCGTAAGAAAGGGTTTTAAAACCTGTCTTGTGGTTCGCGGTATCGAGGTACGGGACATATCATAGCTCTCCCTGTCGTTGCGCCATCAGATCGGCAAAGGCGCCGGATTGTGTACTGAGTGACAGATAATCTCCCTGCTGAATCAGACGGCCGTCATCCATGACCCAGACGGCATCGTAATCGATGGTGTCATGCAACTGATGGGTCACCAACAGCGTTGTCTGGTGGCGTGAAGCCTCGTTTAAGGCGCCCATCACGCGCCGTTCGCTGTGGGCGTCCAGACTGGCGCTGGGTTCATCAAGCAGCAGCAGGGCGCATGGTTTGAGCAGCGCACGAGCAACGGCGATACGCTGTGCCTGACCGACCGAAAGCCGGGCGGCGCCATCGCCAATTGCGGTTTCCAATCCTTGCGGCAACTGGGGGAGGAATTCGTGCACATAGGCACGTTCAATCGCCTGCTGTAGCGCTTCATCGGTTGCCTGCGGTTTACCCAGCAGAATATTCGCACGTAGCGTCTGCTCAGGCAGATGAGGATTTTGTCCGACCCAGCTTAACTGTTTACGCCATGAGTCCGGAGACAGGGTATTCAATTCTGTGCCGTTAACGGTGAGCGAGCCGCGATAGGGCAGAAACCCCAGTAATACATTTAAAAGAGAGCTTTTCCCCGCACCGCTGATACCGACCAACGCAATACGTTTCCCCGCATTTACCGTAAATGTCAGCGGTTGAGTCAATGGCGTGCCGGTTGACGCCAGCACCACCAGATCGGTAGCGCGAATTTCAACTGGGCCATGACTATGGAATTCCTGTTCGCCAAAGCCGACTGTTTCTCCTTCCGTCGCCAGAAAGGTTACCAGTGATTCCGCCGCGCCCACCGCTTGCGCTTTCGCGTGATAGTACGTACCCAGATCGCGTAATGGCTGGAAAAACTCCGGCGCCAGAATCAGCACTAAAAATCCGGCAAAGAGCGTGACTCCGGCTCCGTAGTGACCAAAATTCAGCTCTCCCAGATAAGAGAAACCAAAATAAACGGCTACCACCGCAATGGAAATAGAGGCAAAAAATTCCAGCACGCCCGATGAAAGAAAGGCCATGCGCAGGACTTCCATCGTCCGGCTGCGAAATTCTTCAGAGGCTTTACTGATGTGATCGGTTTCTGCACGACCACGATTAAACAACCGCAGCGTTTCCAACCCACGCAAACGGTCAAGGAAATGACCGCTCAACCGAGCCAGAGCCTGGAAATTACGTCGGTTGGCATCGGCCGCGCCCATACCCACCAATGCCATAAATAAAGGAATCAACGGTGCGGTGAGCAGCAAAATCAGGCCGGCGGCCCAGTTGATGGGGAAAATGGCGATCAGAATAAGCACCGGAATCAAGGCGGCCAGATACATTTGTGGAAGATAACGGGAATAGTAATCCTGCATATCTTCCACCTGTTCCAGAATCATGGTGGCCCAGCTTCCCGCCGGCTTTCCCTGCACCCAGGCGGGGCCTAACTGTTGCAATCTATCCAACACCAACTTGCGGATTTGCTGTCGTACCGCTTGTCCGCATATAAAACCGACGCGTTCACGCAACAGGTTGTTGAGGGCGCGTAGTAAAAAGGTTGCACCGAGTAGTAAAAAATAAATAAGCAGTGATTCGCGAGGCGTGTGCTCAATAATCAAGGCCTGGAGCAACGTAGCCAGCAGCCATGCTTGCACCACGATTAATGCGCCACTCAAAAAACCGAGTAAAAGTGAAAAGCGTAACCAACGCTGCGCCAGTTTGCTTTGTTGCCGAAGCCAATGGGTCAGTTCTTGTTGTCTGGTTTTTTTCATCAGGCACCAGGTCGTCGTGTTGCATAAATAGTGGTAATGGAAAAATAATGTTTACATAACCGTTAGTTAACAAATTCATCCACTGACACTCAGAATGCGGTCATGTTACCTCGACAACGACGGGCTGCAAATCAAAAGGACGAGTGAAATGGGGGGAATGATCAATTTTTGCGTATTGGCGGAGAAAAAAGAATAATGCATCCGGGAAAGATAAGCGCGACCCGGATGCAGGGGGAGTGGATTATTTTGCTGCGCTCAAACCGTCCAGATAGCGTTCTGCATCCAGTGCGGCCATACAGCCTGTGCCAGCAGAAGTAATGGCCTGACGATAGATGTGGTCCATCACATCGCCTGCGGCGAAGACGCCGGGAATGCTGGTCTGGGTCGCATTGCCGTGAATTCCTGACTGTACTTTGATGTAGCCGTTCTCCAGTTCAAGCTGGCCGCCGAATATCGCGGTGTTGGGGCTGTGGCCGATGGCAATAAAGACGCCGGCCAATTCCAGATCTTCTGTCGTGCCGCTGTTCGTATCGCGTAAGCGCACACCGGTAACGCCCATATTGTCACCGAGAACTTCATCCAGCGTGCGGTTGGTATGAAGAACGATATTGCCGTTTTTTACTTTATCCATCAGTCGGTCAATCAGGATTTTTTCTGAACGGAAACTGTCGCGGCGGTGAACCACATGCACTTCTGCCGCAATGTTGGATAAATAGAGCGCTTCCTCAACGGCCGTGTTCCCTCCGCCAACAACCGCCACTTTCTGACCACGGTAGAAGAATCCGTCACACGTCGCGCAGGCAGAAACGCCTTTGCCTTTGAACGCCTCTTCGGAAGGAAGACCTAAATAGCGTGCTGATGCACCCGTTGCGATGATCAGCGCATCACAGGTGTACTCGTCGCTATCGCCGAATAAACGAAACGGACGCGTTTGCAAATCAACGCGCTGGATGTGATCGAATACAATCTCAGTATTGAATTTTTCAGCGTGGGCGTGCATACGCTCCATCAGCAGCGGACCGGTTAAATCGTCTGCGTCACCGGGCCAGTTCTCCACTTCGGTCGTGGTCGTCAACTGACCGCCTTTTTCCATACCGGTGATCAATACCGGGTTGAGATTAGCCCGTGCAGCATAAACCGCGGCAGTGTATCCAGCCGGGCCTGAACCCAGAATCAATAGCTTGTGGTGTTTAACGGTACTCATGAGTTCCTCATTTCACGATGACGGACAATGGCAGTGATTGTAAGGAAATTACCAGAGTAAAAAAAGTATGAGGAAAAATTGTTAGCTATTTGTTTAATCGCTGATAGCTATTGGGGCACAATCTGCTGATAGAACAACCACATTCATAAGTAAAATGATTGAAAGTAGGTCTTAAGCGCGTTTTATCTTATTTAATCTGGTACTTTCTTCTGATTTTAGTTGTTTTGCTTTGACAATCGGCTGGGCTTTTGCGAAAACATCTGGGTAAGAGGAAATTTTTTGTATGTGAACAGTTAAAAGCTCGGCTTTTCATTCATGTGCTGTCCGGCTGGTCTTTGCGCCATGGAAACATCGTTCTTGTCGGTTCTGATATTGACTAAACAGACAGGGCGATGACGGTAAGTACAGAAAGATAATGACTTTTGATATACAAAATAGACAGTGGGTCTTCTTTAGGGCGGCTCTGATACATTGAAATCTGTCGGAGTGTAGCAGGTGCAGGGAAAAGTGAAGAGAGACAATAATAATGGTAGACACTAAAAAACGACCAGGAAAAGATCTCGATCGTATTGATCGTAACATCCTGAACGAATTACAAAAAGATGGACGCATTTCCAATGTCGAGCTTTCCAAACGCGTGGGATTGTCGCCGACGCCTTGCCTGGAGCGCGTGCGCCGGCTGGAAAGACAAGGGTTTATTAACGGCTATACCGCGCTGCTGAATCCACATTATCTGGATGCTTCGCTGCTGGTGTTCGTTGAAATAACGCTGAACCGCGGTGCGCCGGATGTGTTTGAACAGTTCAATTCAGCAGTGCAAAGGCTGGAGGAAATTCAGGAGTGTCATCTGGTTTCCGGCGACTTTGACTATCTGCTGAAAACACGTGTGCCGGATATGTCCGCTTATCGTAAACTGTTGGGTGAGACGCTGCTGCGCCTGCCGGGGGTGAACGATACGCGTACCTATGTGGTGATGGAAGAAGTTAAACAGAGCAATCGGTTGGTCATTAAGACACGATAATGCAATGGGTGCAAAACCCGATAAATTCAGCTACACTCCTGTGAATTTATACAGTTCCAGCGCCGGGGTTTTCTCGGCGCTTTGTCATAAACCTTTACAGGCCCCTGGAGAGACGCTTGAGCCAGGAATATACAGAAGATAAAGATATTACCCTGAAAAAACTCAGCGGTACCCGACGTTTGCTTGAAGCGATTTTAATCGTAGTGGCGCTTTTTGCCGTTTATCTTGGTGTCGCATTACTCAGCTTCAGCCCTTCCGATCCCAGTTGGTCACAGACTGCATGGCATGAGCCCATTCACAATCTTGGCGGGGTGGCGGGTGCCTGGATGGCGGATACCCTGTTTTTTATTTTTGGTGTGTTGGCTTATGCCATTCCGCCTATCATGTTATGCCTGTGCTGGGCGGCGTTCCGTCAGCGCGATAACCAGAATTCCGTCGATTACTTCACTTTTTCCCTGCGCCTGATTGGTACATTGGCGCTGATTCTTACGTCTTGCGGTTTGGCCGCGCTGAATGTTGACGATCTTTACTATTTTGCTTCCGGCGGCGTATTGGGAAGCTTGCTGAGTAGCTCCATGGTTCCCCGTTTTAACAGTATGGGCGCGACCTTGATTCTTTTGTGCGTCTGGGCCGCTGGGCTGACGCTGTTTACCGGCTGGTCATGGCTGACGATTGCGGAAAAAATAGGGGCGGGCGTGCTGGGATGTTTGACCTTTATGTCTAACCGTTCGCGCCGTGATGACGATGATGTGCTTGAATCTTCGCCAGAGACAGAATCGGTCGAACAGGCTGATTCTCCGTCCGATGATGATGTGCTTTTCTCCGCCCCTTCTGTTGCTGACACGCTGACGGCTGCATCCACGCAGAATAATGAGTCCGACATCGCCGCTGCGGATTTGAATGCTGATGCGCCGGTTTCAGAGCCTCAGGCATCTGTTGAGCCAGCGGCAATGACGCCGGGGCAACCCGCGGATCAGCAATTCGCGTCACCGCAAAAGATTGACACCGATCCTTCGATGAACCCGCCGCTGTATTCGTTTGAATTGCCTTCTTCTGCGGAGGATCATCATGGCCGTGCCGATGCGTATGCGCCGTACGGTAGTAAGGATGTACCGCCGATCACTTCGCCACTGGCAATACCGCCTGTCGAACAGAGGCCGAACCTGGCGCAAGCCGAAGCCGTTGTGGCGGCAGGAAGCGCCGCATATAAGACAAACAATACCTTTATGCCTGCTTTCACCGCAACGGGCGGCGATGATGACAATCCGCAGGTGAAACAAGGCGCCGGTCCGGAGCTGCCCCGTCCAAATCCGGTACGTATTCCGACTCGTCGTGAACTGGCCTCCTATGGCATCAAATTGCCGTCACAGCGATTGGCGGAAGAGCAGGCGAAGCAGGCTCAACCCCAGCATGAATGGGAAGACGTTACACCGGCCGGCAGCGGGGGAGCGGATGAGCAGGACGATATCGCTCAGCAGGAAGCGGCATTGCAGCAGCAATATATCGAACAGCAGCGTCAACGTTATGGTGAAGATTATACCCAGCGGGAAGATAATGAAGACGCCTTGCTACAGGCGCAATTGGCGAAAGATTTCGCCGATCGGCAGCAGAGCCGTTATGGTCATGCAGACGGGCATGCTGTAGATGAACGTTCATCCTATGCGCAGGAGGCGGATAACAAGGATATCGATGAAGGGCATGCCGCTCAGCATCAAGGGCCGGTATTGGATGAGCGTGTGCTGGCGGCGTTATCGACCGAGCGTCGTGAATTCGGATTCTCGCCGTATGCGGATCTGGTTGACGATACGCCGAGCGAGCCGTTATTCACGCCTTCAGCCCAACCGCATGTGGGTGAGCCATCCGTCGAGGATGATAATGCTGTAGCCGGCGGCAGTGCGGAGTCATATCCAGCTACGGATGAGCCACAGGAAGAACAAACGCCTCGCCAGTCCATCATGGATAGCCTGATTCATCCTTTCCTGATGCGTAACGATCAACCGTTGCAAAAGCCGACGACACCGTTGCCGACGTTGGATTTATTGACGCCTCCGCCAGCCAGCGAAGCGCCGGTAGACAATTTTGCGCTTGAGCAAACCGCTCGCTTGATTGAGGCCCGGCTGGCGGATTTCCGGGTAAAAGCAGATGTTGTCGATCATTATCCTGGGCCGGTGATTACCCGGTACGAACTGGATCTGGCGCCAGGCGTGAAAGCGGCGCGAATCTCAAATTTGTCCCGGGATCTGGCGCGTTCCTTATCTGTGGTCGCGGTGCGTATTGTCGAAGTGATTCCAGGAAAAACTTTTGTAGGGCTGGAATTGCCGAACCAGCATCGCCAAACGGTCTATCTGAGAGAAGTCCTGGATTGTGCCCGCTTCCGTGATAATCCGTCACCGCTGACGATCGTGTTGGGCAAGGATATTGCCGGGGAGCCGGTGGTGGCCGATCTCGCGAAAATGCCGCATTTGCTGGTTGCCGGCACGACCGGTTCCGGTAAGTCGGTCGGCGTTAACGCGATGATTCTCAGTATGCTGTACAAAGCGACGCCGGAAGATGTGCGCTTTATTATGATCGACCCGAAAATGCTGGAGCTTTCTGTTTACGAAGGCATCCCGCATTTGCTGACGGAAGTTGTGACGGATATGAAAGACGCCGCTAACGCATTGCGTTGGTGCGTGGGGGAAATGGAACGTCGCTACAAACTGATGTCGGCGCTGGGGGTACGTAACCTGTCCGGTTATAACGAGCGGGTTAAAGAAGCGGATGCGATGGGACGTCCGATCCCCGATCCTTTCTGGAAGCCTGGCGATAGCATGGATATGACGCCGCCCGTACTGGAAAAACTGCCGTATATCGTGGTGATGGTCGATGAGTTCGCCGACCTGATGATGGCGGTTGGCAAGAAAGTTGAAGAATTGATTGCCAGACTGGCGCAGAAAGCCCGCGCGGCCGGTATTCATCTGGTGCTGGCGACACAGCGTCCTTCGGTTGATGTCATTACCGGTCTTATCAAGGCCAACATCCCGACGCGTATCGCCTTTACCGTATCAAGTAAAATTGACTCGCGTACCATTCTCGATCAGGGCGGCGCAGAATCCTTGCTGGGGATGGGAGATATGCTTTACATGGCGCCTAACTCATCAATACCCGTACGCGTTCACGGTGCTTTTGTCCGCGATCAGGAAGTGCATGCGGTGGTTCAGGATTGGAAAGCCCGCGGACGGCCCCAATATATTGATAATATCGTCAGCGGCGGTGATGAGGGTGAAGGCGGCGGCTTTGGTCTGGATGGGGATGAGGAACTCGATCCCTTGTTTGATCAGGCGGTTGCGTTTGTGGTTGAGAAACGCAGAGCGTCTATCTCCGGTGTACAGCGACAGTTCCGCATAGGTTATAACCGTGCCGCACGGATCGTCGAACAGATGGAGGCGCAAGGGATTGTAAGCTCACCGGGCCATAACGGTAACCGTGAAGTGCTGGCTCCCCCGTCAATGGAGTAAAGAATAAGGGCTGCGTTTGCAGCCCTTATGCAAAGAAGCGTAAAAGCCGCAATTAGCAGACAATTCACCTATTACAGCCCGAGTCGCTTCAGCTAAAATATTGACCACACGACGAGTCTGATGCTTCACCATGGTGACTCGTGATATCAGAGAATTCGAAGGATTTTGTATGATGAAGAAATGGTTAGTCGCCGGTTGCCTGGTGTCAGGTATGACCTCGGCAGCAGTCTATGCCGATGCGGCCGGGGATTTGCAAAGCCGACTTAATAAAGTAAACAGTTTTCACGCCAGCTTCAGCCAAACGGTGACCAGTGCGGATGGTGCCGCCGTTCAGGAAGGTGAGGGCGAGCTGTGGCTGAAACGTCCCAATTTGTTTAACTGGCAGACGACTTCTCCGGATGAAAGCGTACTGGTTTCTGATGGCAAAACGTTGTGGTTTTACAACCCCTTTGTTGAACAAGTCACGGCAACCTGGTTGAAGGATGCGACAGGGAATACGCCATTTATGCTGATTACCCGCAATGATGCCCGCGATTGGAGTCAGTATCAGGTGCAGCAGAAAGGGGACGATTTCGAATTGACGCCGAAGTCCGCCAGCGGGAACCTGAAACAGTTCTCAATCAGCGTGACGCCTGGCGGAACGATCAAGACATTCACTGCGACGGAACAGGATGGACAGCGCAGTACTTACGTGCTGAAAAATCAGCAAAATAGCGCGGTTGATTCAGCGAAATTTACTTTTACTCCACCGAAAGGTGTGACGCTGGACGATCAGCGTCAGTGAGGTCTGAGTGAGTAATCTGTCACTGGATTTTTCCCACAATGCATTCCAGCCGCTGGCCGCACGTATGCGGCCAGCGACATTGGGTCAGTATATAGGCCAACAACATTTGCTCGGCGCCGGTAAACCTTTGCCACGGGCGATTGAAGCGGGCCAACTCCACTCAATGATTCTATGGGGACCGCCAGGTACGGGGAAAACCACGCTGGCAGAATTAATCGGTCATTATGGACAGGCCGATGTTGAGCGGATCTCGGCAGTGACATCCGGTATCAAAGAAATTCGTGAAGCGATTGAACGGGCGCGACAGAATCGCAATGCCGGACGCCGGACGATTCTGTTTGTTGATGAGGTTCATCGATTCAATAAGAGTCAGCAGGATGCTTTTCTGCCGCATATTGAAGATGGCACCATCACGTTCATTGGTGCGACGACTGAAAATCCGTCTTTCGAACTCAATTCCGCACTGTTATCACGCGCCCGCGTATATTTGCTGAAGGCGCTGACGGCGGAAGATATTGAGCAGGTATTGCAGCAGGCGATGGCGGACGGTGAACGAGGATATGGTGGACAGAATATTGTGCTACCGGATGAAACTCGCCGTTTGCTGGCTGAACTGGTCAACGGTGATGCCAGAAGGGCGCTGAACAGTCTGGAAATGATGGCGGATATGGCGGAGGTGGATGCACAAGGCATCCGCACGTTAACCCCAGCATTGCTTAAAGAAGTCTCTGGCGAACGCAGCGCCCGCTTTGATAATAAAGGCGATCGTTATTACGATCTGATTTCCGCTTTGCATAAATCGGTCAGGGGATCGGCGCCGGATGCCGCTTTGTATTGGTATGCGCGTATTATTACGGCCGGTGGCGATCCGTTGTATGTGGCCCGTCGTCTATTGGCGATTGCCTCCGAGGATGTCGGGAATGCCGATCCTCGCGGAATGCAGGTGGCGATTGCCGCATGGGATTGTTTTACCCGCGTAGGACCGGCAGAGGGAGAGAGAGCCATTGCACAGGCCATCGTTTATCTGGCGTGTGCGCCGAAAAGTAATGCGGTTTACACTGCTTTCAAAGCCGCTATGCATGATGCCAGTGAAAAGCCGGATTATGATGTTCCCGAGCATTTGCGTAATGCCCCCACGCGTCTGATGAAGGATATGGGGTTGGGTGCGGAGTATCGCTATGCCCATGATGAACCTAACGCTTATGCTGCCGGAGAGAGCTATTTCCCGCCGGAAATGGCGGAAACCCGCTATTACACCCCGTCATCGCGTGGTCTTGAAGGTAAAATTGGTGAAAAGCTCGCCTGGCTTGCCGCTCAGGATCAAAATAGCCCGACAAAACGCTACCGCTGAACTAAGCGTTGCGGTAAGGTTAACAGGACATTTTCTGCAATCCGGCGAGATATGATTTGCCGGATTCGATAACATTTCATTTGATAATCATAAGCACAGGATTAGCATGCTCGATCCCAATTTACTGCGTAATGAGCTAGACGCAGTCGCCGAAAAGCTACTGGCTCGCAGAGGCTTTAAACTGGATGTGGATACCCTGCGTAAGCAGGAAGAACGCCGCAAAGTTCTACAGGTAGAAACTGAAAATTTGCAGGCTCAGCGTAATTCCCGATCGAAAGAGATTGGTGCAGCGAAAGCGCGTGGTGAAGATATTGAACCATTGCGTCGCGAAGTTAACGAGTTGGGTGAGAAGTTGGATGCGGCTAAAACAGAGCTGGACCAACTACAGAATGAAATCCGTGAGTTGGCGTTGACGATTCCTAATATGCCGGATGACTCGGTGCCCCTGGGTAAAGATGAGCTCGATAACAAAGAAATCAGCCGTTGGGGCGAGCCCCGTAAGTTCGATTTCCCTGTACGCGATCATGTGGAACTCGGAGAGATGGCCGATGGGGTGGATTTTGCCGCCGGTGTAAAATTAACCGGCGCTCGTTTTGTGGTGATGAAAGGACCGGTTGCCCGCCTGCATCGTGCGCTCTCTCAGTTTATGCTGGATCTGCACACTCAGCAGCACGGGTATCAGGAGGCATATGTGCCTTACCTGGTCAATCATGCGACGCTGTATGGCACGGGGCAGTTGCCAAAATTTGGCGAAGACCTGTTTCATACCAAACCGTTAAGCGAAGAAGCGGATACCAGCAACTATGCGCTGATCCCTACGGCAGAAGTTCCGCTGACTAATCTGGTTCGTGACGAAATTCTGGAAGAAGAATCATTACCCCTGAAAATGACGGCACATACGCCATGTTTTCGCTCGGAAGCCGGTTCTTATGGCCGCGACACCCGTGGTTTGATCCGTATGCACCAGTTTGACAAAGTTGAACTGGTACAGATTGTTCGTCCAGAAGATTCCATGCAGGCGCTGGAAGAATTAACCACCCATGCAGAAACCGTATTGCAGTTGTTGAAATTGCCGTACCGCAAAGTATTGCTGTGCACCGGAGACATGGGATTTGGCTCCAGCAAAACTTATGACCTGGAAGTCTGGTTGCCGGCGCAGGATACATATCGTGAGATTTCTTCCTGTTCCAATATGTGGGATTTTCAGGCTCGCCGCATGCAGGCGCGTTGCCGTAGCAAGAGCGACAAGAAAACACGTCTGGTGCATACCCTGAATGGTTCAGGGCTGGCGGTAGGCCGCACACTGGTTGCCGTACTTGAGAATTATCAGCAGGCCGATGGGCGAATTGAAATTCCTGAAGTATTGCGTCCTTATATGGGCGGTCTGGAATTTATTGGCTGATTTATATTGTTCTATTAAAAAAGCGCCTTTATGGCGCTTTTTTTATGCTATGGCTCGGCGATATTTTTTAATCGAGAAAGTTATTTTTCTGCTTCGTCAGGTGGCCTGCGTTTTATTTTAGCCGCCAAATGTATTTAAAATCATAATTATATAAATACCCTTTATGGACAAGTGGACAGCACCGTCGTGTTATTGATTAATTATTTAAATCAATGTGATTATACCGTCTGTTTTTCTCATTTTGTCCGGATTGACTTTTAAATAGGTAGTGGCATGATGCGCTCACTTTTCTCTTGGTTGTCTGGTTATCCACTTCATTATGCCTGCTTACTCTCACCCAGTGCGCTTTTTGCTCTGCGGTCTTTTGCTGCTGACGGTTTGTATTGCTGTACTGAATACGCTGGTACCACTTTGGCTTAATTATCAACATATCCCTGTCTGGCAGGTGGGTATGGTTGGTTCGTCTTATTTCACCGGTAATCTGGTGGGGACATTATTAGCGGGTAAGCTAATCCGACGTTATGGTTTTAATCGTAGTTATTATTTTGCCGCCTTGTTGTTTGGTATCGCCGCTATCGGGTTGGGTATTTCTGTTGATTTCTGGAGTTGGCTATTCTGGCGTTTCCTGGCCGGGATAGGATGCGCTCTGATATGGGTCGTGGTTGAAAGCGCACTGCTTTGCAGCGGTACCCCTTCCCAGCGCGGACAACTATTGGCCGCCTACATGATGGCCTATTACCTTGGCAGCGTGATTGGACAACTGCTGCTCGGTGCTTTACCGACGCAGCTGTTGAGTGTGTTGCCCTGGGTTACCGCGTTAATTATTCTGGCGATATTGCCCTTGTTGTTCACCCGAATTCCGGGGCCCTCCACCCAGGGGCGTCGCGTGAATGTGTGGCAGATGCTCAAATATCGAAGCGCCAGACTGGGTGTGCACGGCTGTGTGATTTCCGGGGTGATTTTGGGATCGCTGTACGGCTTAATGCCGCTCTATCTTTCGCATCAGGGGATGAGTGATGCGCAGGTCGGTTATTGGATGGCATTGTTGATTAGCGCGGGTATCGCGGGTCAATGGCCCGTCGGACGAATGGCCGATCGATATGGCCGCCTGTTGGTACTGCGGGTATTGGTCTTTGTGGTGATTATTGGCTGTCTTGCGATGCTGAGTATTAGCCACTATGCCATGGCGCCAGCGCTGTTCATGCTTGGATGCGCCGGGTTCACGCTTTACCCGGTGGCCATGTCGTGGGCGTGCGAGAAGGTCCACCCAGACGAACTGGTGGCAATGAATCAGGCATTATTGCTGAGTTATACCCTTGGTAGTCTGTGCGGTCCAAGTCTTGCGGCAGTGTTGATGCAAACGTATTCCGACCGGTTGCTGTTTGTGCTGATTGCCATGGTGGCGGTGTGTTATCTGGTCATGTTGCTTAAAAAAGCGGATCACCACCCGACGCCGCTGGCCGCTGCCTGAGTCTGTTATTTCAAACTGGCCAGAGAGCGCTGGCCAGTTTGAACGGTTCCGGGGCGATGTGGAGGAGATCCAGCCTTCTGAAAGGGATGGCGACACCATTATCGCATCAGTACATGACCTTATGTCCGTAGCCTTCTAAAATCGCTTTGACGCGTTCCATCGTATCAGCTTTGGGCGGTTTGACGCCGTCCAGTTTGTACTCTTCGCCCATGGCTATCCATTTATGCTTGCCGAGTTCGTGATAGGGCAGTAATTCGATTTTTTCGATATTGGACATATCTTTTGTGAATTCACCCAGCATATGGGCAGATTTGTCATCGTCAGACCAGCCCGGAACAACAACATAGCGGATCCAGGTACGCTGATTACGTTTTGCCAGATAACGGGCGAAGTCCAGCGTCCGATGATTTGATACGCCCACCAGATTCTGGTGAATATCGTCGTTCATCTGTTTCAGATCGAGCATGACAAGATCGCTAACGTCCAGCAACTCATCAATAACCGGCTCATAACGACGTACAAAGCCATTCGTATCCAGACAGGTATTAATGCCTTCTTCCCGGCAGGCCCGGAACCAGTCGCGCACGAACTCCGCTTGTAGAATCGCTTCCCCGCCTGAAGCCGTTACACCGCCGCCTGATGCATTCATAAAATGCCGATAGGTCACGACCTCTTTCATCAACTCTTCGACAGTAATTTCTTTGCCGCCGTGCGTATCCCAGGTATCCCGATTGTGACAATACAGGCAACGCATCAGGCAGCCTTGAAAGAACACAATGAAGCGAATTCCGGGACCATCAACGGTACCGCAGGATTCAAAAGAGTGGATGCGACCGATTGTTGACATTGCGAGGTTTTCTCCAAGTTTGACCGATCAATAGCGGTCTTTATGAGCGCAGTCATAAGTCGTTAGACGGCTATCCTGCCAGTAAGCCTGACAGCGCACGCCCATTGGCCTGATGCTGCGTCGAATCTGTTTTGCCAGCCATCCACACCATTGCTGTGACAGGACACGTAGCGGGCTGGCAAAACAGGTTTAATATTATAGAGTTAACGAGGCAGTCTGCATACTGTGGTTATCGTTACGCTATGGTTGCTACCGGTTGATTCGTTTTAGGTCACGATCTGAAAGGTGAGAAAAAGGCCCCACAGTCGTGGAGCCTTTATTTTACGCCCTTTCAGACAGTCAGGGAAACTTACATTGACTGCGTGAAGGTACGAGTAATCACGTCTTGCTGCTGTTCTTTAGTCAGTGAGTTGAAACGCACTGCATAACCAGATACGCGGATAGTCAACTGCGGATATTTTTCCGGGTTTTCCATGGCATCAAGCAGCATTTCACGGTTCATCACGTTAACGTTCAGATGCTGACCGCCTTCGATGCTGGCTTCATGGTGGAAGTAACCATCCATCAGCCCAGCCAGGTTGGCTTTACGAACATCATCATCTTTACCCAGTGCGTTTGGCACGATTGAGAAGGTATAGGAAATACCATCCTTCGCGTAGGCAAACGGCAGTTTGGCAACGGATGTCAGTGAAGCAACCGCACCTTTCTGGTCACGACCGTGCATCGGGTTGGCACCTGGGCCGAATGGCGCGCCAGCACGACGTCCGTCAGGGGTGTTACCTGTTTTCTTACCATATACCACGTTGGAAGTGATGGTCAGAACAGACTGAGTTGGCGTCGCACCGCGGTAGGTATTCAGTTTCTGAATTTTCTTCATGAAACGTTCAACCAGATCGCAAGCCAGTTCATCGACGCGAGCATCGTTGTTACCGAACTGCGGATATTCACCTTCGATATCAAAGTCAATCGCCAGACCGTCTTCGTCACGGATTGGTTTAACTTTGGCGTACTTGATGGCGGACAAGGAGTCGGCAGCAACAGACAGACCGGCGATACCACATGCCATCGTACGGAATACATCACGATCGTGCAGAGCCATCAGTGATGCTTCGTAGCTGTACTTATCATGCATGTAGTGGATGATGTTCAGCGCGGTGACATACTGTTTAGCCAGCCAATCCATGAAGTGATCCATACGCTCCATCACTTCGTCATAGTTCAGCAAATCGCCTTTGATCGGTTCAGATTTCGGGCCAACCTGCATTTTCATTTTTTCGTCCACGCCGCCGTTGATAGCATACAGCATGGTTTTCGCCAGGTTGGCGCGGGCGCCGAAGAACTGCATTTGCTTACCAACGACCATTGGGCTTACGCAACAAGCAATGGCATAGTCATCATTGTTGAAGTCAGGGCGCATCAGATCATCATTCTCGTATTGCAGAGAAGAAGTATCGATGGACACTTTAGCTGCGTATTTTTTAAAGCTCAACGGCAGTTTTTCAGACCACAGAATGGTCATGTTCGGTTCCGGAGACGGCCCCATCGTGTACAGGGTGTTCAGGAAACGGAAGCTGTTTTTGGTGACCAGCGTACGGCC
Organism: Brenneria roseae subsp. roseae; assembly: GCF_003115845.1. GTDB lineage: Bacteria > Pseudomonadota > Gammaproteobacteria > Enterobacterales > Enterobacteriaceae > Brenneria > Brenneria roseae. The sequence goes on along the minus strand of NZ_KZ819030.1, from coordinate 88,342 downwards.
ATCAAGACCCATACCGGCCAGAGATTCGGTTGCCCAAATCGGATCGCCAGAGAACAGTTCATCATATTCAGGCGTACGCAGGAAACGAACCATACGCAGTTTCATGACCAGGTGGTCAATCAGTTCCTGAGCCACTTCTTCAGTGATCTTGCCAGCTTTCAGATCGCGTTCGAAGTAGATATCCAGGAAGGTGGATACGCGACCGAAGGACATCGCCGCACCGTTCTGAGATTTAACCGCGGCCAGATAGCCGAAGTAGGTCCACTGTACCGCTTCTTGCGCAGTCGTTGCCGGGCCAGAAATGTCACAACCGTATTTGGCGGCCATTTCTTTGATTTGGTTCAGCGCATGATGCTGATCGGCAATTTCTTCACGCAGACGAATGGTCGCTTCCAGATCTTCACCGTTTTCCAGTTTGGATTGCAGAGAAGTGAACTGAGCGAACTTGTCTTTCATCAGGTAGTCGATACCGTACAGCGCTACGCGACGGTAGTCACCAATGATACGGCCACGGCCATAGGCATCAGGAAGACCAGTCAGAATACCTGATTTACGACAACGCAGGATGTCAGGGGTATAAACATCAAAAACACCCTGGTTGTGCGTTTTACGGTATTCGGTGAAGATTTTTTTCAGTTGAGGATCCAGTTCACGGCCATAAACCTTACAGGAACCTTCAACCATTTTGATGCCGCCGAATGGGATCAGCGCGCGTTTCAGCGGAGCATCAGTTTGTAAACCAACAATTTTTTCCAGGCTTTTGTTGATGTAGCCGGCATCGTGGGAAACGATGGTTGCAGCAACGTTGGTATCAAAATCAACAGGCGCGTGGGTACGGTTTTCCTGTTTGACTCCTTCCATAACGCTGTCCCACAGCGAAGAAGTCGCTTTGGTGGCGCCAGCCAGGAAAGACTCATCACCTTCATACGGCGTGTAGTTTTTCTGAATGAAGTCACGAACGTTAACTCCATCCTGCCATTCACCTTTGCTAAAACCTTGCCATGCGTTGGCCAATTTTTCATTCAGCTCGGTCATTTTACACCTACCTTTGATATGGATTTCTTAGAACCCGATGTTGCGTGTTGCGGTCAATAGCACCTTAGTGCTTGTCTTCACCGCGCAAATAAATTACCCAGTATGTTAATCCTACCAGTAAACCACCACCGATGATGTTCCCAATGGTTACAGGGATCAGATTAGCGGTAATGAAATGGCTGACGGTTAAATGCTCAAACTGAGATGGCACCATGCCGATGGCATGCCAGAATTCTGGTGCTGCGAAGTTTTTGATTACGATCCCCATGGGAATCATGAACATATTCGCGATACTGTGCTCAAAACCACTGGCGACAAACATGGCGACTGGTAAAATCATCGCAAACATTTTGTCGGTAAGGGTGCGACCGGAATAGCTCATCCACACGGCCAGACAGACCATCAGGTTTGCCAGAATCCCCAGACACAGCGCTTCGACAAATGTGTGCTCAAGCTTGTGTTCCGCCGTTTGCAGGACGTTGAGCCCCCATGCGCCATTAGAGACCATATGTTCGCCAGAGAACCAGATCAGAGCAACAAAAAACAGTGCGCCAAACAGGTTACCGATATAGACATTGATCCAATTACAGGCTAGTTGCTTCCAGGTGATACGTCCACTGGCTTTGGCAATGACGATCAGTACGGTAGAAGTGAATAAGTCTGCGCCACAAACGACGACCAGCATTAACCCCAGAGAGAAACAAATACCACCGATCAATTTGGCGATGCCAAAAGGTATCGTCGCCGTACCGGTAGTAGAGGTAATATAAAAGACAAAGGCAATCGAAATAAAAACGCCCGCAGTAATTGCTAAATAAAAGGTTGTCCACGGATGCTTCGTTGCTTTATAGACACCGGCATCTTCGGCGACTTTTGCCATTGCGGCCGGTAGTAATAGCGTAAAGGGGTTGTCAGCTTTCACACTAACTCTCTCTTAAAAATTATCAGCGTTGAGATACTAACAAAGCAGTATACGGCAAAAATTGACGTGGATCATGTTGCGCTAAACTGGTCGGTGCTCCAGTGCGTCAGGAAAGGGTTTTTTATCGAATAATGCATTGATTTTTAACAAGAAAAAATATTTTAAACTTTACAAAAAGATTTGAAGCTAAAGGGGATTAGCACCCGATTTAGCGTTAATGAAAATAATGTTTTGTGTATTTTAAGTACCGTCTGGTTGATGTAATTTAATTAAATATTTACCGTTTAATAACAATATGTCTTTTATGTGTCTTACTGTCAGAAAAATACTTTTCATCAATAAAAATAGCCCTTGTAAAATAAGGGCTATTTAAGTCTTTTTGATAAATTATGGCAAGGTTAAATAACAGCGTGGAATGCTGTTTTCTCTGCTGCCTTTGTTATTGTCCACCGGCAAATAGCCGCATTATTTGCTCTGCCAATACCGGCGTTTCGCCTGTTGCAGCTTCTCGTAAGCGGCCAGCAGAGACCGGTGGGCGGGCAATGTAGTGAAGCCATCATCCACGGCGAAAAGGCCGTAGAAACTTTGCTCGCCATTGATGGCGGCACTGGCGGCATCGACCGTTTCGCGTCCGTACATTTTGACAAAAGCATCATAATATTCGGCGGAGTCGCGCTCAGGTTCCATCGCCAAAAGCAAGAGTGTTTGCAGGCAACGATAATAATTGCTGCGTGGTGCTGTAAAGACAGAATCGTTGAAATCCTGTGTCCATTCGGTCCAGATTAATGCCTGCTCCAGATCGCCGCCTGCCAGTGCCAGCATCGCTTTCAGCTCACCGACACGCAGCGTGAACCAGCCGTTATCCTTGCCGGTTGCAATACCCAATAGCTCGCGCACACGGGTGAAGTCATCAAAGCCTTCGTCATCCAGTTGCTGGATCAACGCCAGATATGCTTCTTTTTCCCATTGGCTGTCAGGCAGGGCAAGCAGCGTTTCGCGCAGGTGTGCCCCCATGCTGTTGTTCGCTAACAGCAGATCTTCGGCAGGATAAATATCTGACATACCGGGAACCAGTATGCGACAAGCGTAAACGGACAGATGTTCATAGTCAGCGATGTAAACTTCTTTATCTTCCTGCTGGAAAATGGCCATCAGTATGGCAAATTCTTCTTCGGTGGTGCCGCTGAAACTCCAGTCGACGAACGCATAGTCGGCCTGGTTTTTGAACATATCCCAGGAAATCAGACCGCTTGAGTCGATAAAGTGGGTTTCCAGATTCGCGTGTTCGGCGACTTCGTCGTCGTCGAATGTCGGTGGAGTGAAAACGTCCAGATCTTTCAGACCGCGCCCTTGTAACAGTTCGGTCACGGTACGCTCAAGCGCGACGCCAAAATCAGGATGCGCCCCGAACGAGGCGAAACAGGTGCCGTTGGCCGGGTTAAATAGTACAACGCAAATAACCGGATATTTTCCACCCAGCGATGCATCGTAAGCGAAAATCGGGAAGCCTTCTTTTTCCAGCGTGGCAATCGCTTCCACGACGCCCGGGTAGCGGTTCAATACGTCTTGCGGAATTTCCGGCAGGCTAATGGATTCGGCAATGATACGGTTTTTAATACTGCGCTCAAAAACCTCTGATAGTCCCTGAACGCGGGCTTCATTGGCGGTGTTTCCTGCCGACATACCGTTGGAAACATAAAGATTGCCGATGATGTTCATCGGAATATAAACGATTTGCTGATCGGACTGACGAGTAAACGGCAGGGCGCAAATGCCGCGCGCGTCGTTGCCGGATTGCAGGTCGATCAGGTTACTGGCGTTCAGCTCTTGTTCCGGATCGTAGAACTCACGCAGGCGGGCATCCAGAATACCTTCAGGCAGCGAATCATCCGCAGGGATCGGGAACCATTTTTCATTTGGATAATGAACGAATTCACCATTCGCAATGGTTTTGCCCAGGTAGAAATCGGCAAAAAAATAGTTGGTCGACAGCCGCTCGAAGTATTCCCCTAACGCCGAAGCCAGTGCGGCTTTCTTGCTGGCGCCTTTGCCATTGGTAAAACACAGCGGGCATTCACGATCGCGAATATGCACGGACCAGACATTTGGCACCGGATTCAGCCATGAGGCTTCTTCGATGTTGAACCCCAGGTCTTGGAGTTGTTGTTGAAAACGGGCGATGGAGTCTTCCAGGGCGGCGTCTTTTCCTGGGATAAATGTTTGGGTCATGGTTTCCACTTAGTTATGTATTAACAGGAGGAGCATGATACGGGCTTTTTAACTCGGACTCTATTTATTCTAAACACTTTGATAACAGAGAGTGTTTGCCCGGTGACATGGCGTTTTGTTTGCCAACGTGTTTTGTATGATAGAGAGCAATAAGCGTTGCAGCCGCGAGTGACGAGTGATAAAACCGATAGCAGGGTAAAACAGTGCGTCTAGCGCGTTGTGTTTATAACCAGCGTGTTGTGATAAAACAGTCGCTATTTTTCAGATGTGGTGAGGGGAAATGACTCAGGTTTTTAATTTTAGCGCCGGTCCAGCGATGCTGCCGGTTGAAGTATTACGTCGGGCTGAACAGGAATTATGTAACTGGCATGGGCTGGGTACATCGGTAATGGAAATCAGCCACCGTAGTAAAGAATTTATGCAGGTTGCGGTTGAATCCGAACAAGATCTGCGCGATCTGCTGAAAATCCCCTCCAACTATAAAGTCCTGTTTTGTCACGGCGGAGCCCGGGCGCAGTTCGCTGCCGTTCCGCTCAATCTGCTGGGGGATAAATCTCACGCAGATTACATCGACGGTGGTTACTGGGCGCACAGCGCGATCAATGAAGCAGAAAAATACTGTACTCCCAATATCGTTGATGTAAAAACCCGCGTGGACGACTTGCGCGGCGTGAAGCCGATGAGCGAATGGCAATTATCTGATGATGCCGCTTTCGTGCACTATTGCCCGAATGAAACCATTGACGGTGTGGCGATTGAAGAAATGCCAGACTTCGGCGACAAGATTGTCGTGGCGGACTATTCATCCAGTATCCTGTCTCGTCCTATTGATGTCAGTCGTTATGGCGTTATCTACGCAGGGGCGCAGAAGAACATTGGTCCGGCGGGGTTGACGCTGGTCATCGTGCGTGACGATTTGCTGGGCAAAGCGCGTCGTGAATTGCCTTCTATCCTCAATTATCAGATTCTGGCTGATAATGCTTCCATGTTTAACACCCCGCCGACATTTGCCTGGTATCTTTCTGGCATGGTCTTCAAATGGCTGAAAGAGCATGGCGGCCTGGTGGAAATGGAAAAACGCAATAAGGATAAGGCGAATCTGCTTTACGGCGCCATTGATAACAGTAACTTCTATCGTAATGATGTCGCAGCAGCCAACCGCTCCCGTATGAACGTGCCGTTCCTGCTGGCCGATGCCGCGCTGGATAAAGTGTTCCTTGAGGAGGCCCAGACTGCGGGGCTACACGCGCTGAAAGGACACCGTGTGGTGGGTGGTATGCGCGCCTCCATCTACAACGCAATGCCAATTGAAGGCGTCAAAGCACTGACCGATTTCATGGCTGACTTTGAGCGTCGCCACGGTTAATGGTCTAATGGCGTCCAACGCCTGCTTTTTGAAAACCCCGGCTAAACCGGGGTTTTTGTGTTCACGATTGGAGAATATGTTTCACATGCAGGAATCCCTGACTCTACAGCCTATTAAACTGATTAACGGCACGCTTAACCTCCCCGGCTCAAAAAGCGTATCAAATCGCGCGCTTTTACTGGCCGCCCTGTCTGAAGGAACAACCCGGCTGACCAACCTGCTGGATAGCGACGATGTTCGCCACATGCTGAATGCGTTGAAAGCACTGGGTGTGGACTATCAGCTTTCTGCCGATCGCACGCAGTGTGAAATTACCGGTCTGGCCGGCGTATTGAAAGCTTCCCAACCTACCGAACTGTTTCTGGGGAATGCCGGAACGGCGATGCGCCCATTGGCGGCGGCCCTTTGCCTGAGCGAAGGCGATATCGTGCTGACGGGTGAGCCGCGGATGAAAGAACGTCCGATTGGGCATCTGGTTGATGCGCTACGTCAGGGCGGCGCGAAAATTGATTATCTCGAACAGGAAAATTATCCGCCCCTGCGTTTGCGCGGCGGCTTCCGTGGCGGCGAAATCAGCGTTGATGGCAGTGTTTCCAGCCAGTTTCTCACCGCACTTCTGATGATGGCGCCACTGGCGGCACAAGACACACAGATCAGCATTCAGGGCGATCTGGTTTCCAGGCCGTATATCGATATCACGTTGCACATGATGAAAACGTTCGGCATTGACGTACGTAATGAGAACTACCAGCGGTTCTCGGTGACCGGCCGCCAGCAATACCGTTCTCCGGGGGATTATCTGGTGGAAGGCGATGCTTCTTCTGCGTCTTATTTTCTGGCCGCCGCGGCAATTAAAGGGGGAACTGTGCGTGTCACCGGCGTAGGCCGCGGGAGTGTGCAGGGGGATATCCGTTTTGCCGATGTGCTGGAAAAAATGGGCGCGCAGATCCGCTGGGGGGATGACTATATCGAATGCCAGCGTGGCGAACTCCATGCCATTGATATGGATATGAACCATATCCCGGATGCCGCCATGACCATCGCGACCACGGCGTTATTTGCTCAGGGCGGAACCACGACGCTGCGCAATATATACAACTGGCGGGTTAAAGAGACCGATCGCCTGACCGCCATGGCGGTTGAATTGCGTAAAGTCGGCGCCGAGGTTGAAGAGGGTGAGGATTATATTCGCGTCACGCCGCCAGCCGCGCTGAAGTTTGCGGAAATCGGCACCTATAACGATCACCGGATGGCCATGTGCTTTTCTCTGATTGCCCTGTCTGATACGCCGGTCACCATTCTTGATCCAAAATGCACGGCCAAGACGTTCCCGGACTATTTTGAACAACTGGCTCGCCTAAGCGTACAGCCATAATAAAACAGGTCCGGAAATCGGGCCTGATTCTTTCCGAATGTCCGTTCCGACACGATCAGGCACCGTCTTATTTTTCCCGTCGATATAACCTTTCTCGTCATTGATGCGTATAATGAAGCACCGTAATGTCTAAAACGGCATCAACGGGATTTCCCAGTGTAAAGGAGAGAAAGATGGCGGTGACTGCACCGGTGATTACGGTTGACGGACCGAGTGGCGCAGGTAAAGGTACGTTGTGCAAAGCGCTGGCAGAAGCTTTACAGTGGAATTTACTGGATTCGGGCGCGATTTATCGTGTTCTGGCCCTGGCTGCTTTACACCATCAGGTGGATATTGGTTCGGAAGAAGCGCTGGTTCCATTGGCTTCTCATCTGGATGTCCGCTTCATTTCAGAAGACGGGCTGCTGAAAGTGATTTTAGAAGGTGAGGATGTCAGCAATGAAATCCGAACTGAAACAGTAGGTAATACGGCCTCCCAGGCCGCGGCGTTCCCCCGGGTTCGTGAAGCGTTATTGCGTCGGCAGCGAGCTTTTCGCGAAGCGCCAGGGCTGATTGCCGATGGCCGCGACATGGGAACCGTCGTGTTTCCGGACGCCCCGGTGAAGATCTTCCTGGATGCAAGCGCAGAAGAACGCGCGCAACGACGCATGCTACAGTTGCAGGAGAAGGGCTTTAGTGTTAACTTTGAACGTCTTTTATCCGAGATAAGGGAACGGGATGACCGTGACCGTAATCGGGCCGTCGCGCCTTTAGTGCCCGCTGCTGATGCACTGGTGCTGGATTCGACGGGAATGACCATTGATGAAGTGATTGCGCGCGCACTGGCTTATGCCCGTGAAGTTTTAGCGTAACGATCGCATGTAACCGAATTTTTACCTCGCTGTAAGGACGCACAGCGGGGCATGTTAAACAACCCCATCGAGCAGGATGCCAGATGGACGTTAAATTGAAGACTCCTAAGATTATCAACATGACTGAATCTTTTGCTCAACTCTTTGAAGAATCCCTGAAAGAAATCGAAACCCGTCCTGGTTCCATCGTTCGTGGTGTTGTTGTTGCTATTGATAAAGATGTCGTACTGGTTGACGCCGGTCTGAAATCTGAATCCGCCATTCCGGTAGAGCAATTCAAAAACGCACAGGGCGAACTGGAAATTCAGGTTGGCGATGAAGTAGACGTAGCGCTGGACGCTGTTGAAGACGGCTTCGGTGAAACGCTGTTGTCTCGTGAGAAAGCTAAACGTCATGAAGCATGGCTGATGCTGGAAAAAGCTTACGAAGAAGCTGCAACGGTTACCGGTGTTATCAACGGTAAAGTCAAGGGTGGTTTCACTGTTGAGCTGAACGGCATTCGCGCGTTCCTGCCTGGTTCTCTGGTAGACGTTCGTCCGGTACGTGACACGCTGCATCTGGAAGGCAAAGAGCTTGAGTTCAAAGTTATCAAGCTGGATCAGAAACGCAACAACGTTGTTGTTTCCCGCCGTGCAGTTATTGAATCTGAAAACAGCGCTGAACGCGATCAACTGCTGGAAAACCTGCAGGAAGGCATGGAAGTTAAAGGTATCGTCAAGAACCTTACCGACTACGGTGCATTCGTTGATCTGGGTGGCGTTGACGGCCTGCTGCATATCACTGATATGGCTTGGAAACGTGTTAAACATCCGAGCGAAATCGTCAATGTGGGCGACGAAATCACGGTTAAAGTGCTGAAATTCGACCGTGAGCGTACTCGTGTGTCTCTGGGGCTGAAACAGCTGGGCGAAGATCCATGGGTCGCTATCGCTAAGCGTTACCCGGAAAGCACTCGTCTGACTGGCCGCGTGACCAACCTGACTGACTACGGCTGCTTCGTTGAAATCGAAGAGGGCGTTGAAGGTCTGGTACACGTATCCGAAATGGATTGGACCAACAAAAACATCCATCCGTCCAAAGTTGTCAACGTTGGCGACGTAGTGGAAGTGATGGTGCTGGATATCGACGAAGAACGTCGTCGTATTTCTCTGGGTCTGAAACAATGCAAAGCCAATCCGTGGCAGCAATTCGCTGAAACCCACAACAAAGGCGACCGCGTTGAAGGTAAGATCAAGTCCATTACTGATTTCGGTATCTTCATCGGTCTGGATGGCGGCATCGACGGTCTGGTTCACCTGTCCGACATCTCCTGGAACGTGGCTGGCGAAGAAGCCGTTCGCGAATACAAGAAAGGTGACGAAATCGCCGCGGTTGTACTGCAGGTTGATGCTGAGCGCGAACGTATCTCCCTGGGTGTGAAACAACTGGCTGAAGACCCGTTCAATAACTACCTGTCTGTAAACAAGAAAGGTGCTATTGTTACTGGTAAAGTTACCGCAGTTGACGCCAAAGGTGCTACAGTTGAATTAGCTGACGGCGTTGAAGGCTACCTGCGCGCTTCTGAAGCTTCACGCGACCGCGTTGAAGATGCAACTCTGGTGCTGAACGTTGGTGACAGCGTTGAAGCGAAATATACCGGTGTTGATCGCAAGAACCGCGTTGTCAGCCTGTCTGTTCGTGCTAAAGACGAAGCTGACGAGAAAGATGCTATCGCGACTGTGAACAACAAGCAGGAAGAAGGCAATTTCTCTAGCGCTATGGCTGAAGCGTTCAAGGCAGCAAAAGGCGAGTAATAACGGTGGAGTGAGCGACTTCGGTTGCTCATTCTTGGAGCGGTAGTAAGTTATCGTGGTTATTCATAACCATGCACTTGGAGGAACTATGACCAAGTCTGAACTTATTGAAAGACTTGCTGGACAGCAATCTCATATCCCAGCCAAAGCGGTTGAGGATGCAGTGAAAGAGATGCTCGAACAGATGGCCACTACGCTGGCTGAAGGTGATCGTATTGAGATCCGTGGGTTCGGCAGTTTTTCACTTCACTACCGTGCACCGCGCGTTGGCCGTAATCCTAAGACGGGCGAAAAAGTTGAGTTGGAAGGTAAGTACGTCCCTCACTTTAAACCAGGTAAAGAATTGCGCGACCGCGCCAATATCTACGGTTAATTTTTATCTGTAGTATTGCTTGCAAGATGGTTTATAGAATGGTGCCTGAAAAGGCGCCATTTTTTTGCATTGGCGGCACGGTATCTTGGGTGCATCCAAATCTGACGATCCTATTTTCTGGTATAGGCAATAAGCGCGCGTTAACTTGCCCTAATCCCTAATCCCTAATCCCTAATCCCCGCAGGTTATTCATTTGTAATTATTAAACTAAAGTTATTCCCTATTTCGTCGATGATCTTGCTAACCCCCTCCTTGAGTAAGTCCACATCTAAACAGATCTAAACAGGTGCTATTATGTTAAAAAAAATATCTATTCGTACCGGGTTACTGTTTTTATTAGCCCTTATGGCTTCGTTATTACTGTGTGTTAGCGGGATGGGAATTATTGCTATTAACAAAAGCTACCATTCTCTCAATTCGGTGAATCTGATTCAGGGGATTGAATTAGGAAATCTGTCCAGCAGCAATACTAACATGCAGCGTATTCGTGTCGTCGCTTCGCTTGCCGTGCGCGCTATGGAGACGGATCGGCCGGAGGAGGCGGCCGCGGCCGCGGGGCGGGCCGCTCAGTATTCCAACGCGGCGAAAGAGGATTTGCAGCGTTTTTTTACGGCAACCAAAGGGAGGGGGCAAGGAGAAATACTGGCGAATGAGATTAACCAGGCCTACCAGAATTATTATGAGCAGGGAATTGCCCCTATGCTGGAAGCGCTGAACCGGCAGGATGCCCAGACGTATTATCATTTGATTGAGAACCAGCTGCGACCGCTGGGAACCGAGTTTGATAAGGCGAATAAAGCATTTTTCGATTATGCACAGCAAATGGGTATTGAACAGGTGACTCAGGCCGGCAATGATCGAAAGCAAATGATTATGCTTATTGGTTTCTGCTGCCTGTTGGTCGTGCTGCTGATCATTTTTTCTTGGGTGGTGCTGAGAAAAATGCTGCTTAATCCGCTCAATACCGCGATTCACCATTTGGAGTTTGTCTCATCTGGCGACCTGACACAGGCGCTGCCTCCCGCTGGTAACAACGAGTTTGGGCGGTTAAATGCCGCTCTGCAAGCGATGCGGCAATCGCTGGTTACTTCCGTTTCTCATGTGCGCGATGCCTGTCTGCAAATTGACGTGGGTAGCCGTGAATTAGCCCTGGGAAACGACGATCTATCGCGCCGAACTGAAGTATCCGCTTCTTCGCTGGAACAGACTGCCGCCAGTATGGAACAGTTGACCGCAACGGTTAAACATAATGCGGACAACGCGCAGCAAGGGCATGAACTGACGGAGAACGTGGCTGATATAGCGAATCAGGGTAGTACTGTGGTACGTGATGTAATGGACAAAATGCAGGAGATATCTCGTAGCGCGAACAGCATTGCCGGTATTCTTGGCGTCATTGACGGCATTGCTTTTCAGACCAATATCCTCGCTCTGAATGCGGCAGTTGAGGCCGCCCGTGCGGGAGAACAGGGACGGGGTTTTGCCGTGGTGGCCAACGAGGTGCGGACGTTGGCTCAGCGCAGTGCGCAGGCAGCGAAAGAGATTCATGCACTGATTAGCGATTCCAATTTGCGCGTCAGTGAAGGTACTCATCTGGCTTCCCGGGCCAGCGAAACCATGTCCACCATCGCGGAACAAATCCTTAACGTCAACGTATTGATGAAGGAAATTTCCCATTCATCTCAGGAACAAAGCCATGGTATAGATCAGATTAACGTCGCGGTAAACCAGATGGAGGAGGTGGCGCAACAGAATGCCGCTCTGGTGGAAGAGTCCGCGACGGCGACGCGCTCTCTTGAAGAGCAGTCCCGGCAACTGGTGATGGCAATGGCCGCCTTTAAGCTTGACGATCAGACTGCTTTACCACCGGCGATCGCGATTGGGCAACAACATTAGCGAATGAAAAGCTTTTCCCCCTAGCGGCTCTTTCACACCATCACAGGAAGAGACGGTAAGAGAGATATTACGAGGAAAAGCGCTATGCTGTCGGCGTCGGGGGATTCAACATCTGTCCCACCGGCGCCGAATGCCGAAAATACCCCATACAGATCCAGAGCCAATCGACGACGACAGCCTGTTATTTATGCCGTTCACGTAAACGGTTAATGATGGCGGCAAGCGATAAATCTTGATCCTGCAACAGAACCAGCAGGTGGTACATAAGGTCGGCCGCTTCATTGGTCAACTCTTCGCGATCGTGCACGGTAGCAGCCAGCGCCGTTTCCAGACCTTCCTCGCCGACTTTTTGCGCAATACGCTTGGTGCCGCTGGCATAGAGACGAGCGGTGTAAGAGCTGGTTGGATCGGCGTGTTTGCGCTCGGCAATGAGCTGCTCCAACTGATAGAGGAATGCCCAGTCGCTGGCGGCAGGTGAGAAACAGCTGCTGTTGCCCAGATGACAGGTAGGCCCGATGGGATTGGCCAGAATCAGCAGGGTATCGTTATCACAGTCGGGCGTGATGGAAACCACGTTCAGAAAATGACCGGAAGATTCGCCTTTTGTCCATAACCGCTGTTTGGTTCGTGAAAAGAACGTCACTTTACCGCTTTCTTCGGTCGCTTTCAGCGCGTCCTGATTCATATATCCCAACATCAATACTTCACCGGAAACGGCATGTTGCACCACTACAGGCAGCATTCCATCCGTTTTTTCCCAATCAAGTTGGTTTCTTTGTTCGTCGTTTAAAAAAGGTTCGTCACTTAACACACCCGAATCTCCACGCCTTGTTGTTTAAGATATTGTTTCAGCTCACCAATATTAATGATCTGCTTATGAAACACTGATGCAGCCAGTGCGCCGTCAACGTGAGCCGTCTGGAACGCATCCAGAAAATGCGCCATGGTACCCGCACCGCCGGAAGCGATGAGCGGGACGTGGCAAACGCGACGTACCAGATTTAACTGGTGCAAATCATACCCATTGCGCACCCCATCCTGATTCATCATGTTCAGGACAATTTCACCTGCGCCACGCTTTTGCACTTCTTCAACCCAGTCCAGCGTTTCCCAGGTCGTGACTTTGGTCCGTGCTTCATCGCCCGTGTATTGATTGACGTGATATCGGTCAGTGGCCGCATCATGCCAGGTATCAATGCCGACAACGATACACTGTACACCGTAACGATCGGCCAGCCGGGTTATTAATTCAGGATCGGCCAGCGCAGGCGAATTGATGGAGATTTTATCCGCGCCGAAAGAGAGAATTTGTCCTGCTTCTTCGACGCTTTTAATTCCGCCAGCGACACAGAAAGGGATATCGATAACTTCCGCTACGCGGGATACCCAGCTCTTATCGACAACGCGGCCGTCAGATGACGCGGTGATATCGTAAAATACCAGTTCGTCAGCGCCTTCCTGAGCATAACGCTGCGCCAGCGGTACGATATCGCCGATGATTTCGTGATTGCGAAACTGTACGCCTTTAACAACCTGCCCGTTACGCACGTCCAGACAAGGGATTATCCGTTTTGCCAGCATGAAATAGCCTCCGCTACGTTAAATTTACCTTCCAGCAGCGCACGTCCGACGATGACGCCCTGAACGCCGCTGGTGCGCAGATTGGCGATGTCAGTCAGGTTGCCGATGCCGCCGGAAGCCTGGAAGGCGACTTGCGGGTAGCGTTGGCTGATTTCACGATAAAGCTCGACATTCGAGCCGCTTAGCGTGCCGTCGCGGGAAATATCGGTGCACAGCACATGCTTCAATCCGAAGGGCAGATATTGCTCGACGATTTGCTCAAGCGTCGCATTGGAATTTTCCTGCCATCCGCTGATCGCCACCTGCCTGACGCCATCGGCATCAATACGAACATCCAATGCGAGAACCAGCGCTTCGGCGCCATAGCGGGTGAACCACTGCTGTACGCGGGCCGGCTCTTTGACGGCGGTGGAACCGATCACCACACGGCGGGCGCCGGCTTCCAGCAACGCTTCAACGTCTTGTTCATTACGGATACCGCCACCCACCTGTACCGGGACATCGACGCCCGACAACAGTTTTTTGAGCAGAGGGATCTGGCGTGCGGCAGGGTCTTTGGCGCCGGTCAGGTCAACCAGATGTAAAACCTGCGCGCCTTGCTGCTGATAATCCTGTAACCGAGGCAACGGATCGCTGCCGTACTGACGCTGTTGACCATAATCGCCCTGATGTAAACGGACAACCTGTCCGTCAATCAGATCCAATGCGGGAATAATCATGACGATTTACATCTCCAGAAAATTTTTCAGCAACTGAGCGCCGGCGGCGCCAGAGCGTTCAGGGTGGAATTGGACGCCAAAGAAGTTGTCTTTTTCCACCGCCGCGGTAAACGCTTCGCCATAGAGGGTCTGGGCAATGGTATTGGCGCAGACCGGCATGGCGTAGCTGTGTACGAAATAGAAATAGGCGCCGTCGTCGATATCGCGGAATAAGCGATGTCCGGCCTGCGGGGTCACCTGATTCCAGCCCATATGTGGTAACGGCAGCCCATGATCGAGCATGAGTTTCACGGGTGCATCAACGATGCCCAGCGTTTGAATACCGCCGTTTTCATCGCTGGAGGTACCGAGCAACTGCATACCCAGACAAATACCGAGTACCGGTTGGGTACAGGCTTTGATGAGGTCGATCAGATTGCGTTCAGCCAACTGGTTCATGGCCGCCTGCGCGGTGCCTACACCGGGCAGAAACAATTTATCGGCATGCAGCACAATTTCGGCTTCACGGCTGACAATCGGATGGTAGCCCAGACGTTGCACGGCATAGGTAACCGAAGAGAGGTTGGCGCAACCGGTATCCAGAATGACGACCTTCATTACAGCACCCCTTTAGAACTCGGCAGCGTATCGCCTTCTACGCGGATAGCCTGGCGCAGCGCCCGGCCAAAGACTTTGAACAGACTCTCTACCCGGTGGTGATCGTTACGTCCTTTGGTTTTCAGGTGCAGAGTACACCCCATGGCATAGGACAGTGAGCGGAAAAAGTGTTCTACCATTTCCGTGCTTAAATCGCCCACGCGCTGGTAGCTGAACTCGGCTTTGTATTCCAGATGCGGACGCCCGGAGATATCCAGCGCGCAGCGCGCCAGACATTCATCCATCGGCAGCACGAAACCAAAACGACCGATACCGCGTTTGTCTCCCAGCGCCTTGTTCAACGCTTCACCCAGTGCGAGTCCGGTATCTTCTACGGTGTGGTGATCGTCAATATACAGATCGCCTTTGACGTCGATTTGCATACGGAAACCGCCGTGGGTGGCGATTTGATCCAGCATGTGGTCGAAAAAGCCGACACCGGTATTGATTTTGCTGTTGCCTTCCTGATCCAGCCAGACGTTAACGTCGATGGCCGTTTCACGCGTCACGCGGGTAACATGCGCCTGACGCTCGCGTTTCGTCAACTGGCGGGTGATTTCCTGCCAGTTCAGGGTTTCACGCTGATACCGTAATCCGGTAATGCCCATGTTTTGCGCCAGTTGCAAATCGGTTTCCCGATCCCCGATGACATAGCTGTGAGTGAGGTCCATCACGCCATCTTGCAGATATTTCGTCACCAACGCGGTTTTGGGTTTACGGCACTCGCAATTGTCGGCCGGCAGGTGAGGGCAAATCAGAATTTCCTCAAAATGAATACCTTGAGAAGTCAGAATCTGCATCATGAGATTGTGCGGCGGATCGAAGGTTTCCTGCGGAAAACTGGCGGTTCCCAGACCATCCTGATTGGTGATCATCACCAGCGTATAGCCCGCTTTTTGCAGCGCCAGCAGCGATGGGATCACGTCGGGTTCAAGTGCCAGTTTATCCAGTCGGTCAACCTGAAAATCCTCAGGAGGTTCAGCAATCAATGTTCCGTCACGGTCAATAAAGAGGTATTTCTGGCTCACATTGGCTCCTTAGGATTAAGCGTTGATGCCCGGTAATGATTGTAACGCGTCGAGCACGCGCTCACATTCATAACGGTTGCCGATAGTAATGCGCAAGCAACCGGCAAGTCCGGGTTGCTTATTTTGATCTCGCAGGATAATGCCCTGATCCCACAGCGTTTTAAACACAGAGGGCGCGGCGGTAAAGCGAACCAGCAGATAATTACTTTCGCTGGGATAAACTTTTTCAACGCAGGCGATGTTTTCCAGGGCCTGACTGAACCATGCCCGGTTCTCAGTGATTTCCGCCACCTGCGCTTTCATTTTGGCGATCCCCTTCTGACTCAGTGCCTGTGCAGCGATATCGGCGACCGGCGTAGACAGCGGGTAAGGGGCGATCACCTTCAGCAGTAACTGAATGAGATCGGCGTTAGCCAGCGTAAAACCGCAGCGCAGACCGGCAAGAGAAAAGGCTTTTGATAAGGTACGCAGAATAACCAGATGCGGGTACGCTTCCAGCCAGCCGACGGTTGTCGCCTGAGGGCTGAATTCGATATAGGCCTCATCAATAACCACCAGGGCTTTACCCTGCGCCAGCGCGAGCAGTTGACGTAATTCATCCTGGGGGATCAGATTGCCGGTCGGATTGTTCGGGCTGCAAACATAGATGACTTTAACGCCGTCCAGCTGTGCGGCAATGGCGTCCAGATCCAACCGCCAGTCCGGTTTGCTGTCGACGGTGCGGCGCTCAACGCCAAACGTCTCCGCACTGACGGCATACATGCCGTAGGTCGGCGGGCAGAACATAATGGCATCTTTGCCGGGTTCGCAGAACGCGCGAATCAGCAGCTCAATCCCTTCATCCGCGCCGCGGCTGACCAAAACTTGCTCCGGCTGCACGCCGGCATATTCCGCATAGCGGTTTATCACGGTCGCCGGCTGACACTCAGGGTAGCGATTCAGCGTCTGCAACGTCAGTTGAAATTCCGGAGCCTCCGGGTACTCGTTGGCATTCAACCAGACATCGCCATTGCCTCCCAAACGGCGCGCCGACTGGTAAGGCGTCAGGGCGCGAACATTGGCGCGCGCCAGTTCTTCAATACTCATGCTTGCTCCTTCAGCGCGGCGACACGGAGAGTGACGGCATTTTTATGTGCGGTAAGTTGTTCAGCCTGTGCCAGCGTCTCAATGGTCGGCGCCAGTTGCAGCAAGCCTTGCGGGGTCAACTGTTGCACCGTCATACGCTTCTGGAAGTCAGCCAGTCCCAGACTGGAATAGGTCGACGTGTAACCGTAGGTCGGCAACACGTGGTTGGTGCCTGACGCATAGTCGCCCGCAGATTCAGGCGACCAGTCCCCCAGAAATACGGAACCCGCGCTGGTAATGCTATCGACCAGCGACTCCGCGTTACGCGTCTGGATAATCAAATGTTCAGGACCATATTGGTTACTGATTTCAATACATTGCGCCAAATCGCGGGCGACAATAACGCGACTGCTGGATAATGCCTGACGGGCAATCCCGGCGCGTGAAAGCTGGGTGAGCTGTTGCTCTACCGCGTCGGCAACGGCTTTGGCCATAGCCGCATCGGGCGTCAGCAAGATAACCTGTGAGTCCGGGCCGTGTTCGGCCTGAGAGAGTAAATCGGCCGCCACGAATGCCGGTGTGGCGCCGCTATCGGCGATCACCAGCACCTCTGAAGGACCGGCGGGCATATCAATCGCCGCGCCATCAAGTTGTTGGCTGACCTGACGTTTGGCTTCCGTGACATAGGCGTTACCAGGACCAAATATTTTATCTACTTTAGGTACGCTTTCCGTGCCGAAAGCCATGGCGGCAATCGCTTGCGCGCCGCCGAGCTGGAACACTTCCTGAATTCCGCATAGTTGAGCGGCATACAGGATCTCATCGGCAATCGGCGGCGGTGAACATAAGACGACGCGTTTGCAACCGGCGATGCGCGCCGGCGTACCCAGCATAAGCACCGTTGACGGCAGGGGGGCCGACCCCCCCGGAATATACAAACCGACGGTGGCTATCGGGCGAGTGAGCTGCTGGCAGCGCACGCCGGGCTGAGTTTCAACGTCAACCGTGGGGAGTTTCTGCGCATTGTGGAAGGTTTCAATGTTGCGCACGGCCACCGCCATTGCCTGTTTTACCTCTTCATTCAGACGCGCTGACGCGGCAGCGATTTCTTCTCTGGAAACACGGATAGCGTCAACCTGAACTTTATCGAAGGTCGCGCTATATTCGCGTAATGCGCGGTCACCGCTGCTTTTCACATTTGCCAGAATATCGTTGACGATACTGGTGATGCGGTCTGATGCGGAGATAGCCGGGCGCGTCAGCAGCTGGCGTTGTTCTGCAACCGAGCAGTTCTGCCAATCGATGAGCGTATTGAAGCTGCCGGTTGTGTTGGTATTGGGCATGTTGTTGGGCATCGACATTACTCCATCATTTTTTCAATCGGCAACACCAGAATTGAGCTGGCGCCGAGTGATTTGAGTTTTTCCATGGTTTCCCAGAACAGAGTTTCGCTACTGACCATGTGCATGGCGACGCGGCTTTGATCGCCGGCCAGCGGCAGAATGGTGGGGCGTTCGGCGCCCGGTAATAATGAAATAACGTCGTCCAGGCGCTCGCTTGGCGCATGCAGCATAATATATTTTGATTCGCGGGCCTGAATAACGCCCTGCATACGCGTCAGCAATTTATCAATCAATTCCTGCTTATCGGCGGACATTTCACCATCGCGCTGAATCAGGCAGGCTTTGGAACGGTAGATAACCTCGACTTCGCGCAGGCCGTTCGCTTCCAGTGTTGCACCGGTTGATACCAGATCGCAGATGGCGTCCGCCAATCCGGCGCGTGGCGCGACTTCAACGGAGCCATTCAGCAGACAGGATTTGAAACTGATGGATTTACGATCGAGATATTGCTTGAGCAGGTGAGGGTAGGAGGTCGCAATACGTTTGTTTTGCAGGCATTGCGGTCCGGTGTATTCTTCGTCCAGCGCCATGGCCAGAGACAAACGACATCCCCCGAAATCCAGCCGACGCAGCGTAAAGTAGCGCGGATCTTCGCCTTGGGCGCGGCGGTTAAGCAGTTCTTCTTCCAGCACGTTTTCACCGATAATACCTAAATCGACAACACCATCCATGACCAGACCAGGGATATCATCATCGCGGACGCGCAGAATATCGATCGGCATGTTTTCAGCAAAAGCGATAAGACGTTGTTGATGTAAATTGATTTTAATACCACAACGTGCCAGCAGTTCGCGTGAATCGTCACTCAGACGACCTGACTTTTGCATTGCTATCCGTAAACGTGTTTTATCCAGCATGGAAACCTCATTAACCTGTCAAATTAAATACTTATTTTCAAAAATGTGGGCCAATAAAAAAGCCCTCGGAAGTGATCTTCCGAGGGCTCTCTTTTCGTTCTGCGCCACTGGAAGATCTGAACGTCTTCCAGCACCAATCGCCTGAAAGACTAGTCAGGATGATGGTGATGATGGTGGTTAAACAGAACGCATGTCATAAAATGTCTCTTGGTTATATCTGTGTAATACTGCCTGTCGGATAACCTAAACCATGTGCGGGTATGTATGCAACACTTTTTTACTGAATAGGGGAAGGTCGGCAAGGGCGAATGTTTGGAAAAATTAAAAAGAAATCAGCATTACCTTCTGAAGCGATATTATAGTAAAGCTATCTTGGCTATACATTCTCGATGACCCAAGTTAGGGGATTCCTTATCTGGGAGAGCAAATGATGAAAAAAGTGGCGATTATCGGATTAGGCTGGCTGGGTATGCCGCTGGCACTGGCGCTGAATGGGCAAGGCTATCAGGTCGTCGGCAGTAAAACGACGATTGATGGCGTGGAAGCCGCCCGGCTGAGCGGCATCGAATGTTATCCGCTTCTGCTTACTCCCGAACTGAAGTGTGATGCCAATGAACTGAGTGCGTTATTGCAAGTGGATGTGCTTATTATCACGCTTCCGGTCAGCCGGACTGCGCAAGGCGGGGAAAGTTATGCCCAGGCAGTGCAGCAATTGGTCAATACGGCCCGCGTTTTTCATGTGCCTCGCATTATTTTTACCAGTTCAACGTCTGTTTATGGCAGCACTGCGGGGACGGTAAAAGAAAACTCGCCGCTCAACCCTGTCACTACCGCAGGTAAAGTGCTGGTAGCGCTTGAGCAATGGTTGCAACATTTGCCTGATACTTCGGTGGATATTCTGCGCCTGGCGGGACTGGTTGGCGGAGAGCGTCATCCGGGGCGTTTTCTGGCGGGGAAAACGGGATTGCGTGACGGCTCTCAGGGCGTGAATCTGGTTCATCAGGAAGATGTGATGTCGGCCATTCAACTCTTGCTGAAACGACCGCATGGCGGACATCTTTATAACCTTTGTGCGCTGGAACATCCTGCCAAACGGGACTACTATCCCGATCAGGCTCGCAAATTAAATCTGCCCCCGCCGCAGTTTGTTGCGGACGACAATAATGCTCCGGGGCGTCTGGTTGACGGACAGCGCATTTGTCATGAGCTCGGGTTTGAATATCAATACCCCGACCCGATGACGATGCCGCTGAATTAACCCAATCGGCTATTTTATTACCGTGGGATCGCCAGAGTGACCGGGCGTGTCGGTTATTCAGTCGGTTTTTTGCGGTATAGCCGCCGAGGGTGCCCAATCTTTCCATAGCGCATTTCGATATCGAGAAAGTGGCTTTCCACGCAATATTCCAGATAGCGACGCGCGGTCGTTTTACTTAAACCGGTTTTCGCTACCACATCATCCACGGAATAGAGCAGGTCTTCGTCGTCATTGACAAAAATCTGCCGAATCAGGCCCAGCGTATTCTCTTCGATGCCTTTGCCCACAGAACCCGCCGCTGATCCAGAGGATTGCAACTGGTAGAGAATATCGACGTTTTGCTGGTCGACAAACTTGTATGTGTGCTGGGTTTTGACAAACTGAATAAAGCGCTCCAGCGATGAGCGTAGCCGCGGGTAGGACACGGGTTTGATGATATAGTCAAACGCGCCACAGCGGATTGCCTGGGCGCAGGTGTTCATATCGCTGGCGGCAGTGATGAAAATCACCGAGCAATTAAGCCCTTTGAGCCATTCGCTCTCAATGAGCGAAACGCCTTCGCCGTCCGGCAGATAATTATCCAGCAGAATCAGGCGGGGCTTATGTTGTTGCAGTAATCTTTTGGCGTCCGACAGCGTCGCGGCGATGCCAACGACGCGTAAGCCGAAATTTTTTTCAATAAATTCAGCATGAATATTTGCCAGCCTTTTCTCATCTTCAACGATTAAGACATCGAAATTATCAGTGTGCATCATTCTCTGAATCCCTGTTAGTGTCATACCCATCAGCTTGAAATACAGTGGGTATAGGCGGAAGATTTTTTAGGTATAAAAATGGAAAATACGCTGCCCTGCGGCTGATTGGCCGAGACTTCAATAAACCCCTGGGCCTGATTGACATAGCTGGCGACCAGATGCAGCCCCAACCCGTGATCGCCCTGCGTTTTGCTGGTAACGCCCAGCTCGAATACGTTGTCGGCGATGGCCGGATCGATCCCGGTTCCCTGATCGGCGATTTCTATGACCAATTCCTGCTCGCCGTCGTGAATATAAATTTCTATCGGATAGTGCGGCGTTTGATTCGCAAGCGTGGCTTCCACCGCGTTGTCCAGCAGGTTCCCGATGATGGACATCAGTTCGGTTTCACTCAGCGCCGCAGGAATGTGAGTCAGCTGACAGCGGGGATCGAAGATCATTTCAATGCCTTTTTCTCTGGCCGCCGCGTATTTACCCAGCAGCAATCCACACAGTGCCGGTGAACAGAAACGCCGGGAAATGAAGTCCAGTATCACCTGAGCGCTTTCCGACTGTGCTTCGATGTAACGAACCGCTTCATCATAGCGTTTCAAATGCAACAGCCCGGCGAGTGTGGCGGTCCAGTTCAACTGCTCATGGCGTAAAATCCGCAGGCTGTTGGCATACCGTTTTACCTGACTGAGCTGCATGCTGAGGGTGTGAATATCATTTTTTCCCCGAAAGCTGATGACCCAGCCTTGCAGTTCATCCTCCAGCATGATGCGCACGCGACTGGCGATCACCGTGGCATGATTGAAACGGCAAATTTCGTCGTGCGTATCGTTTATCCACATCTCTTCGCCGGAGAAAAAGGGAACGGGTTTGATAACCTCTTCAATCGGCCGGCCCCGCAGCCGGTTAGAGGGTTCGGTGAGGGTCAGAATTTCTTTGGCGGCATGATTGATTGCCGCAATCCGATGCTGCTTATCAATGGCAATCACGCCTTCATAAATCGATTCCAGCAAGGCTTTCTGTTGTCGAACCAACAGGCGGATTTCATGAGGTTCCAGACCGAACATCTGCTTTTTCAGGTTACGGGAGAACCACCACGAAAAAATAAACAGCGCAACAAACATGGTAAGGATGACCAGTAAAATGCGTGCCAGTTTGGCGAAGGTGAGGTTATCGATGTGCGTTTTCAGATAGCCGACCGACACAATGCCGATGACTCTGTCACCATCCATAATCGGGGCTTTGCTGCGCAGAGAAATGCCAATTCCGCCACGACGAACGGAGATAATACTTTTCCCGGCCAGGACCTCGGGATTATCCCCGCCGACCATGGCGGTGCCTATCTGTCGGCTGTCTTCCGAATGAAAGAGATGTCGGCCCCGGCTATCGCCGATGACGATATAGCTGGCATCGCTGCGTTGTTTCAACTGACGAACGAGGGTATCAATCTGATCGATATCCTGGTTTCTCACCGACTCGACCAGCGAAGGAATGACGGCAATTTCCCGGGCCTGAACCTGCGCCCGGGCGCCCATTTCGGAATAAAGTTGTTTATCAATATCATGGTAGTAATAGACGCCGGCCAATGTCAGCAATATAGAGAAAAAAACAATCAAATAGATAAATAATTTGATATGAAAAGAAATTTTCAATGGCATGATAAAAGCCAGTCCGTCTGATTAGCTGAAAATAGCCGGTAATTTAACATGAATGAGAATAGCCAGGCAGAAGGAAAAAGAAACTTGTGAGCGATTCCACGTTTAAATTTTGTTATTAGCTGTTTCAGTCGCTTTACGTTATAAAAAATTAAACGTAAATTCTTTTTTAATAAACAACTTAATTACTTTTTACCAACATAATTCTTTTTAGGAAATAAAAACCATAAAACCCATATAAACCATAAAATTTATATTTTTCGTTAAAAATTCATAATTATTTGTTTTGTAAAGTCTTTATTAATATAACCCATAAAAACCATAAGTGCCTTTAAAACTCATTTTTTAATTTGAAGATAATCACATAATAATAATGATCGACTCCCTATGATGCGCAAACAAAATACAAAGGGGATTGGGTTATGAGTACAACTGATGATTCATATATTGTGGTAAATAATGAAACGACGGGTAAGGTTTCATTAAAGGAAAAATGGTGGCACATTCTTGATACCTATAAGGTAGGTATTATACCTGTCCCACTCTTTTTACTGGCCGGCGCATTAATCGGCATTGACTGTCTGAATGGCAAACTGCCGAGTGATATTGTGGTGATGGTCGCCACACTGGCGTTCTTCGGTTTTGCCTGCGGTGAGTTTGGCAAGCGTCTGCCGATTATCGGCAAAATGGGCGCGGCGGCAATTTGCGCCACCTTTATTCCATCAGCAATGGTGTATTACGGTCTGCTGCCGGATGTCGTGGTTGAATCCACGGTCAAGTTCTATAAAAGCACCAATATTCTCTACCTCTATATTTGCTGCATTATTGTCGGCAGCATTATGAGCATGAATCGGCAAACGCTGATTCAGGGCTTTCTGCGAATTTTCTTCCCGATGTTATGTGGTGAAGTCGCCGGTATGCTGATTGGTATGGCGATTGGTATCGCATTAGGTATGGACCCGTTCCAAATCTTCTTCTTCCTGATTCTGCCTATTATGGCCGGTGGCGTCGGAGAGGGCGCGATCCCGCTATCGATCGGCTATGCCACTATTCTGCATATGGAACAAGGTGTTGCGTTGGGAAGAATCCTTCCTGTCGTCATGCTGGGCAGCCTGACCGCGATTATTATTGCCGGCATGTTGAACCAACTTGGCAAGCGTTATCCGCATCTGACGGGCGAAGGCGAACTGATGCCGAATAAAGGCAATGAGCTGGGAAAAACCGACAGCGGCACGCCTGTAGCGGGTTTCAGCGGTAAAGCCGATGTGACGACCATCGCGTCGGGCGCCCTGCTGGCCATTCTGCTCTATATGATTGGCATGCTGGGACACAAAATGATCGGTCTGCCCGCACCGGTAGGGATGTTGTTTGTTGCGGTGCTGGTGAAACTGCTTCACGGCGTGTCGCCGAAAATGCTCGAAGGTTCGCAGGTCGTCTATAAATTCTTCCAGACGTCAGTCACTTATCCGATTCTGTTTGCCGTAGGGGTTGCCATTACGCCGTGGCAGGAATTGGTGAATGCATTCACGCTGCAAAACCTGTTGGTGATCGTTTCCACGGTTACTGCGCTGGTAATGACGGGATTCTTTGTTGGCAAGAAAATCGGGATGCATCCTATTGATGTTGCCATTATTTCCTGTTGCCAGAGCGGACAGGGCGGTACGGGGGATGTGGCGATCCTGACGGCGGGTAACCGTATGGTTCTGATGCCGTTCGCACAAATTGCAACGCGTATCGGCGGGGCGATTAACGTATCGGTTGCACTGCTGATATTGGCCAATTTTTTAGTCTGAGCACACTATCGAAAAGAAATAACGCTGCGGTTTATCGTGGGCTTATTTTCAACGGGAAATATTATGAAACTTGCAAGCTACCGTTATAACGGTAAGAACAGCTACGGTATTTATACACCGACCGGCTTAATCGATCTCGGCAGTAAAATAGGGCGCCAGTACGCTGATTTAAAATCGCTGCTCATGCAGGATGCATTAAATGTCGCACAAGAGTTTATTCATGCCACGCCGGATGTACCGGTATCGGATGTGACATTTTTACCGGTGATTGTCGAGCCGGGAAAAATATTATGCGTCGGTATGAATTATGCGGCAAAACGCAAAGAGTTTGATGAAGTGAATCCCGCGCCGACATTATTTGTCCGTTTTGCTGATTCACAAACCGGGCATGCTACGCCCGTTATTAAACCGCATTACTCCAACGAGTTTGATTATGAAGGGGAACTGGCGGTCATTATCGGCAAGGACGGACAAAATATTTCCCGCGATGCGGCGCTTTCTCACGTTGCCGGTTACAGCTGCTATATGGACGGTTCCGCGCGCGACTGGCAGCACAGCTGGTTTACCGCAGGTAAAAACTGGCAGAAAACGGGCGCATTTGGCCCTTATCTGACAACGGCGGATGAAATTCCCGATCCGCATGTGCTGGCGATTCGCACTTATCTGAATGGCCGGATGGTGCAGGATGACAATACCGGCAGCATGATCCATAAGGTAGCCGAACTGATTGAATACATCAGTACCTTCACCGCGCTGAGCGCTGGCGACGTCATCATTACCGGTTCGCCGGGAGGGGTAGGCAAAAAACGCAACCCGCCTCTTTTCATGAAAGCGGGTGACTGCATTGAAGTTGAGATTGAGAACATTGGTCATTTACGCAATGTCGTGGTTGATGCCGGCCAGACGATGAAGCCGGCTGAAGGCGCATCTGTTGCGGCTGCGCACTAAGCGATAAGCCTCCGGGATAACCCGGAGGTTTGCGAATGTTTTTATATTGAATAACCGCCAGATGCAGGATTAACCGTTATGTATGCCAATGATTCCATCTTTTTTGACACGCTGGATGTTCGCATGCAGCCCCGGGAGATGGCGGGAATTCGCCAGTTTCTGGCGCAGTGCCAACTCGGCATGGATAACGATATCGAGACGTTTGTCGTCGGCCGGTTAGACGGCAAGCGGGTGGCCTGTGCCGGCATGGCGTCAAACACCATTAAATGTGTCGCGGTTGCCCCGGAATACCGGGATCTGAATCTGGGCGTTCAGGTGGTTAATGAAGTGGTTCAGCAGGCGGCACTGCGCGGCCATTTTCATCTTTTCCTCTATACCAAACCGGAAAATATCGCCATTTTTCGCGGATGCGGTTTTTATCCGCTGGCGCAATATCAAGATACGGCGGTGCTGATGGAAAACACCCCGATTGGTATTAAACAGTATTGCCAGTCTCTGGCGACGTTTTCCCGACCCGGGAAAAACATCGGAGCCATTGTGATGAATGCCAATCCGTTCACGCTTGGACATCGGTATCTGGCTGAGCATGCGGCGCAGTCGTGTGACTGGCTGCACGTTTTCGTGGTACGGGAAGATGTGTCTTTTTTCCCTTTTAGCGAACGTCTGGAAATGGTGCGGCAGGGCGTTGAGCATATTCAAAATCTGACGGTGCATGCCGGATCGGCATATATGATCTCAAAGGCCACTTTCCCGGGTTATTTTCTGAAAGAGGAAAAATTAATTACGCGTGCGCATGCGGCGCTGGATTTAATTATTTTCAGAAAATACATCGCCCCGGCGTTAGGTATTACGCAGCGCTTTGTTGGTACAGAACCGTTTTGTCCGGTAACGCATCAATATAATCAGGATATGCATTACTGGCTGGAAAAAGATCTGACCGTAGAAGCGCCAGCGTTGAACGTGATTGAAATTGATCGCAAACGAGAACTTTCCGGACTGGCGATTTCCGCCTCAGAGGTCAGAAGGTTATTAACGCTTCGGCAGTACAGCCGTATTCAGGAAATTGTGCCGCCCTCAACGTTGGCGCATTTGCAGCACTATTACCAACCTGAATACGCTTAATTAAATTAATCAGGAAACTCTATGAAGATTATTAAGGCGTCTCTGGCCGGGACCTTTGAATCCAGCGATTTGCTGGTTAAGGTCGCACCGGCTGAAGGGACACTCACCGTGGTGGTTAATAGTGAAGTGATAAAACAATTCGGCCATCAAATAAGACACGTAGTGAATGAAACATTGAAAGGTCTGCACGTTACGGAGGGGACGATCATTGTTGACGATAAAGGCGCGCTGGATTGCGTTATTCGTGCCCGGGTGCAAAGCGCGATATTACGCGCCGCAGATGTTCAGCAGGTGGAATGGGAGAAATTATAATGAAAAAGTTGCGCCGCAGTATGTTATTCCTGCCGGGAGCGAATGCTGCCATGTTGTCAAATGCCTTCATTTATAAAGCCGATTCCATCATGTTCGATCTGGAGGATGCGGTTTCCCTGCGCGAAAAAGACACCGCCCGTCTGCTGGTTTTCCATGCGTTACAGCATCCAATGTACCGCGATATTGAAACCGTGGTGCGAATTAACCAACTGAGTACGCCGTTCGGCCTGCTGGATCTGGAAGCTGCCGTGCGCGGTGGTGCGGATGTTATCCGCTTGCCGAAAACCGATTCGACCGATGACGTGGATGAACTGGAACATCATCTGGCTCGTATTGAGAAAGCGTGCGGGCGTGAAGTGGGCTCAACCCGCATCATGGCGGCGATTGAGTCGGCGGTGGGGGTGATTAACGCCGTCTCCATTGCCCGCTCGTCAGAACGTATGATCGGGATTGCGCTGGCGGCATTCGACTATGTCATGGATATGCAGACCGAACGAGGCGATGGCACAGAATTGTTCTACGCCCGTTGTGCCGTGCTGCATGCCGCGCGCGCGGCGAGTATTGACGCGTTCGACGTCGTCTATTCCAACGTGAACGATGATGCGGGCTTCCTGCGGGAAGTCGAGTTGATTCGCAAACTGGGGTTCAACGGCAAATCCCTGATTAATCCGCGTCAGATTGAGTTGTTACATAACGCTTATGCGCCGACGCAGGATGAAGTGGATTATTCCCATCTGGTGATCAACGCCGCGGAAGAGGGAGAACGTGCCGGGTTGGGCGTGATTTCCCTGAACGGGAAAATGATCGATGGCCCGATCATCAATCACGCCAGAGTGGTATTGGAACGCGCTCAGGCTTCCGGCGTTCGTAAATGATCGTTGCCCGACGACCCGGCAACGACAGACCTCAGGAATCACAGGATTAGACAATGAGTAACTTTATTGAAGCGCTGCAACAGCAATATCCGCAAACTCACCATCTGCAACCTTTTGTGAATGCAAACCACCAGACCCCCTGGCTGAACGATGTGACGCAGAAACATGAACGTAAACTCTGTGCCGATCTGATCGATGCCATTCGTAAAAGTGGTCTGAAAGATGGCATGACGATCTCTTTCCACCATCATTTCCGCGAAGGCGACAAAGTGATTAATCTGGTGGTGGACACGCTGGCGCAGATGGGATTCAAAAATTTGACGCTGGCTTCCAGCTCTCTGATGAGTTGCAATGCGCCGCTGATTGAACATATTCGAGCCGGCGTGATCACCCGCATTTATACGTCCGGTATGCGTGGCAAGCTAGCCGATGCCATTTCCCACGGTTTGATGAAAGAGCCGGTTCAGATTCACTCGCACGGCGGGCGGGTGCATCTGCTGCAAAGCGGTGAGCTGAACGTGGATGTGGCATTTCTCGGCGTGCCGTGCAGCGATGAATTCGGCAATGCCAACGGTACGGTGGGAAAATCAAGCTGCGGTTCACTGGGATATGCCATGGTGGACGCCCGGTATGCACGCAAAGTGGTGCTGCTAACGGAAAGCCTGGTGCCGTTCCCGAACATGCCTGCGAGCATCGTACAGGATCAGGTGGACTATATCGTGCAGGTCGATGAAGTGGGCGACCCGGCCAGGATCAGCGTGGGGGCGGCGCGCGTGACCAGCAATCCGCGTGAACTGCTGATCGCCCGTTCCGCAGCCGACGTCATCGAACATTCCGGCTATTTCAAATCCGGCTTTTCCATTCAGACGGGGTCTGGCGCCGCGTCCACGGCCTGTACCCGCTTTCTGGAAGATAAAATGCGCCAGCAGAATATCGTGGCCAGCTTTGCGTTGGGCGGTATTACCGGCAGTATCGTTGATTTGCATGAAAAAGGACTCATCGGGAAACTGATCGACACCCAGTGTTTTGACGCCAACGCCGCGGCTTCACTGGCTAAAAATCCGAATCATGTTGAAGTTTCGACCAATGTCTACGCTAACCCGACATCAAAAGCCGCCTGCTGCGATCAGCTGGATGTGGTTATCCTCAGCGCACTGGAGATCGATACCGACTTTAACGTTAACGTCATTACCGGCTCGGACGGCGTGATGCGCGGAGCGTCGGGCGGCCATTGCGATGTTGCCACCGCCGCGAATCTGACGATTGTTGTGGCGCCGCTGATCCGCAGTCGTATCCCGACCGTGGTTCGTCAGGTCACAACCCGTGTGACGCCGGGGGAAAGTATCGATGTTCTGGTTACCGATCACGGTATTGCCGTGAACCCGAAACGCCCGGAAGTGGCTGAACGTCTGCAAAAGGCGGGCTTGACGATGATGTCGATCGAGGATTTGTATCAACGCGCCATTGAATTGGTCGGCGAACCCCGGGCGATCGAGTTTCATGACCGCATTGTCGGCGTGATCCGCTACCGTGATGGCCGCGTGATCGATGTGGTTCGTCAAGTGAAAGAAACAGATGAATGAATCAAGGATCGGACAATGACAGACCCGGTATTCATTTCTCTGGAAAACTTGCTCGCGGCGAAGGAACGCCGCGCAGCGCGGCAGCATGCGTTATTAACGCAGTATGACGCGACGCTGGTGTCTTTGACGCTGGTCACGCCGGGACCGATAAAAGACAGCGAACGGTATCGTCGTGCCATGACCGAAGCGATAAATGCGTTGAATGCGCTCTGCCAGTCGCGCGGTTGGCCAGTGCTGGAGCAACAGATTCACTGGCTGGCGACCGGCGCTGAAGGTTTTTGGGCGATCAATAAAGATGCGCTGACGGTGAAAGCGGCCACGATCGCGCTGGAAGATCGGCACCCGTTAGGCCGGTTATGGGATGTCGATGTGTTCTGTCCGCAGGAAGGCGCGATCGGCCGTTCCATGTTGGCGCATGGCGGGCGCCGCTGCCTGTTGTGCGAACAGGCGGCTCACGCGTGCAGCCGTTCACGACGCCATCCCTTGCCGGAGCTGGTTCAGCACATTGAGGGAATGCTTAATGCCTATTTCAATCCAGCCTGAATTATTGGCCTCGGTCTTCCCGGCGTACCCGGAAGAGGCGCCGCTGCCCGCTACCTTGCCTGATATTGATCGTTGGGTAACGCGGGCACTGACGATAGAAGTGACGCTGACGCCTAAACCAGGACTGGTGGACCGGGCGAACAACGGGGCTCATCGCGATATGGATCTCGCGTTGTTTCAGCGCAGCATTCGCGCGGTATCTCCCTGGTTTCGTCGTTTTACCGAGGCTGGCTGGCGCTATGCCTGTTTACCCCTGCAACAATTGCTTCCACAGGTCAGACCCATCGGGATGGCCTGTGAACAAGCGATGTTTGCAGCGACAAAAGGCGTCAATACGCATAAAGGCGGGATCTTTGCTTTTGGACTGCTTTGCTCGGCGGCCGGATGGCTGGCCGGCAGGGGGCAGTGCGTGACGCAGCAGGGGCTATGCCTGAGCGTATCGGAAATGTGCCGCGACCTGGTCCACAACGAACTGGAACGCGGGGGGCGTGCGGCAACGGCCGGCGAACACCTGTATCGCCGTTATGGATTAACCGGTGCAAGAGGGGAGGCGGCCAGCGGCTTCAATACCGTTCGCCAGTTTTCATTACCGGCGTTGAAGCGGGCCATCGCGGCGGGAGCTGATGAAGAAACGGCGCTATTGCACACGCTACTTGTGCTGATGGCGCACAATCCGGATACGAACGTGGTGTCGCGGGGCGGTATCCAGGGGCTGGACTTTGTACAACTCTATGCCAAAAAACTGCTTACTGCGCCCGTCGACCGACAGGCGCTGGTCACGATGGATGACGCATTAATCGCCAGAAATCTCAGCCCCGGCGGCAGTGCGGATTTACTGGCGCTCACCTGGCTTTTATCTCACTACCCTGAGGATTGAAAAGCGTAAATATTTTTCTGACTAATTTCCCTAAAGTTGTATGCGTATATGTCGATACCGTTTGAACCGATTTGTATCATGTGATTCATTAGATATATGCATCAATATAAACCATTGACTCTATGGTGGGGATGAAAGCGGTGGATGAAAATTTGAAAGAGCAGTTTGTTAAACGAAATAAACTGGCTATTTGTGCGACGCTGCGTGAATTGAAGAAAAATGACACGACCGTGATGGTTCATCATTCTCGTGGCCAGTTCATCAGTAAAATTCTCGATGTCATGCCTAATAATGATATCTTCATTTTTGATCTGGGAGGCGTGGAGCATGAGAATAGCCGGGCGCTGTATGCCGGTGTGTTGTCGTTTATTGCCGAACCTGCGGGCGCGAAGGTCGAGTTTAAGGCGGAAATAGCCCGTACCGTTGATTTTCAGGGGTTACCGGCGTTTACCGCTTCCATTCCTGAGCAACTTTATCTGATCCAACGCAGAACTTATTTCCGCATCAATACCCCATCATGGCCGCCATTAATATGCCGCGGGGAATTACCGGATGAAAGTGATTTTCAATTCACCATCAGGGATCTGTCTCTTGGCGGACTCAGTTTGCACACCGATCGTGATATAGCGGGGTTGTTGAAGGACGGCGATATTGTCGAAGGGGTTGAAATGGACCTCGATGAATATGGCTTCTTCAGCGTTGATTTACAGTTTGTCGGGCAGGCAGCGGTGAAAGTTGTCGATAATAAAGGCGAAATCAAACTTACCCAGCGTCTGAGCTTTAAATTTCTGGCCCTGTCCGCCGCGCAGGAACGCGATTTGCAGCAGGTTATTTTTGAGCTTGAAAGATTACAGAATGAGAAAAAGAGAAAATTTCAGGATATGTGATGCTTTAGTTACAACCTTTACGATTTTGACTCTCAGCAGCGAAATGATTTTTTAATAAAACAATGTATTATCGTTCTTAATATAAGAAAATTGTATCCAGTTCTCTCCGCATCTTGTCATCCGGGAATGACTGATGCAGAATACGCGCCTTGCAAAATAACCGACGCTTTATCGCGTCGGTTATTTTTTTGCACTTATGTCTTCAAATTAAAGAGGCCGGACAACAATCCGGATAGATAAACCTGTTTGTGTGCCAGTGAGCCACAGTGAGGAAAGAAAAGATGGGGCAATCTGTAGGTGATGCCAACGCCGTGTCCACAAAACGTGTCCAATTAAGAAGAACACTCACGTTATGGCCTGTTGTCATGATGGGGCTGGCCTATATGCAGCCAATGACCATTTTTGATACGTTTGGTATCGTTTCCGGTCTGACCGATGGGCACGTTGCGACAGCTTATGCCTTTGCGTTAACCGGGATTCTGTTCACGGCGTTAAGCTATGGCAAGCTCGTTCGTCGTTTCCCGTCAGCCGGTTCTGCTTATACCTATGCGCAAAAAGCCATTAGCCCGTACGTCGGGTTCATGGTCGGCTGGTCATCGCTGCTGGACTATCTGTTCATGCCGATGATTAACATCCTGCTGGCAAAAATCTATCTTGAAGCGATTTTCCCCGGCGTACCGTCATGGATTTTTGTTGCGGCCCTGGTTGGTCTGATGACGCTGTTCAACCTGCGTGGCATCAATGTGGTCGCCAATCTCAACTCGATTATTGTCGTTGTTCAGGTTGCTATCATGGTGGTGTTCCTGGGATTGGTCGTTCACGGTGTTTATCAGGGGGAAGGGGCGGGAACGCTTGTCAGCACGCAGCCTTTCTGGTCGGAGAACGCTCATGTTGTGCCCATGATCACCGGCGCCACGATACTCTGCTTTTCTTTCCTGGGCTTCGATGGCATCAGTTCATTGTCTGAAGAAACGCAGGATGCCGGCAACGTTATCCCGAAAGCGATTTTCCTGACTGCGTTGATCGGCGGCGTGATTTTTATTGCGGTTTCCTATTTCTTACAGCTGTACTTTCCGGATATTTCACGCTTTAAAGATCCTGATGCGTCTCAACCGGAAATCATGTTGTATGTCGCCGGAAAGTTCTTCCAGTCGATTATTCTGGTCTTTTCCTGTGTGACCGTACTGGCGTCGGGGATGGCCGCGCATGCCGGCGTGTCGCGCCTGATGTATGTCATGGGGCGTGATGGCGTATTTCCTGAACGTTTTTTCGGCTATGTCCATCCGAAATGGCGGACGCCTTCCCTGAATGTCTTGCTGGTCGGGGCGATTGCGCTGTCGGCGGTCTCTTTTGATCTGGTCACCGCGACTGCACTGATTAACTTTGGCGCCCTGGTCGCGTTTACCTTCGTCAATCTGTCGGTTATTTCCCAGTTCTATATTCGTGAACGTCGTCATCGTACGCTGAAGGATACGTTTAACTACCTGGTGTTGCCGGTGTTAGGCGCGTTAGCCGTCGGCGCACTGTGGGTGAATCTGGAAGAAAGCTCAATGACGCTTGGGCTGATTTGGGCAACGGCAGGTCTGATCTATCTGGTTTTTGTGACGCGGGCTTTCAGCCAGCCAGTACCGCAGAGCACGGAAGAACTGGTTTAAATTCAAATACCGCCACTGACGTTTAAACAGCAAGCGGAGAAATCGTTCTCCGCTTTTTTACGGGCGGCTATCGGTTAACTGGCCAGCGTTTGTGCGTACGTAAAGAGTGCTTTGATCAGATCGGTTTTTTGTTTATCACCTTCATAATGCTGATACAGCGCATCCAGCTCAGCAATATATTCCTGTAGGCGTTCAGCGGTAAACACCTCCTGCCGATGCTGTAACCAACGCTGTTGTTCACCATAATCCAGCGTATTGGGAAAGTTGCGCGCCCGATAGCGGAACAGCAGAGGCTCCAGACGATTATCGACAAATTTGAGATCCAATGCCGGGAGATTCTGGGGCGCCGTTTCCAGAATAATCTGCATGGACATCCGGTCTGCGTCACCGAAAAAGCCATCGTACAGCCTGAGGTCAACATCATTGGATGGCGGGAATACCGAGGGCTCGGCAAACAGTTCGACGACTTTTTCTCTGACCTGCGTGTTGTGGCGCAGCAGAGCCAGATTGTCCAGACAGCGCTGACGATCAATGCCCAGCCGGGCAGCGTCTTCCGGCCGCAAGGTGCTGGCCGGAGCAAGAACCGGACATTTATTGATATGAACCAGTTTGATTGGCACGGCGCTCTGATCGTGAGTCAACTGCTCCCGACGCGTATACAGGCGTTCTCGCAACGCGCTGGCATCCATGGTCAGTAAGGGCGCCATATCGCCGGCCAGATCGCACATGATGACCGCATTACGGTTATCCGGATGCCACGCGAGCGGCACGACCCAACTGGTGTTGCCTCTTGCCGCGCCGAACATGCCGGAAACATGCACCAGCGGCTTCATTTGTGGAACATCGATAAGCTGGCTGACTTTATTCTTATTACGTAGCTGGAACAGGTAGTCAAAAAGCTTGGGCTGAGCCTGTTTCAGCCGTTTTGCCATGGCAATCGTGGCATAGACATCGGACATTGCGTCATGGGCGTGTTCGTGCGCCACGCCGTTCGCCCTGCTCAGATGCTCCAGTCTGAAACTGGGCAAGCCGTCCTCATTTTCTGGCCAGACAATACCTTCGGGGCGCAGCGCATAACACGCGCGCAATGCATCCAGTAAATCCCAGCGCGAATTGCCGTTTCGCCAACTGTAGGCATAGGGATCATAGAAGTTGCGATAAAAAATATTACGGCTGACTTCATCATCGAACCGGATATTGTTGTATCCCATGATACAGGTGCCAGGTACGCTGAAAGCATCGTGAATATGGCGGGCAAACTCGGCTTCGTTCACCCCTTTTGACATGGCCAACTGCGGGGTGATCCCGGTGATCATGACGGCCTCGGGCTCAGGCAGATAGTCATCGGTCGGCTTGCAATAAATGACCAGCGGTTCACCGATGATATTGAAATCCATATCAGTACGGATACCGGCAAACTGCGCGGGACGATCGCGCGCCGGATGTTTGCCGAACGTCTCATAGTCGTGGATAAAGAAAGTAGGTTGCGTTTTATCGGCCATAATTACGTTTAACTAAATGGTTGCTTTCAGGTGAAAACAGGTAAGAAAGCGTTAAGGATAACATTGAATAGCGTTTTCTATCGCGCTTTCCTGACGCGGGTCAATTTCCGCGCCCCCATAATCGCTAGTCATCCGTATCCGCATTCGTTACAATTTTCCACCCTAATGCGAATGATAATGAAATGCCTTATTGCTTGAGGGGTTCCCAGGCAATAAGCAGGAGATAAGAATGCGGGTGAACGTAGCGATTACGGTGAAAACAATATTATTCGCGTCATTGCTGGCGCTGGCCGGATGCGATCAGAAACCGTCGACAGGCGAAGGGACGCATACGATCAGCATTGAGCACGCTCAGGGAACGACACAGGTGCCTCAGCCGCCCAGGAAGGTTATCGTTTTCGACCCGGCGGTTTTGGACACGTTGGATGCGCTGAAAGTGGATATCGCCGGTGTGCCAAAGAGCGGTACGCGTTTGCCCGAATTTCTTTCCAAATATAGCGGTGATGAGTACCTCGATGCCGGTACGTTATTCGAACCGAAGTACGAAGCGCTCAGCAGTGCCAAGCCCGATCTGATTATTGCCGGCGGGCGTACCCTTGATGCCTACGATAAACTAAGCGCCATTGCGCCAACAATCGCCATGGATGTTGATGAACATCAGTTTATGAGCAGCTTTACGCTACGTGTCGAACAGCTGGGAATGATTTTTGGCAAAGAAGAGGAAGCCAAAAAACAATTGGCAGATTTCAAACAGCACATCGCCCAGACCCATGAGAAAGCGGCCAGCGCCGGCAGTGCGCTGGTGCTGATGGTGAGTGGTGGAAAAATGTCTGCCTATGGCCCGAAATCCCGTTTCGGCTTTGTTTTCGATGAGTTAGGATTTAAACCGGCGAGCGAATTTCCTGATTCCGGGCCCCATGGCAATGTGGTGACGTCGGAGTTTTTGTTGCGTGTAAACCCTGAGTGGCTATTCGTTCTGGATCGCGACAATGCGATTGGTCGTCCCAGCAGTGAATCTGCTCAGCAAGTGTTGGATAATCCACTGATTCATAAAACGGCTGCCTGGCAGAACAACCGCGTTATCTATCTTGACTCCGCTTCGCTTTATATCGCAGGTGGTTTGCAAAGTTATCAGGCGCTGATTCGCGATGTGGACGAGGCGCTGAATAAAAAATCGCCGGGAGCGATTTTCAACGTCACAAAGTGACGGCCCGCAGGGTGACGGGCAGGATAGCCCGGCATAAAAAATCGCCGGGAGCGATTTTCAACGTCACACAGTGACGGGCAACATAGCCCAGCATAAAAAATAACGGTAGGTCGTGGCAGAATAATGAAATCTTTCTATTTTTCTCTCGGTGTGCTTTTGCTTGCCTGTATGGTTGTCACCAGCTTGTTTATTGGCGCGGGGCAGATAAACATGCGGGCGGTTTGGACCGATCCGGCGATGCGTGATATTTTCTTTATCAGCCGCGTACCGCGTACGCTGGCTTTGCTTTTGGCTGGTAGCGCCATGAGCGTGGCCGGTTTGATTATGCAGTTACTGACTCAGAACCGTTTTGTCGAGCCATCACTGGCGGGAACAACACAGTCTGCCGGTCTGGGATTGCTGGTTGTCATGGTGCTGGCGCCGAGCGCCACCGTCTTTACCAAGATGGCTGTCGCCAGCGTGTTTGCCCTGGGGGGCACCTTACTGTTCATGATGTTGCTGCGGCGAGTGGTGCTCAAATCGGCGCTGGTTGTCCCGCTGGTGGGAATTATGCTGGGGGCGGTAATCAGCTCCATCACTACCTTTGGCGCCTTGCATTTTGATCTATTGCAGGCCCTGGGAAGCTGGGAATCGGGGGATTTCTCCGGTGTGCTGCAAGGTCGCTATGAATTGCTGTGGCTGGTCGGTTTGTTGACGCTGGTGGCTTGCTGGATTGCTGACCGTTTTACCGTCGCGGGAATGGGGCGGGAATTTTCCGTCAACGTCGGACTGAACTATCGGCAGGTGATGTTGATGGGGCTATCCATTATCGCCGTTATCAGCGGCGTGGTCGTAGTGGTGGTCGGTAATCTGCCTTTTCTCGGCCTGATCGTGCCCAATTTGATCAGCATGTTACTCGGCGATAATGTGCGTAAAACGATTCCCTGGGTTTGTCTGCTGGGGGGAGGTTTGGTGCTGTTCTGTGACATCATCAGCCGGGTAATTCGCTATCCATTTGAAATTCCTGTGAGTGTGATCCTCGGTGTTATCGGCGCCGTTGTTTTCCTTCTTTTACTGTTAAGTCAAAAACGCCATGTCGGTTAATGAACGTAATACCTCGATGTCCGCTGCTGTCGGCGAAAGGCGAGCGGGGTTGTCTCCCCGCTTGCGTCTGATGTGGCTGGCCGGGATATCATTGGCATTGGTCGTGATATTTATGACGATCAATCTCGGCAGTAACCTGAAATACATTATGGTGCACCGCGGGTTGATGCTGGCCACCATGTTACTGGTCGCTTTTGCCGCCAGCGCATCGACGGTTCTGTTTCAGACCGTCACCAACAACCGTGTTTTGACACCGTCGATCATGGGATTCGAGGCGTTGTTTGTCCTTATTCAGACGGCGTTGGTCTTTATGTTCGGGGTTGGCGGCATACCGGAGCTGGGCGTCGGCGGCAAGTTTGCGCTTGAAGCGGTGCTGCTGATTTTGTTTTCTGCGATCCTGTACCGGTGGCTATTTACCGGCAGCCGCAACAATCTTCATCTGGTGCTGTTGGTCGGGATTATCTGCGGTACGCTGTTTCGCAGCATGGCGAATCTGATGCAGCGTTTATTGACCCCCAGCGAATTCGCCATTGTGCAGGGGCGAATGTTTGCCACCTTTACCCGTGCGGTGCCTGAATTGATTGCGTTATCTGCCGCGATCACCCTGGCCGTCGCCCTGGTAATATGGCGCATGCGTTTTCGCTTTGATGTGCTGGCATTGGGACGAAATACGGCCATCAATTTGGGGATGGACTATAAACGCAGCGTAACGATTATCCTGCTGCTGGTGTCTGTGCTGGTGGCAATATCAACGGCGCTGGTGGGGCCGTTAACCTTCCTCGGCTTTATGGTCGCCAATCTTGCGTATCTGGTTGTTGGCTCCAGCCAGCATCGTTTTTTACTGCCGGCAGCTTTTTTGCTGGGGGTCATTGCGTTGCTGGGTGGACAACTGATTCTGGAACACCTCCTCGGTATGGCCGGCGCATTGTCCGTTGTCATTGAATTTATTGGTGGTTCTCTGTTCATCTTATTGTTACTTAAAAAGGTTTCCGTGTGATTGAAATCGGTAATGTAACCAAAACCTACAATAATGTGGCGGTATTGAAAAACGTCACTGCGACGATTCCCCGCGGTGGCGTCACGTCGATCATTGGTCCGAATGGGGCAGGGAAATCGACGCTGTTATCTATCGTCAGCCGTTTGTTGGATGCCGATCAAGGACGAGTCAACGTCAATGGCATGGATGTAACAACGACGCCGAGCGATAAACTGGCAACCTGTCTGTCAGTGTTACGTCAGGAAAACCAGTTCACCAGTCGGTTAACGGTTGCGGAACTGGTCGGGTTCGGACGCTATCCTTATACCAAAGGACGGTTGAATGCTGACGACCATGAGCGTATCGCCGCCGCGCTGGCATTCCTTAACCTGACTGAATTTAAAGATCGTTTTTTAGATGAGCTTTCCGGTGGACAGCGCCAGCGGGCTTATGTGGCGATGGTGCTGTGTCAGGATACGGAATACGTGCTGTTGGACGAACCGCTGAATAATCTGGATATGAAGCATGCGGTCTCCATGATGAAACAAATTCGTCGTGCCGCGGATGAGCTGGGTAAAACGATTGTTTTGGTTATTCACGATATCAATTTTGCTTCCGCCTACTCCGATTACATCATCGCCATGCGAAAAGGACAGATTATCTACAGTGGGAAACCGGAAGAGATCATGACGTCCGAGATCCTTGAAGACATTTTTGATACTGAAGTCGTGATTGAGCAGGTTCATAATCAGCGCATTGCCGTGTATTATCGTTGATTAACCGATTACAGAAAAAACGTCCGATCGCCGACGGTAGCACCGGTAACTTGAAAGGTGGCGTGGTTAACCTGTATGGTGAGCGTAAAGTATCTGTGTATGACTTAAGGTAAGGGTAAATAAATGGATAAGGACACAAAACCGTGTTTCCAGGACGTTCTGGAATTTGTGCGCACGTTTCGCCGCAAAAATAAGTTGCAGCGTGAAATCATTGATAACGAAAAGAAAATCCGTGACAACCAGAAGCGCGTTTTACTGCTTGATAACCTGAGCGAGTATCTGAAACCGGGTATGACCATTGAAGATGTACAAGGCATCATTGCAAATATGCGTAGCGATTATGAAGATCGCGTTGATGATTACATCATTAAAAATGCAGATTTGTCGAAAGAACGCCGTGAACTGTCCAAGAAACTGAAAGCCATGGGTGAAGTGAAATAACCTCATCCGTATATGCTCTCTGGTAACAGAGATCGCTATCGTCATTGGGATCGCATCTGCGATCCCTTTTTGTTGCTGTCCGCTTTTCTCCCCTGTCCCAAATCCGGCTCCTCATTCTGGATTCCTTTTCGCCTGTCGCCTGCAACTCATTGCAACCTATAACCCTTGTTGCGTAGCGAGTTCCAGTTTTCATTTTTTGATCTGGGCGGATAGCACGTGATGCAACATGATTCACGGTGTGGCGCGTATTAACAGGAATGCGTATTTTTCCCAGGGACGGATGCAATGAAAATATCGATAAGTGCCCTTGCCATTGCGGCTGTTCTTGGGATTTTCCCTCTGGCAATACTGCCCAATATACCGCCGTCCGGGGCGTTATGGCTGGGAGTGATCCTGTCTGTCGCCATGATTCTGACAGGAAAACGCGGTTTTTTTCAGGTAACGGCAGCCGTTATGCTTTTCAGTTTTTGTTGGGCGGGCTTAACGGCTCAGTCACTGCTAAAGCAAATCGATCAACTGGCACAGCGAACCGTTAATGCTGTCGTTACGATTAGCAGCGTACGTTTTGTTGAGCTTGATGAGAATCAGATTGTTGTCAGGTTAGAGAAAGTTAATCAGACATGGATCTTTCCTCCACTCTACGCCCGGGTAACGCTATCGAATGACATGCGGAACTGGTGTGGCGGTCAACGATGGGCGGCGACCGTGAATCTGCGTCCGGTTCATAGCCGGCTGAATGAAGGCGGATTCGACAGCCAGCGATGGGCGATATCGAAGCGCCAGCCTTTTTCGGGAAGGATTGTGTCAGCGCAGGCCATCAATTCTGAATGTGACTTTCGCCAGCGTATTATTTCGCAAGCGGAACGGCAAACGGCGGCGTTACCGTGGCGTGCTATTTTGCTGGCGCTGGCTTTCGGTGAAATGAAAACGGTAGCCCCCGAAATCAAGGCTATTTTACAGAAAACCGGGACCATGCATCTGATGGCGATTTCCGGTCTGCATATTGCGTTAGCTGGCGGATTCGGCTGGTGGCTGGCCCGGGCGATGCAATATGGTTTTCCCGCACATCGGATCGGCTATCGGTTTCCATTGCTGGCCAGCGTGTTAATCGCCTGGATCTATGTCTGGCTGGCAGGCGGAAATCCCCCCGCGGTCAGGGCTGCATTGGCGCTTTCCGTCTGGATGGCGTTGAAAATCGGAGGCGTGATCTGCTCATCGTGGCAAGTCTGGTTATGGTGCGTGGCAATCGTTCTGTTATGCGATCCCCTCAGCGTACTGTCCGACAGTTTCTGGCTCTCCTGTCTGGCCGTGGCCTCGCTTATTTTCTGGTTTCAATGGGCGCCACTGCCTCTTCGTTGCCAAACGCGGTTTCGTTGGTTCTTCTTGCGATGGATACATCTGCAAACCGGGGTAACCCTGCTGCTGATGCCTTTACAACTCAGTCTGTTTCACGGTTTCAGCCTGACATCACTACCGGCTAATCTATGGGCGGTTCCGGTGGTTTCATTTATTACTACGCCGCTTATTTTGCTGGCCTTACCCATGATGTCGCTCACGGTTTTGAGTGGCTGGCTGTGGACGTTGGCGGATGGGTCGTTGAAAGCGGTGTTTGTACCGCTTTCCTACTTGCAGACTGGCTGGGTGCATCTTGACGCATCCCTGCTGATTAGCAGCGTAGCCGGCTGGTTAATGGTTGCGATTTGGCGTTTTAAATGGTGGAAAAGCTACCCCGGTACGCTGGGAGCCTTGATCGTGCTGCTTGTCATGTCCCGGGTAAAAAACAATGAGCCTGACTGGCGGGTCGATATGTTGGATGTGGGGCATGGGCTGGCGATTGTCATCGAGCGTGATGGAAAAGCGGTACTGTACGATACGGGAAACCGATGGGAAGGGGGCGATATGGCGACGAGGGAAATATTACCCTATCTGCGCTGGCGCGGACTCAGCGTGGAAAAAATCATTCTGAGCCACAGTCATATGGATCACACCGGTGGCCTGGAGAAGATTCATCAGGCCTATCCTCTGGCAAAAGTTTACAGCTCCTTTAACCAGAAAGGGTATTTACCTTGTTTACAAGGCGATATGTGGAACTGGCAGGGGTTAACTTTCACCGTGTTGTGGCCGACGGCCCTGGTGAATAGAGCAGAGAATAATGATTCGTGCGTAATACGTATCGATGATGGGAAACATCGGGTGTTGCTGACGGGAGATATTGAATCTGAAACGGAAAAACAGTTGGTTAAATGGAAAAGAAGTGCGTTAACTGCGGATTTGTTACAAATTCCTCATCATGGCAGTAATACGTCTTCCTCTCCGCCGTTTATCAGGGCGGTTAATGCACGGTATGTCGCTGTTTCTACCGCACGCTATAACCCGTGGAGACTGCCTGCGACGAAAATTGTCGAGCGCTATCGGCAGCATGTTTATGGCTGGTTGGATACCGCGGCATCCGGACAACTGAGCGCGCGTTTTTTCAGCGATTCGTGGCACATATTACGTTTTAGAGAACAAATATCGCCTCGTTGGTATCATCAGTGGTTTGGCGTAAAGCGTTATAATGAGTAAAATAGGCGGCTATTTCTTTCCTGGCTCAGGTTTATTGCATGCTGAATGATAAAGATCTCTCCACCTGGCAGACATTTCGTCGCCTATGGCCGATGATCTCTCCTTTTAAAACGGGGCTGGCTGTGGCCGCGATCGCACTGATTATTAATGCGGCTGGCGACACGTTGATGCTGTCTCTGCTTAAGCCCTTGCTGGATGAAGGATTTGGTAAAGCCGATCGTTCGGTACTGGTCTGGATGCCATTGGTGGTCATTGGCCTGATGCTGATGCGCGGCGCTTCCGGCTTTGTTTCCAGTTACTGTGTGGCCTGGGTGTCCGGCAAGGTGGTGATGAACATGCGTCGCCGGCTGTTTGCCCATATGATGGGGATGCCGGTTTCTTTCTTCGATCAGCAGTCAACGGGAACCCTCCTGTCCCGTATCACCTATGATTCAGAACAGGTTGCGGCGTCCTCTTCAAATGCGCTGATTACGGTAGTCAGGGAAGGGGCGTCTATTATTGGCCTTTTCATTCTGATGTTCTATTACAGCTGGCAGCTCTCTATCATTCTGATTGTCATTGCACCGATTGTATCGCTTGCCATCCGTGTTGTTTCCAAACGTTTTCGTAATATCAGTAAAAGCATGCAGGATACCATGGGGCACGTGACCACCAGCGCGGAGCAGATGCTGAAAGGCCACAAAGAGGTGCTGATTTTCGGTGGTCAGGATGTGGAAACCAGGCGCTTTGATAAGGTTAGCAATCGCATGCGCCAGCAGGGAATGAAATTGGTTTCCGCTTCTTCAATCTCTGACCCGATCATTCAATTGATCGCTTCACTGGCGCTGGCGTTCGTTCTGTTCGCTGCCAGTATCCCCAGCGTTATGGACACGCTGACGGCAGGGACGATTACGGTGGTTTTCTCCTCCATGATTGCGCTGATGCGCCCTCTGAAGTCATTAACTAACGTTAATGCGCAATTTCAGCGTGGGATGGCAGCCTGTCAGACACTGTTCGCCATTCTGGATATGGAGCAGGAAAAAGATAATGGCAAACTGGAGATTGACCGGGCGAAAGGCGATCTCGAATTCCGCAATGTCAATTTTTCCTATCCGGGAAAAGAGACGCTGGCGCTGAAGAATATCAGCTTGCATATTCCGCCGGGGAAAACAGTGGCGCTGGTTGGGCGTTCAGGCTCTGGTAAGTCCACAATTGCCAATCTGATCACGCGCTTTTATGACATTCAGTCAGGTGAAATTCTGCTGGACGGACACGACCTGCGTGAATATACGTTGGCTTCGCTGCGTAATCAGGTGGCATTGGTTTCACAGAACGTGCACCTGTTTAATGACACCATCGCCAATAATATTGCTTATGCCTGTAATGACCGTTATAGCCGTGAGGAAATAGAACGTGCGGCGACAATGGCGTATGCGATGGATTTTATCAGCAAAATGGACAATGGACTGGATACCATAATTGGCGAGAATGGCGTGCTGCTTTCTGGTGGTCAGCGTCAGCGTATTGCTATTGCTCGTGCGCTGTTACGCAACTGTCCTATCCTGGTGCTGGACGAAGCGACTTCCGCATTGGATACGGAGTCCGAACGGGCGATTCAGGCTGCGCTGGATGCGTTGCAAAAAGATCGTACCGCGTTGGTTATCGCGCATCGTCTGTCTACCATTGAGAATGCTGACGAAATCCTGGTTGTTGAGGATGGGCACATTATTGAGCGCGGTGAGCATGCTACCTTACTGGCCAGGAATGGCGCTTATGCACAGCTACATAAAATGCAGTTCGGCGAATGATTGAACGTATCTGGTCAGGGCGCTCGCCACTTTATTGGCTCCTGGTCCCCTTTTCGTTGTTATACGGCGGGATTGCATTTCTGCTCCGTCAAAGTTATCGGTGGGGGTGGCGTAAAAGCTGGCGCGCACCGGTACCGGTGGTGGTGGTGGGGAATCTGACCGCCGGCGGCAACGGAAAAACGCCAGTAGTTATCTGGCTGGTCGAGCAATTGCAAAAAAAAGGCTATCGGGTTGGCGTGGTGTCCCGGGGCTACGGCGGCAAAGCGGATCGCTATCCCTTGCTGGTTGATAATGGCGTTACAACCTCGCAGGCCGGTGACGAACCTGTGCTGATTCATCAGCGTACGGGAGCGCCGGTTGCCGTTGCGCCACAGCGTCGTCTGGCCGTGGAGGCGTTGCTGGCACATTATCCGCTGGATATGGTTATTACCGACGACGGATTACAGCATTATGCTTTAGCGCGTGATATGGAGTTAGTGGTGGTGGACGGCATTCGACGCTTTGGCAATGGCTGGTGGCTGCCGGCTGGCCCCATGCGCGAGCGGGAAAGCCGGTTGGCCACGGTGGACGCGATTATCGTGAATGGCGGTATCCCGCGTGAAGGCGAAATCGCCATGATGCTGACTGCCGGCATGGCGATTAATCTGCTTTCGGGCGAAAAATGCGACGTTTCACGTTTGCAAAATGTCGTGGCGATGGCGGGGATTGGTCATCCTCCACGTTTTTTCGCCACGCTGCGCCAGTCAGGCGTCAGCATTTCACGTGAAATCGCTTTTGCCGATCATCAACGCTATCAGTTGGATCAGCTTAAACCGTTAACCGTAGATGATGGACAGCCGCTGTTAATGACGGAGAAAGATGCGGTAAAGTGCCG
Organism: Brenneria roseae subsp. roseae; assembly: GCF_003115845.1. Classification (GTDB taxonomy): domain Bacteria; phylum Pseudomonadota; class Gammaproteobacteria; order Enterobacterales; family Enterobacteriaceae; genus Brenneria; species Brenneria roseae. Next base: position 43,748 of record NZ_KZ819030.1, on the reverse strand, counting down.
GGCATTTGCGTGCGCTAACTGGTGGTATCTCCCGGTGGATGCGGTGCTGTCCGAGCCGCATGCGACGCAATTGCTTCGCCAATTGGAAACCGTGTTGGCTAAGCATTAGTTTAAAGACGGGTTGCTGGCCGAATGGGCCAGCGGTCTTCTCATAACCCTGTTAGATAGCTTCTATACCTTAAATAGTTCGAGTCGCAGGAAAGCCAACGCAACTGCAACTTGCCGTATGGCGGGTATATGATGGAGGAAACATGGATCACCGTTTGCTTGAGATCGTGGCTTGTCCGGTATGTAACGGACGTTTGTACTTCAATAAAGAAAAACTGGAACTGATATGCAAGGTTGATGGTTTGGCTTATCCCGTGCGTGATGGCATTCCGGTATTGCTGGAAAGTGAAGCGCGTACCTTAGGCGCTGATGAGATAACACAATGACTTTCACTGTTATTATTCCAGCGCGCTTTGCGTCGAGTCGTTTGCCTGGCAAACCGCTGGCGGATATTAATGGCAAACCGATGGTGCTCCATGTCATGGAACGGGCGCTGGAATCAGGGGCCCGGCGCGTGATTGTCGCTACCGATCACCCTGATGTACAAACGGCGATTCAGCAGGCCGGCGGAGAAGTGTGCCTGACCAGTCCAGACCATAACTCCGGTACGGAACGGCTTGCCGAGGTGATCGAACGTTATGGCTTTGCCGATGACGAAATCATCGTGAATGTACAGGGCGATGAACCCATTATCCCGCCGGTCATTATCCGTCAGGTCGCGGAAAATCTGTCCTCCTGCCATGCAGGTATGGCGACGTTGGCTGTGCCGATAGAAACCAGTGAAGAAGCGTTCAATCCTAATGCGGTTAAAGTGGTCACGGATGCCGAAGGATATGCGTTGTATTTTTCACGAGCGACGATTCCCTGGGAGCGAGAGCGTTTTGCCCAATCCAGGGAGAGCATCGGCGATCATTTCTTACGACATATTGGTATTTACGCGTATCGTGCCGGGTTCGTCCGACGCTATGTCAGCTGGGCGCCTAGTCGGTTAGAGCAAATTGAGCTACTGGAGCAGTTGCGCGTCCTGTGGTACGGCGAAAAGATTCACGTTGCCGTGGCAAAAGCGATTCCCAGTGTCGGTGTTGATACGCCAGAAGATTTAGTGCGCGTGCGACAGGTGATGGCTAATCGTTAAGCTAAAAATACTAAGCAGGTGAATGATTAAATAAAAACGGGGATTTTCAGATTATGAAAATCCCCGTTTTTATTTGTATCCGAAATATGTAATCGTATTTTATTCCAGTTATCAAATTTTCAGTCTATTTGGGATGCGTCATTGATCCTGCTTTATTTGATCTGCATTGGGGAAATTGTCATTTGTTGACCGCATCATGACGAGTGGAGCGATTCTGCTCAGTAGAGGTTTTGCCGTTTATGGAACAGTTAAAAGCGGAATTAAGCACGGTGTTGGGGGAAAGCCTGAGTCGTCTTGAACGTATCAGCGAGCAACCCTATGCGCATTTATATGCTTTGTACGATAAAGAAGGCAATGCCATTCCTTTACTTGCCAAAAGTTATGTTTGTCAAGGCGTTGCGCAGCAGGAGGCCTACAAGTTATCCATGCTGGCGCGTGAAGGAGATGTTCGCCTGCCGACGGTATACGGTTTGGTGATTACTCAGCAATCTCCCTATAAAGAGCTGCTGCTGATCGAACGTCTGCGCGGCGTGTCGGTTGAAGCGCCGACTCGTACCGCACAGCGCTGGACGCTGTTGATGGATCAAATCGTAGAGGGCGTCCTGGCCTGGCATCGCATTGATAGCCATGGCTGTGTCGGCTCTGTTGACAGTTCGCAGGAAAATGATTGGATTAGCTGGTATCAGCAGCGTCTGGAAGTGTTATGGGCCACGCTGCTCAACATCACCGCGCCTCAGTTAACACAGGCCGATCGCAGCCTGCTTTATCGTTCCCGTCAGGAGTTGCCTGAATTATTCGATGATTTCAATGACAGCTGTGTGCTGGTGCACGGCAATCTCTCGTTGCGCAGTATGTTGAAAGACGCCCGCACCGATCAGCTACTGGCGATGATTAATCCGGGAATGATGCTTTGGGCGCCCAGAGAGTATGAGCTATTCCGGCTTTGTGAATCAGGGATGCCGGAGCAGCTGTTATATCACTATCTCAAGAAAGCGCCGGTTTCAGAGTCCTTTGTATACCGGCGCTGGCTGTATGTCATCTGGGAAGCGGTTTCCCGTTATATCCACACCGGGCAACTGGATCGCCAGCTCTTTGATCTGGCGTCCCGTGAGCTTGCGCCCTGGCTGGAATAGCGCAGAGCGTCATTGCTCTGGCTCTGTTTTCGTACCTTTCAGGCTTTGCCAGATACGACCCAGCGTTTCATACCAGGCCCGCTCGCTATGCGACAAATAATAGGCTGAAGGGAAGATCTTTTCCCACGGATTAAGGGCGGTAGTGATGGCCAATTGGTTCGCCGGGGCAGGCATGGGATGAAGCCCTTCAGCCTGGAAAAAACGCATTGCGCGAGGTAAATGACTTGCCGATGTCACCAGCCAAAAAGGCTGACTGCCGACAATTTTCGCCGTACCGACGGCTTCCTCTTCCGTATCCCTTGCGCTATCCACCAGCAGGATATCCTGCGGCGGAACCCCCAGACTTTCGGCAACCAGCGCCGCCGTTCTGGCGCTGCTGACCGGGTTGCCTTGCGCTGCCGCGCCGGTGAAAATCATTTTTGCTCCGGGGTTGGCGTGATAGAGGCGAATACCTTCGGTGACCCGTGGCAGGCTGTTGCCGATGAGATTGGAGCTGGGAGCCCAGTCGGAATTATAAGTATAGCCGCCGCCCAGCACCACGATATAATCTGCCCGGGGCCGATCGGCTTGCCAGGTGGGATAGCGCGTTTCCAGCGGTAACAGCAGGCGATCGGCAATTGGCTGGATGCTGAGCAGCATAAGGATAAGCCAGCTTACCAAAATCAGCGTCTTGCCGGTGCGTTGACGCCGGGTAAACCACAGGAACAGCAGGCCGGCGCCCATCAAGATCAATAGCAGTGGAAGGGGCAGCAACAGGCTACCGACAAATTTTTTAAGTGCGAAAAGCATAAAATTGCGTTCCTTTTGGGTGAAAAAACCGCATCCGGGCAGATATTATGTGGTAAGACGATTTATTCTAGGTCAGCCTGTGCCAAAATGGCAGGCTTCAAGGCATCTGATGTGCTGGATCGCCATGCGTTTTTATTCGCCCTGAATCTATGATGCGGAACCATTAACCCATGCAGGATCGCAATTTTAACGATATCGCAGAGAAATTTGCCCAGAATATTTATGGCACGACAAAAGGTGCGCTGCGACAGGCGATTCTATGGCAGGATCTTGAAGGGTTGCTCACCCGGCTTCCGGCACGGCCGTTAAGGGTACTGGATGCCGGCGGCGGTGAAGGGCATATGGCCTGTCGTCTGGCAGCTTTAGGACATCAGATATTGTTGTGCGATTTATCAGATGAGATGATTCAGCGCGCCAAAGAAGCGGCGACCACGCAGGGCGTGATCCAGAATATGCGTTTTGTACAAAGTGCTGCGCAGGATATCGTGCAATATATGGAAAAGCCCGCCGATCTGATATTGTTTCATGCGGTGCTGGAATGGGTGGCTCAGCCACAGCAAGTGCTGGAAATATTGAATGGCTGTCTGTCACCGGGGGGCGCGTTATCCCTGATGTTTTATAACCATCATGGCTTGCTGATGCGTAATATGGTGCTGGGTAATTTTGCCTATGTACAAGCCGGTATGCCCAAGCGCAAGCGGCGGTCGCTGTCGCCCGATCATCCGTTGGATCCTCAGCAGGTTTATCGCTGGCTTGAGGAGATGGGGTTGTCCATCAGCGGTAAAACGGGAGTGCGGGTATTTCACGATTATTTGCAGAATAAACAGCAACAACGTGATAATTTTGCCGAGATTCTGGAGCTTGAACAACGTTATTGCCGGCAGGAACCCTTCGTAAGCTTGGGTCGTTATATCCATGTCATGGCGCATAAACCCCATTTGAAGGATGCATTATGAGTGATTTTTCCCAGACTGTACCCGAACTGGTCGCCTGGGCACGAAAAAATGATTTTTCCCTTTCCCTTCCCACTGAACGTCTGGCCTTTTTACTGGCAATAGCTACGCTCAATGGCGAACGCATGGATGGTGAAATGAGCGAAGGCGAACTGGTCGATGCCTTTCGCCATGTCAGTCAGGGATTTGATCAAACGGACGAAACCATTACGGTCCGTGCCAATAACGCCATCAATGATCTGGTTCGCCAGCGGTTGCTTAATCGCTTTACCAGTGAACAGGCGGAAGGCAATGCCATTTATCGTCTGACGCCGTTGGGTATCGGCATTACCGATTACTACATTCGCCAGCGTGAATTCTCTGCGCTGCGCCTCTCCATGCAGCTCTCGATTGTGGCCCAGGAACTTAGCCGGGCGGCAGAGGCGGCAGAAGAGGGTGGTGATGAGTTCCACTGGCATCGTAATGTGTTCGCGCCGTTGAAATACTCGGTTGCAGAGATTTTTGACAGTATTGATTTATCCCAGCGGGTGATGGATGAACAACAGCAGGGTGTAAAAGAGGATATTGCCGCGTTGCTGAATCAGGATTGGCGAGCGGCGATTAGCAACTGCGAGCAGTTGCTGACGGAAACCTCGAGCACCTTGCGTGAATTGCAGGATACGCTGGAAGCCGCCGGCGACAAACTCCAGGCCAGCCTGCTGAGTATTCAGGACGCCATTCTGGACAATCCACACAATCTGGAATTTGTCGATAAGCTGGTCTTCGATCTGCAAAGCAAACTTGACCGTATTGTCAGTTGGGGCCAGCAGACTATCGATCTATGGATTGGCTACGATCGGCATGTGCATAAATTTATCCGTACCGCTATCGATATGGATAAAAACCGGGTGTTTGCGCAGCGCCTGCGTCAGTCGGTACAAAGTTATTTTGATCATCCCTGGGCACTCACCTTTGCCAACGCCGATCGGCTGCTGGATATGCGCGATGAAGAATTGGCGTTGCGCAGTGAAGAGGTGACGGGCGAGTTGCCGCCAGAGCTGGAATATGAAGAGTTCAGCGAAATACGTGAGCAGTTGATTGCGTTGGTCGAGCAGTCGTTACAGAAATACAAAGAGCAGCAAATACCGCTCAATTTAAGCGATGTGATGCGCGAATATCTGGCGCAGTATCCTCGTTCCCGGCACTTTGATGTTGCCCGAATCGTGGTCGACCAGGCGGTGCGTCTGGGCGTGGCCGAAGCAGATTTCACCGGATTACCCGCGTTGTGGCAGGTAATCAATGATTACGGAGCCAAGGTACAGGCCCATGTCATCGACAAATATTGAACATATCATGCCAGCCAGACTGGTCACCGCGCTGTCGAACCTGTTGTTTCCCGCGTTGGACAGCCAGCTGCGCGCAGGCCGTCATATCGGCATCGAAGAGCTGGAAAATCATGCTTTTCTGATGGATTTTCAGGAAGAACTGGAATCGTTTTACAGCCGTTATAACGTCGAGCTGATTCGTGCGCCAGAAGGTTTCTTCTATCTGCGGCCGCGATCCACCACGCTGATCCCCCGTTCTGTTTTGTCCGAACTGGATATGATGGTGGGGAAAATTCTTTGCTATTTATACCTCAGCCCGGAGCGTCTGGCGCACGAAGGCATTTTCAGCCAGCAAGATCTGTATGAAGAACTGCTCGGCCTGGCGGATGAAAACAAATTACTGAGGCTGGTTAACCAACGTTCAACCGGTTCCGATCTGGATCGCCAGAAATTACAGGAAAAAGTGAGAACTTCTCTTAACCGCCTACGGCGGCTGGGGATGATCTACTTTATGGGCAGTGACAACAGCAAATTTCGAATCACCGAGTCGGTTTTCCGTTTCGGCGCCGATGTGCGCAGCGGCGATGACGCGCGTGAGGCGCAATTGCGGATGATTCGCGATGGCGAAGCGATGCCGGTTGACGGTAACCTGTCACTGAAAGATGAAAGTGACGAGAACGATCGCACAGACGATACCCCGCCTGAGAGTGTTGAGGATGAACAGGAATGATTGAACGCGGTAAATTTCGCTCACTGACGCTGGTCAACTGGAATGGTTTTTTCGCCCGCACGTTTGATCTGGATGAATTGGTGACCACGTTGTCGGGAGGCAACGGGGCCGGAAAGTCCACCACCATGGCGGCGTTTATTACGGCATTGATTCCCGATCTGACATTGCTGCACTTTAGAAACACCACTGAAGCCGGGGCCACCAGCGGTTCCCGTGATAAAGGCCTGCACGGTAAATTGCGTGCCGGCGTGTGTTATTCCGCACTGGATGTCGTCAATTCCCGTCATCAGCGTGTGCTGGTGGGGGTGCGCCTGCAACAGGTTGCCGGACGCGATCGCAAGGTCGATATCAAGCCGTTTACCATTCAGGGATTGCCAACCGCGATTCAGCCGACGCAGCTGCTGACCCAGACGGTGGGCGAGCGTCAGGCGCGTGTACTTTCCTTGCAGGAACTGAAAGATCGTGTTGAAGAAATGGAAGGCGTCCAGTTCAAACAGTTCAACTCCATCACGGATTATCATTCCCTGATGTTCGATCTGGGCGTGGTTCCTCGTCGTCTGCGTTCCGCCGCCGACCGCAGCAAATTTTATCGCCTGATTGAAGCATCGTTGTACGGCGGTATCTCCAGCGCCATCACGCGTTCATTGCGTGATTATTTGCTGCCGGAAAACAGCGGCGTGCGCAAGGCGTTTCAGGATATGGAAGCCGCGCTGCGTGAAAACCGCATGACGCTGGAGGCCATTCGCGTTACCCAATCCGATCGTGACTTGTTCAAGCATTTGATTTCTGAGGCGACCTCTTATGTGGCTGCCGACTATATGCGTCATGCCAATGAGCGGCGTATTCATCTGGATAGCGCGCTGGAACTGCGCCGCGACCTGTTTGGCAGCCGTAAACAACTCTCTGCCGAGCAATATCGTCATGTTGAAATGGCGCGTGAGCTGGAAGAGCAAAGCGGCGCAGAAGACTCTCTGGAAACGGATTATCAGGCGGCCAGCGATCACCTGAATCTGGTGCAGACGGCGATGCGTCAGCAGGAAAAAATCGAGCGCTATAACGCGGATCTGGAAGAATTGAGCTACCGTCTCGAAGAACAGAATGAGATTGTTGAAGAAGCGCGTGAGCAACAGGCTGAAAATGAATCCCGAGCCGATGCGGCCGAGCTGGAAGTTGATGAGCTGAAAAGTCAGTTGGCCGATTACCAGCAGGCATTGGATGTACAGCAAACCCGGGCCATTCAGTACCAGCAGGCGCAACAAGCGCTGGAGCGGGCGCGGATGCTGTGTCAATTGCCGGATCTGACCGCTGACAATGCCGATGAGTATCTGGACAGTTATCAGGCGAAAGAGCAGGAAGCTACAGAAATTCTGCTGATGCTTGAGCAAAAGCTGAGCGTGGCCGATGCGGCGCACAGTCAGTTTGAACAAGCCTATGAGCTGGTTTCCCGGATCGCCGGCACCGTCAGTCGTAGCGAAGCCTGGCAGGTTGCGCGCGATCTATTGCGCGATAGTTCTTCGCAGCGCTATCAGGCTGAGCGCGTGCAGCCGCTGCGCATGCGTTTATCGGAGCTGGAACAGCGTCTGCGTGAACAGCAGGATGCCGAGCGGCTGCTACAGGATTTCAACAAGCGTCACGGTCAGGAGTGTGAGCCAGAAGAACTGGATTCTCTCCAGCAGGAACTGGAGGCGCGAATCGAAACTCTGTCGTCGCTGGTGGCTGAGGCTGGGGAACGCCGTATGGCGTTGCGCCAGGAACTGGAACAAACCCAACAGCGTATTCAGCAACTGACGGCACGGGCGCCGGTTTGGCTGGCGGCGCAGGAAATGTTGACGCAGCTGAGCGAGCAAAGCGGCGAAACATTTGAAGACAGCCGTCAGGTGACGGAGTACATGCAGCAGTTGCTGGAGCGTGAGCGTGAAACCACGGTTGAACGCGATGAGATCGCCACCCGCAAGCGGCATATCGAAGCCCAGATTGAACGGCTGAGTCAGCCCGGAGGTTCCGAAGATCCGCGGCTGAATGCATTGGCGGAACGCTTTGGCGGCGTATTGCTGTCAGAAATCTACGACGATGTCACTTTGGATGATGCGCCGTATTTTTCTGCGCTTTACGGCCCTTCACGTCATGGGATCGTGGTTGCGGATCTCTCGCTGGTTCGGGAACAATTGGCCGGACTGGAAGATTGCCCGGAAGATTTATATCTGATCGAAGGGGATCCGCAGTCGTTCGACGACAGCGTTTTTGCGGTGGAAGAGCTGGAACGCGCGGTCGTGGTGAAAGTGGCGGAACGCCAGTGGCGCTATTCCCGTTTTCCTGACGTTCCGCTGTTTGGCCGGGCGGCACGCGAAATGCGGCTGGAAAGTCTGCGCGATGAGCGCGAAGCGCTGGCGGAACAGTACGCGACGCTCTCTTTTGACGTGCAGAAGACCCAGCGTTTACACCAGTCGTTCAGCCGTTTTATTGGTACCCATCTGGCCGTCGCATTTGACGACGATCCTGAAACGGATATCCGTGGCTTAAACTCCCGTCGTGGCGAGCTTGAGCGTGCCATCGCCAACTTTGACGGTGAAAATCAGCAGCAGCGTCAGCAGTACGAACAGGCAAAAGAGCTCAGTGCCATGCTGAACCGGCTGATTCCTCGCGTTAGCCTGCTATGCGATGACAGCCTGCACGATCGGGTTGAAGAAATTCGTGCGGAGCTGGATGAAACAGAAGAGTCCGTGCGATTTATTCAGCAGCATGGCGCCGCGTTGGCCAAACTGGAGCCGATGGTTTCGGTATTGCAAAACGACCCACAGCAGCATGAGCAGTTAAAAGAAGACTATGCGCAGGCGCAAAACGCACAGCGCCACGCCAAGCAACAGGCATTCTCCCTGACGGAAGTCGTACAGCGCCGGGCGCACTTTAGCTATACCGATTCTGCCGGGATGCTGGGCGAGAACGCCGATCTCAACGACAAACTTCGTCAGCGTCTGGAACAGGCCGAAGCGGAACGGACGAGAGCCCGGGAGCAACTGCGCCAGCATCAGTCACAGCTTACGCAATACAGCCAGCTCCAGGCTTCACTGAAAAGTTCTTATGACGCCAAGCGCGACATGTTGAAAGAACTGACCCAGGAGCTACAGGACATTGGCGTCAGGGCGGATGCCGACGCCGAGTCACGCGCTCGTCAGCGCCGTGACGAACTGCATACCGCGTTGAGCGAGAATCGCGCGCGGCGCAATCAGCTGGAAAAACAGATTACGTTCTGTGAAGCGGAGATGGATAGCCTGCAAAAGAAACTGCGCAAGCTGGAACGTGATTACCATCAGATGCGTGAGCAGGTGGTCACGGCGAAGGCCGGCTGGTGCGCGGTAATGCGCCTGGTTAAAGATAACGGCGTGGAGCGTCGTTTACATCGCCGTGAATTGGCCTATATGGACGGCGACGAACTGCGTTCTATGTCGGATAAAGCGTTGGGCGCCCTGCGTCTGGCGGTTGCGGATAACGAGCATTTGCGTGACGTACTGCGTCTTTCTGAGGATCCTAAACGTCCGGAGCGGAAAATTCAGTTCTATATCGCCGTGTATCAACACCTGCGCGAACGCATCCGGCAGGATATCATCCGCACCGATGACCCGGTTGAGGCCATTGAGCAGATGGAAATTGAGCTTAATCGTCTGACGGAAGAGCTGACAGCGCGCGAGCAAATGCTGGCGATCAGTTCACGCAGCGTGGCGAATATTATCCGCAAGACGATCCAGCGTGAACAGAACCGCATTCGCATGCTGAACCAGGGGTTGCAATCCGTGGCGTTTGGTCAGGTAAAGAGTGTACGCCTGAACGTGAATGTGCGAGAAACGCATACCACGCTGTTGAATGTTTTGTCTGAACAGCAGGAGATGCATCAGGATCTGTTTAACAGCAACCGGCTGACCTTCTCGGAAGCCTTGGCCAAACTGTATCAACGCCTGAACCCGGAAATCGACATGGGGCAGCGGACACCGCAAACCATTGGTGAAGAACTGCTGGATTATCGGAATTATCTGGAAATGGAAGTTGAGGTCAACCGTGGTGCCGATGGTTGGTTACGTGCGGAGAGCGGCGCATTATCGACCGGGGAAGCGATCGGTACGGGGATGTCGATTCTGGTCATGGTGGTTCAGAGCTGGGAAGAAGAGTCCAAGCGGTTACGCGGCAAAGATATCTCGCCATGCCGTTTACTGTTCCTGGATGAAGCGGCCCGTCTGGATGCCAAATCGATTGCGACGTTGTTTGAACTCTGCGATCGTCTGGAAATGCAGTTGATTATCGCTGCACCGGAGAATATCAGCCCTGAAAAAGGGACAACGTATAAGCTGGTGCGTAAGGTGCATCAGAATCATGAGCACGTTCACGTGGTGGGCTTACGTGGTTTTGCGAGTGAATCTCCGGAAATTAAGGAACGGGCTTCTTAGCGAAATCTGTAATGATATTGGACGATAAAGCCGCTTTTTTAAGCGGCTTTATTTATGGCGGCGATCCTGTTGCGCCGATCGCCGCCCGCTCGCGAGGTTTAAAATCGCTCCCGGCGATGTTGGGGGATGGCGCGGAAAAAAGGGATAACTTGCCGGACCAGTAAGATAATAGTGTGAAGGGAGAAGCAAAATTATTTTTCTCTTTATATACTGACAATAAAGACGGAAGAATATGCCATTCATGAACGACGATATTATCTGCTTTGAACCACGGGTGAATATTGCCACTTAAAACCATAATTTTTTATTTGCAATAATTGAGTTCGGTTATTTTATTTCCACGATCAAAACCGTTTGTCGTGGAAGGAATGGTAGTCAATGTGTACAGGGGATATATGGATGTTGTTATATAAACGAAAAATGCAGAGGCTACTGTGGAGTGCCGGTTGTATCTGGGTATGTAGCCTGTTTCCTTCTTTTTCGGCGCAGGCGGCATCACCCACGGCTTTGTCTGGCGTTTCGCAAGATCCCGGGGCAGTTTCGATAGAACAGAGTAGAGCGTTATTATTGGCGACATTACCTAAATCGGTGACGCCGAAATATCTGTCCGATCTGTCATTATTATATGCCAGTCACGCTATGCAACCCATGTGGACCGACAATCGCGCTGTTCAGCAATTTCAACAGCAGCTGGCCGAATTGGCGATTGCCGGGATACAGCCTCAGTTCACCGCATGGGTTTCCTGGCTGACCGATCCTCAAATCACCGGTTTTGCTCGGGACATTATCTTATCCGATGCCATGCTCGGTTATTTGCAGTTTGTTTCCGACGTTGAGCGCAATGGCAATAGCTGGTTATACAGCAGCGTGCCTTATCGTTTGCAATCCCCATCAGCAAGTGTGGTCAGCCAATGGCAGCAGTCAATCGCATCAGAAAACAGTGCGGCCTATGTTGCCTCGCTGGCGCCTCAACATTCGCAATACGCCAAGATGCATGACGCATTGAAAAACATGCTGATGGATAATCGCCCCTGGCCGAAATTGAACCTGTCCGAAACGCTGCGTCCGGAACAACAAAGTCAGGAACTGGCCGTCCTGCGTGAAATTCTGCAACGGACCGGTATGTTAACGGCAACAGAGAATCTTATGTTGTTCAGTGAACAACAGGCGACCGCGGCGTTATCTATTACGCCACAGCCGACACAAGGACCGGAAACGGGCACCGTTGACAGTGCCTTGACGAATCCTGAAAACCGTTATAGCGGTGAACTGGTTGAAGCGGTTAAACGTTTCCAGCACTGGCAAGGGCTGGAGGCTGACGGCGTGATTGGTAAGCGAACGCGCGATTGGCTGAATGTTTCACCTCAGATGCGGGCAACGTTGCTGGCGCTGAATATTCAGCGACTGCGTTTGCTGCCGGATAATGTTAACACTGGCATTATGGTGAATATCCCCAATTACTCGCTGATTTACTATCAGGACGGCGCGGAGCGGCTGTCATCGCGGGTGATTGTGGGACAGCCTAAGCGCAAAACGCCGTTGATGAGCAGCTCGCTTTATAATGTGGTGGTCAATCCGCCGTGGAATGTTCCCACCACGCTGACGCGTCAGGATATTATTCCGAAGGTTATTCGGGATCCAGGCTATTTACAGCGTCATGGCTATACGGTGCTGTCTGGCTGGAGCCAGGATTCAGAAGCGATTGATCCCTCGATGATTGACTGGCCCATGGTTTCTCCAGATCGTTTCCCTTATCGGCTGCGCCAGGCGCCGGGCGTCAATAACTCGTTGGGACGCTATAAGTTCAATATGCCAAACTCGGAAGCTATCTATCTGCACGATACGCCGAATCATAATCTGTTCCAGCGAGATATCCGGGCACTGAGTTCGGGCTGTGTTCGCGTCAACAAGGCATCTGAACTGGCCGCCATGCTATTGCAGGATGCAGGCTGGAATAATGCGCGTATCTCATCAACGCTGGATCAGGGCAATACGACTTATGTGCCGATGAAACATCGGATCCCGGTAAGCCTGTATTATTTAACCGCCTGGGTTGCAGAGGATGGTAAACCACAGTTCAGAACAGATATTTACAATTATGATGATACGGCAAGAGCGGGCGCGCACATATTACCAAAAGCGGGTTTATTGCTGTTGTAATTATTGAAAATTGCGCGACTTAGCGAAACCGACGCGAATTCCGCTCTCGGGGGGATCATTGCGATCCCCTTCAAACCCATGACTAAAGCGGGTTGACTCACTTTCCATAGGCAGTTAAGGTTCATGGCGGTGCGTTTTGAGTGCCTCCATTTACACCGTTCTTTTAGCCAGGGTAATTCGTTCTATGGAAGACATTGACAATCATCGTCGCAAATGGCTTGCGCTAGGTGGTGCAGCATTAGGTATTGCGCTTCTTCCCGGTCAAGCGTTCGCCACATTATCGACACCCCGACCACGTATTTTAACGCTTAATAACCTCAATACGGGTGAACGCCTCAAAACGGAATTCTTTAATGGCAGAGGTTACAATAAAGAAGAATTGTCCCGTTTAAACCACTTTTTCCGTGACTACCGAGCAAATAAAGTTAAAACGATTGATCCCCACCTTTTTGATCAGCTTTACCGCTTACAGGTGATGCTGGAAACGAATAAGCCGATACAGCTGATTTCTGGATATCGGGCAATCGACACCAATAATGAACTCCGTGCGCACAGCAAAGGCGTTGCCAAACAAAGTTATCATACCAAAGGGCAGGCGATGGATTTTCATATCGACGGTGTTCAACTCGCCAACCTGCGCAAAGCGGCGATAAAGATGCGGGCAGGCGGAGTCGGTTATTATCCTCGCAGTAATTTTGTTCATATCGATACCGGCCCTGTTCGCACCTGGTAGCATTTCGGGTTACGATGGATCATCTCGAAATCGTTTACCCTGACAGACAGGGTCGCGGCTGGCATTGCTGTCATCGCCGGGTTTTGCGACAGCCAGCGTCTGTCAGGTTGTTTTAAAATGGAGCGGTATGAAATATCAAATAGTCCCTGTGACGGCGTTCAGCCAGAACTGTACATTACTATGGTGTGAAGCGACGAACGAAGCTGCCATTGTCGATCCGGGCGGTGATGCGGATAAAATCAAACGTGCGGTGACGAATGCGGGTATCACGGTAAAGCAAATTTTACTGACCCATGGACATTTAGATCACGTTGGTGCGGCCGCCGAGCTTGCAGAACATTATCAGGTGCCGATCGTTGGCCCCCATATTAAAGATACTTTCTGGCTGGAAGGATTGCCCGCACAGAGCCGCATGTTTGGACTGGATGAGTGTAAACCGTTAACGCCTTCGCGCTGGTTACAGGAAGGGGACACGGTCAAAGTCGGCGAAGTTGTGCTGGCTGTATTCCATTGCCCTGGCCATACGCCCGGTCATGTTGTCTTTTTTGATGAAGTTTCACGGCTGGCTCAGGTTGGCGACGTAATTTTTAATGGCGGCGTAGGGCGTACCGACTTCCCGCAGGGCGACCATCAGGCGCTGATCTCTTCGATCAAGAATAAACTGTTTCCGCTGGGTGATGATGTCACCTTTATTCCCGGGCATGGACCGATCTCGACGTTAGGTCAGGAACGAAGAACCAATCCTTTTGTTCGTGATGAACCTGCGATTTGGTAGGTTTACATCAGGCACGCATAAAAAAGCCGGCTAAATTTGCCGGCTTTTGCGTTAATTGTTATTGGGTTATCCGTTACAGTACCGCGACGATGGCCTCACACAGCGGGGCCATGTTTTCAGGCGTCATGCCCGCCACGTTGATACGACCAGAATTAACGGCATAAACACCAAATTCATCACGCAGGCGCAGGACCTGATCTTTATTCAGTCCGCTAAACGAGAACATGCCATTTTGGTTAATAATAAAAGAGAAGTCCTGTTTGGCGCCTTTCTCCTGTAGCGTATTCACAAACAGCTGACGCATACGCTGGATACGTTCACGCATTGCCGTCAATTCCTGCTCCCAGATGGCGCGCAGTGCATCGTTGCCGAGAATGGTTGCAACCACGGTCGCACCGTGTGACGGCGGATTGGAGTAGTTTGCACGAATGGCGGCTTTCACCTGGCTGAACGCTTTATCGACGGTCTCGGCATCGGCGGCAACCACCGTACAGGCGCCCACGCGCTCGTTATACAGACCGAAGTTCTTGGAATAAGAGCTGCAAACGATCAGTTCATGGTGTTTTGCTGCGAAGATGCGCAATCCTTCCGCATCTTCTTCCAGCCCTCGGGCAAAACCCTGATAAGCGAAATCAAATAGCGGCAGCCACCCTTTTTGTACAGAAAGCTCGGCCAGTTTGCTCCACTGCGCCGCCGTGGGGTCGATACCCGTAGGGTTATGGCAACAACCGTGGAAAAGCACCACATCTCCAGCTTGAGCGGCGTTAAGGCTGTTTAACAGGCCATCGAAGTCCAGTGAGTGGTTGGCGGCGTCGTAGTAATTATATTCGCAGACTTCCAACCCGACCGCAGAGAATATGTTTTTATGATTTGGCCAGGTAGGGTTGCTGATCCAGATGCGTTTCGCCGATGTCTGGTTAGCGATAAAATCAGCCGCGACGCGCAGGCCACCGGTACCGCCAGGCGTTTGCGCCGTCCGCGCGCGTTTGTCGATAATGATGCTGTTTTGTTTGCCAAACAGCAATTCCTGTGTACACAGGGCAAAGGCAGGAAGACCATCTATGCCCAAATAGTTTTTTGTCGTCTCGTTTTCTAACAGAAACTGTTCTGCTTTTTTAACGCTGGTCAGTACCGGTGTTTTACCCGTTTCATCTTTATAAACACCAATCCCTAAATTGATTTTGCTCGGACGAGCATCAGCGCGGAAAAGATCGGTCAGCCCAAGAATAGGATCGGCGGGTGCGGCAGAGATATTTTCAAACATTGATAGGGTGTTCCATGACAGAGATTAAGCAAGAATTCCCAGATTACCGCCACCAAAAGCCTTTGCCAACCACTGAATTAAAAAAGACGGGGAAATAATAAAGGGGAAGGAGGAAACAAAATAAAAGACTGGTTAAAAAGAGATTATGGAGATTTAAACACAGAACACACAAACAAAAAGACAGGGACGAAGCCCTGTCTTTTCCGCACGATAAACGGTTAAACCGTTACACGAGGCATAATCAACTTAGAACTGATAAACCAGACCAACAGCAACGGTATCGTCTGTACCAGCACTGTAGGTGTCTTTATCGGAATCGATCAGGTTGATATCGTATTCAACATAGGTAGATATATTTTTGTTGAATGCGTAAGTTGCGGCAACGCTGACGTATTTAGTTACGTATGCATTGTTACCATTAGAGTCATCTTTAGCTTTGGAGGAAACATAAGCCAGAGAAGGTGTCAAACCAAAATCAAAGGTATATTGAGCAACGGCTTCGAATACTTTGGTTTTGTCTGCATATGCAGTATTAGCTGCGCCAACATAAGTCAGGTTACGGTATTGGCCATAAGTAGCTGCCAGATATACGTTGTTGGCGTCATATTTCAGGCCGGTAGCCCAAGCCTCAGCTCTTGAACCTTCACCGCCTTGTTGTTGAAGGTTGGTGCGGTCATAAGAACCGTAAGATGCAGTTGCACCGATACCGATTTCAGATTCATAAGCCAGTGAAGTACCCCAACCGTCGCCATTCTGTTTGTTAATGGCACGAGAACCTTCATTTTTGCCCTGATATTGCAGGCCGAAGCTCAGACCGTCAACCAGACCGAAAAAGTTGCTGTTACGATAGGTGGCTACACCTGTAACACGCTGAGTTAAGTTGTCGGTATATGTAGAATCGCCACCGAATTCCGGCAGAACGTCGGTGTAAGAGAGACCGTCGTACACGATACCCAAGTTACGACCGTAATCAAAAGAACCGAAGTCGCCATATTTCAAACCAGCAAAGGCAAAACGGGTTTTGTCAGCGGTACCGCTAGTAGATTCAGGCTGGCTACCGTTAAACTGATATTCAAAACGACCATAGCCAGTCAGCAGATCGTTAATTTGCGTTTCGCCTTTGAAACCGAGACGAGCATAAGTCTGATCGCCATCACTGTTCTGGCTATTGTCATCTGCGAAGTAATGCAGAGCAGTTACTCGACCGTACAGGTCCAGCTTGTTACCGTCTTTGTTATATACTTCAGCAGCGTTTGCTGCGCCTGCGGCTAACAGAACTGGGATTACCACTGCAAGAATATTGCGTTTCATCATTATTACCCTCATTGGTGTTATTCAGACACCTGCCACTGCCATAAAAAATTCCTTACGGAACGTTCCTGAAAGTTTGGTGTCTTCCTGTGTCTGAACGCAGTTTTCCATTCACTCGCCAGTTAATCCACCCCGAAAATGCTACTAAGTTCTCAATCGAGTAACCAATGGAAAATTTGTATTACAAAATGTAAATTTTAGGGAACTTTGTGAGGCAGCCCTAAAATTAAAAAAAAAGAGTCGGGAAACCCGACTCTCCTTTTCTACATATTTGTTTTACTTATATTAAATTTTTATTTAGAAACTGGCGTTCCTCGGCGTGCGTGGAAACGGAATAACATCGCGCACATTTTGTACGCCAGTAACATAAGCGATCAGGCGTTCAAATCCCAATCCAAATCCAGAATGTGGAATGGTGCCGTAACGGCGCAGATCGCGATACCACCAGTAATCTTCTTTATTCAGTCCCATCGCTTCCATACGGCTATCCAACTGCTCAAGACGCTCTTCACGCTGAGAACCGCCGATGATTTCACCAATTCCCGGCGCCAGCACATCCATGGCGGCAACGGTTTTACCGTCGCTGTTCATACGCATATAGAATGCCTTGATGTCTTTCGGGTAGTTTTTAACCACAACGGGGGCTTTGAAATGTTTCTCCGCCAGATAACGCTCGTGTTCGGAAGAGAGATCAACGCCCCAGTAAACCGGGTTTTCAAACTGTTGACCGCAGTTCAGCAATATTTCTACGGCGTCGGTATAGTCGACCTGAGCAAAATCAGAGGTGATAAAGCTTTTCAAACGGCTGATCGCTTCTTTATCTACGCGCTCAGCGAAGAACGCCATATCATCCGCACGCTCATCAAGAACGGCTTTAAAAACATACTTCAACAAGTTTTCGGCCAGACCGGCAATATCATCCAGTGAAGCGAAAGCGACTTCCGGCTCTATCATCCAGAATTCAGCCAGATGACGGCTGGTATTGGAGTTTTCTGCGCGGAACGTTGGGCCAAAGGTATACACTTTGGAGAGCGCGCACGCATAGGTTTCGCCGTTCAACTGGCCCGATACGGTAAGAAACGCTTCTTTGCCAAAAAAGTCTTCGCTGAAATCTACCTTGCCTTGCTCAGTACGCGGCAAATTTTCCAGATCGAGGGTGGAAACGCGGAACATTTCACCTGCGCCTTCCGTATCGGAAGCCGTAATCAGCGGTGTTGACACCCAAAAGTAACCATTTTCATGAAAGAAACGGTGAATGGCCTGAGCCAGCGTATGACGAACACGGGCAACGGCGCCGATCAGATTGGTGCGCGGACGCAAATGCGCCACTTCACGCAGGTATTCGATGCTGTGGCGTTTTGCGGCCATGGGGTAAGTATCTGGATCGTCAATCCAGCCAACCACGTTGATCTGGGATGCCTGCAACTCAAAACTTTGGCCTTCGCCTGGGGATGCTACGACTTTGCCCGTCACTTCCACGGAACAACCTGTGGTCAGGCGCAGGACGTCATTCTGGTAATTGGAGAGATTATTATTAACGACAGCCTGTAATGGATTAAAGCAGGAGCCGTCATAAACGGCAACAAAGGAGATACCGGCTTTAGAATCTCTCCGGGTACGTACCCAGCCGCGCACGGTGACTTCGCTGTCAACGGCAACACGGCCTTGCAGTACGTCGACTACAGGCACTACGCTCATAAAATTCTCTCTTCAATTAACTATTGTTTAGAAACAGTGGATGACCCGGAAACGGGTGAATTGCTATGTTACTTGCCGTCGAGCAGGACACAAGCAGAAATCGCCGGAATGCAATAAGTTTTACGCATTCCGGCTTATCCGGACTAAAAGTTAGGCAGTCTCGGCCTGGTCAACAGGCATTAACTGGCTTTTCTTATGCGGGGCAGAGCGAATGCTTTGCGCAATTCACACACAAAGGCCTGATCCTGACAAATCGTTTTTCCCGGGCTATCGGAAAGTTTTGCGACCGGTTTACCATTGCACTCCACCAGTTTGATGACGATGTTCAATGGCGTTATTCCCGGAATATCGCACGTCAGACGAGTACCGATACCAAATACCAGATTGATACGCGGCCAGAAGTGACGATATAGCCTGAGCGCTTTATCAAGATTCAGATTATCGGAAAACACCAGCGTTTTACTCATCGGATCAATGTGTAAACGCTGATAATGGGTAATCGCTTTTTCTCCCCAATCGACCGGGTCACCAGAGTCATGGCGTAACCCTTGATAGGATTCGGCAAAGCGGGTATCAAAATCGCGCAGGAAGGCATCCATGGTAATGCAGTCAGTCAGCGCAATGCCCAGTTGATTGGGGTATTCGTTTAACCACATCTGCAACGCCGCACGCTGGCTGTTGGCAAGTACCGGACTGATTTGTTGATGAGCCTGGAACCATTCGTGAGCCTGAGTACCAACGGGCGTCAGTTTTAAACGGCGAGCCAAATCATAGTTGCTGGTGCCGATGAGATACGGAAACTCGGATTGCAGCTTGCTGACGATCCGGTATTGAACGTCGCGTGAAAAGCGGCGGCGGGTACCAAAATCCATGAGCTTGAACTGGCTGATGTCCATATCGGCGCTGATCTGCCGGAAATGGGCCAGCGTTTTATCAAGCTGTGCAATCGCTTGCTCGGCTTCGACCTGCGAAGAGCGGTTCCGGTGGACCACTTCGCTGATCACCGCCAGCAGAGGCACTTCCCACAGGATGACTTCCCGCCATGGCCCGGCAATACGAATATCCAGCTTACCGTGGTTATTCCTGATGCTTACCTGCTGTGGATTGAAACGAAATGTTCTCAGCCAGTTCAGGTAATCCTGCTTGAAGAAGGGCAGGGAAGAAAGGTAGTTAAACTCTTCATCGCTCAGCGACAAAAAGCGCATAAGAGCAACCTGCTCGGTTATCTCTTCAGCATAGATTCCCAACAATTCATCACCGCGACAGCGGAATTCAGCCGCAACATCGACATGGTAATAATGGTGATACACGGCTTGCTGCATATGCAGCTTGTAAGCATCGGTATCCAGCAATGAAGTTAGAATCGGGGAAGTGTGCAAAGTCATAATGCGTTACAGCATCCTCGTTAGACGCATATCCACTTTCAGGACAATCGGCAAGGTTCGGTCAGTATACCTTGATTCCCATTTCTTTACCTTATCACAACATAATGGGGCGCCAGAGGCGAGATTTAAACGTGCTATACCTGTCATCTTCCAAACGCAGGTACGTTGGCTACACTTAATTATTCTGGGTCCCTTTCTAGGCTTTGTCTCTTCGGCGCGACCGCCAACCGCTTTCTTGCCACTCGAAATCTATTGAGTAGATGACGGAATTTATCATTATATTGTCTTGGTAACATCGACGTAACAGGAATAGACTTCATTCCTGAAGCTTATGAGGAGATGGAAACGTTATATGAATCAACAGCTGCAAGTGAAATATCGCCACGATTATCGCGCGCCGGATTATACCATCACGGATATTGCTCTGGATTTTGATCTGCATGCGGAGAAAACGCGTGTAAAAGCAGTAAGTAAGGTGGTACTGCAAGGAGAGGTGGGAGCGCCGCTCAAGCTGGATGGCGAAGGTCTGACGCTGGTGAGCCTGAGCGTTGATGGCGTGGCGTGGCCGCATTATGAACCACAGGATGACGGTCTGGTACTGACGAAGCTGCCTGCCAGATTTACGCTCAGTATCGAAACCGATATTAATCCGGCGGCCAACAGTGCGCTGGAAGGGCTCTATCAGTCCGGCGAGGCGCTGTGTACCCAGTGTGAAGCTGAAGGTTTCCGCCATATAACCTATTATCTCGACCGTCCGGACGTGCTGGCCAAATTTACCACGCGCATTACTGCCGACAAGTCCCGCTATCCCTATTTGTTGTCCAACGGCAACCGTATCGCCCAGGGCGATCTGGAAGGCGGTCGTCACTGGATTGAATGGCAGGATCCGTTCCCTAAACCGTGTTATCTGTTTGCGCTGGTCGCCGGTGATTTTGATGTGCTCCGGGATAGTTTTACCACGCGTTCCGGCCGTGATGTGGCGTTGGAACTCTACGTTGATCGCGGCAATCTCGATCGCGCTGGCTGGGCGATGACTTCATTGCAGAATGCCATGAAGTGGGATGAAACCCGTTTTGGCCTCGAGTATGACCTCGATATCTATATGATTGTGGCCGTGGACTTCTTCAATATGGGAGCCATGGAAAACAAAGGGTTGAACGTTTTCAACTCCAAGTATGTGCTGGCCAAAGCGGAAACGGCCACGGATAAAGATTATCTGAATATTGAAGCGGTCATCGGTCACGAGTATTTCCATAACTGGACGGGCAACCGCGTCACCTGCCGCGATTGGTTCCAGCTCAGTCTGAAAGAAGGGCTGACGGTGTTCCGCGATCAGGAATTCAGTTCGGATCTAGGCTCACGTCCGGTGAACCGTATTGATAATGTGCGTGTTATGCGTGGAGCCCAGTTCGCGGAGGACGCCGGCCCGATGTCGCATCCGATTCGTCCCGATCAGGTAATAGAAATGAACAACTTCTATACCCTGACCGTGTATGAAAAGGGATCGGAAGTGATCCGTATGATGCATACCTTATTAGGTGAAGAGAAATTCCAGGCCGGGATGCGCCTCTATTTCGAACGTCATGATGGCAGCGCCGCCACCTGCGATGATTTTGTCCAGGCGATGGAAGATGCCTCCGGCGTGGATCTCACCCAGTTCCGGCGCTGGTACAGCCAGTCGGGTACGCCAGTGCTGACCATCCGTGATGATTATGATCCGCAAACACAGCAATACCTGTTGAGCGTCAGCCAGATGACGCCGGCGGGCGCAGATAAGCAGCCCAAGCTGCCGTTGCATATTCCATTGGATATTGAACTGTACGATCAGCAAGGACAGGCGATCCCGTTACAGAAAGATGGGCAACTGCTGTCCCCGGTATTAAATGTTACGGAATCTGAGCAAACCTTTATTTTCGATCGGGTTCCCTGCCAGCCAGTTCCTTCTTTATTACGTGAGTTTTCCGCTCCGGTAAAACTGAATTATGCCTGGAGCGATGCGCAACTGACTTTCCTGATGCGCCACGCCAGCAATGCGTTTTCCCGCTGGGATGCGGCACAAAGTCTGTTGGCTAATTATATTCGTCTGAACGTTTCCCGCTATCAGCAGAAGCAGGCGCTTTCCTTACCGATGCACGTGGTTGATGCGTTTCGGGGGGTATTGCTGGATGATAAACTGGATCCGATGCTGGCATCCCAGATCCTGACCTTGCCCAGTGAAAATGAGATCGCCGAACTGTTTGACGTTATCGATCCCGCCGCCATTGCCGCCGTGCGCGATGGTATTGTGCGGGCGATGGCAAAAGAGATGGCTGATGAATGGCTGGCGGTTTATCACGTTAATCATGCCTCTCAGTATCGAATCGAGCATGAGGATATTGGCAAACGTGCTCTGCGCAATGTCTGTCTGCATTATCTGGCATTTGGCGATGAGGCGCAGGCCGACAAGCTGGTAACGACTCAGTTTGCTCAGGCTGACAACATGACCGATTCGCTGGCGGCATTGTCCGCCGCGGTGAATGCTCAGTTGCCGTGCCGTGAGGAATTGTTGTCCCGGTTTGATGAGCGCTGGCATCAGGATGGTCTGGTTATGGACAAGTGGTTTACCTTGCAGGCGACCAGTCCGGCTGCGGACGTGCTTGCCAGGGTACGAGAGCTGCTGCGGCATCGTTCGTTCAGCCTGAATAATCCTAACCGTCTGCGTTCGTTGGTTGGCGCGTTTGCGGCTTCCAATCCTGCGGCTTTCCACGCCGGAGATGGCAGCGGCTACCGTTTCCTGACGGAGGTCCTGATCGACTTGAATACCCGCAATCCACAGGTCGCGGCGCGGTTGATCGAGCCATTGATCCGCTTGAAACGCTACGATGCCGGGCGGCAGGCGTTGATGCGTGAGTCGCTGGAGCAGTTGAAAGCGTTGGAGAATCTGTCAGGCGATCTGTTCGAGAAGATCGGTAAAGCGCTGAGAGATTAACGCTGTTTTATCAGACCGAAAAAGCCACGCGCGCATTACGCCAGGTCGCGCGTGGCTATCGTCATACTGCCTTTTCCCTGCTCCGCAAACGTTTTACTTTCCGCTGCGATAGAATTACCATCACGCCCGTGCGCGAAACCGTATTCCGACTTTGTTTATTTGCGATTGGGATCCCAGGAGACGATATGTTCTATCCCGTTATCAGGAAAGCGTTATTTCAGCTCGATCCAGAACGAGCTCATGAGCTGACCTTTCAACAATTACGCCGTATCACCAACACGCCGTTTGAATTTCTCGTCCGTCAGTCTGTTCCTACCAAACCGGTCACCTGTATGGGGCTGTCATTTAAAAATCCGCTGGGTTTGGCTGCCGGTCTTGATAAAGACGGAGAATGTATTGATGCGTTAGGGGCGATGGGATTCGGATTTATTGAGGTTGGAACCGTTACGCCTCGCCCTCAACCCGGTAATGATAAACCGAGATTATTCAGAATTGTTGAAGCGGAAGGGTTAATTAACCGGATGGGTTTCAATAATAAGGGTGTGGATTATCTGGTTGAGAATGTGAAAAAGACACGTTTTGGCGGCGTATTAGGGATCAATATCGGAAAAAATAAAGATACGCCGGTAGAGCAGGGGAAGGACGATTATTTGATCTGCATGGATAAAATTTATCCTCATGCGGGCTATATCGCGATCAACATCTCTTCACCAAATACACCGGGACTGCGTAGTCTGCAATATGGGGAAGCGCTGGACGATCTTTTGCAATCAATAAAAAATAAGCAATCCGAATTACAGACTAAGTATCAGAAATATGTTCCGGTGGCAGTAAAGATCGCGCCGGATCTTTCTGAAGAAGAATTGATCCAGATTGCAGATAGTCTGGTGCGCCATAACATTGATGGTGTTATTGCTACCAATACCACGCTCGACAGAAAACTGGTTCAGGGATTAAATCATTGCGGGCAGACCGGCGGATTAAGCGGTCGGCCTTTACAATTGCACAGCACGGAAATTATTCGTCGCTTATCGCAGGAATTATCCGGTCGTTTACCTATTATCGGTGTCGGCGGTATTGATTCCCTGATGGCGGCGCGCGAGAAATTGGATGCCGGAGCGACATTGATTCAGATTTATTCCGGCTTTATTTTCCGCGGACCGGGTCTGATAAAAGATATCGTTACACATATTTAATTATTTCTGCCTTTCATTTATCTCCGGGGGTTTATTTATTCCCCCGGCTAGTCTATATTTTATCCGTTTGCGTTAATAAACTATCAGCATCGACCTGGTTTTTTATTGCAGCATGTTGCAATCAGTCATTTCTGATTCTGGTTCTTTTTTAACGAAAGAACGGAAGAACAAAAGGCGAGGGATAAATAAGATGAAGTTAAAACCCGACGATAACTGGCGCTGGTACTTTGATACCGAACACGATCGGCTGATGTTGGATCTGGCAAATGGCATGTTATTCCGTTCGCGCTTTCCATCTAAAATGTTGACGCCGGATGCGTTTATTGAATGCGCGTTCTGTGTTGAAGATGCCGCTTTATTTTTTACCTATAACGAAAAATGTCAGAAAATGGCATTAAATCGCTCGCTGCAAAGCGAGTTAATATTAAATGCGCTGGTGGCCAGCCGTTTTCTCAAGCCGTTAATGCCGAAAAGCTGGCATTTTGTTCAGCAGCATGTCGCAAATGATTATTTGCCGCAGACCGGAGATCTGGTGCAGGTGCAGGTTACCGAGAGTCAGGAAGCGGCGTGTTTTCTGGTGGCGGAGGCCGGTGATAAAGCCAGCCTGTGTCTGCTGGCGCAGGAACAATTAACGTTGAATGCGAAGACGATGATATTGGGTGATGCAATCAAAATCATGCATGACAGATTATTGCCCGCCGCCGCGCAGCATACGGCTGAACAAACGTCCTCCGCGTTCCATTATGCCAAAGTCGTTTAACGCCTCTGGCATAACCGCCATTATTGCAGGCTGATATCGCTCTGAGGAATACAGCTACAGGCGAGAATCGCGCCGTTTTTCCCTATGGCACTTTTCTTGAGTGCTGAAACCTCTCCGCTGACCAGCGTCAGCTTACAGCACCCGCATATTCCGGCACGACACGAGTAAGGCACGCGAATTCCCTGTTGTTCCAGTTGTTCCAGCAGGATTTGCTGGTTATTTCCCCGCAGGTTTTTCCCCTGATATTGGATGGTTATCGCTTGTTCGCTTTGCGGTTTGACCGTCATGCCCTCGGCAATGTCGCCGGCACCGTAAAGACGCGGCAGTTTGGTCGTCAGGACTTCCAACGTATCGCCAACGCGAATAATTCCGCTGTTCCTGGCAATCAGATTCTGACCAAAGTCGACATCGCCGTTTTCGGCGGTGCGGAAGGATTGTAACGTCGCCAGCGGCTCAGAGGACGGATGCTTTCTGCCACGCTCGATGCTGACTGTGGTCAGCACGCAACGGCTACAGGGTTTGGCAACATCAAAAATGACATCGCCAATCCGCACGGTCTGCCAGCTATCTTCGGCAAACGCCGGCGCGCCGGTCACCACCAGATTGGGACGAAACTGCTCGAGCCTGATACCGGCCGGGCAGCGCTGACGCAGTGCCTGAAAAGACGCTTCGTTGATCAGGAGATACGGGTAGCCATCGGCAAAAGAGAGGGGAACTTCAGGGTGTTGCTTAACCCGGCGCGATGGATCGTCGCCGACCCATCTCAGCTGTACCTGGCGTTGAAAATAGCCACTCAGCCAGGTGTTAATCGCATCCGGGGCGATCTGCGACGTGAAGTGATTACCCCATACTTCGGTTGGTTGTGGTGTGGGAATGAAGTCAGTAAAGCGAACGCTGGCGGTTTGCCCATCCGGTGCGGAGATGAACAGCCCGTCCGGTAGCAGTGCGGGAGTGAACAATACCATTTGCGGATATTGGCGGGCAGTAATAAAGGTGCCATCGGTCTCGGTAATCATGAAAGTTCTGTCATGCGCCAACCCGCTGGCGGAGGCCATAGCATGAGACAATTGCAAACCACGCATGGATTTCACCGGATGGATATAAAGCCGCGTTACGCCGATCACTGAACGGTTCCTTGCAGAAGTAAAACGGCAACTTTATGACAAGCGTCCCGGATTAGCTATAATGCGCGTCAATTTTCTTTTTTGGTGCCATTTCCTTTTGGTGATTGTGACGATATGAACGCTTTGTTTGCCAGCACGGCCCGTGGTCTGGAAGAACTATTAAAGAGTGAACTTGAAGCGCTGGGCGCTCAGGCCTGTGCTGTGGTGCAAGGCGGGGTACATTTTCAGGGAGATAATCGCCTGTTGTATCAAAGTCTGCTGTGGAGCCGCCTGGCATCACGCATCTTGCTGCCGCTGAACGAGTTCAAGGTGCATAGCGATTTGGATTTGTACCTCGGCGTGCAGGCTATCGACTGGTCAACGATTTTCACCGTCGATAAAACGTTTGCCGTGCATTTCACCGGCACTAACGACGATATCCGTAATAGCCAGTATGGCGCGTTGAAAGTCAAAGATGCCATAGTGGACAGCTTCAGCCGTAAAACGGGACAGCGTCCGGATGTGGCGAAACAGCAGCCGGATATTCGCATCAATGTCTTTTTACAGCGTGACACCGCCAGTGTCGCGTTGGATCTGAGTGGCGAAGGATTACATCAGCGTGGTTATCGCGATCAGGCCGGCCTGGCCCCGCTGAAAGAAAACCTGGCGGCGGCGATTGTGCTGCGTTCAGGTTGGCAACAAGGCACGCCGATGGTCGATCCGATGTGTGGTTCCGGTACGCTCCTGATTGAGGCGGCGATGATCGCGGCCGATCGAGCGCCCGGCCTGCATCGTACCCATTGGGGCTTTAATGCCTGGTTGCAGCACGATGCCGAACTGTGGCGTGATGTGACGGCGCAAGCGCAGAATCGGGCGCGTTTGGGGCTGCGTGAAACCCCCTCTCGCTTTTTTGGCTCCGATAACGATCGCCGGGTGATTGAGATTGCCAAAGCCAACGCCCGTCGTGCTGGCGTTGCGGAATTAATCACTTTTGCGGTGAAAGATGCCGCTCAGATCCAGAATCCGTTACCAGAAGGGCCGAAAGGAACGGTAGTCAGCAACCCGCCATACGGTGAGCGTCTGGAAAGCGAACCGGCATTGATCGCGCTGCACAACCTGCTGGGACGCAAGATGAAAAGCGATTTTGGCGGC
The DNA here is from genome assembly GCF_003115845.1 of Brenneria roseae subsp. roseae. Lineage (GTDB taxonomy): Bacteria > Pseudomonadota > Gammaproteobacteria > Enterobacterales > Enterobacteriaceae > Brenneria > Brenneria roseae. Next base: position 16,715 of record NZ_KZ819030.1, on the reverse strand, counting down.
TGGCAACTGTCGTTATTCAGCGCCTCGCCGGAACTGCTTAGCTGTCTGCAATTGCGTGCAGAGCGCCAGTTCAAGGCTAAAAATGGTCCGCTGGACTGTGTGCAGAAAAATTATCAGCTTGCCGAGTGCCAGAGCGAAACCCGCGGTCAAATTGCCGAGGATTTTGCCAACCGCCTGCGTAAAAACCTGCGCAAGCTGGAGAAATGGGCGAAGCAGCAGGGGATTGAGTGTTATCGTCTGTACGATGCTGACCTGCCGGAGTACAACGTGGCGGTCGATCGCTACGGTAGTTGGGTGGTCGTGCAGGAATATGCGCCGCCGAAAACCATTGATGCACAGAAAGCGCGTCAGCGCCTGTTTGATGTGATTAATGCGACGCTGAGCGTGTTGGAACTGCCATCCAATCGACTGATTCTGAAAACCCGGGAACGCCAGAAAGGAAAAAATCAGTATGAGAAACTGGCGCAAAAGGGCGAATTTTTGCTGATAGAAGAGTATAACGCCAAACTGTGGGTTAACCTGACCGATTATCTGGATACCGGGCTGTTCCTCGATCACCGTATTGCCCGCAAAATGCTGGGCGAAATGAGCAATGGGAAAGATTTCCTCAACCTGTTTGCCTATACCGGTACGGCCAGCGTTCATGCCGGCCTGGGCGGGGCTCGAACCACCACCACGGTGGATATGTCGCGCACTTATCTGGAGTGGGCGGAAAAAAATCTGCGGGTCAACGGCCTGACCGGACGCCAGCATCGCTTGATTCATGCTGATTGTCTGTCGTGGCTGCGTGAAGCCAATGAACAGTTTGACGTTATTTTTATCGATCCGCCGACGTTCTCGAATTCGAAACGCATGGAAGATACCTTTGATGTTCAGCGCGATCACCTGGCATTAATGAAAGATCTCAAGCGGCTGTTGCGTCGCGGTGGCACGATCATGTTTTCCAACAATAAACGTGGCTTCCAGATGGATATGCCGGGATTGGCGGCGCTAGGAATGGCGGTGAAAGAGATTACCGCCCTTACGCAATCACAGGATTTCGCCCGAAACCGTCAGATTCATAACTGCTGGCTGTTGACGCATGCCGGCGAGGAAAAGTAACAGATGTCATTAATCAGTGTATCGGGCGCATGGCTGTCCTTCAGCGATGCCCCACTGTTAGATAACACAGAGCTTCATATTGAAGATAACGAACGTGTTTGCCTGGTTGGCCGTAATGGCGCGGGCAAATCGACCTTACTGAAGATACTGGCAAAAGAAATCCCGCTGGATGATGGGCGCATTACCTATGAGCAGGATCTGATTGTGGCGCGCTTACAGCAGGATCCGCCACGTGACGTTGCTGGCAGCGTGTTTGACTTCGTCGCCGAAGGGGTGGCCGCGCAGGCGGACCATCTGAAAAGCTATCACGCGACGCTGCGTCTGGTTGAAACCGATCCCAGCGAAAAACATCTGAATCAATTGGCTAAGTTACAGGAAATTCTTGAGCACCAGGGGCTGTGGCAGTTGGAAAGCCGTATCCACGAAGTGTTGGAGCAACTCGGCTTGAGCGCGGATGCGCCGCTGGCCTCGCTGTCAGGCGGCTGGTTACGTAAAGCTGCGCTGGGGCGGGCTTTAGTCAGCGCGCCAAGAGTATTGCTGTTGGATGAACCGACCAACCACCTGGATATTGAGACCATCGACTGGCTGGAAACGTTTCTTAAAACGTTTCAGGGCAGCATCGTATTTATCTCGCATGACCGTTCGTTTATTCGCAATATGGCAACCCGCATTGTTGATCTTGACCGCGGCAAGCTGGTTTCGTGGCCGGGAAATTACGATAAGTATCTGGAAGGCAAAGAAGAAGCCCTGCGGGTGGAAGAACTGCAAAATGCTGAGTTCGATCGCAAACTGGCGCAGGAAGAAGTCTGGATCCGTCAGGGGATCAAGGCGCGCCGCACCCGTAATGAAGGCCGTGTCCGGGCGCTGAAGGCCATGCGTAATGAGCGTTCACAGCGGCGTGAAGTCATGGGAGCGGCGAAAATGCAGGTGGAAGAAGCCGCCCGCTCCGGCAAGATCGTGTTTGAACTGGAAGAGGTTAACTATCAGATCGGTGATAAAGTTCTGGCCCGCAATTTTTCCGCACAGGTACAGCGCGGCGATAAAATCGCGCTGATCGGGCCGAACGGCTGCGGTAAAACCACGCTGCTGAAACTGATGCTGGGTGAGCTGACGCCCACCAGCGGGCGGGTACATTGCGGCACCAGGCTGGAAGTGGCTTATTTTGATCAGCACCGCGCCGAGTTGGATCCTGAACGTACCGTGATGGATAATCTGGCGGAAGGTAAGCAGGAAGTGATGGTAAATGGTCGCCCGCGCCATGTGCTTGGCTATCTGCAAGACTTTCTGTTCCACCCGAAACGCGCCATGACGCCGGTGAAAGCCTTGTCCGGTGGCGAGCGCAACCGTTTATTACTGGCGCGGCTATTCCTGAAACCCAGCAACCTGTTGATTCTTGATGAACCTACCAACGATCTGGATGTGGAGACGCTGGAACTGTTGGAAGAGTTGATCGATGGCTATCAGGGCACGGTGCTGCTGGTCAGCCACGATCGTCAGTTTGTCGATAACTCGGTAACGGAATGTTGGATCTTTGAAGGCGACGGTGTGATATCCCGCTATGTCGGCGGTTATTACGATGCCCAGCAACAACGTGCCGAGTCGACACCGCTGCGCACCGTATCGGCCCCGGCGGCATCAATACCTGCGGCGTCTGCGGCCAGCACCGCACAGCCCGCTAAACGGAATGCGGGTAAACTAAGTTATAACCAGCAGCGCGAATTGGATCAGTTACCGCTGAAAATCGAACAATTTGAGCAGGAAATCAATAGCTTGCAATCAAAAATGAACGATGCCGAATTTTTTAGCCGCCCGCACGAGGAAACGCAACAGGTACTGAATGCGCTGGCGGAAGCGGAAAAAACGCTGGAAACCTGTTTTGAACGTTGGGAAGCGCTCGAAGCGCAAAGGAATGGCTAATATATATCCGAACTTATTTACGATGCGGGCTGGCGTTAACGCGAATTACGCGCTGAAGGGCTGAGTCATTTCGGGTGACGGCTGCAACTTAAAAGATGACGACGGATATCGTCGCAGATGGCCTGACGTTGTTCTCTCTGCAACGTCAGGCGCGTCTCAGAAGGAGGTTATTCGTGTGTTCTCATAGCGACGCCGATAAGGTTTATGAAGATCATGTTCACGAAGACGGTCTTCATGAGCACCATCATGATGATTACATGTTATGCCCGCAGTGCGATCTGTTGGTTAAACTGCCGACGTTGTCGCACGGACAGAAAGCGGTTTGTCCTCAGTGCAAAACCGGATTAACCAGTTATCAAGTCGAGCCTCGCAAACGTACCGTCGGGTATGCGCTGAGTGCGTTATTCATGCTGGTGTTGTCAAATCTGTTTCCATTTGTGTATATGCGCGTTGCCGGCATTACCAGTGAAATCACCCTGTTTGAAATCCCCAAGGTCATGGTGACGGACAATTACGTCAGCGTTGCCAGCCTGTTTATGCTATTTGTCCAGCTTGTTCCCGCGTTCGGTATGGTGACCGTGATTTTGCTCTGTCTGCATGTCTCGTTGCCGTTAGCGCTGAAGAAAATGATGGGGAAAACGCTATTTCATCTGAAAAGCTGGGGGATGGCGGAAATTTTTCTGGCGGGCGTGCTGGTGAGCTTTGTAAAACTCATGGCTTATGGCGACATTGGTATCGGGACCAGTTTTCTGCCTTTTGTGTTGTTCTGCATATTGCAGTTGCTGACGTTTCAGCGGCTTGACCGCCGTTGGCTGTGGAATGATATCGTGGCGCCCCCCGCGTTAGCGGCGGTGCCGAAACCTGGGATCAGCGGCTTGTCGCAGGGATTTCGTTCGTGCTCATGTTGTACGGCTATTTTGCCTGCGGACCGGCTGGTTTGCCCGCGCTGTCACAGCCATGGACATGCGCGACGGAAAAACAGTTTGCAATGGACAATGGCATTGTTGATTACGTCGATTCTGTTGTATATCCCCTCGAACCTCATGCCGATTATGGTGACTGAAGCATTAGGGGATCGAATGGGATCCACCATCATGTCTGGTGTGGTGCTGCTATGGAGCGCCGGTTCGTATCCGGTGGCGATGGTGATTTTTGTTGCCAGTATTATGGTGCCGTCTTTGAAAATGCTGGCTCTGGGCTGGCTGTGCTGGGTTGCCAATGGCAACGGTAAGCGCGACAGCGAGCGGATGCATGTGGTTTATGAAATAGTCGAATTTGTCGGACGGTGGTCAATGATCGATGTGTTTGTCATCGCCGTACTATCGGCGTTGGTGAGAATCGGCCGGTTAATGAGTATTTATCCTGCGGTGGCGGCAGTGCTGTTTGCCGCAGTGGTGATCTTGACCATGTTTGCGGCGATGACTTTCGATCCCCGTTTATTGTGGGATAGTCGTGATGAGGTTCTTAAAAATAAGGAGTATTCCGTTGACGAAAGATAAACATGCCGTTGCGGATATAGAAACGATCAAACGCTGGTCACCGGTCTGGATTGTACCGATTGTAACGGTACTGATTGGCGCCTGGATATTATTTTATCATTTCAGTCATCAAGGACCGCAAATCACGCTCGTTACCAGCAATGCCGAGGGGATTGAAGCGGGTAAAACCATGATCAAGAGTCGCAGCGTTGATGTCGGCATGGTGGAAAGCGTCGTGTTGAGCGATGATCTGCATCAGGTTGAAATCAAAGCTCGTCTGCATGACGGCATGGATAAACTGCTAAAACAGGATTCGGCTTTCTGGGTGGTGAAACCGCAGATTGGTCGTGAAGGCGTTTCCGGTCTTGGGACACTATTATCCGGCGCGTATATTGAGCTTCAGCCCGGTTCTCACAAGGATGAAAAGAGAGAATTTTCGCTGCTGGATACACCGCCTTTGGCGTCACCGGATGCCAAAGGGATGCGCGTCATTCTGGATAGTGAACAATCCGGCCAGTTGAACGTTGGCGATCCGGTGCTGTTTCGGGGATATCGTGTGGGTTCGGTTGAAACCAGTGAGTTTGATCCGAAAGCGCGTAAAATGCGTTATCAACTGTTCATTTCAGCGCCTTATGACGGCCTTGTCACCACTAATGTTCGTTTCTGGAAAGACAGCGGCGTTGCGTTTGATATGTCTGCGCAAGGGATGCGGGTGGAAATGGGATCGCTGGCGACGCTGTTCAGCGGCGGGGTGAGTTTTGATGTTCCTTCCGGTTGGGAGTTGGGTAACCCGGCGGAGCAACAGGCAGAGTATCGGCTGTTTGATAGCCAGCGCAGCATCCAGGATTCGCTGTATACCGAATATAAAGAATATCTCATGTTCTTTAAGGAATCGATCCGTGGGTTGCAGGCGGGGGCGCCGGTGGAATTCCGGGGCATTCGCTTGGGGACGGTGGCGGAAGCTCCATTCTTCCCACGCAACATGAAGCAGGATCTCGATGATGATTACCGTATTCCAGTATTGATTCGTATTGAGCCAGATCGGTTTGAGAAGCGAATTGGCAATAATTTCGATTTTGAGCAGCATTTGAGAATGGCGCAGCCTATGGGGTTGCGAGCGGCGCTCAAATCCGCCAACTTGCTGACCGGGGCGCTGTATATCGATCTTGATTTTTATCCCGCGGAAAAAGTGAATAAAAAGCTGGTAAACGTGGATGGTTATCCCGTATTGCCGACGATTGATGGCGGACTGTCGCAAATTCAGCATAAGCTGATGTCGGTACTCGACAAGATTAATGCCCTGCCGCTTGATCCGATGGTGACCGAAGCGACGCAGACGCTGGCGGAAAGTCAGGCCACCCTGCGTGAAATGCAGAAAACGCTGGCGGCGCTTAATCAGATTACGTCCAGCAAAGCGATGCAGGATCTGCCGCAGGATATGCAGCAAACCTTACGTGAGCTGAATCGCAGCATGAAAGGCTTCCAGCCTGGATCTCCGGCTTACAGTAAAATGGTGGCGGATATGCAGCGTCTGGATCAGGTCTTGCGTGAATTGCAGCCAGTGCTGAGAACCTTGAATGAAAAAAGCAATGCATTGATCTTTGAAGCGCCGGCTGGCAAAGATCCTCAGCCGAAGAGGGCAAAATGATGACGAAAATATGGACTCTGGCCGTGGTGCTGTTACTGAGCGCTTGCAGTAGCAGTACGCAAAAATCTTACTATCAGTTACCGGCGGTGTCAGATGCGGGGACATCGAGCGTGACAACAACCCATGTCCGGCAACTATGGCTTGAACATATCAGCGTCGCCGATTATCTGGGCAATTCAGGGCTGGTTTATCAGACCAGCGATGTGCAGTACGTTATCGCCAGCGATAACTTGTGGGCGAGTCCGCTGGATCAGCAACTTCAGCAATCGTTAGTCACTGAACTGGAAAGCAGGATGCCAGGCTGGATTGTGACGACTCAGTCACAGGGTAGCGATCAGTCAGTATTAAACGTTACCGTTACGGCGTTCCATGGCCGCTACGATGGTAAAGTGGTGATACGCGGCGAATGGATCTTGAATCAGTCAGGTAAGGTGATGAAGCGTCCATTCAATGTCACTTTACCGCAGACGGAGGATGGCTATGACGCTTTGGTCAAAACCCTCGCTCAGGGCTGGCAGCAGGTTGCGCAATCCATCGCCCAATCCGCGACGCAGTCCATGACACAATAGGCTGCTCAATCGCCTGACCGGATTATTGCATCGTTAATCCGGTCGCATCAAACCTCAACCTCTGAAAGGGTATTCTACCGCAGATACCCCTTTCAGAGGTTTTTTTATTTTTCAATGCGTTAATTTTCGCTTTTCTTTTTCTGAGGAAAACTCTCATTTGTAGATCACAAATATGACATTGGCGTGAATTTTGCGGCTTGATCTTTGGCTACAGAATGGTTATTGATAGTCTGTGGTTGCTTATAAAGTAATCATTGTTTTCTTTCCACCAGATAAATAATGAGGGAAATAAGGCATGAAGAGACAGAAACGCGATCGCCTGGAACGGGCTCATTCACGGGGTTATCAAGCAGGTATTTCCGGCAGACCGAGGGAACTTTGTCCCTATCAATCAATAAATGCCCGGTCCTACTGGTTGGGAGGTTGGCGACAGGCCATGGAGGACAAGGCGGTTACCGCGTAGCCCGTCTTGTCATGATAAGGGAACGCCTCCGCTTATGCGGAGGCTTTTGTTTTTGACAAACCTCTGCCAACCAGCATATTTCACGGTTTTTCTCCTTGCAGGCGTAATTCTCGCCAAAAACCCGGGTTTTGGACGCGGTGGAGGCTTCTCATTCTTTTTATTTTTACTGCCAAAAATTGAAAATTACCTAATCAAGTTAAGAGAATAGTTGGGTGTCAGCGTTAGGGCGTAGCCGTGCGTCAGCAGATGAGCGCTAGCTCATAGATGGTGGTGATTTTCAAAAAAAGGGTTTAATTTAAATTGAAAGGAAAACTGTGCAATAAATAGTAAAAATCGTATTCTGTAATTACTAATATTGAAACCCCATATGGCGATCATAAGAATTGCTCGATTTCTTTTAATCCTCTTAAATATTGACGCTTACTTCTTTTATAATTAAATTAAGAAAAAAAGGAATATCACATAATGAAAGATATTAAAATCGTCGCGCTATTTCATGCCAATGAAAATATACCATTTATGACCTATATGGTGAAGAAAAAAAACACGGGATAAATCTTACTCACGAAAATGGTAATAACATTTATGTTAAAGATTACGATTTTTTCTTCTTGTCAGAATCAGCAAATGATTGTGATAAGGAACGGATGGTAAATGTTTATGAAGATTAATTTCTGAACTCAGTCAAGTAAGCAAAGGGCGGATTCAACTCCGAAGTGCAACGCTAAAGCACCTTTCTTAGCTCTGTAAAAACTACCAGGGTTGCCGAACCCCAGACACTTGCGTGGTCTGCTGTTCAGTGCTCCCTGATAGCGCTGTAAGAGTCGGTCCCTTTCGGGATAAACTGCCGGAACAGGCCATTTGTGTTCTCATTCAGCCCACGCTCATGTGACGAGTAAGGATGCGAAAAGTACGTTTCTGACTCTAGTGCCTCCGCTATCTTCCTGTGCTCGCTGAACTCTCCGCCATTGTTGAAGGTTATCGTGTGGCAGACGTCTTTATACTCACTCAACAGCCGCTACCCCACCTCACAATCCTGACCGAGCGTTATACTTATTATCTGAATTCGCGACTAACATATCTTTTTATCGCAACCTCTAGCGGTAGAAAAAACCACTAAAACTAAAAAAACAGCATATTAAAGAATAATTAGGTCATAGGATGATACAAGTCATTATTATCAAGTCATTCCACCTCTGCATGACTTATATACTTTTAAAAGCATAGTAAATATATTATGATCGGTATTGTGGTTTTATCTAATAATAGAGTAACCAACAAACAGGGAAAAAATTTTCACATGGAGAATAATAAAAATGGAATATATCGAATCATCTAACAGAGTGCTCGCCAGATATTATGATGCCTTTATAAAAAGAACGAACGGCATCATTCAGGAAACGGCAGAAGACATTGGTATAGGCGCAGCGAGAATGTCAGTGTGGATATCACCATATTCAATCACACATTTTAATCCCAAGTACGCAAGAATAATGACTGAATTTAGATCCATGATTTTTGCAGAGGACAGAAGAATGATAGTCTGCCTTTCTTCTTTATTTATGAATCCAAATCTTATTTATGACATGGTAAAAACCATAATAGATTATTTATTTTCCAAGACACCAACTAAAACGCAACAAAATCTATCAGAAAGATACCGAGAGCTTGGATATAAAGTTTCCAATACCATAGCTGAACAGGCGGTAAAACAGGGAACAAAGATAGCTTTAATTGAGGGAATTTCAAGATTAATTGCATTAAGAATATCAAACGATCCAGAAGTAAAACTAGCCATTAATAAATTATCAAAAAACGTGATAACAATATTTCAAATATACGGCAATGTAGAGAAAGCCTCTCAAGCTGCACGGAAATTAAAACGTGATGATAGAATTATATATAATATGCTTTATTCGCAAGATGCCGAAATGTTCTATTTCATCATAGCAAAAAAAATTGACCCTCTAATTGTTGTAACAAAAATGAACGATCATTCCAATGCGGATGAATTAATCAATGCTCTTGCTAATATTTTCTACGACTGGTGACGTCATGCTAAAATCGATCAGAACTGTTTTATTTGATATCTTGGCTATTTTTTTTAAATTAATTTTCTCAATTATCTTTATTTTTATAGGAGCTCATTTACCCGATGTTCTTATGCTACCTTTCGTTGGTATTGGCATACTTTTCTCATTTTGGTTTGGTGATTATTTAACGGATAAATTAAGGTAAAATATAGCCACCAATAGAATAATTATCGGTGGCTATATTTTAATATATGAATAAAATCATAAAACACTGTCATTCCAAATACTATAGCCTGATGTTCCTGCTACTTTGTGCTCCCATGATATAGAGTTATATTTTAACAAAACCTTTTCATATGGCATCATTTCATTGTTATTAATTGAATGTGGGTAGTTACAGGAGATGACCTCCTCCCATATCCTGACCCAGTTTGTTACCAGAAAATCAAGGGAGTAAATAGCATGAGCAGATACGAATCCGCTTCACACGTATTCTATCGCTGTCAGTATCATCTCGTCTGGACGCCGAAGTACAGATACAAAACCCTTAAAGGCAATCTCGGAAAAGAGCTATACCGGAGCATCTATGTTTATTGCAGTATGAAGTGGCGTGACAGAAAATAAAGAACAAGGAATTGAGCAAGAGCGTAATGGCAGAGAAATGATAATATATGAGTATAGGTAAAAATTTCAGGAAGAAGCTTTGTATATAACTGTTATGGAACTTTTGCATTGCGGCAGACGTAAAGACTGCACAAAATAAGTTCAGCCGAAACGGATATATCCATAGTCAAAGGAGAATGACGATGCCGGGTGCCGCCCGTCTGAATGATATCGCAAGTGGTCATGACTGCTTCCCTGAAACCCCGATCGTGGAAGGCAGCCCTGATGTTAGCATCAACGGTCAGCCCGCCGCGCGTCAGGGTGATACGGTTCTGCTTCATGGTTGTCCCTGTCCTAATGCCCCGCACGGTGTGCATTCTCGAAAAATAGCCGAAGGTTCATCGACGGTTTCCATTAATGGTAAACCCGCTGCCCGTATTGGTGATGGCATCAATTGCGGTGGTGTTATTATCTCCGGCAGCGGCAACGTCATTATTGGTGACACGCCTTATAAATCTCCGGTTCAGGAATGTGCTAAACAGGCGGCGTCGAACCGTTCCCCTTTGCTGGCGTTAACGCCGATGCTGGCGGTACCCCCTGTTTATGCTAAGTCATGTTTACGGGAAGATGGCTGTACGGACGCGGGGACAGAAGAAGAGCCTGTTGAGAACTTCGGGGAAATGGTGCTGTTTGCCCAGCCGGTAGATGATGACTGCTGTGGTTATGGTCATCATGATGAGGTTCATGAGGTTGTTCAACATGCGCAGACAGCGAAGAAAACGGAAACTGTCGCCGCTGGCTCACCCTCTCCCAAGGTTCCACAACAGGAACCTTGGTATAAAACGGTGTTCGATTTGTGGAGTGGGGCGGATGAAAAAGAGACTGCCCCAATACCCGCGTCTAAAAAAATTACTGAATCGTCTGTTGAAAATTCAGCACCAGAGGTTGCCAGTGCTAGTACAGCGGTTCTGTCTGCAGGTGCGGTAGCCGGGAACATGACCCAAGTCTGGGGTAGCTGGTCGCTAAATGGCGTGTTGAGCGCTTCACGCGCGGTTCCCTATATCGGCGCTTTGGCGTCTGCACTTTACATCCCTTCCGCCGGGGAAGGAAGTGATAAGGTGCCGGGGCGTGATGAACATTGGCTGGAAGATGAGTTGCGGCGTAAAGGCTGGGTAGGTGAAACAGCAACGACGCGCGTCCGCTTTTTCTGGCGTCCTGATATACATGGCAAGATGCAGGTCTATGGTGTTCATACGGGTGAGGGAACACCCTATGAAGGTGTACGCGTTGCCAATATGGTGTGGGACCCCAATATTCAGGGTTATAGTTTCACGCCATCACCCGGAGTGGATGGTCCAACAATCACATGGACACCGGAAAAACCGGAAGGGGTGGAACCCCTATCCCATACCGGAAGTCCGGTAAAACCCATCGATCAGCCAACAATCCTGATCTATCCTATCCCTGAAGATAATGCGGAAACCACCACACCACCGTTTCCGGTGCCGGATGAGCATGATTTTAATGACTGGATCTTGGTGTTCCCTGATGGTTCAGAGATAAAACCCATTTATGTTTATCTGCAATCGGCGCGTGATAAACCCGGTGTCGTTACAGGGAAAGGTGAGGTATTGAGTGGTGGAGGTAAATGGCTGGAGGCCGCCAGTGCTGGATTAGGTGCGCCAGTGCCTGCACAGGTAGCGGATAAACTGAGAGGACAGAAATTTGAACGTTTTGATGATTTCAGGGAAGCGTTTTGGCTGGCTGTTGCAGAATGTCCAGAGTTAATGGAGCAGTTTTCGCCTGCTAATAAGGCACTAATTAAAAAAGGTCGTTCACCTTACGCAGTGCCTAAAGAGCAATCCGGAGGAAGGACGGTGTTTGAAATTCATCATAAAATACGCATAGTTGATGGTGGTAGTGTCTACGATATTGAAAATATGTCAATTGCCACACCTAAAAGGCATATTATGCTCCATTCCAAGGAGGTTTCATGACAATAATTAACCCCAAATTAAATGATTACACTGAAGAGGATTTTCTTCAATTTGTTAGAGATATCGTTGAAGTGAACTCTTCTTCCGAAGAAGAACATCATAAATGGGTTAGTCATTTTGAAAAATTAGTGGGGCATCCAGATGGTAATGGTGTTATTTATTATCCTGATGATGACAATGATGGGACACCGGAAGGGATTGTTAAATTTGTAAAACATTGGCGAAAATCTCAAGGGCTTTCATTATTTAAAGACTCTGAGTAATGAGTGTTTATTTAGTTTGCAACCCTGTGATACACAGGGTTGCAGGCTGATATGTTTATCAGACCTCAAAATCTTCCAGCAATTTACCGTTCTCAATAGCCACAGCAATCGCTTTAGGTATACATCCCTGACCTGTCCATAATTTTTTATTGCCATTTTCATCGACATATTTATATTTTGCAGGGTAATCCTCCCATTTTTAACGGAGGTGATAAGTAGAATCAGGTCATGCGTTGAATATGCTGCATCGGCGTGTAGCCATTCAATGCCATATTCGGACGCTCGTGATTATAAAACCATTGCCAGCGTGTGGCATAGTCCTGCAATTCATCCAGCGAGGAAAACAGGTACTGCCCCAGCCAGTCATAGCGTACTGTACGATTATATCGCTCAATATAAGCGTTCTGCTGAGGTTTACCGGGCTGAATAAAACGCAGGGTTATATTCTGTCGGGCCGCCCATGACATCAGTACCCTGCCTGTATATTCTGGCCCGTGATACCTATTGAATGCATCTGGTTAGCGTTTAAGTCAGCCATTTTCTACAACTTGTAGTGTCTGTCACAAGTGGAGAAAATCAATGAACACTCCTGTTAGCAATGTCAGCATGTCGGGGACACTGATTGCCCTGGATATCTCTAAAAAACATCATGATGCAAAAATTCGGTACCCGGATGGACGAACGTCTTATCTGCGTATTGAAAACACACTGGAAGGGTTCAACCGACTGCTTGCTCTCACCGCTTCACCCCATGACAGTATTATCGCTGCCTTTGAACCTACCTCTGATTATCATCGCAACATCGCATGGTGGTTACATCAGCAGGGAGTAAAGTGCCATCTTGTTTCATCTGTGAGATGTGCGCGGGCCCGCGAGATGCTGTTTAAGACCTGGGATAAAAATGATCGTAAAGATGCCAGTGTCATCATGTATTTGCTGGAACAGGGTTTATCTTCGCCATTTTATGATCCTCTGGCGAATGGCGTTATCGATATACAGGAAATATCAAACACCTACCATCAGGTTACGCTGGCACGAACCCGCTGTCTGAACAGTCTGGTGAATCACTATCTGACTCTTTATTTTCCCGAAGCTGAACAATTTCTGCATATGTCACGGGCAGAGTGGTTCTGCCAGTTCTTACTTCAGTTTCCCACACCGTCCTGTATCACGTTAATGGACCGGCATTTGTTTGTAAAACAGTCATGGGATGTTGTTGGCCGGAAGCAGTATAAACAGCAGTTTCTTGAACATCTCTATGACGTTGCTGCAAATTCCATTGCATTACCGTTGCCAGATGATTCTCTGGCAGTGACCACGTTCAGATTACAACTTCACCGGTATGTGGAACTTTCGGCTCAACGATTAAAACTTGAGAAACAGGCAGAAAACTATTTACAGGAACGAAGTGACTACCGGCATTTACGTACGATCCCGGGCATTGGCGCTGTCATTGCCCTGATGATAATTGCTGAAAGTGGTGATTTAACACGTTTTGCGCATTACCGACAGTACCTCAACTTCTGCGGTTTTAACCTTTCCGCCAGCCAGAGCGGGCAAAAACACAGTGGTTACCGATTGTCAAAACGTGGAAACGCACGGTTAAGATATGCCTTCTGGCTTGCCGCCACCGTAGCCGTAAGAACGAGAGAAAACAGCTTCCGGTACAAATATGAACGCTATATCCGGGAAAATGGAGATAAACCCGATCAGAAAAGAAAAGCCATGACGGTTGTGGCAACAAAAGTCGCCAGAGTGGCACATGCAATTGTAAAACAGGATATTGATTATAAAGGGTATTACGAAATAAGCCATGGGACGTGATTCAACGGGCCATTAGATAATGCTCACGTCCATGGCTTCCCAAAATGCTGTGTTAAGTCCTGTCGGGCCATCCGGACCCTTGTATATCATGGTAAGCATGTTTATAAGCCAAAAGGAAATGAGCAATATCGGATATAAAATAAACCATCACCTTCTTATCAGATGGCAGGAGCCCTTTGCGTAAAAACAGTTGACTCAGACGGTAGTCCGTTATCGCACCGGATAGCTGCTGGTTTTCCCTTCCATTCAATGAGTTGCTCCAGTGTTCTGACCACCCGACTCGCTGGCAGGGAAAAATCCACCTCAATCGCCAGCGCTTCCCGATTAAAGTCATCGATAACATTCAGTAAACGAACAGAACGTCCATCCGATAGCTGATCATGCATGAAATCCATCGACCAGCATTCGTTGCCACTTTCAGGCACCGCCAGTGGCTCAGGTTTATCCCGTTTCAGTCGTTTTTTCGGCTTGATCCGCATGTTAAGCGACAACCCGCAATAAATCCGGTACACCCTTTTATGGTTAAACCGGAAACCTTTTACGTTACGCAGATACAGAAAACACAGGCCAAATCCCCAGTTACGCTGACTGTCAGTGATACGGAGCAGCCAGTCGGCGATGACGTCATTTCCTTCATTTCGTTGCGGCTGGTAGCGATAGCAACTTTCGCTGACAACAAACAGCCGGCAGGCAAAGCGCACGCTGACGTTTCGGCTCCTGACGGCTTCTTGCGCCATCTGCTTTCGACGCGATGGCTTCACCACTTTTTTGCCATGGCTTCCTGAATAATTTCGGCCTTGAGACGCTCTTCAGCATACATTTTTTTGAGGCGACGGTTTTCCTCTTCCAGTTCTTTGAGGCGGGTCATCATGGAAGCATCCATCCCGCCAAAGCGTGAACGCCACTTATAGAAACTGGCGTTGCTCATGCCATGCTCGCGGCACAATTCGGCCACCGGCGTTCCTGCCTCGGCTTGCTTCAGGATGGACATGATCTGGCTGTCAGTGAAACGTGATTTTTTCATAGAGATCTCCCCGGTTCAGGTTACGAGAAAATTCTACTTATGAACACACCGGTTTTTCGGGGGGATTACCCTTTAACGCCGGGCTTGCGGGCTTCGTAGGTATAAGTGAGTAGAAACACGCGGTGGCAGTCACGGCAGCGGAATCTGTCACGACCTTTAGGGTTCTGACCATGGCGATAAACCTGAGCAGACTGACAACGGGGACAATGAACAGTAACGCTGGCCATGAGAAAACCTTAAAAACGAGCATTATATATCACAATCAACTAATTGGATGCATTACCAAAAAAAGTTCATGAATGACAAACTTAAAATTATCAAAATCCCACTCACTCCAACTGTTTGTATTTTCTGGCCTGCTCATGTATGGGATCAGAGCTTCAAAGAATCGATGCAATTTGAGAATATTTTCTTCTGTTGGTGCATATTGAGCAAGAGCAATAAATAATGTAATTGCTTCGTTTCTGTATGGCGTAAATTTATCTATATTATCGACAATTTGATCATCAAACTCACCTTCTTTTTCCGTAATTCTAAATTTCTCAAAGTTACTAACAAATGTAGATAAATACTCGTCTAAAGCACCCGAAGCAAAAGGTTTGTTTTCTTTGATGGCTGATATGGCTCTTTTGTATATAGCTGTTGTTCCCAGAGATATACTATCTGATTCATCTAAAAATGAAGGTCGATTTCCTATCGATGGCCGCGTATATAAGGGTTTGTCATATATCCAGCGCAATAACTTATCAAAATTATCGGTATAGTTATCTGGTTCACTTAAATCAATATATATGTGATTTGTAATAAGTGGATAGAAATGCTTTTCCTTGTAGGTCTTTTTCTGAAATGACCGCTACAAATTTTCCTTGCTCCTGATTTTCATAAACTTCACGTGAGATGATTTGAGTTTCTGTGCCGACACCACCAGCTCGTCCATCTGCTTTTGATGCGTAAATCTCGTCGCATATGATAGCAACTTTTGTTATCTGGGGATCTGTAACCATCTTTTCCATGAAGGCGACTGAGTCATAGCCTTCTTTTAGATCCCATTTGTCAAGAATTACATGGACACCAGATTCTGTTAACTCGTTAGCTAAATCAATAACCCATTGTTCATGGGTTGGGTTGGACCAACTATAAGAAATGAATAATTTTGGATTTTCCATTTATGTGTAAAACCTTAATGAGTGGATAACTCCGCAGCAAGTGTGTTGTGAGTTGTAAAGAGTTATATCGTGAGCAATACATGGTAATAACATTAACAGATTTTTATAGGCCATCCGTGACCGTTGTTCAAGTTATCCCTTCTGCCCAAACTCAAACGGCCTGACCACTCCATCCCGGTTAGCATCAAGAAAATCAGCCCACCATTGCAGCATCAGGCGGCGCTGTTCAAGGTGTTTGGCTTTATGGGTATAGGCAGCGCGAACGTTGTTTTTTTCTATGTGGCTCATTTGGAGTTCAACCACGTCTTCTGGCCAGATACCCGATTCAATCAACGCGCTGCATGCCAGCGTTCGGAAGCCATGACCACACAAATCGGTTTTTGTATCGTAGCCCATTTTGCGTAGCGCTTTGTTGATGGTGTTTTCACTCATAGGTTTCATCGCATCATAACAGCCAGTCAGGATAAAGCCGTCATCACCGTTAACATCATAGGTGAGGTCTTTTAGTTCTGCCAAAATTGCCAGTGCCTGATTACACAGAGGAACATAATGCTTCCTGCGCATTTTGGCACCACGGCCTGAATGTTTGATCCCTTCAATGGCTTCACGCTGTTCAGGGATAACCCATA
>NZ_KZ819029.1 GCF_003115845.1 Brenneria roseae subsp. roseae | reverse complement strand
CAAGAACCCCACGGAAAATGTGGGGTTCGTCAGCAATCTGAAGAAAGCGCGCCGTAAGGCACGCTTTCTGTTCTCTATATCAATGCAGGATTTTTGCCAGAAAGTCTTTTGCGCGTTCAGACTTCGGATTATTGAAGAAGTCGTCTTTGGGGGTATCTTCAATAATTTTGCCTTCATCCATGAAGATGACCCGATGCGCTACCTTACGAGCAAAGCCCATTTCGTGCGTCACGACCATCATGGTCATCCCTTCCTGAGCCAGTTCAACCATAACATCCAGCACTTCATTGATCATTTCCGGATCGAGCGCGGAGGTCGGTTCGTCAAACAGCATGGCAACCGGGTCCATACACAGCGCACGCGCAATGGCGACACGCTGCTGCTGCCCACCGGAAAGTTGTCCCGGATACTTATTGGCATGTGCCGAGAGACCGACACGCTCCAGCAGTTTTTGGGCCTTGGCCTTTGACTCTTCGCGATTGCGCTTCAGCACTTTTACCTGTGCCAGCGTCAAATTATCGATAATGGAGAGGTGCGGGAACAGCTCAAAATGCTGGAACACCATTCCCACTTTGGAACGCAGCTGGGCCAGATTGGTTTTTTTGTTGTTAACAACGATACCGTTGACTTCAATTTCACCTTTCTGAATAGGTTCCAGACCATTAACGGTTTTGATCAAGGTTGACTTACCGGAACCGGAAGGCCCGCAGACGACCACTACCTCACCCTTTTTAACTTCTGTGGAGCAGTCGGTTAGCACCTGAAATTGACCATACCATTTAGAAATATTTTTCAGGAAAATCATCAAACCGTCCTTTTTTTCAGGTAACTGACCAGCATTGATGCAGAAATGCTGAAAATAAAATAAATGAAACCGGCAAACAGGATCATTTCAACTTGTGTACCGTCACGCTCGCCAATCGTGGAAGCGGTACGGAAGAAATCAGCGAGGCTGAGTACATAAACCAGCGACGTATCCTGAAACAATACAATACCCTGCGTCAGCAGCAATGGCACCATGGCGCGGAATGCCTGTGGCAGGATGACCAGTTTCATGGATTGCCAGTGAGTCATACCAAGAGCCAGTGCGGCGGATGACTGACCGCGTGACACGCTGAGTATGCCTGCGCGGATAATTTCAGAATAATATGCCGCTTCGAATAATGAAAAGGCTACCATAGCCGAGATCAGGCGAATATCGGTTTTCGGTGAAAGGCCAAGCACATTTTGTAATAAGCTAGGCACAACCAAATAAAACCACAGCAATACCATAACCAATGGCACGGAGCGGAACAGGTTCACGTATAGTTTGGCGAACCAGCTGACCGGTTTTATCGGCGACAGACGCATGACCGCCAGAATAGTGCCCCAGATAATCCCGAACACCACCGCGGTGATGGTTATTTTAAGTGTGATCACCATGCCCTGTAGCAGGTAAGGCAGGCTCGGCCCGATTGAGCTCCAGTCAAATTCATGCATTATTTATTTGCTCCCCATATTGCCCGGCAAACGGGTTTTCTGTTCAACCACCTGCATGATTAGCATGATGACGGCATTAATGCCGATGTAGGCCAGCGTTATGGCTGTGAACGATTCATAGGCATGGGCAGAATAATCCAGCAGTTTCCCTGCCTGTGCAGCCATATCGACCAGCCCGATAGTGGAGGCGATAGCCGAGTTTTTCACCAGATTCAGCATTTCGGATGTGAGCGGTGGAATGACAATACGGTAAGCGTTAGGCAGCAGGACATAGCGATAGGTTTGTGACAACGTCAGGCCCATCGCCAGTCCGGCAGCCTTCTGACCGCGTGGCAAAGACTGGATGCCCGCACGGATTTGTTCGCATACGCGGGCTGCGGTAAACAGGCCCAGACAAACCATGGATGACAGGAAAAACTGGATGTTGGGATCCAGTTCAGCTTTAAACCACATGCCTATCTTTTCAGGCAGAAGTTCAGGCACCACCAGATACCAGGTAAAGAACTGTACGATCAGCGGTACGTTACGGAATAACTCGACATAGCAGGCACCAATTCCCGCAATAAAACGATTGGGGACGGTACGTAAGATACCCAGAAGAGAACCCAGTAGAAATGCGATGATCCAGGCACAAATAGACAGTGTGACCGTGACTTGCAGGCCGGATAAAATCCACCCAAGGTAGGTGGTATTTCCGAATGGGGCGGCTTGCAGGAAGATACCCCAGTTCCAATCTATTGACATAACAAACTCCGGTAAAAAAAGGGTAGCGAGGCTACCCTGAAGATTGATGAGCGGCATATCCCCATCATCTTTCAGGTTGCAGCTGTGTTGGCTTTTCTTACGCCTCCAGTCACTTAATTATTTAAGTTTCCGGGGATTAATGAGAAACATCCTGTTTCTCACCGAAGGCCAGCCATTGGCTGGTCAAATTCGCTCCCGACGAATTTGTCCCGCGGTTGCCGCCCTGCTGCAACTCGAAATCTGTTGAGTATTAAACATGCGATGGGGAACGACCATCGCATATCCGTCTGTCCTGCCACGAATCAGCAATCATAGGGCAGAGAGAACTGCCCTTATTGTCATTATTAATTTAGTTTAAAGCCTTGTCATTCGGCGCGCTGAACAGCGCTTTCATTTCGTCAGAAAGTGAGAAGTTCAGATTGAGATTTCTAGGGGGAATGGGCTGTTTGAACCAGCGATCAAACCATTTTTCTGCTTCGCCGGAGGTCTGGACTTCGGCAATGGTGTCATCAACCAGTTTCTTGAACTGCGGATCGTCTTTACGCAACATACAGCCGTAGGCTTCTTCAGATTGTGCTGTGCCGACGATATCCCATTGATCGGCATCTTTCGCTTTCGCACGTTCACCTGCCAGCAGTGCATCATCCATCATGAAGGCGACAGCACGACTGCTTTCAAGAGTACGGAAAGAGTCGCCGTGGTCTTTAGCACTGATGATACGCATCTTCATCTGTTTTTCTTCATTCAGCTTGTTCAGCAGAATTTCAGATGTTGTACCCGAGGTTACCACCACGGTTTTACCCGCCAGATCCGGGAAGTCTTTGATACCGGAATTTTTCTTCGTTAACAGACGAGTACCGACCACAAAAATGGTGTTCGAGAATGCCGCTTGTTTTTGACGCTCGAGGTTGTTGGTGGTTGAACCACATTCCAGATCAAATGTGCCATTTTGCAACAGTGGAATACGGTTCTGGGAAGTAATCGGCAGCAGTTTCACCTGCAGGTCCGGCGCATCCAGTTTTTTCTTAACGGCTTCTACAATTTTGTCTGAGTAGTCCTGAGAGTAACCGACAACTTTCTGCTGATTATCATAGTAAGAAAAAGGAACCGATGATTCACGGTGGCCGATGACGATAACGCCATTATCTTTTACTTTTTTCAGAGTACCGGTCAGCTCCTCAGCTTGAGCAAGGCTGACTGTGGTGCCAAGCAGAAGCAGTGATAGTGCCAGTTTACGCATTTGCATGTTCTAACTCCTTTGCTGTCGTTATAGATCTAAAGCTATGGCGCTGTAATTGTCGATCTAAAGTTGTGTCGCTAACACGGATAACGTTTTGATACTTCTACGGCACAGAAGCCATGCACCGCTAAAGAGCGAAGTAACTACGTATACTGTTAAAAAATAGCTGATTGTAAATAGATTGAAATGGAAATGTTTGTTTTTTGCGAGACTCGCCGCACCAAATAACGGCATTAAACTCGAGTGGCACTATTTTGGTGCAGTTATTGCCCCAGATTTGTGCTTTTTCAGAGGCGAGCCTGCTAAAAAACGTTGAAACAACCCTTTACAAGATAGTAACAGGCAAATACCGTGCCAGATATGTTATTGACTCAATACACGCTGTCGGTTTTCTGTTCAATATTGCTACATCATCGCTACATCTGAATTCAGGGTTTTTCGGATGATGCTGCAATAAGCGTAGCGATAGGATGAGGTATCAGAGGGAGAAGGCATGCAGTTGCATGCCTTCATAGGGACAAACGAATGCAATCAGCGGCGGCGCAGGCTGAAAACAACAGCCGCAAAACCAGCAAGCAGGGTGATGATCCACAGCGGCCAGCCGCCGAAGCGGGCATAAGGCGTTAACCCACGTGATGGGACGATCTGAGTATCTAATACGGCGCGCGTAAATTGCGGCAGACTGGCGCTGATTTCGCCGTCAGGCGCAATGACCGCCGTAACACCATTATTGGTGCTGCGAACCAGAGGACGTCCCAACTCCAGCGCGCGCATCCGCGCCATCTGGAAGTGCTGCCATGGCCCGATGGAGTGGCCGAACCAGGCGTCGTTTGAGATGGTTAACAGCATGTCAGTATCTTCGCGGAAATTATCGCGTAGTTGCTGACCCAGAATAATTTCATAACAAATGGCCGCGTTAAGTTTAAAACCATTAACGTTCAACTGCGGCTGGATGTAGTTGCCGCGGCTGAATGAGGACATCGGTAAATCGAACAGCGGGGCCAGCGGGCGTAATAACGTTTCCAGCGGAACGAATTCACCAAATGGCACCAGATGATTCTTGTTATAGCGATTGCTGGTAGGGTAGTGATAGGGCAGTTTATCGCCTAGTACGATAATACTGTTGTAATAATCAAGCTCGCTGCCGTTACGGCGCATGTCCACAATCCCCGTGATAAGACTACTATTGTGGCTGCGCAACAGACTATCGACCTGAGCCAGATAAGCGCCCTGACGGCTTTCAACATCGGGGATCGCTGATTCCGGCCAGATGATAATCGGTGCTTTATCCATATAGGGCAGGCTGTTATTCAGATAAATATGCAGCGTATTCAGCAGCTGATCCGGGTTCCATTTGAGAGACTGGGGAATATCTCCTTGCACCAGCGCGACATTGACCGTGCGTTCAGGCAGCAGGTTAAACCATTGGATATTACGCAATGGCCACGGCAAGGCCAACAGGGCTAGCGCGATAACGGCGGGGGTGATTTTTCGCTGGCATAGCGCCAGAACGGCGAAGCCGCTGATGCTCATCAGCATAAAGGTAATGGCATCAACGCCAAGAATAGGCGCAATTCCCTTCAGCGGGCCATTAATCTGGCTATAGCCAAACTGTAGCCATGGAAACCCGCTGAGCACCCAGCCGCGCAGAAACTCGGTTAACTGCCATAATACCGGCGCGGCAAGAGCCAGTCGCCACCAGTTGGTTTTCGGCCACAGGCGGGCAATGATCGCGGAAAACAGCAGTGGATAGAGCGCCAGATAGGCCGATAGCAGCACGACAAGGGCAATATTGATCGGCCCCGGCATACCACCAAACTGAGAGATACTGACATATACCCAGTTGATGCCGCTGCCAAACAGGCCAAATCCCCAGGCAAATCCAATCCAGGCAGACTGGCGAACCGTGCGGTTCAGCGTCAGGGCTTGCAGCCCGATTAATGAAACCAGCGCAGCAGGCCAGAAATCAAAGGGAGAAAACGCCAGCGTACCAACGGCGCCAGACAAAAACGCCAGCGGGATACGAACCTGCTGACGTTGCAGTAAAGAAGCGTAAGCCATTGCTTATTTAGTCTTCCAATTGCGGTTGAGGGGCATCGTCAGGAATTCTGACGTGAACCTGAATAATACGTCGGCTATCGGCCATCGCAACTTTAAACAGGTAACCTTCGATGTCGATAGTTTCACCGCGAGCGGGCAAGTGTCCGAAGGACTGCATGATAAGGCCGCCAATGGTATCGACTTCCTCGTCGCTGAACTGAGTGCCAAAGACCTCGTTGAAGTCTTCAATATCGGTCAGTGCCCGCACCGTATAGGTGTGGCGGTTGAGTTGGCGAATATCGCGATCCTCTTCGTCGTCATATTCATCCTCAATTTCACCGACGATGAGTTCCAGAATATCTTCAATGGTGACGAGCCCGGAAACGCCGCCAAATTCGTCAATAACGATAGCCATGTGATAACGCAAAGAGCGAAACTCATTCAGCATCCGGTCAACACGTTTGCTCTCTGGCACGACAACGGCGGAGCGCAGCACTTTATCCATACTGAAAGGTTCGGAATCGCTGCGCATAAACGGCAGTAAATCCTTGGCCATCAGAATGCCTTCAATATGGTCTTTATCTTCACTGATTACCGGAAAACGAGAGTGGGCTGATTCGATAATAACATCAAGACACTCTTCCAGAGTCTGATCGCGCTTCAGCGTAATCATTTGAGAGCGGGGGATCATGATGTCACGAACTCGCTGTTCAGCGATATCCATCACGCCTTCAAGCATATCGCGGGTTTCTGGATCGATCAGCTCGTTTTGTTCGGAATCACGGATCAGCGTCAGCAGATCGTTACGATCTTTAGGCTCGCCGTGAAAAAGCTGATTGAGAATAAGGGAAAAGAAACCCTTTTTGGGACTGGGGCTATCGCTGTTTTGAGAATGGTCGTCGCTCATGGCGTTTTAATTAAAATCACTCATATTAATGGATAATAATCAGAAGGCCTGAGCACCGCGCAAGGCCTTCTGACGTATAAAATTATAAAACAACAGAATTTCTAATTATTCGGTTAGACCGTCTTTTTCTGCAAGATAGGGATCAGCATAACCCATATTCTGCATAATCTCCGTTTCCAGCGCTTCCATTTCTTCAGCTTCGCCGTCTTCGATATGGTCATACCCTAGCAGATGCAGGCTACCATGGACAACCATATGTGCCCAGTGCTCTTCCAGCGTCTTCTGCTGTTCGGCGGCTTCCTGTTCGACAACCTGACGGCAGATGATCAAATCCCCCAGCAGAGGCAATTCGATCTCCGGCGGCGCCTCAAAGGGAAATGAAAGTACGTTGGTCGGTTTGTCTTTACCCCGGTAGGTGTAATTCAGATTATGGCTCTCGGCTTCATCGACGATGCGGATAGTCACCTCTGACACTTCCTGAAACTGGGGCAACACGCCTTCCAGCCAGCGTTGAAAATCCCGCTCATCAGGTAAGCCCTGCGTCTGTTCGCTGGCGATTTGCAAATCGAGAATGACCTGACTCATTTATGCTCCTGCGCAGACGCGGCCTGCGCTTCACGTTTACGCTGTTCCGCCAGTTCATCTTTGCGTTTCTGCTCTGCGGTTTCCCAGGCTTCATAAGCATTGACAATGCGGGCGACAACCGGGTGCCGCACGACATCTTCGCTGTGGAAGAAGTTGAAGCTGATCTCTTCGACATCCGACAGGACTTCGATGGCATGACGCAAACCGGATTTCTGGTTGCGTGGTAAATCGATCTGCGTAACGTCGCCGGTGATCACCGCTTTTGAATTAAAACCGATACGGGTCAGAAACATTTTCATCTGTTCGATGCTGGTATTCTGGCCTTCATCAAGAATGATAAAGGCGTCATTCAGGGTACGACCGCGCAT
This sequence comes from Brenneria roseae subsp. roseae, assembly GCF_003115845.1. Taxonomy (GTDB): domain Bacteria; phylum Pseudomonadota; class Gammaproteobacteria; order Enterobacterales; family Enterobacteriaceae; genus Brenneria; species Brenneria roseae. The sequence continues at coordinate 229,661 of NZ_KZ819029.1, read as the reverse complement.
ATAGGCCAGCGGTGCGACTTCGATGACGTTGCGCTCAATCAATTTCTCGACGCGCTCGAAACCCAGCATTTCAAACAAAGCGTCGTATAACGGACGCAGATAAGGGTCAACTTTCTGGCTCAGATCGCCGGGCAGAAAACCCAGCTTTTCACCGGCTTCAACCGCGGGACGCGTCAGCAAAATACGGCGGATTTCCTGGCGTTCCAGCGCATCAACAGCGGCGGCGACGGCCAGATAGGTTTTCCCGGTCCCAGCCGGGCCGATGCCGAAGGTAATATCATGATCGAGCACATTGGCAATGTATTGAGCCTGATTCGGCGTGCGTGGCTTGATAACGCCGCGTTTAGTCCGAATATTGATGGCTTTGCCGTAATCGGGGATGCTTTCATCTGATTGTTCCAGCACGCGTGATTCTTTGATAGCCAGATGAATTTGCTCTGGTTCGATATCACCGATGGTGCCGCGAACAGGCGCGGTATCGACATACAGACGCTGAAGAATGTCGGCGGCGGCCTGAATACACAGATCTTTGCCTACCAGTTTGAATTTATTGTCCCGACGGTTAATTTCGATACCCAAACGACGCTCAAGCTGCTTGATGTTGTCGTCAAACGGGCCGCAAAGGCTGAGCAAGCGTTGGTTATCTGCGGGTTCAAGGGCCATCTCTTTTGTCGTTACGTTCAAATTATTCCTCTTGGGGTTGTTGACCCGGCCTTTAGTCGGCTGGCTCAGGGGGGATATCATCAGATCGCACCATTTATGATACGTCATATCGGGGATTATTTATCGCGAATGCCCAACGGTGCAAGTCACAATCATGATATTGGGACGCGGTTTCGCAAAACCAAATGTAATTGTGATAATTGCCCGCCATAAAAATGGGTGGCAGCGCCACCCATGATGTTGATGACAGGAAGACGATGAAATTAAGGCTGGTAGATGCCGACACCAATTTCGTTTTCTTTACGGGTACGGGCGATAACCTGCGAAGGTGATTCGTGAACGCGTAAATCCATCTGATCCTCCGTGCGCACCACGATACCGCGCAGTGAGTTCGGGTAAACGTCTACGATTTCCACATCGACAAATTTACCAATCATATCCGGCGTTCCTTCGAAGTTGACGACGCGGTTGTTTTCGGTGCGTCCGGACAGCTCCATCACGCTTTTGCGAGACGTGCCTTCAACCAGAATACGCTGGACGGTGCCTTGCATACGGCGGCTATATTGCATCGCCTGCTGGCTGATGCGCTCCTGCAAAATATACAGACGCTGTTTTTTCTCTTCTTCCGGTACGTCATCTACCATGTCCGCCGCAGGCGTTCCCGGGCGGGCAGAGTAGATAAAGCTGTAGCTCATATCGAAGTTAACATCCGCAATCAGCTTCATGGTCTGCTCGAAATCAGCCTGCGTCTCGCCGGGGAAACCGACGATAAAATCGGAGCTGATCTGAATGCCGGGGCGGGCATTATGTAGTTTACGGATAATCGATTTGTATTCGAGCGCGGTATGGCGGCGTTTCATCATCGTCAGTACGCGGTCGGAACCGCTTTGTACTGGTAAATGAAGGAAACTCACCAGCTCGGGCGTGTCTTCATACACGCTGATAATGTCGTCGGTAAACTCTATCGGATGACTGGTGGTGAAACGAATGCGATCGATACCGTCAATGGTCGCAACCAGCCGCAGCAGTTCGGCAAAGGAACAGATATCACCGTTGTAGGTTGCGCCACGGTAGGCATTCACGTTTTGCCCAAGCAGGTTAACTTCACGCACACCCTGTTCCGCCAGCTGTGCAATTTCAAACAGGACGTCATCACAGGGGCGGCTGACTTCTTCGCCGCGCGTATAAGGGACGACACAGAACGTACAGTATTTATTGCAGCCTTCCATGATGGAAACGAATGCCGTCGGGCCTTCAGCTTTCGGCTCCGGCAGACGGTCAAATTTCTCGATTTCAGGGAAGCTGATATCCACGACCGGGCTACGGGTTCCCTGAACATGATTAATCATTTCCGGCAGTCGGTGTAACGTCTGCGGACCGAAAATCACATCAACATAGTGCGCACGTTCGCGGATATGCGCGCCTTCCTGTGAAGCCACGCAACCACCAACGCCAATAATCAGATTGGGATTGATATCTTTCAGCGCCTTCCAGCGGCCAAGTTGATGGAAGACCTTTTCCTGCGCTTTTTCACGGATTGAACAGGTGTTGAGCAACAGAACATCGGCCTCTTCCGCGACCTCGGTTAATTCATAACCGTGCGTACTTCCCAGTAAATCAGCCATCTTGGATGAATCGTACTCGTTCATCTGACAGCCCCAGGTTTTAATATGCAGTTTTTTTGTCATCGACTTGCCATTACTCAGTGCGGGTAAGAAAGATTCCCTTGATTCGGGCCGGGTATTGTAATCGTTCGCTGACGTTGTGACCAGTGCCTGAAAACGGTCGATTTTATAACGTATTCACTTTTATAAAATAACCGCTTTTCTGAAAAGTTAAGCCGAAATCCAGTACACTGTGGTTATCTATTTTCACCGATGTTAACGACGATAGCCAGAGAGGGATAAAACCAGTATGCATTATGATGCGATCGTTGTCGGGGGCGGAATGGTCGGTGCCGCCGCTGCATTGGGGCTGGCCCGGAATGGTTTTCAGGTTGCGGTTGTCGAGCAGCAGGCGCCAGTCTCTTTCGATATTGAAAGCCCCCCCGATCTCCGCGTTTCAGCGGTAGGCTATGCCTCTGTTGCGTTGCTGAAATCGCTCGGGGCCTGGCAACGAGTCGAGCGGATGCGTAGTGCGCCATATCGACGCCTTGAAACCTGGGAGTGGGAAAATGCACGCGTGGTGTTTGATGCGGCGGACATCCATTTACCGGAGTTGGGATTCATGGTGGAAAACCGGGTCTTGCAGCTGGCGCTTTGGGAATGTTTGGGGGAAGAGGCTCACTGCCAGCGCTATTGCCCTGCAACGCCTGAGCGTTTGCAACAAACCGAACAGGGCTGGAGCCTGCAACTCGGCGACGGGCAGACGCTGACCACGTCACTGGTGATCGGGGCCGATGGTGCAAATTCGCAGGTACGTCAGTGGGCTGGCATTGGCATCAGCGGTTGGCAATACCGTCAATCCTGCATGTTAATCAGTGTCGAAATGCCATATCCGCAACAGGATGTAACCTGGCAGCAGTTTACGCCTGCCGGGCCACGTGCGTTTCTGCCGCTGTTTGACCACTGGGGATCGCTGGTATGGTATGACAGTCCGAAGCGCATTCGACAACTCCAGGCAATGCCGTTGGCGCAGTTGGATAAAGAGATTGCGGCGATTTTTCCTGAGCGTCTGGGAGCGGTCAAATCACTGGCTACGGGTTCATTTCCGCTGGTTCGCCGGCATGCGCAAACCTATGTTAAGCCGGGATTGGCGCTGTTGGGCGATGCGGCGCACACCATCAATCCTCTGGCGGGACAGGGGGTGAATCTGGGCTATCGGGATGTGGAGACATTGCTGGATGTGTTGATCAGCGCCCGTGATGCCGGCGAAGCGTGGTATTCCGAACGGGTGTTGCGTCGTTACCAGCATCGTCGCAAGCCAGACAACCTGCTGATGCAAAGTGGCATGGATCTGTTTTACAACGCGTTCAGCAACTCGCTACCGCCGCTCAGTCTGGCTCGTAATCTGGCGCTGATGGTGGCCCAGCGTGCAGGAAAACTAAAACAACAAGCCCTGAAGTACGCCATTGGCGTTTAACACATCGCTGGTTTAAAACAGGTTTATTTAAAACATGGCTCTACGCCGCCGATATGGCGGCGTAATCGTATGATGATGGGATCTTCAGACATAAAAAAGCCCGCTAAGCGGGCTTCTCTATTTGGCTGGGGTACCAGGATTCGAACCTGGGAATGCCGGAATCAGAATCCGGTGCCTTACCGCTTGGCGATACCCCAAAAATGTGGTGGCTACGACGGGAATCGAACCTGTGACCCCAGCATTATGAGTGCTGTGCTCTAACCAGCTGAGCTACGTAGCCAAATGTTACTGCTATTCTTACTATACTTCAATAAAAATCTTTAACATCAATTAGATGGCTGGGGTACCTGGATTCGAACCAGGGAATGCTGGTATCAAAAACCAGTGCCTTACCGCTTGGCGATACCCCAACTGGGCAACAATACTTGTACAACGAATGCTTTCCAGTATCGCCGCTTAAATATGGCTGGGGTACCAGGATTCGAACCTGGGAATGCTGGTATCAAAAACCAGTGCCTTACCGCTTGGCGATACCCCAATAGATAAAACCATTATCAAGCTTCAAAAAGCTATTTCAAGCCGTGAAGGTTATGGTGCGGGAGGCGAGACTTGAACTCGCACACCTTGCGGCGCCAGAACCTAAATCTGGTGCGTCTACCAATTTCGCCACTCCCGCAAAAGATGGTGGCTACGACGGGAATCGAACCTGTGACCCCAGCATTATGAGTGCTGTGCTCTAACCAGCTGAGCTACGTAGCCATCTTTTCCGCGTCACCTTCATCGGCGTTGCGGGGCGCATTATGCGTAGTTGGCCTAATTGCGTCAACAAATTTTTTCCCGAAAAGCGCATACCTTGTACCGTTTGTCTGGGTTGTGAACAGTATGGTGAGAAAAGCGCCAAAAAGCTGGCTTTTCCGATAAATTAAATAGAAAAAACGGGTCATTGATGACCCGTTTCACAGAGCGAATAAACCAGATTATTGGTAGGCGGACTGGTGTACGCCAACGGCGCGGCCTGACGGATCATCCATCTTTTTGAAGGACTCATCCCACTCAATCGCCTTGGCGGAAGAGCACGCTACTGACGGGCCGCCAGGGACACATTCCGCGGCGCTTGGAACCGGGAACAGCTCTTCAAAGATCTCGCGGTACAGATAGCCTTCTTTAGAGTTCGGCGTGTTGTACGGGAAACGGAAGTGTGCGGTTTCCAGTTGCTGATCGGTAACCTGCTGCGCGGCAACTTCCTTCAGTGTGTCAATCCAGCTGTAACCCACGCCGTCGGAGAACTGCTCTTTTTGACGCCATGCCACGCTGGACGGCAGGTATGACTCAAAGCACTCGCGTACAATATGTTTTTCCATTTTACCGTTGCTGCCGCACATTTTGTCACGCGGGTTGATACGCATGGCCACGTCCAGGAATTTTTTATCCAGGAACGGTACGCGCGCTTCCACACCCCAGGCGGACATTGCCTTGTTGGCGCGGGCGCAGTCGTACTGGTGCAGCGCCAGCAATTTACGCACGGTTTCTTCGTGGAACTCTTTGGCGTTCGGTGCCTTGTGGAAATACAGGTAACCGCCGAACACTTCATCCGCACCTTCACCCGACAATACCATTTTAATGCCCATAGCTTTGATCTTGCGGGACATCAGGTACATCGGCGTTGAGGCGCGGATTGTGGTCACATCATAAGTTTCGATGTGATAGATCACGTCACGAATGGCATCCAGACCTTCTTGTACGGTGAAGTGGATTTCGTGGTGAACCGTGCCCAGATGTTCGGCAACTTCCTGAGCGGCCTTCAAGTCCGGGGAACCTTCCAGACCTACCGCGAAAGAGTGCAACTGCGGCCACCAGGCTTCGCTACGCTCATCGTCTTCTACACGGCGCGCGGCGTATTTTTTCGTAATGGCGGAGATAACGGAAGAGTCCAAACCGCCAGACAGCAACACACCGTAAGGAACATCAGACATCAGATGGCTTTTCACGGATTCTTCCAGCGCATCGCGCAGCGCGACGGCGTCGGTTTCGTTATCTTTTACGTTTTCGTAATCGAACCAGTCACGGCGATAGTATTCACGGATTTCTCCGTCCTTACTCCACAGATAGCTGCCTGCCGGGAATTCCTTAATCGTGCGGCATACCGGAACCAGCGCTTTCATTTCCGAGGCGACATAGAAGTTGCCGTGTTCGTCATAGCCCATGTACAGCGGGATGATGCCCAGGTGGTCACGGCCAATCAGGTAAGCGTCTTTTTCGCTGTCATACAGGGCGAAAGCGAACATACCACGCAGATCGTCCAGGAATTCAGGTCCTTTTTCCTGATACAGCGCCAGAATAACTTCACAGTCGGAGCCCGTCTGGAACGCGTAACGGTCACCGTATTGCTGACGCAATGCCTGATGGTTATAGATTTCACCGTTAACAGCCAAAACGTGGGTGCGCGCGGCGTTGTACAGCGGTTGAGCGCCGGTATTCACATCGACGATAGACAGACGTTCATGAGCCAGGATCGCTTTGTCGCTGGCATAAACGCCGGACCAGTCAGGTCCGCGGTGACGCATTAAACGTGATAATTCCAGCGCTTTTTTACGCAATTCAACAGGATCGGTTTTAATATCGAGCACACCGAAAATAGAACACATAAATCACTCCCTCAATTCACTTGTAGTGCCAAGCGAAGCCTTGTTTCAGATTAACCAGATGCGATTCACGGGGCGAGCAGGGCATTCCGTGTTTCCGCATTATGATTACAGATGCTGTGTCAGTACCAATGATTTAGCATCAAAACGCTACCATAATTCAATATTATCTAATGAAAAAAGCCATCTTGATGTTGTTTCAATAATTATTATCATCAATTGGTGATGGATCGGTAAATTAATTCAATAGAATCGCCGGATTTTTAGGGATTACATAATCCGGCATAAGGTGACAAACGCGATAATCAGTGATTTTCAAGCAGATGTTGCAGCAAAACGCCATTCAACATGGCTCGTTTTACCAACGCAAAGGCGCCGATTGCTGAGAGGTGGTTCAGGCTGGAAACTTCGATAGGCAGGTTGATACGGAAATCTTTCAATACCTGAGCATTGACGCAGCGCTGTATTGCCGGCAACAGGATTTTTTCGGCTTCCGTGATTTCGCCGGCAATCACCACTTTTTGCGGATTAAACAGGTTAATGGCAATGGAAACTGCTTTGCCCAGATATTGCCCGGCGTGCTCGATGACTTCTCTGGCCAGGGGGTCACCACGGTTGGCGGCTTTACAGATGGTTGTAATGGTGCAGTTGTCGGGCGTGATTTTGCTTGGATAACCCTGCTGCAATAAATGCTGTACCCGCTGCTCAATGGCGACATTGGCGACAACCGTTTCCAGACAGCCAAAATTACCGCAGTGACATCGTTCTCCCAGTGGGTCAATCTGGATGTGGCCGATCTCTCCGACGTTACTGTTATTGCCGAGAAAAATCTGTCCGTTGACCAGAATGCCGGCCCCGGTTCCACGATGGACGCGCACCAGAATGGAGTCCAATGAGTCATGTGTGACGCCGAAATAATGTTCCGCCAGCGCCAGGCTGCGAATATCATGTCCGACAAAACTGGTGACGTGGAAATGACGTTGCAGGTTTTCGACCAGCGGCCAGCTGTTGACGTTGATATGCGGCATGTAGCGGATAACGCCCACGTTCGGATCGACCAGTCCAGGCAGCACGACGGAAATGGCGATCAGCTCGCGGATACGGCGCTGGCGGCTATCGATAAAGTGGTCGATCGCTTTGAATAAAGCGCTTTCCAGCGTTTCCTGCGTTTTTTCCGGCAGCTTATAATGTTCTTCCTCCAGCGACTTTCCCTGCATGTCATACAGCGCAATGGTGGCGTCGTGGCGGCCAAGCCGAACGGCAATAGCATGAAAAGGCCGGGTCTCCGTGACAATAGAGATGGCGCGTCTGCCGCCAGTGGATGCCTGTTGCTCCACTTCTTTTATCAGCCCGCGTTCCAGAAGCTGACGAGTAATTTTCGTGACGCTGGCGGGGGCAAGCTGGCTTTGTTCTGCAATCTGTATCCGTGAGATGGGGCCATGCTGATCAATCAGGCGATACACGACCGCGCTGTTCAATTGCTTAACCAGATCAACGTTCCCTATCTGCGCTTGTCCGCCTGTGGTCATGAAAAAGTTACTCGCTGTAATCAGTGCTTTGTTGCCGCCAACACATCGTCACCGTTAACAAAGGTATTAAGAATATGGTAATCGCGGTTGAAGACCGTCAGGTTGGCAACTTTACCGCTCTCGATACTGCCTAACTGCTTGTCTACGCCGATGGCGCGAGCAGGGTAGAGCGTAGCCATGCGGATGGCTTCATCCAGCGCAATGCCGGCCTGTTCTACACTGTTGCGTACGGCTTCGATCATCGTGAGGGCAGAACCGCTCAGGGTGCCGTTATCATCCACACATAGCCCGTCGCGGTAGTATATGGTTTTACCAGCAAAACTGAACTGGTCAATATCCGAGCCTGCCGGTGCCGTAGCATCGGTGACCAGCACCAGTTTGTCACCTTTGATTCGTTTACTGTTACGAAGGTTTGCCCAGTTAACATGTAAACCATCGGCGATAATACCGCAATAGACTTCCGGCGCATCGTAGACGGCGCCGACCAGACCCGGTTCGCGACCGGTCAAATAAGGCATGGCGTTAAACAGATGCGTGGCAAAACGGATACCGGCGGCAAAACCTTGTTTAGCCTGCTCCCAGGTCGCGTTGGAATGCCCTGCTGAGACCACAATACCCGCTTCGATAAGTTGACGGATGACCGATGATTCGACTTTTTCAGGCGCCAGCGTGATTTTCGTGATGACATCTGAGTTTTGACACAGAAAATCAACCAGTCCTTTCTCCGGTTGGCGGATAAACGCGGGATTGTGCGTGCCTTTTTTAATAATATTCAACCAGGGGCCTTCGAGGTGTAAACCCAGAGCCTGATGACGGTTTTGTGCCAGATAGGCGCGCATGACGTCCACCGCATGTTTCATAAACGCATCGCTGGAGGTAATCAGCGTGGGTAAAAAGTTGGTGCAGCCCGATCGCTGATTGGCCTGCTGCATGATTTCCAGCGTTTTGACCGAAATGGATTCCAGCGAGTCATTAAACTGAACGCCGCCGCAGCCGTTGAGTTGCAGATCGATAAATCCGGGAGCGATCAATGCGCCGCCAAGGTCATGCTTTTTCAACTCGACGGGGAGCGTGTCAACGTGGCAGACACGCTCTATCAGACCATTAGAAATCACGACTGCATGATTATCAAGCACCTGGTGACCGGTAAAAATCCGGCCATTTGTTAAAGCGAACATCATCAACTCCCAGATTACCCCGCTATCTTCCAGGCTACAGGCGCGTTGGCTGGACAAATTCGTCCTTCGGTTACCGCGTTACGAGGCGCATGAATGAACCTCGCCCTAAAGGCCAACGCTTTGCGTTGTACAAAACGACAACGTTTTGTCCTGTATTCTGAAATCTATTGGGGATATAGATTAAAGATTTTTCATGTTTTCCGCTTCTAACTCACGGAAGTATTTAACCGTTTTTACCTTCAGCTCCATAGTGGACGATTCATCGCAAACCATGATTGCTTTAGCATGAAGCTGTAGACAGCTGATTGTCCACATGTGGTTTACGTTTCCTTCTACCGCTGCCTGCAAGGCCTGTGCCTTGTTGCGTCCGGTAACCAGAATCATCACTTCTTCGGCATCCAGCAGCGTACCCACACCAACGGTCAGCGCATATTTGGGCACCAGGCTCGCCTCACCGCCAAAGAAACGGGAGTTGGCGATACGCGTTTCTTCGGTCAAGGTTTTTATGCGCGTTCTGGAGGCTAAAGACGATGCGGGCTCATTGAAGGCAATGTGTCCATCGTTGCCCACGCCGCCCATAAACAGATGGATCTTGCCGTAGGATTTGATTTTTTCTTCGTAACGGAGACACTCCTCTTCGATGTTCTCTGCATTACCATTCAACAGGTTAATATTTTCCTGCGCAATATCAATGTGATTGAAAAAATTCTGGTACATGAAGGTACGGTAACTTTCAGGGTGGTCGCTGGGCAGGCCGACATACTCATCCATATTGAAAGTCACAACGTGTTTGAAACTCACCAAACCGGCTTGATGCATCGCAATCAGCGCCTTATAGGCTTCCAGTGGTGAACTGCCAGTAGGGAGCCCGAGAATAAAAGGTCGGCTGGCGCTGGGGTTAAAGTCGTTGATTCGCTGGACGATATAACGTGCGGCCCATTTGCCGACTCCCGCCGTGGTATTTAAGGGAATGAGTCTCATCAGTGCTCTCCTGGTTTACTCAATGGGTGATCCCGTCATCTTTCTTCAAGTGGCCGATATAGCGTCTTCTTGCGTTTTCCCGTTCCTCCGGCTATCCAGATTTCCGGGAACGGGTTCCATTGCCGCCTTACCGCACCTTGAGAACGATAGGGAATAAAATAAGTATTAGGCTAAATCGCGCCATTGGCGCGTTTCAATGCCGGGATTAAAACTGGGTATCAGTGTACCTTGTTTTTTTTTGTCTTGAAATAAGTTGGCGTTTTATTCAGGTATAAACTTTTTGTATGCGATTTTTTAGTGATTGTTATCACATAATGCTAGGGTTTAATTTGCGTAGCGAAATATTTTTCTTACACTCCATGCCAAAGCCATACACGATGGTTTGACCCGGCAGTGAGCAAATCTAACCGGCAGTTTTGTTTACCCCTAGGGGAAGAGAGGAAAAGGTGAGTATTCTAGGCTATTTACAAAAGGTTGGGCGGGCGTTGATGGTACCAGTCGCGACGTTGCCTGCCGCCGCCATCCTGATGGGTGTCGGCTACTGGATAGATCCGGTGGGCTGGGGAAGTGAAAATGCGCTGGCGGCGCTGTTTATCAAATCAGGTGCGGCCATTATTGATCACATGGCGGTGCTGTTCGCTGTGGGTATTGCGTATGGCATGTCGAAAGATAAAGACGGTGCAGCCGCACTCACCGGTTTTGTCGGCTATCTGGTATTGACCACGCTCTGTTCGCCAGCGGCAGTTTCCATGATTCAGAACATCCCGGTCGATCAGGTGCCTGCGGCTTTCGGGAAAATTGAAAATCAGTTTATTGGTATTCTGGTCGGTATTATTTCAGCGGAACTGTATAACCGCTTTAGTCAGGTTGAATTACCGAAAGCGCTGTCATTTTTCAGCGGACGCCGTCTGGTTCCCATCCTGACATCGTTCCTGATGATTCTGGTGGCATTCATTTTGATGTACGTGTGGCCAGCCATTTACAATGCGCTGGTGGCTTTTGGTGAACACATTCAGCAATTGGGCTCGGCTGGCGCCGGGATCTATGCGTTCTTTAACCGTTTGTTGATCCCTGTTGGTTTGCATCATGCCTTGAATTCAGTGTTCTGGTTCGATGTCGCCGGGATTAACGATATCCCGAATTTCCTTGCCGGGCAGCAGTCCATCGATGCGGGTAAAGCGGTTGTGGGGATCACCGGACGTTATCAGGCAGGCTTCTTCCCCATTATGATGTTTGGTCTGCCTGGTGCCGCATTGGCGATTTATCACTGCGCGCGTCCTGAGAATAAGAGCAAGGTTGCCGGGATTATGATCGCGGCCGCATTTGCTTCCTTCTTCACCGGGATCACCGAACCGCTCGAATTCTCCTTTATGTTTGTCGCGCCGGTGCTGTACTTCCTGCATGCGTTGCTCACCGGGATTTCCGTGTTCATTGCGGCCAGTATGCATTGGATAGCCGGTTTCGGGTTCAGTGCCGGTCTGGTGGATATGATGCTGTCGTCGCGTAACCCATTGGCGACGCACTGGTATATGTTGATACCACAGGGACTGGTGTTCTTTAGCGTTTACTATCTGGTGTTCCGTTTTACCATCACTCGTTTCAACCTGCTGACGCCCGGGCGTGAACTGTCCGTCAGTGGCAGCGAAGCCGATGGATATAACGTCAACACAACGCCTGCAACATCCACCGCTCAGGATGCCAACCAACTGGCTCGAGGCTATCTGGCGGCGCTTGGCGGTAAAGATAACCTGGTTGGGATTGATTCCTGTATTACGCGCTTGCGTCTGAATGTTGTGGATTCCGGTCTGGTTGACGAAGCCCAGGCCAAACGACTCGGTGCAGCGGGTGTTATCCGCCTGAATAAGCAGAGCGTTCAGATAGTGGTGGGGACGCAGGCGGAATCCATTGCTTCTGCGCTGAAGAGCGTCAGCAAAGAGCAATAAACGTCACACAGTGATGGTTTGCTATAAATTTATGGGGTGAGATCACAGTCTCACCCCATTTTTTTCATCATTAATAATTAAATGAAACTAACAGTTGTTTCCCGACGTAGCTTGTTGGATCATTAGCGGTTATATGTCGTTTTAGCATTTGAGGAATCAAGCATGAGTGAGGCTGAAGCCCGCCCAACTAACTTTATCCGTCAGATTATTGATGAAGATTTGGCATCCGGTAAGCATGATCATATCCAGACGCGTTTTCCGCCAGAGCCTAACGGCTATCTGCATATTGGGCATGCGAAGTCTATCTGTCTGAATTTTGGCATTGCACGCGATTACAATGGGCAGTGCAATCTGCGCTTTGACGATACCAACCCGGTAAAAGAAGATATTGAATACGTTGAGTCGATCAAACGTGACGTAGAGTGGCTGGGGTTCTCATGGAGCGGCGAGGTTCGCTATTCTTCCGACTATTTCGATCAGTTGCACCTGTATGCGGTTGAGTTGATTAGTAAAGGACTGGCATACGTTGATGAACTGACGCCGGAACAGATCCGGGAATACCGCGGTACGCTGACGTCGCCAGGGAAAAACAGCCCTTATCGCGATCGTACCGTACCGGAAAACCTCGCGCTGTTTGAGAAAATGCGTAACGGCGGTTTTGCTGAAGGAAGCGCTTGTCTGCGTGCCAAGATTGATATGGCATCGTCATTTATCGTTATGCGCGACCCGGTTCTCTATCGTATCAAGTTCGCTGAGCATCATCAGACCGGCAACAAGTGGTGCATCTATCCGATGTATGACTTTACCCACTGTATTTCCGATGCGCTGGAAGGCGTGACGCACTCCCTGTGTACGTTGGAATTCCAGGATAACCGTCGGTTGTATGACTGGGTACTGGACAACATTACGGTTCCTTGCCATCCACGTCAGTATGAGTTTTCTCGCCTGAATCTTGAATATGCCATCATGTCCAAGCGCAAGTTGAATCTGCTGGTCGAGGAAAAGGTTGTCGAGGGATGGGACGATCCGCGTATGCCAACCATTTCTGGTTTGCGTCGTCGCGGTTATAGTGCGGCGTCTATCCGTGAGTTTTGTGTTCGCATCGGGATTACCAAGCAGGATAATAATGTCGAAATGGCGGCGTTGGAATCCTGTATCCGCGACGATCTGAACGAAAATGCGCCGCGTGCCATGGCGGTTCTGGATCCAGTGAAGCTGATTATTGAAAGTCTGCCTTCAGACCATGAAGAGCGGGTTACCATGCCAAATCATCCGAACAAGCCGGAGATGGGGACTCGCCAGGTGGCGTTCAGCCGTGAGATTTATATCGATCGCGCCGACTTCCGTGAAGAAGCCAACAAGCAATACAAACGTTTGGTGCTGGGTAAGGAAGTCCGCCTGCGTAATGCTTACGTGGTCAGAGCCGAGCGTATCGAGAAAGACGAGCAGGGCACGATCACCGCTATTTATTGCAGCTACGATCCTGAAACGTTAAGTAAAGACCCGGCAGACGGTCGCAAAGTGAAAGGGGTGATTCATTGGGTGTCAGCAGCCCATGCGTTGCCGGCAGAATTCCGTCTGTACGATCGTTTGTTCAGCGTTGCGAACCCGGCCGCGGCGGAAGATTTTCTGTCCACCATTAACCCGGATTCACTGAAGATTACTTATGGATTTGTCGAAGCCAGCCTGGCGCAGGCTGAAGCAGAGAAGGCCTATCAGTTTGAACGAGAAGGTTATTTCTGCGCAGACCGTGTTTACTCCAGTGCAGAGCATCTGGTGTTTAACCGTACTGCCGGCTTGCGGGATACCTGGGTTGGCTAACGCCGGACAGAGTACCCGGTAATATAAAAATAAAACCGCCTCGGCGGTTTTATTTTGTGACGAGCTATCCTGCCCGTCACCCTGCGGGCCGTCGCAAGCGATGTTAAAAATCGCTTCGGCGATTTTTTATGCGGTCGATTTATCTTCTTGCATCGTGCAGGGTTTCGTCTTCACGGCAATCCCCTGCGCTGCAATGGCCATACAGATACAAACTGTGGTTTGTCAGTTTGATACCATGTCTTTCTGCGATTTCGCGCTGACGCGCTTCAATATATTCATCGCGGAATTCAATGACTTTGCCACAATCCAGGCAAATCAGATGGTCATGATGATGTTGTTGAGTCAATTCAAAAACTGATTTACCACCTTCAAAATTATGGCGGGTGACAATACCAGCATCATCAAACTGATTAAGTACGCGATAAACGGTCGCCAGACCAATCTCTTCGCCCATATCAATCAGTTTTTTGTATAAATCTTCCGCACTGACGTGATGGCACTCTGGGTCCTGTAATACTTCCAGAATTTTCAGTCTTGGAAGAGTGACTTTCAGGCCGGCCTTCTTTAATGCGGTGTTATTGTCAGTCATGCGGATTTAGTCCTGTTGCTTACTTATATCAATGGAGGCTATCTAGCCTATGACATCGGTCGGCTCAAAAAATGTAATAGCGTCCCAATTATAGAACCGTGCATGCAAAATGGAAACCATGGAATGTTAACAATGTTGTCCCCACACCTATTATAGGTATTGACGCAATGTGTTGTTGATAAATGAAGAAACATTCATGCACGTACAAAACCGATGGGTTTATTGTACAGGTTTATGGCGGGAAGTTAAAAAAATGTGTCAATTATTATGAAAGGTTTTTCCTATTGATCTGGCCCTGATCGTGCTATCAGGGCCAGAAACAATATTAACCAACCAGCTCTTTCAGGTTCAACTCTTCGCTGATCTGTTTAACCCAGGTCGTTACGCGTTCGCTGGTCAGTTCAGGTTGACGATCTTCGTCAATGGCCAGACCGATGAAATGGTTGTCATCCGCCAGACCTTTCGATGCTTCAAAGTAATAACCTTCCGTCGGCCAGTGCCCGACAATGGTCGCACCGCGTGGCTCGATGATGTCACGAATGGTGCCCATGGCATCGCAGAAGTATTCTGCATAATCTTCCTGATCGCCACAGCCAAACAGGGCAACCAGTTTACCGGTGAAATCGATCTCTTCCAGCGTCGGGAAAAAGTCATCCCAGTCGCATTGGGCTTCACCATAATACCAGGTCGGAATACCCAACAGCAGAATATCGAAAGCTTCGAGATCTTCTTTACTGCTTTTGGCGATGTCATGAACTTCAGCAACGTCGGTGCCCAGCTGCTGTTGGATCGTCTTGGCAATGTTTTCAGTATTGCCAGTATCACTGCCAAAGAAAATGCCTATCAGTGCCATGAATTAAATAACCTCTTGATTCTTAATGGTATGGTGCCATGTCTCACCCACTTATCGGCTCATAATAACAGACACAACCTGCATGAGAAACTCGTATCGGTAAGGATACGTAAATTGGGTGGGGTTTTATCCGCATCGGTTTGGCGTTGGTTAACACACACCTATTCAAGGCAATCTGGTATGCGAGTGGCAATGTCAATCATGCTGCCATCGCCTTTAAACGAGGTTGATGGTTGATAACACACCGCGTGATAAGGTTGTCACAGGCATGCGGAATTGTTGAAGGAGGGAAGGCGCAATATCAGGCCGTTATTTCCCATATCCGCTTATTCTTTATCATATTAGAATGTTAGCGTGCGAATTAAATATTAAAATCGGGATGCTTAAAAATAAAATGTTATATTTTTTGCTTAAAGAATAATGAAATGCCATTTTGATTTTATCTTTTCGTCTTTTACGCTAATTTCGTCACGTTATCAGGTTACTAGCCGGACAATTTTCGGCAAATCATGAGATGTATGTTGGATTTTTAAACAAATATCATCATGGCGAAGATGATAAGCTATAGGTAGTAGGACCGTATGAAATTGAAAAGTTTAAATTTTATCGGCAATCGTAATATTATCTTCCGGGATATGGCAGACACCTTAAAATCAACCTGACATCGGTGATCTGTGCTGTAGTTCGCCATGGTTGTCGCTCATTGTATCGTCATACTGCCTGTGACCGGATTTTTCCATATGCTGCGGTTAGTGCCGCTAACCTTCTTCAGCGGCATTTAAGGTACTTAATATTCTTATATATCTGAAAATTTATGAAATTGTTCGCGAAATAGAACAATAAATTGAAGAAAGATATCTCCAACGCTAAATATTCTCTGAATTTTGTCGATTAGTCAGCGTGGTCCCTTTTGTTTTCAACACAGTGAAATTGAACATTGGGGGAGATGTAACATATTTCATGACATGGTTTTTCTGAAAACTGTCTGTTGATTAACGATAAAAAGCCATTCTTGTTATTTTAATGCTTAGGTCTGGAGCAAGCTATGAGACTATTAAAAGATATTGCCATTAGAACGGCGATGCTGTGGGTGTTAGGCACCTTTTGCGTATTATGGGGCGGTGTCTCTATCTATACCATGTTCTCTTTTAAAGAGATGACTGCGACATCCAAGACCAGCAGTTTGCTGGTGCAGAACATGAACTTTGTCAATCAAGGCAACGATCAGTATTTTCGTATGGTCACGCGTTTGGCGCGAGCGGTTGATTATCGCCGCAATGGCGATAATGATTCAGCGGATAAAGAGCAGGCATCCGCTTTGAACGCGCTGAATACTTTAAAATCTGATTTGATCGCGTTTAATGCCATCGATCATGCCGGTCTGGATGATGCGCTGGTACAAGCGGTCAGCCGTGACTGGGGTAATCTGATTTCACAGGGCGTTGATCCGCTATACCAAAAGGCGGCCGCCAATGCGTTGGATGATTATCAGGATCAGGCTAAAAACGTGGTGCCGCCGCTGAGCCGGCAGTTCGGCGCATCGCTGACCGCTTTCAGTAAAGCCAGCGCTGACAAGTTTGATGCGGCGGGGGTTCGATTCGAACAGATTACTTCGATCGGCCAGAATATCTTGTTGACCGGTTTGGTGGTCGGTTTGATGATGCTGTTCCTGACCGACCGCTATCTGGTGATCTGTCTGACTCGTCCATTGAACGAGCTGCGCGACCATTTCAGCGTCATTGCTTCCGGCCAGCTAGGCAAGCCGATTATCGATTTTGGCCACAACTGCGTTGGTAAACTGTTTCCGCTGCTGCGGGAAATGCAAACCAGTCTGGCGAATACCGTCAGCACAATCCGCAACAGTACAGACTCTATTTATCAGGGCGCATCAGAGATTGCGGCCGGCAATAACGATTTGTCATCACGTACGGAACAGCAGGCTTCCGCGCTGGAAGAAACCGCTGCCAGCATGGAGCAATTGACGGCAACGGTGAAGCAGAATGCGGAAAATGCCAACCATGCCAGCCAATTGGCGTTGCAAGCGTCAACAACCGCGAAAAAAGGTGGCGACATCGTTGAAAATGTGGTGAAAACCATGTCGGAAATCTCCGGCAGTTCGAGGAAGATTGCCGAGATTACCACCGTGATTAACGGCATTGCCTTCCAGACGAACATTCTTGCGCTTAACGCCGCGGTAGAAGCCGCACGAGCCGGTGAGCAGGGCCGTGGTTTTGCCGTGGTGGCAGGGGAAGTCCGCAGTCTGGCGCAGCGCAGTGCACAAGCCGCGAAGGAAATTGAAGGGCTGATTTCCGAATCGGTACGCTGTGTGGATACCGGATCGAATCTGGTTGAAGATGCCGGTAGCACCATGCATGAAATTGTGCGGGCGGTGACGAATGTAACAGACATCATGGGAGAAATTGCGTCCGCTTCGGAAGAGCAAAGCAAAGGCATTGCGCAGGTCGGTCAGGCGATCGCGGAGATGGATAGCGTGACTCAGCAGAATGCGGCGCTGGTGGAACAGGCCTCGACCGCGGCGCAATCCCTTGAAGAACAGGCGGCGCTGCTGAACCAGACGGTTTCTTTATTCCAGCTGTCCGATCAACATCAACATCAACAATCGCAGGCAGTGGCAAATTCAGCGCCGGCGCCAAAAGCGGTAGCCGCTACGGCTGTCAGAAAAGCGCTGCCGCCCAGCCAGGATAATTGGGAAAAATTCTGAGTCTGGTTTTCCTCAGTGTCAGGGATGACACTGTACCAATCTCATAACTTGATATTTCAGGATGATTGGTCGGCCAACTGCGCCAACAGTATTTGCTCAATAAGTTCGCTACGGCTGATATTCCGTTGTTCCGCCAGACTATTCAGTATATCCACTGCCTCACTATTGATTTTTAATTCAATACGCCGCAATCCGCGAACTTTATCGCGTCGCAGCTGGTTACGCTTATTGATTCTTAGCTGTTCATCACGTGAAAGCGGATTGGTCTTCGGGCGGCCCGGGCGACGTTCATCTGCGAACAGATCCAACGTGGTGCGATCCGTTTGTTCTTTTGCCATAGGTAATGATACTGCAAGGTATTCGGACCAAAACGCGCACATTCTACGTCCTTTATCTTTCATGAAACCGGCGATCTGGTTTGCCGGCATGATGAAATCTATGAGGTATATAACGCGTGCATTTTGATGATGTGGTTACAATGCCTGTGGCTGAATCAGCCGTCCCTCTACTGCGAGCGCCATCATACCTTAGCCGCACTGGCGGCGACAACGGTTAACTGTCGTTGACGGCCTGTCTGGTTAACCGGCATCCAGGAAACGATGAATGGCGCGTAAAACCGCTTCCGGTTTTTCAGAATGCACCCAGTGACCGGCGCCGCTGATCACATATGCGCGGGCTGCCGGGAATTGGCTTAACAAGGCATCACGATAGATATCATCCAGGTAGGGTGAGTTTTCACCGCGAATAAACAAAATCGGCCCCTGCCACGGGGGAACAACCTGCCAACCGACGATATTCTCGTACTGCTCCCACAATACCGGCACGTTAAAGCGCCATTCTCCTTGCTGGAATGATTTCAGCAGAAACTGAATCACGCCTTCTTCTTTAATGAACTGACGCATCAATCCGGCAGCGTCCGAACGCGATGTAATGCCTGCTTCGGTGACGGCCCTGAGCGCGGTAAAAATAACATCGTGTCGGCGTAGCTGATAATCCACCGGCGCAATATCAATCACTACCAGTTTTTCCAGCCGATCCGGAATCAGCGCAGTAAGCGACATCGCAACTTTCCCGCCCATTGAATGGCCGATGACGATGGCTCGTTCAATGTTTAAGTCATCCATTAACGCCAGAATATCCTGCGCCATGGCCGGATAGGTCATCTGTGATGAGCGTGGTGACAAGCCGTGATTGCGTAAATCAACTTGTAGGATATCGTGTTGATTTTGCAGCTCCCGAGCTAATACCCCAAGATTATCCAGATTGCCGAACAGGCCATGAATAAGGATAACGGGTCGTTTGTCCTGCGGCTGATGAGCATTTTGCCAACGATAATTCAATTTCATGGTGAAGTTCATTCAGAGAGACAGGCGCTTAGGGTATCATGACTTTACGACATTATGCTGTCGTTGAAGGAACAGGGACGGCCGCTTGAGCAGAAGCAGAGACATTGGGGCATAATCCGACTTTTTGCATTGTCTGTGCTATGGCGCTGTTCGAGAATGTTTGATCGCTTGTATACTCCTTGACGATTGATTTAAGTAATATACCCGTCATCTTTCAAATGCAGGCGTGTCGGCTTCCTGAATTACCTGGGCTTCCCGGTGGCGCAGCAAGCAGCGTTCAAATCTGCTCCAGGCAGATTTTAGCTAAGTTCCGGGGGCGTTGTTCAGTTGCCGACTTCTGTATGTTGAAATCTATTGGGTAATAAAACAGTACTGGATAAAGATGAAAACTATTGAGGTCGACGAAGAGCTTTATCGTTATAT
The DNA here is from genome assembly GCF_003115845.1 of Brenneria roseae subsp. roseae. Taxonomy (GTDB): domain Bacteria; phylum Pseudomonadota; class Gammaproteobacteria; order Enterobacterales; family Enterobacteriaceae; genus Brenneria; species Brenneria roseae. The sequence continues at coordinate 209,890 of NZ_KZ819029.1, read as the reverse complement.
CGCCAGCCACACACAGCATATTGGTGAGAGCGCATCGGATATTTTACGGCGTATGTTGAAATTTACCGCTGGTCAGGTTGCCGTACCGCAAGTACAGGAATCGGCGGCCCCGGCTCAAGCGGCGTCGATGCCGGGGCCACGCGATCGGATCCGCACGCTGCGTGAGCTGCTGTTATCGGACGAATACGCTGAACAGAATAAAGCAATCAATCGCTTTATGCTGGTACTGTCCACGCTGTATACCTTGTCCCCGCCGGAGTTTGCCGTGGCGACGGAATCACTTCATGGCCGCACGCGCGTGTATTTTGCTGGCGATCAGCAAACTTTACTTCAGAATGGTACACACACGAAACCCAAGCATATACCGGGCACGCCATACTGGGTCATTACCAACACGAATACCGGTCGTAAACGCAGCATGGTTGAACATATCATGCTGACGATGCAGTTCCCTGCTGAACTGACAGAGAAAGTTTGCGGAACTATTTAACTCTTTATTTGACAACAGCGTCAGGGAGAAATGCCGATGGCTAATCACCCAAGAGCAGGGAAACCCACCCAGCAGAGCGATTTAATTAATGTGGCGCAACTGACGTCGCAATATTATGTTTTGCGTCCGGAAGTTGGGAATGCAGCGCATGCGGTGAAGTTTGGTACTTCCGGCCACCGTGGTAGTGCAGGGCGTCACAGTTTTAATGAAATGCATATTCTGGCAATTGCGCAGGCGATTGCGGAAGAGCGTAAAAAGCAGGGTATTAGCGGCCCGTGCTATGTTGGTAAAGATACGCATGCTTTGTCTGAACCCGCTTTCATTTCGGTACTGGAAGTGCTGGCTGCCAACGGTGTGGATGTGATTGTTCAGCAGGACAACGGTTTTACGCCAACGCCTGCGGTTTCCAACGCTATTCTGGTGCACAACCGTCAAGGCGGCGCGCTGGCTGATGGTATCGTGATTACCCCGTCTCACAACCCGCCGGAAGATGGCGGCATTAAATACAACCCGCCGAACGGCGGACCCGCGGATACCAATCTTACCAGCGTGATTGAAACACGTGCCAATGCCCTGCTGGCTGATGAGCTGCGGGATGTGAAACGCATTACGCTGGATCAAGCGTGGAAAAGTGGCTACCTGCATGAACAGGATTTGGTTCAACCGTATGTGGAAGGGTTAACCAGCGTAGTGGACATGGCCGCCATTCAACGTGCCGGACTGAAACTGGGCGTTGATCCGCTGGGCGGTTCCGGTATCGCTTACTGGCAGCGTATTGCCGAGCAATATAAGCTGGATTTGACGCTGGTAAACGATGCGATTGATCAGACGTTCCGTTTTATGACGCTGGATCACGACGGAGTCATCCGCATGGATTGCTCGTCGGTATCGGCGATGGCCGGACTGCTGGCGCTGCGCGATAAGTTTGACCTGGCGTTTGCCAACGATCCTGACTATGACCGTCATGGCATCGTAACGCCTGCCGGGCTGATGAACCCGAATCACTACCTGGCAGTATCTATCAACTATCTGTTCCAGCATCGTCCGCAGTGGGGCGAATCCGTTGCTGTCGGTAAGACGCTGGTTTCCAGCGCCATGATCGACCGGGTGGTCGCCGATCTGGGCCGTAAGCTGGTGGAAGTGCCGGTCGGTTTCAAATGGTTTGTTGATGGTCTGTTTGACGGCAGCTTTGGCTTCGGTGGTGAAGAAAGTGCGGGAGCGTCATTCCTGCGTTTTGATGGTACGCCGTGGTCAACCGATAAAGACGGGATCATCATGTGTCTGTTAGCGGCGGAAATTACCGCCGTGACGGGGAAAAATCCGCAGCAGCATTACGACGATCTGGCGCAGCGCTTTGGGGCGCCGAGCTATAACCGTATTCAGGCGCCGGCGACTCATGCCCAGAAAGCGGCGTTGTCCCGGTTATCGCCTGAACAGGTTTCGGCGAATACGCTGGCGGGAGATGCGATTACCGCTCGCCTGACGGCAGCGCCGGGCAATGGCGCGTCTATCGGTGGTTTGAAAGTGATAACCGATAACGGCTGGTTTGCCGCGCGTCCTTCCGGTACGGAAGAAGCCTACAAAATCTACTGTGAAAGTTTCCTCGGTGCAGAGCATCGGGCGCGTATCGAGAAAGAAGCGGTAGAAATCGTCAGCGCTGTGCTGGCGAATGCCAAATAAGTCACCTCAGGCGCTGCTTGCAGCGCCTTTTTTATGGCAGGCAGGACGCCTGCCGCCCTTTCCAGGCAACATTGAAAAATGCTCCCGGCGTTTTTATCCCAGCGCTACCATTAATGCACCTACCGAGATCAGTGCCACACCGACTCCGGCCACCAGCGAAATCTTTTCCCCGAGTAGCAGTACCGCCAGTACCACGGCAAACACCACGCTAAGTTTATCGATAGGGGCAACCTGAGCGACATTCCCGTTTTTCAAGGCAACAAAATAGAATAACCACGACATCGCGCCCGCCACGCCGCTCAGCAGGATAAACAACAGCGCTTTTTTATTGGCAAGAATGTCGCTGACTATCGCGATCTTTCCCTGTGCAACCACGACGCCAACCAGGAAGAGCGCCATGACGACGGAACGGATTGCCGTGGCGGTATTGGCGTCAAGGTTTTGCAGACCGATTTTCCCAAACAGCGCGACCAGTGCGGCGCACAGCGCAGAAAGCAACGCATAGATTAACCAACTGCTCATGAGCTCATATCCCTGAAAATAGACAAAAAACGTTGTGAAGCACAAAACGGAAATGTTACGCCCAGTGGCGGCCAATCGCCAGAGTAGCGGCGTAAAATCGTGAAGCGTTTATGGCAAAAACGCTAACTGGTGGCGATGTCCTGACGTGCAGCCGGATGAGATGGGCGATAATTTTCGCCGTCAATCTTCATCACATACCAAGCCGTTCACTGAACGCCCAATTTATTGTTACGTGGATCTTATGATTTAAAACCATAATTTAACTGGTGATATGTTTGTTTTTAACCATTTTGTAACTTAATGACGTAATTGGGAAAAACTGGCGATTATTTCATCTTTTTCTGGTCGGATGAGTAGTAAATTTTCACTAAAGACGATAAAATTTTAATCAATATCTCAGCTTTAATTTTATCGTTTATGTGAGTGAAGCCGCTCACGCATCCCCAAGGGAGGATCGTTATGTCACTCTATACTGCTTATTCTTTACACCGCATTCTCCTGCGTCGTATTGCTGTTGTCTTCGTCGGCATAGTGACTTTGCCTGTCATGTTATTCCGCCACGATCGCGCACGTTTTTACAGCTATCTACACCGTGTGTGGCTGAAAACCAGCGATAAACCAGTATGGATGGAACAGTCCGAAGCGGCGGCATGCGATTTTTACTAATAGCGCGCATTTTTAATATTGTTGCGATATTGGTTCTCTCTATAGCCCATTCTTGTTTGACCCTCGCTTCGGCGGGGGTTTTTCCTATCTATTGCCTCCATCAATATCATGATTTATGACCTTATTCTCGCCATCGTCTGCATAGAAAAGGGAGAAAATCCGCTATGCTGAACAGAGAGATAGACTTTTTGTAAGGGCAAATCATGATGTTTGAACATATCCCGGCGGGCGTCAGTGCCTGCCTGCTTTTCGCGCCCTATCCGAGAGCGCTGAGGCTGCGTTATGGTCGTTAACGGACAGATTGAGGACGATTCATGAACACCCACCTGGTCTGGCTGCGAAACGATCTACGCATTACCGATAATCTGGCGTTTTCGGCTGCATGTAACGATCCGCAGGCGCGGGTGCTGGCGGTATTCATTGCGACCCCGCAGCAATGGCGGCAACATGATATGTCTTCACGTCAGGCGGCATTTTTGCTGGAAAATCTCAAGGCGGTGCAACAGGCGCTGGCCGAAAAAGGGATTACGCTTTATTACCACGAATGTTCCGATTTTGCGGAGTCGGTGAACTGGCTGGCGGCATTCTGCCAACAGCAGCAGGTATCGCATCTGTTCTATAACCGGCAATATGAAATTAACGAGCGCCAGCGTGACCAACGGGTAGAGCGGTTGTTAGCGGAACGGGTGGTGTGTTACGGGTTTGATGACAGTTTGCTGCTACCTCCGGGGAGTGTATTGACTGGAAACGGCGACATGTTTAAGGTTTTTACCCCTTTTCGCCGCGCGTTTATTAAACGCCTGCTGGAAGCGGACCCCCGCTCTGTTCCCGCTCCTGCGGTACGAAACGGTGGTGCAATCGATATCGCCCAGACTTTAACCCCATTCAGCTACCCGCAGCAGGATATTGACAGTGATTTTCCGGTAGGTGAACCGGCTGCCCTGCGACGGCTCAGGCGCTTTTGCCGCGAGCAGGTGCAGGATTACCACCAACAGCGCGATTTACCGGCGTTAGCTGGCACCAGCAAACTCTCTCCTTATTTGGCGCTGGGTGTCGTTTCGCCACGCCAGTGTTTTAATCGCCTGCGTGCCGAATGTCCTGAGCTACTGGAACGGCGGGAAGGCGGGGCGTTTATCTGGCTTAATGAGCTGATTTGGCGTGAGTTTTACCGCCACTTACTGGTTGCATGGCCGTTATTATGTAAACACAGACCGTTTAGTGCCTGGACGCAGGGTGTCCAGTGGCGTCACTCGCCGGAAGATTTGTCGGCATGGCAACAGGGACAAACCGGCTATCCGATCGTTGATGCCGCCATGCGGCAACTGAATCAAACCGGGTGGATGCATAATCGTTTACGTATGATTTGTGCCAGTTTTTTAGTAAAAGATTTACTTATCGATTGGCGTGAGGGTGAGCGCTATTTTATGCAGCAACTGCTGGACGGTGATTTGGCGGCTAACAACGGTGGCTGGCAATGGGCTGCGTCGACGGGAACCGATGCCGCACCGTATTTCCGTATTTTCAACCCGACCACGCAGGGCGAGCGTTTTGACCCACAGGGCAGATTTATCCGCCGGTTTCTGCCAGAGTTGGCGATCGTGCCGGATAAGGCGATTCATCAACCTCATCAGTGGGCCGAGAAACAGCATTGTACCTTGAATTACCCGCGACCGATCGTCGACCATAAATATGCCAGACAGCAGACGCTGGCAGCTTTTGACGCCGCCAAAAGCGCGAGTGCGGTAAATAATGAACAGAAAGAGAAGAACAAGTATGCATAATCGTGATTTGGAAAAACTGATGAACCAGTTACTGAACGTCGAGACGTTTCAGGACTATGCGCCGAATGGTTTGCAGGTGGAAGGGCGCGATAACGTTCAGCGTATTGTTACCGGCGTGACGGCGTCGCAGGCGTTACTGGATGCGGCGGTTGAACATGAGGCGGATGCCATTCTGGTTCACCATGGTTATTTCTGGAAAAACGAATCCCCGGTTGTCAGCGGTATGAAACGTCACCGTCTGAAGACGCTGCTGGTCAACGATATCAACCTGTACGGCTACCATTTACCGTTGGATGCACATCCGCAGTTGGGTAATAACGCCCAACTGGCGGAACTGCTGGAGCTCAAGGTGCTGGGTATGATTGAACCGCTGGTGCCTCATGGTGAACTCGCGCAGCCAATGAATAGTGATGCGTTTTGCCGCCGTCTGGAAAACCGTTTGGGGCGTTCAGTGCTGCATTGTGGGGATAATGCACCGCAACAGATACAACGTGTTGCGTGGTGTACCGGTGGTGGTCAGGGCTTTATTGAACCGGCGGCCAGATTCGGTGTCGATGCGTTTATTACCGGTGAAGTATCCGAGCAGACGATTCATATCGCCCGCGAAATGGGGCTGCATTTTTTTGCGGCCGGACATCACGCCACCGAGCGGGGCGGTATCAGAGCTTTGGGGGAATGGCTGGCTGAACAACATAATTTTGACGTGACATTTATTGATATTCCTAATCCGGCTTAAGCATTAAATACCATGCTATTTAAGGAGATAGGAAGGCGATAAAACAAAAAACGGCATGGAAAGTCATGTTGGTATCTTTATTGCTTCCTATCAAATAACAGGAAGAGGCAATGATAGCGTCATTCAGGAGAAAAGATTGCAAAGAGCACGTTGTTACCTGCTGGGTGAGAAAACGGTCGTTCTGGAACTGGAACCGCCGATGACGTTGCAAAGTCAGCAACGTATCTGGGGCCTCGCCGAGCGCTTGAATCATCATGCCGAAGTACAGGAAGCGATTCCCGGCATGAATAACCTGACCGTGCTGCTGGAGCATCCGCAGCAGGTTGCGCTTGATGCCATCGAACGCCTGCAACGCTGGTGGGAAGACAGCGAATCGTTGGTGTTTGATCCTCGTGATATTGAGATCCCGGTCGTTTATGGCGGCGACGCCGGGCCGGATCTGGACGTTGTCGCTCACCATTGCAGTCTGACCGAACGTCAGGTGGTGGAAGCCCATGCCGCCGCCAGCTATGTCGTGTATTTCCTGGGGTTTCAACCGGGCTTTGCCTATCTGGGCGGGCTGGACGAACGGCTGCATATGCCGCGACGAGCGGAACCGCGTTTGCGGGTCGCTGCGGGCTCGGTAGGTATCGGTGGCGCGCAAACGGGTATTTATCCGTTGGCGACACCGGGCGGGTGGCAGTTGATCGGCCATACATCGTTAACGTTATTCAACCCACAAACCATGCCTCCTACTCTGCTGCGGCCCGGCGATAATGTTCGCTTTGTGCCTCAGAAGGGGGGCGTATGCTGAAAATTATTCATGCCGGACTGTATGCCTCGGTACAGGATACCGGCCGACAGGGGTTCCGCCGTCTGGGAATCAGTCAATCCGGCGCGCTGGATGTTCCCGCATTGAAACTGGCTAATTTGCTGGTGGGGAACGCGGAAGATGCCGCGGCACTGGAAATTACGCTGGGAAAATTTGTCGCCACGTTTACGTCGCCCTGTTGGGTCGCGCTGACCGGGGCTGACTGCCATGCCGATCTGGATGGCAAACCGTTATGGACCGGCTGGCGTTTTGCCGTAAAAGCCGGACAAACATTGAAAATGCATTTACCGCGACATGGTATGCGTAGTTATCTGGCGCTCTCCGGCGGCATCGACGTGCCGGAAGCGTTGGGATCGCGCAGTACCGATTTGAAAGCGGGGTTTGGTGGTTTTGCCGGGCGTTTGCTGGCGGATGGCGACGAGCTTTTGCTGGGAACCTCCACCCGATTGCCGACCAGGGAAACAGGGGTTAAACAGTTGCTGTTTGGAAACCGCGTGCGGGCGCTGCCTGGACCGGAATATCAGGAATTCAGTGAGGAGGCGCAAGAAACATTCTGGCGAACCCCCTGGCACCTGAGTCCGCAGAGCAATCGGATGGGATATCGGCTGCAAGGACCCGAACTGAGACGAACGACGCAGCGTGAAATGTCGTCGCATGGGTTACTGCCGGGCGTGGTGCAGGTGCCGCATAACGGTCATCCGATCGTGTTGTTGGCCGATGCCCAAACGACGGGAGGCTATCCGCGCATCGCCTGTGTGATTGAAGCCGATCTTTATCATTTGGCTCAAATTCGTCTTGGCGAACCGATCCATTTTATCCGTTGTACGCTGACCGACGCTCAGCAGGCGGCACAAGAACAGCAGCGTTATCTGGAACAACTGGCGTGGAGGCTGCATGATTATTGATCTGAATGCCGATCTGGGTGAAGGTGGCGAAAACGATGAAGCGTTGCTGAAGTTGGTCAGTTCGGCAAACATAGCCTGTGGGTTTCATGCAGGGGATGCGCAAACCATGCGACAGTCGGTGCGTTGGGGAATTGACTATGGCGTAGCATTGGGCGCACATCCGGGGTTTCCCGATCGTGAAAACTTTGGGCGCAGAGAGATGAATTTGCCTGCGGAGACGGTCTTTGCGCAGGTGCTTTATCAGATTGGCGCGCTGAATGCGATCGTGGCGGCGGAAGGCGGTAAACTGGCGCACGTAAAGCCGCATGGCATGCTTTACAACCAGGCGGCGCGTGAACCTGCACTGGCGGATGCTATCGCACGGGCGGTCAAGATGATTAATCCGGCGCTGCGTCTGGTTGGACTGGCGGGCGGTGAACTGATTCGTGCAGGGCAGCGCCTTGGGTTGACGACGCGTCAGGAAGTGTTTGCCGATCGGTGTTATCAGCCTGATGGCTCACTGGTTCCCCGCAAGCAGTCGGGCGCGTTGATCAACAGCGATGAACTGGCGTTGGCGCAAACGCTGGAAATGATTCAGCGGCAACGGGTGCGGGCCAGCGACGGTTCCTGGGTGCATGTACAGGCGGATACCGTGTGTGTGCATGGTGATGGCCTGCACGCGCTGACGTTTGCACGCAAATTGCGCAACTGTTTCACTCAACATCAGATACAAGTGGTGGCCGCGTAATCATCCGCCCTCTGCGTATTTTAATGATGGTCTAAGTGAGGACTGATGAAAACCGTACTGATAACGGCGTTTGAATCTTTCGATGGTGAGGCGGTTAACCCATCATGGGAAGCGGTAAAAGTGTTTCATCAGCGTGAAATCGCCGGGGCCAGAGTGGTAACCAGCCAGTTGCCTTGTGTATTTGGATTGTCTCTGGAGCAACTCTATCGGGAGATTGCGCAGTGGCAGCCTGACGTTGTGATTGCCGTCGGTCAGGCTGGAGGGCGGGCCGATATCTCCGTTGAGCGTGTGGCGGTGAATATTAACGATGCGCGTATTGCAGATAATCGCGGCAATCAACCCATCGATACGTCGGTTATTGAAAAAGGCCCGGCGGCCTATTTCTCAACGTTGTCGGTAAAATCGCTGGTACAGGCACTGCATGAGGCCGGCGTGCCTGCCTCCGTGTCGCACACGGCGGGGACATTCGTCTGTAATCATGTGATGTATGGTTTGTTGCATTTTCTGCATCAGCAGGGCGATGTGATGCGGGGCGGGTTTATCCATGTCCCGTATTCGCCAGAACAGGCTACGCGCCATCCGGGCGCGCCAAGTATGCCAACCGGCATGGTAACAAATGCGCTGGAAATTATTATCAGGCAATCCCTGCTGGTACGGGATGATGTTGCACAGACCGGCGGCGCATTACATTAGCGGGTCGTTTTTCACATCTGAATGATAAAGCGATGGGCGGCCTCATCGTCGCGCTGTTTATTATGGAGAAGACATGCCGGAAGGACCAGAAATCCGCCGTGCGGCCGACAGCCTGGCCGCTGCGGTGGTCGGTAAAACGCTGAGCCACGTTTGGTTCGCTTTCCCTGAATTGAAACCGTATGAGCCGGTGCTGACAGGGCAGCGCATTGAACAGATCGTAACGCGCGGCAAAGCGCTGTTAACCTGCTTCAGTAATGGACTGGTTCTTTACAGTCACAACCAGCTCTACGGCATATGGCGCGTGGTCAGGGCCGGAGAGACGCCGCAAACCAAGCGCGATCTGCGCATCCGGCTGGAAACGCGGGATGCCGCTATTCTGCTTTATAGCGCTTCCGATATTGAAATGTTGACCACTGAGACTCTCTCGGCACACCCTTTCCTGCAACGTATCGGCCCCGATGTGCTCGATTTATCGCTGACGATGGAAGCGGTGCGTGAGCGATTACTGTCTCCGCGTTTCCGACGGCGGCAGTTCAGCGGTTTATTGCTCGATCAGGCATTTCTGGCCGGATTGGGGAATTACCTTAGGGTTGAAATTCTCTGGCATGCTCAGCTGGCGCCACAACATACCGCGCAGCAGTTAAGTGCGGATCAACTGCTGAGGTTGAGCCAGGCATTGATCGATATTCCTCGCCTGTCCTACAACACGCGTGGCGAGGTGGATGACAACCGCCACCATGGTGCGATTTTCACTTTTAAGGTTTTTCATCGGGAAGGCGAGGCGTGTGTACGCTGCGGCGGTATGATTGAGAGGACCGTTCTGGCTTCACGTCCGTTCTACTGGTGTCCCCACTGCCAGAGATAACGCATTCGGGAATAATAAAGGCCGGCATTTTCGCCGGCCTTTATTTCGTTTGACTGAACGGATTAATCGTTTTTCAGCTTGGATTGGAAATCTCGCTTGTCGTAGCCCGTATACAACTGGCGCGGACGAGCAATCTTGATGCCGTCGTCGTGCATTTCGTTCCAGTGAGCAATCCAGCCAACCGTCCGCGCCATGGCGAAGATAACGGTGAACATGGAGGACGGGATCCCCATCGCTTTCAGGATGATGCCTGAATAGAAATCGACGTTTGGATACAGTTTCTTCTCAATGAAGTACGGGTCGTTCAGCGCGATATTTTCCAGCTCCATCGCCACTTCCAGCAGGTCGTCTTTACGGCCCAGCTCTTTCAGCACTTCATGGCAGGTTTCACGCATGACGGTTGCACGCGGATCGTGGTTTTTATAAACACGGTGGCCGAAGCCCATCAAACGGAAGGAGTCATTCTTGTCCTTCGCGCGCTCAATGAACGCAGGAATGTGTTCAACGGAGCTGATTTCTTCCAGCATGCGCAGACAGGCTTCGTTCGCGCCACCGTGCGCCGGTCCCCACAGCGAGGCGATCCCCGCGGCGATACAGGCGAATGGGTTGGCGCCGGAAGAGCCGGCGGTACGTACGGTAGAGGTTGACGCATTCTGTTCGTGGTCGGCGTGCAGGATCAGAATGCGATCCATGGCGCGTTCCAGCACCGGGTTCACCACGTATTCTTCACAAGGCGTGGAGAACATCATGTGCAGGAAGTTACCGGCATAGGACAGGTTATTCCTTGGATAAACAAAGGGTTGGCCAAGGGAATACTTGTAACACATGGCTGCGACGGTCGGCATTTTTGACAGCAGACGATAGGCGGCAATTTCGCGATGACGCTCAATGCTGATATCCAGCGAATCGTGGTAGAACGCCGCCAATGCGCCGGTTACACCACATAATACGGCCATGGGATGCGAGTCACGGCGGAAACCGTGGAACAGACGGGTAATCTGCTCGTGGATCATGGTGTGACGGGTTACCGTGGTTTTAAATGTGTCGTATTGCTCTGGTGTCGGCGCTTCGCCGAACAGCAGAATGTAACACACTTCCAGATAGTTGGATTTTTCCGCCAACTGAGCGATCGGGTAACCGCGATGTAACAAAATGCCCTCATCACCGTCGATATAGGTAATTTTGGATTCGCAGGACGCCGTAGAGGTAAAGCCCGGATCGAAGGTGAACAAGCCTTTAGAGCCAAGGGGACGGATGTCTATTTCATCATATCCCAACGTACCGGACAGGACTTTTAGTTCAATCGGATCTTTACCATCTAGAGTAAGCGTTGCTTTTTTATCAGCCATTTACAGTCTCCTTAGCGCTTTAATTTTAAATTTTTTCACTGAAGAAATACCGTCATGCCTGTACACCGGATCAATCGCTGCCGGTGAAACTCTGTTGCGACACGTTTTGTCGATGAGGGCACAGAGTTGGGCGATGGCAATAAGCCCGCCGCATTCAGGATGAAAACATCGTTCTCCAGGTAATTAACAATTCTCGGGATTAAATTCTCAGAATTAATTGTAGTCATTACCTATGACTTTTACGTGGGTTCTCTCCATCCACTGTTACATAAGTTATGCCAGCGGGGAAGAGTAACCATAGTGCTTTGACACATCATAAGAAATTTAGTGCCCTAGTTGTAATTTAAATGTTGAAGTTTTGTCAAATTAGATAATCAATTTTATATAAATTGTGAAATTCGTGATCTAAATCACTGTTCAAGGGAAATGTTACCAAACAATTTGTATGGGAATTGTAATAGGAATGTGAAGGACCTATACTGCCGCCAGGTCTCCGGAATACCCTGCAGTAGGAGCACCCAGTATGAAAGGATCATGCGCTGTTTGGACACCGGAATGTCGATGTTTGAGCGCGTACCGTAAATCCGGTTTCACGGTTTTCGACTTTCATGCTGTCTGACCTCATTCAGGTCCGGAGGAAGATACAATAATAAAAGCTGTGTGGGCAAATTCGTGAAAAAACAAAGACCTGTCAATCTGGATTTGCAGACGATCCAGTTTCCCGTTACTGCGATAGCATCTATTCTTCACCGCGTCTCCGGCGTTATTACCTTTGTCGCTGTCGGTATTTTACTGTGGCTGTTAGGTTTATCCCTTTCTTCTGAAGAGGGGTTCTTACAGACTGCCGCGATTATGGATAGCTTCGTGGTTAAATTTATCGTTTGGGGCATCCTCACTGCGCTGGCCTATCACATTGTGGGTGGTTTACGTCACCTGATGATGGATTTCGGCTATATCGAAGAAGACCTGGCAGCGGGTAAACGTTCTGCAAATATCTCCTTTATTATTACTGTCGTGCTTTCACTTCTGGCTGGAGTCCTCGTATGGTAAGCAATGCTTCTGCGTTAGGACGCAATGGCGTACACGATTGGTTGCTGATTCGCGCTTCTGCCATCGTCATCGTGCTGTATGTGATTTATATCGTTGCTTTTGTTGTCACTGCCAACGAAATCACTTATGAAGCCTGGCGTGGCTTTTTCGCTATGGCTCTCACCAAAGTATTCACACTGTTAACGTTATTTTCCATCCTGGTACATGCATGGATAGGGATGTGGCAAGTGCTGACCGACTACATTAAACCGCTGGCCCTGCGCCTGACTTTACAGTTGGCGATCGTGGTTGCGCTGTTGGTGTACGTCATTTATGGAACTATCGTGGTGTGGGGTGCGTAATGAATTTGCCAGTCAGAGAGTTTGATGCAGTGGTTGTCGGTGCCGGTGGCGCAGGTATGCGTGCCGCACTGCAAATATCCCAGATGGGCCTTTCCTGCGCCCTGTTATCCAAAGTCTTCCCGACCCGTTCCCATACTGTGTCTGCACAAGGCGGTATCACTGTTGCGCTGGGCAATACCCATGAAGACAACTGGGAATGGCACATGTATGACACCGTGAAAGGGTCTGACTACATCGGCGACCAGGATGCCATTGAATATATGTGTAAAACCGGACCGGAAGCGATTCTGGAACTGGAGCATATGGGCTTGCCGTTCTCACGCCTTGATGATGGCCGCATTTATCAGCGTCCGTTTGGGGGGCAGTCAAAAAATTTTGGCGGCGAGCAGGCCGCTCGTACGGCTGCCGCCGCTGACCGTACCGGCCATGCGCTGTTGCATACCTTGTACCAGCAGAACCTGAAAAACCATACCACCATTTTCTCCGAGTGGTATGCGCTGGATTTGGTGAAAAATCAGGATGGCGCGGTGGTTGGCTGTACCGCTATCTGTATCGAAACCGGCGAAGTGGTTTATTTCAAAGCTCGCGCAACCGTACTGGCGACGGGCGGTGCAGGCCGTATTTACCAGTCCACGACCAATGCGCACATTAATACCGGCGACGGCGTTGGCATGGCATTGCGCGCCGGTGTGCCCGTGCAGGATATGGAAATGTGGCAGTTCCATCCGACCGGTATCGCGGGAGCCGGCGTGCTGGTGACCGAAGGCTGTCGTGGCGAAGGGGGCTATCTGCTGAATAAGCACGGTGAGCGCTTTATGGAGCGCTATGCGCCGAATGCCAAAGATCTGGCCGGCCGCGACGTGGTTGCCCGCTCCATCATGATTGAAATTCGTGAGGGGCGCGGCTGTGAAGGGCCGTGGGGGCCTCACGCCAAGCTGAAGCTGGATCATCTGGGCAAAGAGGTGCTGGAATCTCGTCTGCCGGGCATTCTGGAATTGTCTCGCACCTTTGCTCACGTCGATCCGGTCAAAGAACCGATCCCGGTTATTCCCACCTGCCACTATATGATGGGCGGTATTCCGACCCGAGTCAGCGGTCAGGCGCTGACGCTTAACGAAAAGGGCGAGGATGTCGTGATCCCGGGTCTGTTTGCCGTTGGCGAGATCGCTTGTGTATCGGTACACGGCGCAAACCGTTTGGGCGGTAACTCGCTGCTCGATCTGGTGGTCTTCGGCCGCTCTGCGGGTATGCATCTGCAAGAGTCGCTGGAAGAGCAGGGCGTAAGCCGTGACGCCAGCGAGTCGGACATTGAAGCGTCGCTTGACCGCCTGAATCGCTGGAACAACACCCGTTCTGGTGAAGATCCGGTTGAAATCCGCAAAGCGCTGCAATCCTGTATGCAGAACAATTTCTCGGTCTTCCGGGAAGGGGATGCGATGGCGAAAGGGCTATCCGAGCTGAAAGTAATCCGCGAGCGTCTGAAAAATGCGCGTCTGGATGACACCTCTACCGAATTCAATACCCAGCGTATTGAATGCCTGGAATTGGATAACCTGATGGAAACCGCTTATGCAACAGCGGTTTCTGCCAACTTCCGTACCGAAAGCCGTGGCGCGCACAGCCGTTTCGACTATCCTGAACGTGATGATGAAAATTGGTTATGTCATTCGTTGTATCTGCCGCATACCGATAGCATGACGCGCCGCGAGGTGAACATGCAGCCTAAATTACGTCCGGCGTTCCCGCCGAAAATACGTACTTATTAATAGCGGAGATCAGACGATGAAACTCGAATTTTCTATTTATCGTTATAACCCGGATGTTGATGATGCGCCGCGGATGCAGGATTACTCGCTGGAAGCAGAAGAAGGGCGGGACATGATGTTGCTGGATGCGCTGATTCTGCTCAAGGAACAGGATCCGACACTGTCGTTCCGCCGTTCCTGCCGTGAAGGCGTGTGTGGTTCTGACGGCGTCAACATGAACGGTAAAAATGGCCTGGCCTGTATCACGCCGATTTCGGTATTGCGCCGCGGAAACGGTAAAATCGTCATTCGTCCTCTGCCGGGATTGCCAGTTGTGCGTGATTTGGTAGTGGACATGGGACAGTTCTATGCTCAATATGAGAAAATAAAACCTTACCTGTTGAATAATGGGAAAAATCCACCGGCGCGCGAGCATCTTCAATCACCGGAGCAGCGTGCAAAACTGGATGGTTTGTATGAATGTATCATGTGCGCCTGTTGCTCGACGTCTTGTCCGTCGTTCTGGTGGAACCCGGACAAGTTTGTTGGACCTGCCGGGCTGCTGGCGGCGTACCGTTTCCTGATCGACAGTCGTGATACGGAAACCAAGCCGCGACTGGACGGGCTTGACGATGCTTTCAGCGTTTTCCGCTGTCACAGCATCATGAACTGCGTCAGCGTTTGTCCGAAAGGGCTGAACCCGACACGCGCCATCGGCCATATCAAGTCGATGCTGTTACAGCGCAGCGCCTGATGACGTTAATGCCGGTATTGTAATGGAAAGTAGTTATAAATAAGTCGTCAAGACATGTATGCCCCCCGGTAGTGATTGCCAGGGGGCCGCAGGAAATCTTTAAAAACCGGCTTACGCGCCAGAACCGGTTTTTAAAGGTTCCTTAACGGATAATGGATATCCTGATAGCGCGTACTGAAATACGACAAGTGAACCGTTTACGGCAACCGATTTTATACGGCACTAATTACATGTTAACCACGGCGAAAACTGAAGCTTATTAGCTTAAGGGATCATGATGCAGAACGGCGCAATGAAGGCCTGGCTGGATTCCTCCTATCTGGCGGGCGCAAACCAGTCCTACATAGAACAGCTCTATGAAGATTTTTTAACCGATCCGGATTCTATCGATCTCAGCTGGCGCTCGATCTTCCAGCAACTGCCTACTACTGGGGTCAAACCAGATCAACTCCACTCCAAAACGCGTGAGTATTTCCGTCGTTTGGCGAAAGATTCATCACGCTTTGCCTCATCGGTTACCGATCCTGATAAGGATGCCAAACAGGTCAAGGTGTTGCAGCTGATCAACGCTTTCCGCTTCCGTGGGCATCAACAGGCGAATCTGGATCCGATTAATCTGCGTCCTCAGATACCGGTTGCTGAACTGGATCTGGATTATCATAACCTGACGCCGGATGATCTACAGGAAACCTTCAACGTCGGCTCCTTTGCGATTGGCAAAGACACCATGAAGCTGGCGGATCTGTACGAAGCGCTGAAACGCACCTACTGTGGCTCCATCGGCGCTGAATATATGCACATTACCAGCACGGAAGAGAAACGCTGGATTCAGCAGCGTATCGAATCGGTGATGGGACAGCCGTCATTTACGGCGGAAGAAAAGCGTCGCTTCCTGAAAGAATTAACCGCGGCCGAGGGGCTGGAACGTTATCTGGGGGCCAAATATCCCGGAGCCAAACGTTTCTCGCTGGAAGGCGGGGATGCGCTGGTGCCGATGCTGAAAGAACTGATTCGTCATGCCGGCAATAACGGTACCCATGAAGCCGTGTTGGGGATGGCGCACCGCGGCCGTCTGAACGTGCTGGTCAACGTGATTGGCAAAAAGCCTCAGGATCTGTTCGACGAATTTTCCGGCAAACATAAAGAACACCTCGGCACGGGGGATGTGAAATATCATCAGGGTTTCTCTTCTGATATTGCAACCGACGGCGGGCTGGTTCACCTGGCGCTGGCGTTCAACCCTTCGCATCTGGAGATCGTCAGTCCGGTGGTGACGGGGTCGGTGCGTGCTCGTCTCGATCGTCTGGGTAACCAGAGCGGCCCGCGCGTACTGCCGATAACCATTCATGGCGATGCGGCCATCAGCGGTCAGGGCGTGGTTCAGGAACTGTTGAACATGTCGACGGTGCGTGGTTATGAAGTCGGCGGCACGCTGCGTATTGTTATCAACAACCGTATCGGTTTTACCACCTCTAACCCATTGGATATCCGGTCGACAGAATACTGTACCGATATCGGCAAGATGGTTCAGGCGCCGATTTTCCACGTGAATGCCGACGATCCGGAAGCGGTTGCGTTCGTGACCCGTCTGGCTCTCGATTTCCGTAATACTTTCAAACGTGATGTGTTTGTCGATCTGATTTGTTATCGCCGTCATGGTCATAACGAAGCGGATGAACCAAGCGCTACGCAGCCGATGATGTATCAGAGGATCAAAAAACATCCAACGCCGCGTAAGGTGTATGCCGATCGTCTGGAACAGGGAAAAGTCATTACGCTGGAAGACGCGACCGAAATGGTTAATCTGTACCGGGATGCGCTGGATGCCGGCGAGTGCGTGGTGGAAGAGTGGCGTGAGATGGATATGCAGTCCTTTACCTGGGCGCCATATCTGAACCACGAATGGGATGAGCCGTATCCGAATAAAGTTGAAATGAAACGTTTGCAGGAGCTCGCCAAACGTATCAGTGAGGTGCCGGAAGGTATCGACATTCATCCCCGCGTTGCCAAGGTTTATAACGATCGTGCCGAGATGGCGCTCGGTAATAAACCGTTTGACTGGGGGGGGGCGGAAACTCTGGCTTACGCCACATTGGTGGACGATGGTATTCCTATTCGTCTGTCAGGTGAGGACACCGGGCGTGGGACGTTTTTCCATCGTCACGCGGTTGTTCACAATCAGAAAAATGGTTCCAGCTATACGCCGTTGAGTCATGTGCATAATGCGCAAGGCGTGTTCAATGTCTGGGACTCCGTACTGTCCGAAGAAGCGGTACTGGCGTTCGAATACGGTTATGCCACGGCGGAACCTCGCACGTTGACGATCTGGGAGGCGCAGTTCGGCGACTTCGCCAATGGCGCCCAGGTGGTGATCGATCAGTTCATCAGTTCTGGCGAACAGAAATGGGGGCGGATGTGCGGTTTGGTCATGTTGCTGCCGCATGGGTATGAAGGGCAGGGGCCGGAACACTCCTCAGCCAGACTTGAGCGTTATCTGCAGTTGTGTGCTGAACAGAATATGCAGGTTTGTATTCCATCAACGCCAGCTCAGGTTTATCACATGCTGCGCCGTCAGGCGTTGCGCGGTATGCGTCGTCCATTGATTGTGATGTCGCCAAAATCACTGCTGCGTCATCCGCTGGCAATCTCGTCTCTGGATGAGTTGGCTAACGGTCATTTCCAGCCGGCGATTGGCGAAGTTGACGACCTGGATCCCAAGGCGGTCAAACGCGTCGTTCTCTGTTCCGGTAAGGTTTACTATGATTTAGTGGAGCAGCGTCGTAAGAACGAGCAGAAAGATGTGGCCATTGTGCGTATCGAACAGCTTTATCCGTTCCCGCATCAGGCCGTTCTGGCGGCACTTGAGCCATTCGCGCATGTGCTTGATTTCGTGTGGTGTCAGGAAGAACCGCTGAATCAAGGGGCTTGGTATTGCAGTCAGCATCATTTCCGTGAAGTGGTTCCATTTGGGGCCGCTTTACGTTACGCCGGACGCCCCGCATCGGCTTCACCCGCCGTTGGTTACTTGTCCGTACATCAGAAACAACAACAAGCTCTGGTTAATGACGCGCTGAACGTTGATTAAATAAAAGGATAGATAATGAGTAGCGTAGATATTCTCGTTCCTGACTTGCCTGAATCGGTAGCCGACGCCACTGTGGCGACCTGGCACAAAAAACCAGGCGATAGCGTCCAGCGTGACGAAGTGCTGGTCGAGATTGAAACTGACAAAGTTATTCTGGAAGTTCCTGCTTCTGAAGCCGGTATCCTGGATGCTGTACTGGAAGATGAAGGTGCCACGGTGACGTCTCGTCAGGTATTGGGCCGCCTTCGTGCAGGAGACAGCTCCGGTAAAGAAACCAGCGAGAAATCACAGAGTAAGGAATCTACTCCGGCACAGCGCCATACCGCTGCGTTGGAAGAAGAGAACAATGATTCACTCAGCCCGGCTATCCGCCGTCTGATTGCGGAACACGATCTCGATGCTGCCGCGATTAAAGGTAGCGGCGTCGGTGGACGTATTACCCGCGAAGATGTTGATAAACATCTGGCTGAGCAGAAGAAAAGCACCAGGAAAGAAGAGAAGCCAGCGGCGCCTTCTTCCCCGGAACCGGCTCTTGGCGGTCGCAGCGAAAAACGCGTACCGATGACGCGTCTGCGTAAACGCGTTGCCGAGCGGTTGTTGGAAGCGAAGAACAGCACCGCGATGTTGACGACGTTTAATGAAGTCAGCATGAAGCCCATCATGGATCTGCGCAAGCAGTACGGCGAGGCTTTCGAGAAGCGTCATGGCGTGCGCCTGGGCTTCATGTCTTTCTACATCAAGGCGGTGGTCGAAGCGCTGAAACGCTATCCGGAAGTTAACGCTTCCATTGATGGCGAAGATGTGGTTTACCACAACTATTTCGATGTCAGCATCGCCGTATCAACGCCGCGCGGTCTGGTTACGCCGGTATTGCATGATGTCGATGCATTGGGTATGGCTGATATCGAGAAAAAAATCAAAGAGTTGGCTGTTAAGGGCCGTGATGGGAAACTGACCGTTGAAGAACTGACGGGCGGTAACTTCACGATTACCAACGGCGGCGTGTTTGGCTCTCTGATGTCTACGCCGATCATCAATCCGCCGCAAAGTGCGATTCTTGGCATGCATGCGATTAAAGA
Organism: Brenneria roseae subsp. roseae; assembly: GCF_003115845.1. Classification (GTDB taxonomy): domain Bacteria; phylum Pseudomonadota; class Gammaproteobacteria; order Enterobacterales; family Enterobacteriaceae; genus Brenneria; species Brenneria roseae. The sequence goes on along the minus strand of NZ_KZ819029.1, from coordinate 190,611 downwards.
TCGTCCGATGGCTGTGGATGGTCAGGTTGTTATCCTGCCGATGATGTATTTGGCGCTGTCCTACGATCATCGCCTGGTCGATGGTCGGGAGTCTGTCGGCTTCCTGGTGACAGTGAAAGAAATGTTGGAAGATCCTGCTCGTCTGTTGCTGGATGTCTAATCGAATCGGGCGGTAGTCAGTAAAGGCTTACCGCCCAAAAATGTGTGCTATGCAGGCCGTTTTTGTCAGCGGCTTTATCCAAAATATCAGAGCGTCCAGAGACGAATGGTCATCACTTCATCCGGGTTATTTCCGGCATGAGTGTCGACTGATAAAAAATAAGTCCAACGACGTATCTTCAAACCTAAATGGATAGAACATCATGAATTTACATGAATATCAGGCAAAACAGCTCTTTGCTCGATATGGTTTACCGGCTCCGACCGGCTATGCCTGCACCACACCGCGTGAAGCGGAAGAGGCCGCATCGAAAATTGGTGCCGGCCCGTGGGTGGTTAAATGTCAGGTTCACGCGGGTGGCCGCGGTAAAGCGGGCGGCGTCAAAGTCGTTAGCAACAAAGAAGATATTCGCGCGTTTGCTGAAAACTGGTTGGGTAAAAACCTGGTGACCTATCAGACAGACGCAAATGGACAACCGGTTCATCAGATTCTGGTTGAAGCGGCTACCGATATTGATAAAGAACTTTATCTGGGCGCGGTCGTCGATCGCGGCAGCCGTCGCGTGGTGTTTATGGCATCAACGGAAGGCGGCGTCGAGATTGAAAAAGTCGCGGAAGAAACGCCCGAACTGATTTATAAAGCGGCGCTGGACCCTCTGACGGGGCCACAGCCTTATCAGGGGCGTGAGTTAGCCTTTAAATTAGGGTTAAGCGGCAAACAGGTCGCCCAGTTCACCAAAATCTTCATGGGTCTGGCAACGATGTTCCTGGAGCGCGATCTGGCGCTGGTAGAAATCAATCCGCTGGTTATCACCAGTGAAGGCGATCTGGTTTGTCTGGATGGCAAACTGAGTGCGGATGGCAATGCGCTGTTTCGTCAGCCTGAACTGCGTGAAATGCGCGATCCAAGCCAGGAAGACTCCCGTGAAGCGCATGCGGCGCAGTGGGAACTGAACTATGTGGCGCTGGACGGTAACATTGGTTGCATGGTGAACGGCGCCGGTCTGGCAATGGGAACCATGGACATCGTTAAACTGCATGGCGGCGCGCCCGCCAATTTCCTTGATGTGGGCGGCGGTGCAACCAAAGAGCGCGTGACTGAAGCGTTCAAAATTATTCTGTCCGATGACAAAGTGAAAGCCGTACTGGTGAATATCTTTGGCGGTATCGTGCGTTGCGATTTGATCGCTGACGGTATCATCGGCGCGGTAGCCGAAGTGGGCGTTAACGTACCTGTGGTTGTCCGTCTGGAAGGGAACAATGCGGATCTGGGCGCCAAAAAATTAGCAGACAGCGGCCTGAATATCATTGCTGCGACCAGCCTGACGGATGCGGCTCAGCAAGTTGTTGCGGCAGTAGGGGGTAAATAATGTCCATTCTGATCAATAAAAATACCAAAGTTATCTGTCAGGGCTTTACCGGTAGTCAGGGGACTTTCCACTCAGAGCAAGCACTTGCTTACGGTACACAGATGGTCGGTGGCGTAACGCCGGGTAAAGGTGGTAGCGAGCATCTGGGGTTGCCGGTTTTCAATACCGTGCGCGAAGCGGTTGAAGCGACTGGCGCAACCGTCTCTGTCATTTATGTACCCGCCCCGTTCTGTAAAGACTCCATTCTGGAAGCGATTGATGCGGGCATCGAGCTGATCATTTGTATTACTGAAGGTATCCCGACGTTGGATATGCTGACGGTGAAGGTCAAGCTGGAACAAAGCGGCGTCAGGATGATTGGTCCGAACTGTCCGGGCGTGATTACGCCAGGTGAATGTAAGATCGGTATCATGCCGGGCCACATTCACCTGCCGGGCAAAGTGGGTATCGTCTCCCGTTCCGGAACGCTGACGTATGAAGCGGTAAAACAGACCACGGATACCGGTTTGGGGCAGTCCAGCTGTGTGGGTATCGGCGGCGATCCGATTCCAGGTTCCAACTTCATTGATATCCTGAAGCTGTTTGAACAGGATCCGCAGACCGAAGCTATCGTCATGATCGGTGAAATCGGGGGAACGGCGGAAGAAGAAGCCGCAGCATACATTAAAGATCACGTGACCAAGCCGGTAGTAGGCTATATCGCGGGTGTGACGGCGCCAAAAGGCAAGCGCATGGGCCATGCCGGCGCGATTATCGCCGGGGGGAAAGGAACCGCCGACGATAAATTTGCCGCTTTGGAAGCCGCAGGCGTGAAAACGGTACGTAGTCTGGCGGACATTGGTGAGGCGGTCAAAGCGGTTCTTTCCCGCTGAGACGGCAATAAGCAAAGATGCGTTAATGTATTACACTATTAATGTTCGACATGTTTGGCCACCTTGTGTGGCCTTTTTTATAGGAAAAAACAGTCTATTCAATCGTTTTTCACAGAAAAATTGGCTTGTTAATAAAACGCAACAAGGTGATAACAATATGGATACGTAAATATAATCGGCAATACGGAAAAAAGACAAAAAAAACAAAAATTAGTAAGTTCGTCATTTCAGGACAAATAATCGATTTTAAAGTAAAAAATATATTGCTGAATTAATTTTTATATCAACCGTAATATCACATGAATTTAACAATGCAAACAAACATGAAATTAATGCAAGCCCATAATTAACAAAAGGGAGCTAAATTGCGCTAGATCAAAATTCACCTCTGGATATATTTTTAGAAATACGATTAAATTGCGGCAAATCAATTATTGCCAAAGGTACTCTCCGATAGGGAAGTTGATTTGAAACCAAAAACCCAATCTGCGTCACGTAAAAACCTATTTATTGTAGGGGATTACAGGCGTAATATACCGCTACCCACTCTCGGGTAGGATATTAGTGATCTTTCTTTGGCTTGCTGTTGGATTTGCCGATTTATTTGTCGGCTTATGTTAAGCCTGTGCTAAAGCAATTTTTTGTTGTGTTCTCTTTTGGGTGTTTACTGCCGGGTTTTTAGCGGCTTGTCAGCTTCTGCAAGCTAAAACCATCCTGCGAGGAGCAAGGAGTCAAGATGTTTGATATAGTCGAACTGTCACGCTTACAGTTTGCCTTAACTGCGATGTACCATTTTCTATTCGTACCATTGACGCTGGGGATGGCGTTCTTGCTGGCGATTATGGAAACGGTATATGTGCTGTCTGGTAAACAAATCTATAAAGATATGACCAAGTTCTGGGGCAAGTTATTTGCAATTAACTTTGCTCTGGGCGTTGCGACCGGGCTGACCATGGAGTTTCAGTTTGGTACCAACTGGTCATATTTCTCACATTATGTCGGGGATATTTTTGGGGCGCCGCTGGCCATTGAAGGGTTGATGGCATTCTTCCTTGAATCCACATTTGTTGGCTTGTTCTTCTTCGGCTGGGACCGTCTGGGAAAAGTACAACACATGGCGGTTACCTGGCTTGTTGCATTGGGCTCAAACTTTTCTGCGCTGTGGATCCTGGTCGCAAACGGCTGGATGCAGAACCCCGTCGCCTCTGATTTCAATTTTGAAACCATGCGTATGGAAATGGTGAGCTTTGCCGATCTGGTATTGAACCCGGTAGCGCAGGTGAAATTTGTTCACACTGTCGCCGCGGGCTATTGTACCGGCGCCATGTTCATTTTGGGTATCAGCTCTTACTATCTGCTGAAAGGCCGCGATATCGCCTTCGCCAAACGCTCTTTTGCTATTGCAGCCAGTTTCGGTCTTGCTTCCGTGTTATCCGTTATCGTACTGGGTGATGAATCCGGTTATGAGATGGGCGACGTGCAGAAAACCAAACTTGCCGCTATTGAAGCTGAGTGGGAAACGCAGCCGGCGCCGGCTTCCTTTACCCTGATTGGTTTACCGAATCAGGATAGTATGGAAAACAACTACGCGATCAGGATCCCTTATGTTCTGGGTCTGATTGTTACGCGTTCTACCGATAAGCAGGTGACTGGCCTGAAAGAACTGATGGAAATGCATCAGGTTCGTATCCGTAATGGTATGAAAGCTTATCAACTGCTTGAAGAACTGCGTGCGGGTAACGCCGATCCTGCCGTTAAAGAAGCATTTAACCAGTCCAAACAGGATCTGGGATACGGCATGTTGCTGAAACGCTATACGCCAAAAGTGGCTGATGCGACAGAAGCGCAAATTCAACAGGCAACCAAAGACTCTATTCCACGTGTCGCGCCGTTGTACTTCTCTTTCCGCATCATGGTGGCCTGCGGCATCCTGATGTTGCTGATCATCGGCCTGTCTTTCTGGACCGTGCTGCGTGGAAAAATTGGTCAGAGAAAATGGCTGCATCGTGCAGCACTGTACGGTATTCCATTGCCGTGGATTGCGGTTGAAGCAGGTTGGTTTGTTGCCGAATATGGCCGTCAACCCTGGGCCATCGGTGAGATTCTGCCGACTGCGGTTGCAACCTCATCATTGACCGCTGGAGATATTCTGTTCTCCATGGCGCTGATTTGTGGTCTGTATACGCTATTCCTGATCGCAGAAATGTACCTGATGTTCAAATACGCCCGCCTTGGTCCAAGCAGTCTGAAAACAGGGCGCTACCATTTTGAACAACCGTTAGCGGTTGCGCAGGAAGCACGGTAAACAGGAGTCCACTATGTTTGAATATGAAGTCTTGCGTTTTATCTGGTGGCTGTTGATCGGCATCCTGCTGATTGGTTTTGCTGTCACCGATGGTTTTGACATGGGGGTTGGGGTACTGGTTCGTCTGATGGGGCGTGGAGATACCGAGCGTCGCGTGATGATTAACAGTATTGCGCCGCATTGGGACGGAAACCAGGTGTGGCTGATCACGGCGGGCGGCGCGTTGTTTGCCGCCTGGCCGATGGTCTATGCCGCGGCGTTTTCCGGCTTCTACATCGCGATGATTCTGGTGCTGGCATCATTGTTCTTCCGCCCGGTTGGTTTTGACTATCGTTCAAAAATCGAAGATCCGCGCTGGCGCAATATGTGGGACTGGGGCATCTTCATCGGTAGTTTTGTACCGCCGGTCGTGATCGGTGTGGCCTTTGGCAACCTGTTGCAGGGGGTGCCGTTCCATGTGGATGAATACTTGCGTCTGTACTACACCGGCAATTTCTTCCAGCTGCTCAATCCGTTTGGCCTGCTGACAGGTATTGTCAGCCTGACCATGATTGTGGCGCAGGGGGCGACCTATCTGATGATGCGGACGACTGGCGACTTGCATGTGCGTACAAAATCGGCAGCACAGATTTCCGCGTTGGTCATGATGGTTACGTTCGTGCTGGCGGGTATCTGGGTCGTTTACGGAATTGACGGCTATGTCGTGACATCCGTGATGAACACAGCGGCGGAATCTAATCCGTTACACAAAGAAGTGGCGCATCAGGCGGGTGCCTGGTTGATTAACTTCAACAATCATCCGGTTCTGTGGGCGATTCCTTTGTTAGGCGCGGTATTACCTCTGCTGACCATCGCTACCGCCAGAATGGAAAAAGGGGCGTGGGCTTTCCTGTTCTCCTCACTGACTATTGCTTGTGTGATCCTGACGGCGGGCGTTGCCATGTTCCCGTTCATCATGCCATCGGTAACGGCGCCGAATGTCAGCCTCACGATGTGGGATGCGACGTCCAGCCTGCTGACCCTGAAAGTGATGACGGTGGTGGCGATCATTTTCGTCCCGATAGTGCTGTCTTACACGGCCTGGTGTTACTACAAAATGTTCGGACGGATTACCAAAGAACATATTGAGCAAAACACCCACTCTATGTACTAAGTAAGGAGCTTAATTTATGTGGTATTTTGCCTGGATACTCGGAACGCTTCTTGCTTGTTCACTAGGGATTATCACTGCCCTGGCGTTTGAGCAGAGCGAGGCAAACAAAGCGACCGAAGATAAAACTCAATGAGTGATTTGGTCGATAAACTCTATCGCCTGATGGATAAGAGCCCGCTAAGGGCTCTTTCCCTTATCATGGCCCTTCTGGCGGCCGGTTGTATTTTCTGGGACCCGGCGCGTTTTGCCGCCCGGACCAGTGAACTATCCGTATGGCAGGGGTTTTTGCTGATTTGGGCGGTGTGCGCCGGCGTGGTCCATGGCGTCGGTTTTCGTCCTCAGCGACTGTGCTGGCGTGCGTTTTTCTCCCCGCTTCCAGCCTTTGTGATCCTGAGCGCAGGTTTGTATTACTTCTTTAGCTAGAATGGCCGCCTATTCCATTTGGTTATGGGTTGCTTGCAACCCATAATTATTTTCTTTCCGCAGTCACAATCCATTCCAAACCTCATATCTCTTGCGTATAGTAGCGATGTTTATTGCATTACCGGGATGTAGAGTGAGTAATACGTTATTCCGCTGGCCAGTTAGGGTCTACTTTGAAGACACTGATGCTGGAGGTGTTGTCTACCACGCGCGCTATATCGCCTTTTATGAAAGGGCGAGAACAGAGATGCTGCGGGAGCGCAATTTTCACCAGCATGCTTTAATGCGTGAGCATGTTGCTTTTGCTGTTCGCCGGATGACGGTGGAGTATCTTGCCCCGGCGCGCCTTGACGATATGTTGGAAGTGCAAAGCGAGATCGTTTTGATACGTGGCGCTTCTCTGACTTTCGCGCAGCGCATTCTCAATTCACATGGTATTTTATTGAGCCATGCTGAAGTTTTGATCGCATGTATCGATCCACATCAAATGAAGCCAATTGCGCTTCCTAAGTCTATTGTCGCGGAGTTTAAGCAGTGACTGACATGAACATTCTTGATTTGTTCCTGAAGGCAAGCCTTCTGGTCAAACTAATCATGCTGATTTTAATCTGTTTTTCCATCGCTTCCTGGGCGATTATCATTCAGCGAACCCGTATTTTGAATGCGGCGACGCGTGACGCAGAAGCGTTTGAAGATAAGTTCTGGTCCGGTATCGAACTCTCACGCTTGTATCAGGAAAGCCAGACTCGCCGCGATAGCCTGACGGGTACGGAACAAATCTTTTATTCAGGTTTCAAAGAATTTGCACGCTTGCATCGGGCAAACAGTCATGCGCCGGAAGCGGTTGTGGAAGGCGCTTCCCGTGCGATGCGTATCTCCATGAACCGCGAGCTGGAAACGCTGGAAACACATATCCCGTTCTTAGGTACGGTAGGCTCCATCAGTCCGTATATCGGGTTGTTTGGTACCGTGTGGGGGATTATGCATGCATTTATCGCTCTGGGGGCGGTTAAGCAGGCAACCTTGCAGATGGTTGCGCCTGGTATCGCCGAAGCCCTGATTGCAACGGCGATTGGTCTGTTCGCGGCAATCCCCGCTGTTATGGCATATAACCGCCTTAACCAGCGAGTGAACAAGCTGGAACAGAACTATGACAACTTTATGGAAGAGTTCATCGCCATCCTGCATCGTCAAGCTTTCTCCAGCGATAACAGCAAATAATCAGGGGGAAGCATGGCACGAGTACGCAGAGGACGTCGTGAACTGAAGTCCGAAATCAACATTGTCCCATTGCTTGACGTCTTGTTGGTGTTGCTGCTGATTTTTATGGCGACGGCTCCGATTATCACGCAGAGCGTTGAAGTTGATTTGCCTGAAGCGACGGATTCGAAAACGGTCTCCAGCAATGATAACCCTCCGGTAATCGTTGAAGTTTCCGGCGTCGGGCAGTACAGCCTGGTGGTAGAGCAGAATAGGATGGAACAGTTGCCGGCTGAACAGGTGATAGCAGAAGCGCAATCCCGGTTGGCGGCCAATCCCAAGACGGTCTTTTTGATTGGCGGTGCAAAGGATGTTCCCTATGATGAGATCATCAAAGCGCTGAACCTGCTGCATCAGGCCGGGGTTAAATCCGTTGGTTTGATGACGCAACCGATTTAAATGAGCTAATCACCGCAATGATCGTTAGGTCTATTTCTGGCAACACTGTTTTTGGGAATCGCTTGTGCTAAAGGCAACCGAACAAAACGATAAGCTGAAACGCGCCGTTATTATTTCGGCTGTTTTGCATGTCATACTGATTGCTTTGCTGATCTGGAGTTCGTTAACTCAAACGATGGATGCCAGCGGCGGTGGCGGCGGTGGTTCGTCAATTGATGCTGTCATGGTTGATCCCAGCGCCGTCGCCGAACAATACAACCGGCAGCAACAGCAGCAAACGGATGCAAAACGCTCTGAGCAATTACGCAAAAAACAGGCTGAGCAACAGGCTGAAGAATTGCAGCAGAAGCAGGCCGCGGAGCAACAACGGCTGAAGGAACTGGAAAAAGAACGTTTGCAGGCCCAGGAAGAGGCCAAAAAGCAGGCGCAGGAACAGGCTCAACAGCGTAAACAGGCTGAAGAGGCGGCTCAACTGGCGAAAGAACAGCAAAAACAGGCTGAAGCCGCGGCTGCGAAAGCAAAAGCCGAAGCGGAGCAACAGGCGAAAGCGGCGGCGGACGCGAAGAAGAAGGCGGAAGAAGAAGCCCGGCAACAAGCTGCCGCTGCGGCGGCAGCGAAGAAACAGGCGGAAGACGAAGCCAGGGCAAAAGCCGCTGAAGCGGCCAAAGCCGAAGCAGCGAAAGAAGCGGAGCTGGCAAAGCAAAAAGCAGCAGCGGAAGCCGCTAAGAAAAAAGCCGAGGCTGACGCCGCCAAGAAAGCGGAAGCGGCTGCCGCAGCCAGGAAAGCAGCAGAAGATAAGAAAAAAGCAGCCGCTGAGGCGGCCAGGCAGGAAAGTGCGGTCGATGATTTGCTGGGAGGCCTGGCATCATCCCAAAACGCCCCTAAATCGGGCGGCGGTGCGCCTGCCGGTACAGGTAATAACGCGAAGAGCGGCGCGTCTGGCGCGGCGCTCGACAGTTACGGTAGTCAGGTTCGTGCAGCAATCCAGAGCAAGTTTTACGACTGGCAGTTGTATAAAGGCCGAACCTGTACATTACGCATCAGGCTGGCTCCTGACGGTTTGTTGATCGATGTGAATGCTGAAGGTGGCGATCCTGCCTTGTGTCAGGCGGCGATTGCCGCGGCGAAACAGGCGAGAATTCCGAGGCCGCCAAGTTCAGATGTTTATGAGGCTTTCAAAAATGCGCCGATAGATTTTAAACCGCAGTAACCCGGGCTGTTTACCCATATAGGTTTAAGATTATTACTATGGTAAGCAAACCAGGTTATGGTGTTTTGTTGACATTGGTTTGTTTTTGTTAAAATTCTGCTAATTTATCGCAGACGCTTCGTCTGGATAAGGGAGATGAAATGAAGCAGGTACTTAAAGTCGCATTAAGCTTTTTAATGCTGTTTGCCGCAGTGGCGCAAGCGGAAGTACGTATAGAGATTACCCAGGGGGTAGACTCCGCCCGTCCGATCGGCGTCGTTCCTTTCAAATGGGTGGGAGCGGGTGCCGCGCCTGAAGAGGTGGGTGGTATTGTGGGGGCTGACTTGCGTAACAGCGGCAAGTTCAATCCGATCGATGCCAACCGTATGCCTCAGCAACCGGCGACAGCGTCTGAAGTCACACCCGCCGCCTGGACGGCATTGGGCATTGATGCCGTCGTTGTCGGACAGGTTCAGCCTGGCGCAGACGGCAGCTATGTTGTTTCTTACCAACTGGTGGATACTTCCGGTAACCCCGGCAGCGTATTGGCGCAGAATCAGTTCAAGGTGACCAAACAATGGTTACGTTATGCTGCGCATACCGCCAGTGATGAAGTGTTTGAAAAGCTGACCGGCATCAAGGGGGCGTTCCGCACCCGTATCGCTTATGTTGTGCAGACTAACGGCGGTCAGTTCCCTTACGAATTGCGCGTTGCGGATTACGATGGCTTTAACCAGTTTGTCGTACACCGTTCCCCTGAACCGCTGATGTCTCCAGCCTGGTCTCCGGATGGCAGCAAACTTGCCTACGTAACCTTTGAAAGCGGTCGTTCCGCGCTGGTTATCCAGACTCTGGCAAACGGTGCCATTCGACAGGTTGCGTCATTCCCTCGTCATAACGGGGCGCCCGCTTTCTCGCCGGATGGCAGTAAGCTGGCATTTGCATTGTCTAAAAGCGGTAGTCTGAATCTGTATGTGATGAACCTGGGGTCTGGCCAAATCAGTCAGGTAACCGATGGTCGCAGCAATAACACCGAGCCAACCTGGTTCCCTGATAGCCAGACGCTGTCCTATACTTCTGATCAGGCCGGACGTCCTCAAGTATATAAAGTGAATGTTAACGGCGGTTCACCGCAACGCCTGACCTGGGAAGGTGCCCAGAATCAGGACGCTGAAGTGAGCGCCGATGGTAAATTTCTGGTAATGGTGGGCTCCAATAGTGGCGTCCAGCACATTGCCAAACAGGATCTGGTAACGGGAGCCGTACAAGTACTAACGGACACGTTCCTGGACGAAACGCCGAGTATCGCACCGAATGGCACCATGGTTATCTATAGCTCTAAACAGGGCTTGGGTTCCGTGCTACAGCTGGTTTCGACTGACGGGCGTTTCAAAGCGCGTCTTCCGGCGACTGATGGACAGGTTAAATTCCCTGCCTGGTCTCCGTATCTATAAGTGCAGATATGTACAATAAACTATTCAAAGGACATAAAGAGATGCAATTCAATAAAGTGCTGAAAGGCCTGATGTTGGCTCTGCCGGTGCTGGCAGTTGCCGCATGTAGCTCAAACAAAAATGCGGACAATGATCAGTCTTCAATCGGTGCCGCTGGTGGTAACGGTGCGTTTGATAGCAGCGCCTCTTCGGAGCAGGCTCGTCTGCAGATGCAGGAATTACAGCGTAACAACATCGTATACTTCGATCTGGATAAATACGATATTCGCTCTGATTTCGCACAAATGCTGGACGCCCATGCTGCATTCCTGCGTAGCAACCCGTCTTACAAAGTGACTATCGAAGGTCACGCGGACGAACGCGGTACGCCTGAATACAACATCGCTCTGGGTGAACGCCGTGCCAACGCGGTACAAATGTATTTGCAGGGTAAAGGCGTTTCCTCTGATCAGATCTCTATCGTATCTTACGGTAAAGAAAAACCAGCCGTTCTGGGTCATGACGAAGCGGCATATGCCAAAAACCGTCGTGCCGTTCTGGTATATTAAGAGTATCGCATGAACAGTAACTTCAGACGTCACTTGTTGGGTCTGTCGTTACTGGTTGGCGTAGCGGTCCCCTGGGCCGCTACTGCCCAAGCGCCAATCAGTAATGTCGGCTCTGGCTCGGTAGATGATCGAGTCACTCAACTAGAGCGTATTTCCAACGCTCACAGCCAGCTTTTAACTCAACTTCAGCAACAGCTCTCTGATACGCAGCGCGATATTGACAACCTGCGTGGGCAGATTCAGGAAAGTCAGTATCAACTGAATCAGGTTGTTGAACGACAAAAACAGATCTATCAGCAGATTGATGGATTGAGTTCATCGTCATCAGCCGCAGCGACGCCAACAGACGGTTCGCCAGCTGCAAGTACGGATAGCGGAGCCGCAAATAATGCGGCGCCAACCGCGTCCTCCGGTGATATGAACAGTGATTACAATACGGCGGTTGCGCTGGTACTGGAGAAAAAACAGTACGATCAGGCAATCAGCGCATTTCAGGCTTTCGTCAAAAAATACCCGGATTCGACTTATCAACCCAATGCCAACTACTGGCTTGGGCAGTTGAATTACAATAAGGGTAAAAAAGACGATGCTGCCTACTATTTTGCCAATGTTGTGAAAAATTATCCCAAATCGCCGAAAAGCTCCGAAGCGTTATTTAAGGTTGGGGTGATCATGCAGGAAAAAGGGCAGACGGATAAAGCCAAAGCCGTTTACCAGCAAGTCGTAAAAATGTATCCCAATACGGAAAGTGCGAAACAGGCTCAAAAGCGCTTATCCGCATCGTGATCGCTTTCGTCCGTCAGGCACAAAAGTTGCGCGTTATGGGCAATTTTTGTGCCTGAACGTCTTAAGAATAAGCAGTCGAACTATTTTTATAGAAAATAGGTTGCGCTGAAAATTTAAATTAGTAATATATGCCGCCGTTGCCAAGGCAAGAACGAAACGCCAAAGCAGCATGAATTGGGGGCGCGGAGAGCAATTGATTTTTAATCAATTTGCCGACACCACTCACCAATTACAGCAGTAAGTTTTAAGCAGTTCCGCGTTGCGGGTCGTTAGCTCAGTTGGTAGAGCAGTTGACTTTTAATCAATTGGTCGCAGGTTCGAATCCTGCACGACCCACCAATTACATCAGTAAGTTTTTAAGCAGTTCCGCATTGCGGGTCGTTAGCTCAGTTGGTAGAGCAGTTGACTTTTAATCAATTGGTCGCAGGTTCGAATCCTGCACGACCCACCAAATAAATCAGCTAGTTACGTTCTGTAACGTCTAAAAACCCTTGAAAATCAGTGTGATATCAGCATGAACATAAGACTGTGCCGATAATGTGCTCGAATACCTGAAAAAAGACATCTTCTCCCATACCGACAAGAAACCGATCGCGGACATCAGGCCACAAAGAAATGTGGGACGTGTTGCGAAAAATGGAAAAACGCGGCGTGTTGGATAAGCTGAAGAAAACCCGTCAGGTTTGCCGACAAATTTTCACCTATGCCACTATTTCAGACCGGGCCGAAACTAACCCGGTGACGGATTTGGCCGGTGCCCTGATAGCGCCTAAAAAACAGCGTTTCCCGCATCGCTTTGCTGGTGAGCTGAATTCATTCCTGAACGCTCTAAGCGGCTACAGCGGCGGCTGATTACTCAGATAGCTACTTGCCTGCTTATGCTAACTGGATTGCGCACAGTCGAACTGAGAGCGGCAGAATGGACAGAAATCGACTTTGACAAGGAAATATGGCAGACCCCGTGGAACGTATGAAAATGCGTCGTCCTCACCTTGTGCCATTCTCAGAGCAATGCGCAGTATCTTGATAGTCGCCGAGAAATGCTTCAATGGTATGCGGCCTACATAGACAGCCTTGAGAAAGGCGATAATGTGGGCATCGGGTATTCGGCAAGAAAAGCGCATAACGCGGCCCAGAGGCTTTTATGGCTGCATTATTGCCTTGACAACTTGCCTACCATAGAATGGAAACGGCTTTTTTGAGGGGGGCATGGGTAAGTGTATTTCAGATTAGATGGAAAACGTCTCAAAATCGTTTTTAGAGCGTTTTAGGGCTATACGAAAAAATATATTGGTGATTTTTTTCGGCATAAATACCAATTCAATATAGGGATACTGAAAATGAGTATTAATGGAGTAAGCACTTCGAGTTACAGCATTGCTGACCAGATATCGACTGTCTGCACGAAAAAAACAGAAGACGACGTTTCTTTTGCAGCAGTATTAAGTGAGATCGTTTCAGATAATGATAGTGCCGATGAAAGCACCGTCACTTCGTCTTCTTCTACCAAATCATCCAGTGAAAAGTCTTCATCCTATAGCGCCACAATGTCGGAGCACTTACATAATAAGAGCGATAAAGATGGGGTAGCCAATATCGTTAAAACATTGGCCACTACTTCAGATTATGAACTTATTTCAATTCATGATCGTCCAGATGGTTCCTTTTATACAACTTACTATTCAACGGGACAACTAGTCACCTCAACTTCATCTGCTTCTTTTAAAGAAATTAGTGCATCTGCATTAGCCGGAAGAACGGCGATTTATAATGAAGAAACAGCTAAAGGAACCAATCCCGCAGATATTTTTGACAAAATTGTTAGTTACATGAATACACAGCCTCAATCTTATTTGGATGCGATTAACTGGAGTTGATTTTTGTTAAAGTGAGATGCGGCTGAATTAATATGGCTCGCATCTCTATAAGCTCTTGATTCGTATACTGTCTCCCTGAAGGCTTTCGCAGTTGCAAAATATCGATTATTCCTCGCGTGTTCATTCATTATCTTCCACCATTATCTTCCACAACCTCTCTAGAGGATTCAGATTCGAGCTGTAAGGCGGCAGGTAATGCGGTTCAATATTCATCACGAGCGCCCAGTCCTGAACCAGTGATGCACGAGTCGGCAAAATCGGGAGATCGATTTTGAGCAACGCGAATCCAGCAAAACGCTACCTTCCGCAAATTGGGTCAGGTAGTGGGCCAGGTAAAAATCCCCTCTTATTAAACGCTTTGTTTTCTCTTCGGTTCTTCGTCCGGGCATCGGAAATCATCGAATCCCACCACCTGATAAACGCACAGAAACTACCTCGTACATTACCTTTCCGCCAGCGCCCTCGGATAGTGCTTCGCCACGATTGTTTTTACACCGCCTTCGGCCCATACTTTGCGCATACCCTTGCGCATAGGACACGGCATGATGAAAACCGCAATCGCTTCCCGTCAGGGTGCTAAAAGAAGCACTAACGTATATCTGACCGCTTCACTGGTCGAGGCGGCTCGCAACATGAATATGAACCTGTCGGCGACACTGGATGAACTGCTGGCACAGGCGATCGAGGCCAGAAAAAGTGAGCGTGAGAAGGAAAAACAGGATATGCAGGCCATGAATAAGTTCATGGAAAAAGCAGGGATGATCACGGACGATGACTTTTTCGGGAGTATTTAATGTCGCAATTTGATGTTTACCGGAACCCATCGGCCAAATCAAATCAGCTATGGCCGTATTATTTGATCATCCAGCACGATTATTTCGATGATTTATCGACTCGTCTGATCGTTCCTCTTGTTTCAACGCAGGATCTCACGCTGAACAAGAAAAGAATAACCCCGGTCATTAATGTTAACGGCGAAGAGTATTATATTTTCACTCCAGCAATGACATTTCTCGAATCAAAAAAAATGAATAAAATGGATTTCGTCTGTAATGCCATTGCGTCCAGAGACGAAATTATCTCTGCTTTTGATGCCATACTTACGAATGCATAAACCAAGAGATAAGCACGATTATCCAGTCATGAACGGGTTTGAGTCTGCCCTTCTCTGTGCTATCTCACAACAGTCAATCCATGTAGCGTTACCGCACCCGATACTCCTGCCTATTTGCTTTCCCACTAACTCTCTGGTTTGCGGTATATTACGTTTTTCAATACCTCACTATGGGGCTGTAAAGCCCGTCAGTTCATTTTATTTCGAACCTATAGCCAATGTGAGTTGCTGCCACGGAAAAGCGTATGACACCGTGGTTAGGGAGATTTTATGGTCGGTCCGTTGATTAATGGCGCCGCTATCCTGATCGGTGGCGGTATTGGTATCGCATTGCGGCGTTTTATTCCGCAGCGCTTGCAGGATGGATTGCCCCCGGCATTTGCCATGGTGTCCATCGCGATGGGGATAACCCTGATCGTCAAAGTTCAGCAACTGCCCGCGGTCGCGCTAGCGATTATTATTGGCGTTGCCGTGGGTGAGTTGTTACGAATGGAATATGGCGTTCAGAATGTGGGGATATTTATCCAAAAAACGCTGAATCGTCTGTTGCCGACGATGGAACATCGCCTGCCGCAGGATGTGTATACGCAAAATTTCACCGCATTAATCATGCTGTTCTGCGCCAGTGGAACGGGGGTGGTTGGCGCGTTAACCGAAGGTTTAACCGGCGACTATCAGTTGCTGATTGTCAAATCGGCTCTGGATGTTTTTACCGCGCTGATCTTCTCCATTACTCTGGGATTCTCGGTAATGTCGATTGCTATTCCGCAGTTTATTATCCAGACGTTACTGTTTTTCTCCGCCAAACTGATTATGCCGTTCATGACGGTTATCACCATGGGGGATTTTTCCGCCTGTGGCGGCATTATTATGGTGGCAGTCGGATTGCGGATTGCTCAAATTAAGCTCATTGCGGTTGTTAATTTCCTGCCGGCGCTGATACTGATTGTTCCGATATCCCTCTACTGGCACCGAATCTTC
Source organism: Brenneria roseae subsp. roseae (assembly GCF_003115845.1). Lineage (GTDB taxonomy): Bacteria > Pseudomonadota > Gammaproteobacteria > Enterobacterales > Enterobacteriaceae > Brenneria > Brenneria roseae. The sequence continues at coordinate 174,721 of NZ_KZ819029.1, read as the reverse complement.
GGCTGAGCTGCGGTAGAGAATACCGATTTTTTTGACGCAGTGTGAATCGTTCAACGGCTGACAATACCTGACGGCTGGCCGCTAAATATCTGGATGATTTCCCGATCGGTCAGCGGGACAGATTTGGTGCATAAGTAAACCTGCTTACCCTGTGGGCTAATGGTTTTGGCCAGTTCCATATAGCTGGCAAATTCGACCTGACTGTGCCCCCCTTCATTCATTTCCATAGCCTGGATGATGACTTTATGGGGAATAAACAGATCGACTAATCGTTTTGGCGCGACTTTGCGTGTCAGTTGCTGCAGCAATTTCATGGCTGGGATCATTTGCCCGAGTAGCAGACGTGTGGTGGTAAACGGGGTTTCCGGTTTGCCTGTCACTTCTTTGCCTGTGCCCGCATTTCTGACGATCAGCGTGTCGCGGTAAATTTTGATATAAATATGAGCCACTGAATCTCCCTGTTTCCTCAATAACTGACTGCCTGATCGTTGTTTTATGCATATTAAACAATCTGGCGATTTTTCGCTAAAAATAAGGCGACTTTATCCGGTTTTTTCGGTATTTTGTTTAGGATAAAAAACACCAAAGTCTGAAACTGAGCGTCATAGATCGTTTAGTTCTCTACGTTGTCATCATGGAAATCCATAATGAGCATCATTTTCGATAGCAATGAAACCATTTATCCTTTTCCGGCGAAACCCAAGCCCTTGTCCGCCGAAGAAAAGCGGCAATACCGTAGCAGGATAAAAACATTACTGCAGCAGAGAAATGCGGTAATCGTTGCCCATTACTATACCGATCCGGAAATCCAGGCGTTGGCGGAAGAAACCGGCGGTTGTGTGGCCGACTCACTGGAAATGGCCCGTTTTGGCAGCACGCATGCGGCCTCGACGCTGTTGGTCGCCGGGGTTCGTTTCATGGGCGAAACGGCAAAAATTCTCAACCCGGAAAAAACGGTGCTGATGCCGACGCTGGAAGCAGAATGCTCGCTTGATCTCGGCTGCCCGATCGACACGTTCAGCCAGTTTTGCGATAGTCATCCCGATCGTACCGTGGTGGTGTATGCCAATACCTCTGCTGCCGTCAAGGCGCGCGCTGATTGGGTCGTGACATCCAGTATTGCTGTCGAATTGATTGAGCATCTGGATAGTCTGGGAGAAAAAATTATCTGGGCTCCCGATCGTCATCTGGGGAGCTACGTACAAAAGCAGACCGGGGCCGATGTGCTGTGCTGGCAAGGTGCCTGTATCGTACATGATGAATTTAAAATTCAGGCGCTGAAGCGTATGAAGGTGCTTTATCCGGACGCCGCGATTCTGGTGCACCCGGAATCACCCCAAAGCGTCGTCGAGATGGCCGATGCGGTAGGTTCAACCAGCCAATTGATTCAGGCGGCAAAAACGTTACCCCAGCGTGAGCTGATTGTGGCAACCGATCGCGGTATTTTCTACAAAATGCAGCAGGCGTGTCCGGATAAGACATTATTAGAAGCGCCGACCGCGGGAGAGGGGGCAACCTGCCGCAGTTGTGCGCATTGTCCCTGGATGGCGATGAATGGTCTTGAAGCGATTGCCAAAGGTCTGGAGCAGGGGGGCAGCCTGCATGAAATTCATGTCGATGCGGCGCTACGTGAAGGGGCGCTGATCCCGCTGAATCGGATGCTTGATTTTGCGGCGGAATTGAAATTACGCGTCCGCGGGAATGCCTGATGGCAATGCTGTTCTTTATGGTCTTTGCTTGATCAACATAATCAATTTGCGCTTAATCATTGAGACAAGGTGGAGAGATGGATTTTTTCAGTACCAGTAACATTTTAATTCATATTCCTTTAGGTGCGGGTGGATACGATCTGTCCTGGATCGAGGCGATTGGTACGCTGGTTGGTCTGTTGTGCATTTGGCTGGCGAGTCTGGAAAAAACCATTAACTACTTGTTTGGTTTGATTAATGTCACGCTGTTTGCGGTGATTTTTTTCCAGATTCAACTCTATGCCAGCCTGCTGCTACAGATTTTCTTTTTCGCTGCCAATGTTTATGGCTGGTATGCCTGGACACGCAAGACAGATACCAATGAAGTTGAGCTTAAGATCCGCTGGCTGTCATTGCCTAAGCTAATAGGCTGGTCTGCGATAAGCGTTGTCGCAATTGGGCTGATGACGGCTTATATCGATCCGGTTTTTGCGGCGCTGACGCGTGTGGCGGTATCGGGTATGCAAATGTTCGGGATCGCCGCACAAATGCCAGAGTTGCAACCTGATGCATTCCCGTTCTGGGACTCAACCATGATGGTGTTATCCATCGTGGCGATGCTGTTGATGACGCGCAAGTATGTTGAAAACTGGCTGCTTTGGGTGGTTATCGACATTATTAGCGTGGTGATTTTTGCCTACCAGGGGGTTTATGCCATGGCGGTGGAATACGCTATCCTGACGCTGATCGCGCTGAACGGTTCCTGGTTGTGGATCAAGAGCGCGCGGGATAATCACTCTTTACCCCTTGCGCGTGAAGCCTAAACGCTAAAACCGCTTTCTGTTTACACATTAGTGATGGTGGTGATGATCTTGCGCAGGATGGATATCGCAGTGGTCATCATCACAGTGCTGATACTCCATCTGGATAGTCGTGTGGCCAATCTGGTAATTTTTCAGCAAATACGCCTGAATCTGTTTCAGTAACGTATCATGGTCGTAAATCGGAATGACCTGTGCGTGCAGCGTCATCATAGGCTTTTCGCCAATCTGCCATATGTGTACATGATGGATATTTCTCACCTCGGGAATATTCATCGTCAGATCTTTCTTCAGCGCCTCAATACTTATCTGGCTCGGCGTGCCTTCCAGCAGCTCATGAATACTCTCTTTCATGAGCGACCAGGCGCTGCGCAGCACCAGGCAGGAGACTAAAATCGACAGAATAGGGTCGATAGGCGTCCAACTGGTGAACAGAATGATTAATGCGGCGACGATCGCCCCCACCGAACCGAGTAAATCCCCCAGAACATGCAGAGCGGCAGCCCGAACATTGATATTTTTCTCTTCGTTGCCGTGATGCAGTAGCCAGAAGGCAGCAATATTCGCCAACATGCCCCCAATGGCAACCAGCAACATAGGTACACCCGCAACGGGTTGCGGTTCGTAGAAGCGCCGGATCGCCTCCCAGACAATGAGTGCGGTAATAACCAACAGCGCCAAGGCATTGACGAACGCGGCAAGCGTGGTGAAGCGTAAATAACCAAAGGTATGGCGGGCATTCGGTTTCTTCTGGGAAAAACGAACGGCCAGCAACGCGACGAACAGCGCCGCCGCATCGGTCAGCATGTGGCCGGCGTCCGCGAGCAGCGCCAGAGATCCCGACAGCAGTCCCCCGATTACTTCCGCTACCATAAAGGTCGCCGTTATGATAAAGGCTGCCAGCAGACGTTTACTATTGCCCGGTTCCGCATGATTGCGATCGTGTGCCATCGTTTATCCCGCGTTGTTTACTTATCTGGCGTTCATTTTACTCTACGGGAACCGGCAGGGGAAAAATATCCTTTTGGGCTGCTATACCGCGTATTGATGACGTCGATGGCGTGGTGGAAAGAGGGCGCATTTTGCCGCTGACGGCGTTTGAATGAATAATTAGGGGCGAATTCAGCGCCACGATAGCGCCTGATTGACATATAATGACCCGACTGCAATATGAAAAACCCAGCCTCTCAAGCTATCTTGCCTACGGGGCACGCATTGGGTGTGAGTTGAAAATACCGTTCTGGAATCGATGGAATTACTATGAATTACCAAAATGATGATTTAAGAATCAAAGACATTAAGGAACTTTTGCCGCCGGTTGCTCTGCTGGAGAAGTTTCCCGCCACGGACAAGGCCGCAGAAACGGTATCGTTCGCGCGTACAGCTATTCACAAAATCCTTAACGGTAACGATGATCGCTTGCTGGTTGTCATCGGTCCGTGCTCTATTCACGATCCGAAAGCCGCCAAAGAGTATGCCGCCCGCCTGGTCACGCTGCGTCAGGAACTGAGCGACGATCTGGAAATTGTCATGCGGGTTTATTTTGAAAAACCGCGTACAACGGTGGGCTGGAAAGGGTTAATCAACGATCCGCACATGGATAACAGCTACCAGATTAATGACGGCCTGCGTATTGCGCGTCATCTGTTGCTGGAAATTAACAACATGGGTTTGCCTGCCGCTGGCGAATTTCTGGATATGATCACGCCGCAATACATGGCGGATTTAATGAGCTGGGGCGCGATTGGCGCGCGGACCACGGAGTCTCAGGTACACCGTGAGCTGGCTTCCGGTTTGTCTTGTCCGGTTGGTTTTAAGAACGGTACTGACGGTACGATCAAAGTTGCTATTGACGCCATTAATGCCGCCAGCGCGCCGCATTGCTTCTTGTCCGTCACTAAATGGGGTCACTCCGCTATTGTTAACACCAGCGGTAACAATGATTGCCATATTATTCTGCGCGGTGGTAAAACGCCGAATTACAGCGCCGAACATGTGAAAGAGGTGAAGATTGGTCTGGAAAAAGCGGGCCTGACGCCGCAGGTTATGATCGATTTCAGCCATGCCAACAGCAGCAAGAAATTCAAAAAGCAGATGGAAGTCTGTGAAGACGTCAGCGGGCAAATTGCTCAGGGCGAAAAAGCGATTGTGGGGGTGATGGTTGAAAGCCATCTGGTTGAAGGCAACCAGAGTCTGGAAAACAATGAACCGTTGGTATACGGTCAGAGCGTCACCGATGCCTGCATTGGCTGGGAAGATACCGAAATGCTGTTGCGTCAACTGGCCTCGGCGGTGCGCGAGCGCCGCAGCAAGTAAGCGGCTTACAGGGATGATTGGGTTTTTACGATCTATCCCTTATCACTGCGCTCTGTCATTAATCTCCAATAAAAAACCGGCTGATCAGCCGGTTTTTTGGGTTGTCAGGTCAGCCGAATTACTTGGCTTTACCCTGATTCGCTACGGCTGCGGCTTTTGCTGCGATTTCATCAGCGTTGCCCAGATAGTAGTGTTTAATCGGTTTGAAATTTTCATCGAACTCATAAACCAACGGCACGCCCGTCGGGATGTTCAGTTCGAGAATTTCGTCTTCGCCCATATTGTCCAGATATTTAACCAAGGCGCGCAGGGAGTTGCCGTGAGCGGCGATGATAACGCGCTCACCGCTTTTGATGCGCGGCAGAATGGTTTCATTCCAATAAGGCACCACACGTTCAATAGTCAGAGCCAGGCTTTCGGTTAACGGCAGTTCATCGTCGCTCAGTGACGCGTAACGCGGGTCGTGTCCAGGGAAACGTTCATCATCACGAGTCAGTTCTGGTGGGGTAACGGCAAAACCACGACGCCATTGTTTCACCTGCTCGTCACCGTATTTTTCAGCGGTTTCGGCTTTGTTCAGACCCTGCAAGGCACCGTAATGACGCTCATTCAGTTTCCAGGATTTTTCTACTGGCAGCCAGGCTTGATCCAGCTCGTCCAGTACATTCCACAGCGTATGAATGGCACGTTTCAGCACGGAGGTATAAGCAAAGTCAAAGGCAAAACCTTCTTCTTTAAGCAATTTACCGGCGGCCTTGGCTTCTGTGCGACCTTTGTCGGACAGATCCACGTCGTACCAGCCTGTGAAGCGGTTTTCATTGTTCCACTGGCTCTCACCGTGTCTTACCAGTACCAGCTTAGTTACAGCCATAGCTAAACTCCTTCATATCCTAAGATTTCTGTGATAACTCGTTTCATTATAGGGGCGGAGAACGGTTATCGGCAATCGATAGTCGATGACGGGCGTGATTTATCCGCACTATATTTGCTCAAAATCACGCTCTTGCTTTACCGTTTCAGCGTATCCGAATCATCCTTGTGCAATAAAAGGTAAACCGCCGGGATGACCAGCATGGAAAGCAGCGGTGCGCTTACCATACCACCGATCATCGGGGCGGCAATCCGTTGCATGATCTCCGAACCGCTGCCGCCTCCCCACATGATGGGCAACAGACCCGCCATGATGGTGGCGACAGTCATCATTTTGGGGCGAACGCGCAGTACCGCACCTTCGTGAATGGCGTCCATCAACTGCTGTCGGGATAACGGCTGCCCGGCTATGCGGTGTTTTTCCACCGCATGATTGAGATACAGCAGCATAATGACGCCAAACTCAGCCGAGACGCCCGCCAGAGCAATAAAGCCGACGGCGCCGGCCACAGAAAGATTATAGCCAAGAAGATACAGTAACCAGACTCCGCCAATCAGTGCGAAGGGCAGAGTCGCCATAATCAACAGGGCATCTTTCACCCGTTTGAACGTCATGTACAACAGCACAAAAATAATCAGCAGCGTGAAGGGCACGACGATTTTCATTTTTTCCGTCGCACGTTCGAGATACTCAAACTGCCCGGACCAACTGAGCGAGACGCCTTCTGGCAGTGTTACCTGTTGTGCGACGACCTGCTGCATTTCTTCGACGGCAGATTTCAAATCGCGGCCGCGCAGATCCACATAAATCCAGTCAGACAGACGTCCGTTTTCGCTTTTCAGCATCGGCGGTCCTTCGCTGACGCGGATATCAGCCAGTTCTGCCAGCGTGACGCGTGCGCCGCTCTCCGTGATAACCGGTAAATCACGCAGTTTTTCCAGCGAATCCCGCAACTCGCGTGGGTAGCGGAGATTGATGGGGTAGCGCTGACGGCCCTCGATGGTTTCACCGATATTCTGTCCGCCAATCAAGGTCGATACCATAGACTGCAATTCATCGACGGAAACGCCGTAGCGAGCGGCCCGCAGGCGGTCGATATCAATATCGATATAGCGCCCTCCCGCCAGCCGCTCAGCCAGCGCCGACGTTACGCCGGGGACGTTTCTCACCACCTGTTCGATCTGGGCGGCAATCCGTTCGATGTCCTGTATATTATTGCCATTCACCTTGATACCGACCGGGCTTTTAATGCCGGTCGCCAGCATATCCAGACGGTTACGAATCGGCGGCACCCAAACGTTGGCGATGCCCGGCAGGTTGACGGTTTGATCCAACTCGGCAATCAGCTTATCCGTGGTCATACCAGGACGCCATTGATCGCGGGGTTTCAACCGAATCGTACTTTCCAGCATGGTCAGCGGCGCCGGATCGGTCGCGGTTTCCGCCCGGCCAGCTTTGCCGAAAACGGATTCGACCTCAGGTACGGTTTTGATCAGCCGATCGGTTTGTTGCAGCAGGCGCGCAGCTTCACGGGCGGAAATTCCGGGCAACGTCGAGGGCATATACAGTAGATCTCCCTCGTCCAGCGGCGGCATGAATTCGCTGCCGAGACGCCCCAAAGGAAACAGCGTGAACAGGAGTAACAGACCCGAAATCAACAGCGTGGTTTTGGGATGGCTCAGCACGCGTTGCAGGATTGGGTGATAGGCGTTGATTAGCCAGCGGTTCAGCGGGTTGGCCTGCTCATCGGGGATTTTCCCCCGTACAAAATATCCCATCAACACCGGAATCAGCGTAATACCGAGTCCGGCGGCAACCGCCATGGCGTAAGTTTTGGTAAACGCCAGCGGTGAAAACATACGGCCTTCCTGTGCTTCCAGCGAGAACACCGGCACAAAGGACAGCGTGATAATCAGCAGGCTACAAAACAACGCCGGGCCAACTTCGACGGCGGCTCTTTCAGCCAGGCGCCACCAATCACGTTCCTGTGGTTCCTCTCCCGGGTGATCGTGACGCCATTGCTCAACGACTTTATGCATATTCTCTATCATCACGATCGCCGCATCCACCATCGCGCCAATCGCGATGGCGATGCCGCCCAGCGACATGATGTTGGCGTTGACGCCCTGATAACGCATGATGATAAACGCGCCCAGGATCCCCAGCGGTAAACTGATGATCGCCACCAGCGCCGAGCGGAAATGGAACAGGAACAGGGCGCAGATGACGGCAACAACGGCAAACTCTTCCAGCAATTTATGGCTGAGCGTTTCGATCGCGTGTTCAATCAACTGAGAGCGATCGTATGTCGTCACAATTTCTACCCCGGCAGGCAGGCTTTTTTGAATTTCCTGTAGCCGGGCTTTCACGGCATGCAGGGTATCCAGCGCATTTTTGCCTGAACGCAACACAATAATGCCGCCGGCCACTTCGCCTTCGCCATTCAATTCGGCAATGCCGCGCCGCATTTCAGGCCCTTCACGCAGGGTAGCGACATCCTGTAACAAGACCGGTATGCCATTGCGCATGGTAATGACGACATGATTGAAGTCCTGCGCATTTTTCAGGTAGCCGGAGGTGCGAACCATGTATTCAGCTTCACCCAGTTCCAGCACCGAACCGCCGCTTTCCTGGTTGGCAGCCTGTATGGCGGTAATAATCTGCTGGTGAGTAATGTTTTGTGTGCGCATTCTCTCCGGATCGACGATGACCTGATACTGTTTCACCATGCCGCCGACGCTGGCGATTTCCGCCACATTAGGGATGGTTTTCAGTTCGAACTTTAACAACCAGTCCTGTATGCCGCGCAGATCGGCCAGACTATGCTTACCGCTGCGATCGACAAGGGCATATTCGTAGATCCAGCCGACGCCGGTGGCATCCGGCCCCAGCGACGTTTTAGCCTCCGCGGGCAGGCTGGACTGCACCTGACTGAGATATTCCAGCACGCGGGAGCGCGCCCAATAAGGATCGGTGCCGTCCTCAAACAGAATATAAACGTAGGCGTCACCAAACATGGAGAAACCCCGCACCGTTTTGGCGCCCGGTACGGACAGCATGGTGGTGGTCAGCGGATAGGTGACCTGATTTTCGACAACCTGCGGTGCCTTCCCCGGATAGCTGACGCGAATAATCACCTGCACGTCAGACAGATCTGGCAGGGCATCCAGCGGAGTTTTCTGCAACGAGGTTATCCCCCAGGCGGCCATCAATAATGCCGCCAGCAGCACTAACAGCCGGTTTTGCAATGACCAGCGGATGATATAGGCAATCATTGGTGGCCTCCATGCCCGGTTTGGGGTACGTCAAGCGGGGAGATATCCTGAATATGAATGCCGCTGTCGTCCATGCTGAAACTGAAGCGAACTTTACTGTTGATATTGATACCCTGAGGCAATCCGCTCTTCGGCAGGGTAAAATCCATCGTCATGGGCGACCAGTTCAACGCCGGAACGGCATCATGTTCGATGGTGATCTGGTCGCCGTTGACGGCTTTGATCGTCCCCTGCGTTTGATAGACGTCTTTTGGCGGTGCGGCAGTTTCCTCACCCGCGGATTGCGATGATTCCGCCTGATTAGCTTCGTCAAACTGTGATAGCGAACTGCGCAGACTGGCTTCGGAATCAATCAGGAATTGGCCCGATGTCACCACGCTCTCACCCGCTTTCAGCCCGGCAACGACTTCGGTCCAACCGTTCTGTGTCGTCCCTACCGTAACTATTCGTGGCGTAAAGTGGCCGTCGCCCTCGTTGATCAGTACCCGGTTGTGACTGCCGCTGACCAGCAAAGCTTGTTGAGGGATCATCAGCATCGGCTGCGGAAGCTGGCTGGCAAGCTGGACGGTTAGGTACATCCCCGGTTTTAACTGTTGCTGGGGGTTTTCCAGTACGACACGGGCTTTCAGCGTGCGGGTGTCGCTGTCTAGCAGCGGAAGCAATTCGCTGATTTTCCCGTGGAACGTTTGTCCGGGCCAGGCGTTGCTGCTGGCGGTTATCTCGCTGCCGACGCTTAACCGCGCCGCCTGTGCTTCGGGATAGTCTACCTCGACCCAGACAGGGTTCAGACTCGCCAGTTCAAACAAGGGCTGGGCTGGCGTTAGCTGCATGCCGACACGGACTTCAAGTTTGTTGACGTAACCGGATTCCGGCGCGGTAATGACCATTCTGGCCTGCGGTTTACCGCTGCGTTCAACCTGGCGGATAACCGTGTCTGGCATAAATTGCAGGGAAAGCCGACGGCGGGCAGCCTGGGTCAGCGAATCATCGCCGAGTTGCCGAACCGCCAGATATTCCTGCTGCGCCGCGGCCCAGGCCGGATTCCACAGCGTTGCCAGCGTTTCCCCTTTTTTAACCTGTTGTTGCAACGCGCTGACATTGAGCTGTTCGACGATACCGCCACTGGGGGCAACCAACGTGCGTAATCCCCGTTCGTTGAGCGTGACGGTGCCGTAGCCGGACGTCTGGGCATTGACGGTGCGAATTTCTGCGCGTGCGGTACGGACGCCAAGATTTTGCTGCTGGCGGGCGCTGATAGTGACGCCGCCATCGTCCTGTACCTCGTCGGCATAACGCGGAACAAGCGGCATATCCATAAACGGTGATTTGCCGGGCTGGTCAAAGCGCTTATCGGGCACCATGGGATCGTACCAGTACAATACCGGGCGTTCTGTTTTAGCTGATGGAGCGGCTGGCGATGTTGATGCCGCCTGGTGTTGACCCCAGAGATAGCCGACACCGATAGCACCGACGATCGCCAGCGCGATCAAGCTGAGAGCGAAGGATTTTTTCATTGTAACGGTTTTCCCTGTGGCGTCAGATAGCGAATGGCCGCCCAGAACTGTGCCATTTCCCGTGCGGCGGCTTGTGCGGCAATATTGCTTTCGAGCAGCGAGCGTCGGGCTTCCAGAACGCTGTCAAGGCTACTGCTGCCGGATTGATACTGCGCCTGAATCAGCTTGCTGCGCTGCTGTTGGAGGGGCAGAACCTCGTTATTCTGCCGCTGCCAGCGTGATTGGGCTGCCTGATATTGCGCGATCAGCGTATCGAGCTGTACCTGATGCTCCCGGGCTGCCAGCAGCACGTTGTCGCGAGCTTCCTGCGTTCGTGCTACATCCGCGGCGTAGTCTTTATCCTGCCGTTTGGATTGAAACAGCGGCAGATCGACCGTTACCATCACGCCTGCCATATCGTCATAGTCATTGCCCCGCTTGGCGTAGTAAACCTCCACCCCTATATCGGGGATCGCCGCAACGGCCGATTGCGCCGAGCGAGCCTGAGCGAGCTCGGCCTCACGCTGCGCCTGTTGCATTTCCGGATGTTGGTGCAGGTTTTTACTCAGTTCCTCCGGTGATGCCGGCAGCCGTTCAAAGCGCGGAAGAGCGCCCCGCACATTGATATCAGACAGACCGGTAAGCCGTGTGATCATGGCCCGGGCAATCTGTACATCCCGTTCTGCATCGGCCAGACGATCTTTCATCGCTGCCAGCGTTAATCTGGCATCCAGCACGCTGCTGGCTTCGCTGCCTGCTGCCACGCTCGCTTGCTGCAAGGCAATTTGTCGTTCGCTTTCGGCAACCAGCGATTTCACGTCTTTCAGGGATTTTTGTGACAAAGCCAGTTCGAGCCAGGCCTGAGCGGTATCCCGCTGCAACCGGGCGCGCAGGGTTTCGCCGTTGCTGCGCAGGCTGTCGGCTTCCACGCGGAAAGATTGTGCTTTGCTTTCCCGTTTACTGCTGCTGACATAGGTTTGCATAACACCGATACGTTGCATGGTCATCCCTTCACGCGTCAGCCGGCTGCCGTTGTTTCCACCCAAAGGCAGGTTCTCAACGCCGAATCGAAGCTGTGGATCGGGAAGTTGTGTCGCGGAGTCGGCCATGTTTTGTAGCGCGCTAATCTGGTGCTGGTTGGCTGACAGCTCGGCAGAATAACGTTCCGCCGCCTGTAATGCCTGATCAAGATCCAGATCTGCCGCAAAAGATGCGGCTGGCAGCCACAGCAACACTGCCAGACACGCGCCTGAGGCACGATGTTTGGACATATGCATTGGTTCTACCCTCGTTTATTTTTGCTGTGGCGTAATATTGGTCAGTACGTAGCCGCTATCCTGTTGTACAAAACTGAACGCGACGGGCGTATTCGCCGCCAAAGGAACAAACGCGCTCCCGGCAGGCAATTTGAACGCCATGGTCATGGCAGGCCAGTGCAAATCGGCAATCGGGGTATGGGCGATGGTTACGCTGTCGGCGTTCCATTGCTTCACCGTCCCGGTGGCTTGATACGCGTTGTCAGTTGCAGTGGAGGTCGTATCGGAAGGCATCATTGAGTGATGCTGATGTTCATTGGCCCATAAGGGAGAAGAAGAGAACAGTAAACCGGTCATCATTGCGACGTAAATGGCACGCATAGTAATAGCTCCATAAAAACGATAAATAACAGTGAGTACGCCTGTTTGGCGCAGCGGAGGTTATTAATCGTTCGGGCTATTCTCTAAAGCGGCAGAAACGGATTTCGGCCGGAGGTCCTGCTGCCGGTGGAGAAAACCAGACATCGCTGGTGCAATTTACGGAATAGGGTTGATTGGCCAGAGCCAGTTCATTACTGACCGGGATAGCCAGCAGCGCCAGATTGGCGTAGTCCTGCTTGATGGTATCTGGGACACAGTGTTTCTCACACAGCGGGGTCTGCTGTTTAACCACTTGGGCCGACATGGCTTCGTCATGGTGATGAGTCCCATGAGAGACGGTCTGTTGCAGATGAGTTTGGTGCTGCATGAATGCTGACGTCTGACCGATCGTCAAATCGCATTGGTGACCGGCAATCGCCAACTGCGCATTCAGGAACAGCCAGCATAACGCTAATAGCCATCCCCATCTGCCTTTGGTTCGCAGATGATGAATCATTGATGGCGATAAATACGATGCTGGCATAACGTATCCTTACAGTGAGTCATCGCAGTGTAAGCGCGGAAATCTGACGCGGGCAAGCAGGGAATTGAAGAGATTTGTAAATTGGCGGAGAGATGTTCTGTCAGTGTTATCAATGAGTTAATAATCGCTGATGAATTGCAGGTTTCAGTCTGGAGAAAGTCAGCCGAATTTCCCAGTCACCACGTTAGTAAGTGACTGGGAGAGAAAGGGAAAGCAAGGTCGCAGCAACAGAGCCGGCAGGATTACTGGGTAAAAAACTGATAAGTCGTTTCAGAGCGATACACTTTGCCCGGTTTTAACCAACAGTCCGGCTGCGGCCAGTCTGGATGGTTGGGGCTGTCCGGCAGGAATTCGCTTTCCAGCGCCACGCCTGCGTGGTTTTCATAGTATCCGCCTTCTCTTGCTGGCGTTCCTGATAGAAAATTGCCGCTGTAGAGTTGCAGCGCCGGCGCGCTGGTAAAAACACTCATCATCACCCGGCCATCCGATGACCATAAATTGGCCGCCGGACTCTCACTGGAGCCACAGGTTCTGTGCAGCAGGTAAGCGTGATCGTAACCGCCGACGGCAACCTGATCGTCGTCCCGCAGGAAATCCTGTTCCAGCGTTTTGGGCTGGCGAAAATCCATGCTCGTTTCTTTGACCAGTTTAAGGTCCGCGCAGGGTATGCCCGCGCTGTTTACCGGCAGATAATAATCGGAAAACAGCTGTAGCTGATGCTTGCGTACATCCGTTGGACTGCCGTCGAGATTGAAATAGGCGTGGTTGGTCAGGCATACGGGGCAAATTTTCTCCGTGACGGCCTGATAGGTTATTTCCAGCGCGTTATGTTCAGTCAGACGGTAGCAAACCTGCGCATTGAGGTGGCCCGGGTATCCCTGATCGCCATCTGGCGAGTTCAGTTGATAGGTAACCTGCGTCGCATCCTGGCTGAGGATAACCCAGCGGCGGGCGTGAAATCCGTCCGGACCGCCGTGTAACTGATGAACGTCCTGATTGGCGATCAGAAGGTATGTTTCATCACCATGACTGAATGTGGCATTGGCGATACGGTTGGCGTATCGGCCAATAGACGCGCCAAGATAAGCGCTTTGCTGTGGATACTGCTCGGGCGACGCGCAGCCCAGCAGCACTTCCCGGATTTCGCCACCCGACATGGGGAGCTGGCAGGAAAGCCATGTCGCGCCCCAGTCCATCAGGCAAACGCGCATGCCAGCCAGATTCTGTAAGGTAGTTAATTGAAACGGCTGGCCATCGGGCGCCAGCGCAGAGGTTCTTTCATTCAACATGACCTGCTCCTGTGGGTGGATGCCCGGCAAACATAAGCGGTTGCCTGAACAAGTTATACCCTTGGTTTTTTAGTCTGGGTAACCATGAGGATGAGTGGACTGCCAGCGCCAGGTATCCTGCGCCATCTCGTCCAGCGAACGGCTGACCCGCCAATTGAGATCCTGCGCCGCTTTCTCGGCATCGGCCCAATAGGCCGCCAGATCGCCCTGACGACGTGGAGCGAAGTGGTAGGCTAACGGTTTGCCACAGGCTTTGCTGAAAGCGTCAACCACTTGCAATACGCTATAACCAACGCCGGCTCCCAGATTGTAGATATGTACGCCGGCGCGGTTTTGCAGTGCGTTCATGGCCGCGATATGTCCGTCGGCCAGATCGACGACGTGGATGTAATCGCGTACGCCCGTACCATCTTCCGTTGGGTAGTCATTGCCGAAAATAGCCAGCGACTCCCGACGGCCAACGGCCACCTGGGCGATATAAGGCATCAGATTATTGGGAATACCCTGCGGATCTTCCCCCATTTCACCTGACGGATGCGCACCCACCGGGTTGAAATAACGCAGCAGCGTGATGCTCCAATCGGGTTCGGCATGCTGCAAATCCTGCAGGATTTGCTCGACCATCAGCTTGCTGCGGCCATAAGGGCTGGCCGGATGACCGGTCGGGAAGCTTTCCTTATAAGGGATCTGCGGCTGATCGCCATAAACGGTCGCGGAGGAACTGAAAATCAGATTCTTCACGCCTGCTTTTTTCATTGCTTCAACCAGCGTCAACGTACCGTAGACATTATTATCATAGTAGCTAACAGGCTCGCGGACAGATTCGCCGACCGCTTTTAAGCCGGCAAAATGGATAACCGCATCAATCTCATGACGAGAAAAAATGTCGTTCAACAATGAGATGTCGCGGATATCGCCCTGATAGAATTCAGGGGTTTTACCGGTTAATTGCGCCATGGTTTTAACCACGCTGGCTTTGCTGTTGCATAAGTTGTCGAGAATGACGGGCTGATGCCCAGCAGTTAGTAACTGTACACAGGTATGACTTCCTATGTAACCGCTACCACCAGTAACTAGAACGTTCATGTTGACCTCTATTAGGGCGATTAGGCGAAAAATAGCATGGCTTCACGCTGAAAAGGGTGATCTATAGCGAAAATAACGCTTGTTATGGATAGTTTTTTTAACAAACCGATTGAGTGATGAGTATAAGTTATTTTTAGTCAGAGCGGTTTCCTACAGCGTGATTTATTTTGTGGTAGCGTTATCACTCGAGGTTGATGATCTAATATCCATAACGTTATCAATTTGATAGCGATAGATGTCGCCGTCGGCGACGAATGTCAGTCTGTGTGTGATGCATTGCGGCGCATCTTCGGCATGGTGAGAAACGAATAGCAATTGTGTATCCCCTTCGCCGATCAAGATATCCAGCCAGCGGCGGACCAGTTGGCGGTTAAGGGGATCCAGGCCTTGCAATGGTTCATCCAGAATCAACAGGGCAGGGTGTTTTACCAGCGCTCTGGCGACTAACGCCAGACGCTGCTGACCCCAGGATAAGGCCTGGAAAGGGGTATCCGCAATAGCGCCATCAAGGCCCAGTAACGCCAGCCATTGATCGGTGAGTTGGCGCTGACGATCGGAGACCGCCTGATAAATGCCGATGGAATCGAAAAATCCCGATAAAATAACATTGCGTACGCTGACGCTAACCCGGTAATCCAGGTGCAGGCTGCTGCTGACATAGCCGATATGACGTTTGATATCCCAGATGGTTTCTCCGCTGCCGCGTCTGCGGCCAAATAGCGTGAGATCGTTGCTGTAGCCCTGGGGATGATCGCCGGTAATCAAGCTCAGCAATGTTGATTTTCCTGCGCCATTCGGACCGACAATCTGCCAGTGCTGGCCGGGCAACACTTCCCAGCTCAATCCATGCAAAATGGGACGATCGTTATACTGAACGACGCCATTACGCAGCGTGATGCGAGGAAGATCGGCGGGCAGCCGGGTATGTCTCTGCGGATCTTCCGGTTCGGGGATGGCGCTTCCCGACAGTTTTTCACTGTAGGCCAACTGGGCAATCAGCGCTTCCGAAAGGATCTCCTCGCGTTCACCCACGCGGGTTAACGTGCAATCAGCGAGAATACCGACATGATTAATAAACGGGGGGATATCGTCAAACCGGTTCAGGATCAGCACCAGCATACAACCATGGCTGGCAAGTGCCGGTAGCTGTTCGGCAAGCTGTTTGCGTGAGGCGACATCCAGCCCGTCAAACGGTTCATCCAGAATCAGCAGGTCGGGCTGTGGCATCAGCGCCTGACATAGCATCGTTTTGCGTGTTTCACCGGTGGAAAGATACTTGAACCGACGCTCCAGAAGGGAGGCGATACCAAATTGTTCAGCAAGCTGCTGACAACGATTCCGATCTTTCACGCTATCCTGAATAACTTCAGCCGTTGTGCGTCCCGTGTCGTCTTCATCGGCGCTCAGCATGTCAGTGTTATTGCGTTGCCACTCCTCGGAAACCAGCTGTTGCAACTGTTCAAACGACAGCCGGATAATCCGTTGAAAATCGCATGACCGATCGCCACTCAGTATAGGAAGCTCGCCCGATAACGCACGGGCCAGTGAAGATTTTCCGCTGCCGTTTGCCCCAACAAATGCCCAGCACTGATCTTGCTCGAGCGTCAGGTTATCCAGCCGTAGCATGCGAGTGTCATTCAGCCGGAATAATCCTTGCGATATTTTCAACAACGACATTTTTTATCCTTTGTCAGCAGATTAATCATCATTCAGTCAGAATCAGATGAACAGGGGGCGTCTGACGTCACCACATTGTGGCGTTAGCAGAGCGTGGCCACAATCACCCGATCGGCATTGAAAGAGGCGCTAACGTCGGCACCCGGGTGTAGTTGTTCTGCTTCGACGATATCATTTGGAACGGTGGCACACAGCGTTTCACCGCCCGCCAGCGTGATCAGCACTTCGCTATTCTCCGTACCTGTTTCAAGGGTGCTTATCTGCCCGGTGAGAATGTTATCGGCAGGTGTTTTCGGGGCGTCGGCGGCACAAACGTTTATCCAGGGCGCTTTAATCAGCACCAGCACTTCTTTCCCCGCATCAAGACATAAACGCTCGGCGCTTTGACGGGTAACCAGAGCACTGACCGTCGTTTTGCCATCGGCGAGTAAAATATCCAACTGCTGCTGAACGTTGTGATCGCCACGTGCGAGCACGGTTCCAAAAAACTGATTTCGAGCGCTGGTTTGCAGTGAGAAACGCGCAATGGCCGCCAGCAGACTGTCCAGTGGCAAATCTTCTTGCTGTAGCACGTCGAACGCTTTCTGTTGAATCTGAGCCAGCAAATCGTAAAGCTGGAGCAGGCGCTCACCGTAGCGCGTAACCTGCGCGCCGCCGCCCCCTTTGCCGCCCGTCATCCGTTCCACGACCGTTTGCTCAGCGAGCTGGTTCATCTCGTTAATGGCATCCCATGCGCTTTTATAGCTGATCCCCGCCAGCCTGGCGCCCTGGCTGATGGAGCCGGTATGGCGAATTTGTTTCAGTAGCTCGATACGCCGCGGGTCGGCAAATAAGCGTTGCTGGAGTTTTAAGGTAAGGAGAATTTCAGCCTGCATAGGGAGAGCCCAATGGATGAAGAGTTTAATGATTTGTATTGTCGCTATTTTTTTTATCAGGGGCAAATCGCACAAATGGCCGCATTATTTTCTTTCATTACGGTAAACTATTAGTATATCAGTGTGACGATGATAGTTTACGGTGAAACCGTGCGCTATATGAGCGACGGAAGTAGCGGTACATTGCGATAAGTGAGGTAAGCATGTTGGAGTTGTTAACGAGCCTGCTGTTTGCAGTAGCCATGGTGCCGGTGATGATGGCTGTGATTTTGGGCGCCATTTATGGTTTGGGTGAAGTGTTTAACGTTTTTTCCAGAATCGGCCATTCTGACAGTCAGCAGACCGCTAAAAAACCGCATTAATCGAGTATTTCCCCTCCTGTTTTGATGTCCGGCGTGACGCCGGACGCATCTTCCCAAGATTTCTTTATGTCACTGATAAACTGCATGACATTGTACAACTCCACGTTATAGTATGCCTTACATAACGATGACAAATGTCAGGAGATAGCAATGAAACAGCAATGGTTGAAATGGTTTGCCGCGCTGACAATTAGCGCTGGGATGGTATTGCCGGCAATGGCTGCGGAAGAGAAAGTGACGGTATTTGCCGCGGCTTCACTGACCAACGCTTTGCAGGAAATCGGCGCCCAGTACCAGAAAGATAAGCAGGTTGCCATTGTGGCTTCCTACGCATCCTCTTCGACATTGGCGCGCCAGATCGAGCAAGGGGCGCCTGCCGATCTGTTTATCTCGGCAGATCAGCAATGGATGGACTACGCACAAGATAAAAATCTGATGGAAAATGACAGCCGTTATACGCTGTTAGGCAATGAACTGGTGGTGATTGCACCAAAATCCAGTGAGTATAACGACATCACCATTGATGAAAAAACGGATTGGAAAAGCCTGCTGAAGGGCGGCCACCTGGCCGTTGGCGACCCCGACCATGTTCCGGCGGGTCTCTATGCCAAGGAAGCGCTGCAAAATCTGAAATCATGGGACGAACTTTCTCCGATCATGGCTCGGGCCAATAACGTACGTGCGGCAATGGCGCTGGTTGAGCGTGAAGAAGCGCCGCTGGGTATCGTCTATGGCTCGGATGCGGTGGCTAGCGATAAGGTCAAGGTTATCGGTATGTTCCCGGAAAGCAGCCATAAGCCTGTAGAGTATCCAATGGCGATCGTGAAAGATCATAAAAATGCGGTTGTTAGTGGATTCTATGACTATCTGAAAACGCCAGAAGCGGCAGAAGTATTTAAACGTTACGGATTTACGCCCCGGTAATGATGCTCAGCGATTATGAATGGCAGGCAGTTGAGCTGAGCCTTAAAGTTTCCGTTGTCGCGGTGGTATGCAGCCTACCCTTTGGAATACTGACGGCGTGGATCCTGGTGCGTTGCCGGTTTCCCGGCAAATCGCTGCTGGATAGTATTATCCATTTACCGTTGGTGTTGCCGCCCGTGGTGATTGGCTACCTGCTATTGATAGGCATGGGGCGGCGCGGCGTTATTGGTTCGTGGCTCTATGACTGGTTTGGGTTCAGTTTCAGCTTTAGCTGGCGTGGTGCGGCATTGGCGTCAGCCATTGTCGCGTTTCCC
This sequence comes from Brenneria roseae subsp. roseae, assembly GCF_003115845.1. Lineage (GTDB taxonomy): Bacteria > Pseudomonadota > Gammaproteobacteria > Enterobacterales > Enterobacteriaceae > Brenneria > Brenneria roseae. Next base: position 155,570 of record NZ_KZ819029.1, on the reverse strand, counting down.
TTGATGGTGCGGGCGATCCGTTTGTCGCTGGACGCGGTGGACAAGCACCTCGAGCAAGCAGCAAGGACGCTGGGCGCTTCGCCGTGGCGGGTTTTTTTCACTATCACGTTACCCCTCTCTTTTCCCGGCATTGTGGTTGGCACGGTGCTGGCGTTCGCTCGTTCTTTAGGCGAGTTCGGCGCGACGATTACCTTTGTCTCCAATATTCCTGGCGAAACCCGGACGATACCGCTGGCGATGTATACGCTGATTGAGACGCCGGGTGCGGAAACCGATGCCGCGCGGCTGTGCGTTATTGCGATTGTGTTGTCACTGATGTCGCTGTTGGTGTCGGAGTGGCTGACGACCTGGAGTCGTAAGCGGTTGGGGGGATAATGCTAGAACTTGATTTTAACCAACAGCTTGGCGCGCTTGCCCTTAGTGTAAAAGCCGATCTGCCCGCGAATGGCATTACCGCGATCTTTGGCGTGTCCGGCGCCGGTAAAACTTCACTGATTAATGCGGTGGTTGGCCTTACGCGGCCTGATTCAGGACGTATTGTGTTAAACGATCATGTACTGGTCGATACCGAACAGCACATTTTCACCCCCCCTGAAAAACGGCACATCGGCTACGTTTTTCAGGATGCACGCCTGTTTCCCCATTATCGCGTCCGCGGTAATTTATGTTATGGCATGTCCGGCGTGATGAAATCACAGTTTGACGATATTGTCGGGCTGCTCGGTATTGAATCCCTGCTGAATCGCTACCCGATGACGTTATCCGGCGGTGAGAAACAGCGCGTGGCGATTGGCCGGGCGTTACTCACGGGGCCGGAGCTGTTGCTGATGGATGAGCCGTTGGCATCGCTGGATTTACCCAGAAAACGAGAGCTGTTGCCTTATCTGGATCAACTGGCCAAAGAAGTCAATGTTCCCATCCTGTATGTGACCCACAGTATGGAAGAAATTGTCCGGTTGGCGGATAGCGTGCTGGTGTTGGATAAAGGCAAGGTTAAAGCGCAGGGAAGGCTGGAGGAGGTTTGGGCCAGCAGCACGCTACGCCCCTGGTTGCCGCATGATGAACAGAGCAGCATTCTGAACGTGCGACTGCTGGCTCAGCATGAACGCTACGCGATGACGGCCTTATCGTTGGGGCAACAGCAGCTGTGGGTGGGGAAAGTGGATGTGCCGATAGGCTCTACGCTGCGCATCCGCGTCAATGCCGCCGATGTTTCGCTGGTGCTGCAACCGCCAGACGTGAGCAGCATTCGTAATATCCTGCCTGCCACGGTGGCTGAGTTTATCGATGTTGATGGGCAGGTGGAGGTAAAGCTGATTGTGGATAACCAGGTCCTGTGGGCCAGGATTACACCATGGGCGCGCGACGATTTGGCGCTGCATCCGCAACAGCAGCTTTATGCGCAGGTAAAAAGCGTTTCAATTACGACATAAAAATCCCGATTGTGAGACGTAGTGGCCGATGGTTTCCTCGGCCAAAATTAAGCTGACGGGCTGATAGCGGCAATTTTTGCCGCAACATCCTTCAACTTTTTACAGATATTCCAGACCCATTCCTTAGTATCACCCTCTTCAAGCCGATTTCCATTCAGACTACGCCAGGATGCGGGTACGAATGACCTCGGCTATGCCGGGTTCTTCATGGTCGCCGATAACCAGATCGGCGCGGGCTTTGATTTCATCCGCGCTGTTGCCCATCGCGACGCCCAGTCCGGCACCTTCAAGCATACTGATGTCGTTGAAATTATCCCCAAAAGCGACGACATCTTTCATGCTGATGTCTTGTTCCGCGAGCCACTGTTGCAGCAATTTACCTTTGCTGTTGCCAGTTTGCGCGATATCGACCTGATCCTGCCATGACCACTCGCAGGCAAGTCCGAGTTGCTTTTCCACCGCACCGGCGAAATCGTTCAGGACAGGAATATCGGCATGGGATGTCGCAAATTTCCAGATAGAATCGGATTCATCGGTTTGTTGGAGCAAATCCTCAACCTGTAGAAAGGAAGGGCGTTGCAATTCCGGCAAGGTAGATGCCCAGGCCTGGGAGCGTGTCACATGCCCGGTGGGGTATTGGTAATACATAGCGTCATCGGCATACATCAGACCGTGGATATCAAACGCTTGCAGCATGCTGAGCACGTTTTTGGCCTGAGTGGCAGACAGTGGATTGGTGTGAGACGTTTTGCCCGTCAGATAATCGTAGACATAAGTGCCGTTACAGCAAATCGCCGGGGTATCAAGCTGCAACGTCTGATAAAACGGATGGATGGCCGAATGATGACGTCCGGTCACGATAACGATCTTGATACCTTGTTGGCGGGCCAACGCTAATGCAGAGAGGGATTCCGGCAGAATTTTTTTTTGTCGATCCAGAAGGGTTCCGTCGAGATCGAGTGCAATTACACGATAGGTCATAGTAGTCTCGTAAGGTGTCGGTAGAATAACGCTATTAGTGATGGTACACCGTAAATCAGGTTGCGCAAAATGTGACTGACAGCGACGGTTCGCTATAGCCAGGAACGGATGTAATCTGTGACTGAGCAGTAAATTTCGCGTGAATAAAGGAGAGTACGATGCAGCAAGTGGTTTATGTCGCCAGCCCGGAAAGTCAGCAAATCCATGTATGGCAGCTCGGTGCAGAGGGTAATCTGACGTTATTGCAGGTTGTTGATGTTCCCGGACAAGTGCAGCCCATGACAATTGCTCCTGATAAGCGCCATCTGTATGTGGGGGTTCGTCCTGAATTCCGTGTCATCAGCTACCGTATTGATGGTCAGGGGCTGCTGACCGATGCAGGGGCGGCAACGCTGCCCGGCAGCCCGACCCACCTTTCTACCGATCTTGCTGGCCGTTTTCTGTTCAGCGCGTCCTATAGCGGTGCCTGCGTCAGCGTGAGTCCCATTGGGGAGAATGGCGTTGCCGGTGAGCCGATCCAACAGTTGGAGGGTCTGGAAGGTTGCCACTCGACCAATATCGACCCGACTAATACGGTGCTCTGGGCGCCTTGCCTGAAAGAAGATCGCATTCGTTTATATGATCTGGGGTCGACCGGCGAGCTTAGCGTACATCGTCAGCCAGAAATGACGACTGTCGCAGGGGCCGGACCGCGTCATATGGCATTCCATCCCAATCATCGTTTTGCCTATTGCGTCAACGAACTGGACAGTTCAGTGGACGTTTATCAGCTCGACGCGGCGGACGGCCACTTGCAGAAGGTCCAGACGCTGGACGCGATGCCTGCCGGTTTTTCCGATACGCGCTGGGCGGCGGATATTCACATCACGCCCGATGGTCGTTTCCTGTATATCAGCGATCGCACCGCCAGCCTGCTGAGTATTTTCCAGGTATCCGAAGATGGCGGCACGCTGTCTTTGACGGGGCATCAGCCAACGGAAACGCAGCCGCGCGGTTTCAATATCGATCACACCGGCGAGTTCTTGATTTCTGCCGGACAGAAATCACAGCACATCGAAGTGTATCGTATTGATGGCGACAAAGGCGCGCTGCAACCGTTGGCGCGTTATGCCGTTGGACAAGGGCCGATGTGGGTGAGTGTTTTGGCGCTGGATTAAGCGGTCAGTTTCAACCCCGCCACGGGGGCGGGGTTGAAGGTGTGTTTTAACCGCGATACTCAATGATCGACAGGCCTGCGTTGTAATCGGTGCTGTAGACAAGACCTTGCGCATCGACAAAAACATCACAGGATTGAATCACCCGTGGTCTGCCGGGACGTTTGTCCACCATTTTCTGCGGGGCGGCAGGCACCAGCGCGCCGGTCTCTTTCGGCTGATAGGGATTACTGATGTCATAAACCCGGACACCGGCGTTCTGGTAGGTGGCGAAAATCAACGATGAGCTGATAAAGCTGCCGGGGCGATTTTCGTGCAGATTGTGTGGGCCGAAATGCGCGCCTTTCTTCACATAATCGATTTCATCGGGCTGCGGGAACGTTGAAATACTCACGGGATTGCCCGGGTCGCGAATATCAAAGACCCAGATCAGTTTTTCCCCGTCTTCCTGGTTATCCAGCACCGCTTCATCCAGAACGATGAGCAGGTTGCGGTCAGGAAGCGGCAGCGCCGTATGGGTTCCCCCACCAAAAGGCGGACTCCAGTTCCGATGACTAATCAGCCGGGGCTGGCTGCGATCGCTGACATCCAGCAACGTCAGCCCGCCATCGCGCCAGCTTCCGTAGGCCGTATCGCCGCTGATAATGGCATGATGCAGCGCGTAGCGTTTTCCTTCCGGCCAGTTGGCGACTTCCCCGCCGGCGGTGTGCATGCCGGGTAGCCAATAACGTCCGGCCACCTGCGGACGCTGCGGATCGGCCAGATCAATGGTCAGGAAAATATAATCGCTGTAGCCATCCAGCAGGGCAGAAACGTAGGCCCAGCGTCCGCCGACATACCAGATGCGGTGAATGCCAATCCCATCCAGAGACAGAAAGCTGATTTCACGCGGCCGGTCTGGCGTGGAAATATCAAAAATGCGCAGTCCCGCGCTCCAGCTTCTGTTCTGCTGTCTGGTACTTACCGTCTCTGCGACGGAGCGGGTGTAATACACTTTTTCTTCGGCAAAGCTGGCATCGGCAAACAGGTCTCTGGCATTGACGACCAACAGCAGGTCGTCGTGCGTCTGCAGGTGTATGCTCCAGGTTCCGGGGGGTGCGGCGATATACCCCGCAGGCTGCGGATTTTTGGGGTCGCGCACGTCTACAATCGATACCCCTTGTGAAACCATATGTCCGATGTACGCATAGCCGCGATGAACCATGACCTGTACGCCATCGGGTCTGCCTCCCTGATCGCTGTGTCCAATAAGCCGCATGTTGCGGCTGTAATCAGGGGTTGGCAGGGGACTTGATGCCATAAAGTAACTCCTGTTATTTAGCCTGTTTGGCTTCCAGTGTAGCAAACCAGGGGGCAATAAAATCATCGGTCTGGCCCCAGCCAGGAATGATTTTCGCTAATCCGGCTACGTTCACCGGGCCCGGCTGGCTGGCTAACAAGGCTTGTGGAATGGATGCGGCGCGGAACTCGTAAGTCGCCGGGGTCGGTTCGCCTGCAATTTTGTTGGCGACTAAACGCAGGTTCACTTTACCAATCAGTTTAGGATCCACCGCCACGCTGACTTTCCAGGGGCTATTGGTTTCCCGCATCAGTTGCAGATCCTGATTGGAAATATCGATGCTGTAGAGTTTGATTTCAGTCCGGCCATTTTCTTTCAATGCCTTATAGGCGCCCTGACTGAATGCATCCCACGTGCCCCAGATTGCATCGATTTTCCCTTTCGGATACTTGGCCAGCACCGCACCGACTTTATTGGCGGTATCGCCCTGAACATCGGAAGACACGGCGCCGATGGATTCCAGCTCTTTGATGCCTGGGTTGGTTTTCAGGATTTGCTGATAGGCTGCCTGACGACGTTCCATCGGCGGGAAACCGGCAACCCACAGTTTGATGATATTGGCGTTACCGTTGAAATCCTTAATCAGTTGACCGAGCGATTCATTCGTCAGAGAAGCGTCATCCTGCTGGGTCACGGTTACGCCCGGGATATCACCGTTGACGGCGGTATCAAACACGGATACCGCAATACCGCTGTCGACGATACGTTTGATCAGGTCGGTAGAGTATGGATCGCGTCCCTGGGAAAGAATGATGCCATCGTATTTCTGACTGATGGCCTGATTAACGAAATCCTGAAAACGGGCGTCATCACCATTACTCAGAAAGGTACTGATTTTGAAGCCCAGCTTTTTGCCTTCCTCAACGACGCCTGAAACGAATTGCGTCGTGTTGTCATCGGAGCCCAGATTACGGATCAGCGCAATGCGGATCGGGCCTTCATGCTGAGCCAGAGCTGTTGGAATCGGTGCAATGGCGGCGCTCTGAGCGGCGAATGCCGGTAAAGCGGCAACCAGGCTTAGCGCAAGCAGTGCAGGGGTAAATTTTTTCATTATCAGCTCCATTGTGTTCAGGAATAGATGGTGTTCAGGAATAGGTGGTGTCTCAGCAATATGATGTTGTGTTGTCACTGTCTGACGACAGCTATAGCTATCTTTATGTCTGGATGTCTATTTAAAATGATAACGCATCATAACTGTTAAGCAGCAATGGCGGAATGGGGTAGGTTATGAATTTTGGGTTTAAGTTATAACGATTAGTTTGTAGGGGACGTGGATATGGAAAGCGGTCCGTCAGCGGGCATAATCCTCCCCTTTTGCAGGGGAGGGGGAAAGTTCAGGATTACTTCTTGGTTTCTTTTTCTTTCAGGCTGCGGGCCCAGCGGGGGTGATGTTTTTTCGCCCACTGTTCGGAGACTTTGCCTTCAATCATGCCTTTAATGGAACCCTTAACCCAGAATGCCATGTACATGTGAATCAGGATGGCGTGGATCAGTACGATAGCCGCTGCGGCATGAATCAGGATGGCGTAACGCACAATATCAATCGGGAACCGATGCGCGAAATAAGGCCGCCACATAATGACACCGGTAATCAGCAGAACTAACGTCAGTCCCATGATGCTCCAGAACATCAGTTTCTGCCCCGGGTTGTATTTGCCCACATCGGACACTTCATGCTCATTGCCTTTCAGCACTTCGATGATATGAAGGAACCAGGGAATATCGCCCCGTTTGGGAATGTTGTGACCGACGAAACGGATAAACATCGGGATCAGGCAGATAACGATCAGCACGCCGAAAAAGGGGTGCATGATTCGGCCCATCTGCGGCGTACCGAATGTTTGCGTCAGCCATTGCAAGGTCGGGAAAAACAGGGCGATGCCGGACAGCGCAACCAGGAAAAAGCTGATCACCACAATCCAATGACAGATACGATCGATGAATCTGGTGCGCAAAATCATTTTCTGTTTACTCATGTTTGTCCTCTCCCTCATGTTCATGCTCCATTTCTTCCGTGTTAGCACCCACACCGACATAGTGGAACATTAACCCGGCAAACGTGGCGACAAACCCCAGCGCGGATAACGGTTTCAGAATCCCCTTCCACAGATTGACCGGCGTGGAAATTTGCGGATTGTCTGGCAGATTGTGATACAGCGATGGCCGGTCTGCGTGGTGCAGAACATACATCACATGTGTACCGCCTACGCCCTGCGGATCGTAAAGACCGGCATGTTGATAGCCGCGTTTTTTCAAATCGACCATGCGTTCTTCCGCCAGATGTTTCATTTCTTCTTTGGTGCCGAAATGAATCGCCCCCGTCGGACAGGTTTTCACACAGGCCGGTTCCTGCCCGACGCTGACCCGATCGACGCACAGCGTACATTTGTAAACACGGTTATCGTCTTTATTGAGACGTGGAATATTGAACGGACAACCCGCGATGCAATAACCACAGCCGATGCAGTGCTCGGACTGAAAGTCCACGATGCCGTTGGCATACTGAATGACGGCACCCGCTGACGGACAGGCTTTCAGGCAGCCGGGATCGCTACAGTGCATACAGCCATCTTTGCGGATCAGCCACGCCAGACGATCGTTTTCTTCCACTTCGGAAAAACGCATCAGTGTCCAGGATTTGGCGCTCAGGTCGGCCGGGTTGTCATAGACGCCGGTGTTGTGACCGACGTCGTCACGAATATCGTTCCATTCTGAGCATGCGACCTGACAGGCTTTACAGCCAATACAAGTCGTGACGTCGATAAGTTTGGCCACCTCACTTTTATCGCTGCGTACCTGCGGTGGCGGTGTGAAACTATTGGTGGCCGAACGTTTAATAATATCTTGAGATTGCATTGACATGGTTGGCTACCCTTACACCTTCTCTACATTAACCAAAAACGCTTTGTACTCAGGCGTTTGTGAATTAGCGTCACCGACGCTGGGGGTGAGTGTGTTAGCCAGAAAACCTTTACGGGTGGCGCCCTCAAAACCCCAGTGGCAGGGAATACCAATGGTTTCCACCGCGCGACCGGCGATTTGCAGCGTTTTGATACGCTTGGTCACCACCGCCCTGGCTTTGATGTAGCCACGCTGACAGGAGATTTTGACTTCGTCGCCTGCTTTGATGCCTTTGCTTTCGGCCAGATGTTCACCAATTTCGATAAATTGTTCTGGCTGTACGATGGCATTGAGTCGTGCGTGTTTGGTCCAGTGACGGAATAGCTCGGTAATGGAGTAGGTCGTTGCAACGTAAGGGAAATCTTTCGCTGTTCCCATTGTTTTCGCGTCGCGGGCAAACAGGCGTGCCGCCGGACTTGAAACCACGGATGGGTGCAGCGGATTGGTGCCGATTGGGGTTTCAATCGGTTCATAATGCTCCGGGAATGGGCCATCCACCAGTTTGTCCATGGAAAACAGACGCGCAAGCCCCTCCGGCAGCATGATAAACGGCCCGGTGTCTTTACCCGGCGGTACCGTGCCGGCAAAGTCAGGCACATCAATTCCTTGCCATTTCTGACCGTTCCATTCCATCAGTTTACGTTTACTGTCCCACGGTTTACCTTGCAGGTCGGCGGACGCCCGGTTGTATAAAATGCGGCGGTTTTGCGGCCATGCCCATGACCAGTTTGGCGTGCAGCCCAACCCCGCATCCGCATTGTCGCGTTTGTCCATCTGGTTGCCGGATTCGGTCCAGCTACCGGCGTAAATCCAGCAGAAGCTGGAGGTGGTGCCGTCATCGCGCAACTGAGAGAAATCCGCAAGTTGCTGACCTTTTTTCAGTATCAATTTGCCGCTGTCGTCATAAAGATCCGCCAGCGCCATACCGTTGGCCTCACGCGCGATCTCTTCCGGCGTCGGATCTTCCGGATCCTGATAATTCCAGTTGATATTCATCAATGGGTCCGGGTAAACACCGCCTTCTTCCCGGTAAAGTTCACGCAGACGCATCAGTAATTTGCCGAGAATTTTGCCATCGTGCAGCGCTTCTCCCGGTGGCTCTGCCGCGGCCCAGTGCCATTGCAACCAGCGGCCCGAGTTAGCGATAGAGCCGTTTTCTTCGGCAAAGCAGGATGAAGGCAAACGGAAAACTTCTGTCTGGATGGATGAGGTATCGACGTCATTAAACTCGCCGTGGTTTTGCCAGAAAGTCGATGTTTCCGTCACCAGTGGATCGATGATCACCATGAACTTGAGTTTGGATAGCGCTTCGGTCGCTTTATTTTTGTTGGAGAACGCGGCGACGGGGTTAAAGCCCTGAACGATATAACCGTTCATTTTACCTTCCACCATCAGCTCGGTCTGCGCCATGATGTCGTAACTGCGATCCCACTTGGGTAACCAGTCATAGCCCCAGCTGTTTGCGGCCTGAGCATGTTCGCCATAGAAACTCTTCATCATGCTGATAAAGAATTTTGGCGTGTTTTTCCAGTAGTTAACCTGCTCTGGCAGCAGGGCATTCGGCGTGATCTGGCCTAAGTATGTCTTCAGATCGGCCTGCTTTTCGGACGGCAACGGCATATAGCCGGGCAGGTTGGTGGTCAGCAAACCGAGATCGGTATAACCCTGAATATTGGAGTGACCACGCAGGGCGTTGATACCGCCGCCGGGCATGCCAATGTTGCCCAGCAGGAGCTGGATCATGGCGGCGGAGCGGATAATCTGAGCGCCGTTGGTATGGTGTGTCCAACCCAGCGCATACAGGAACGTGGTGGTTTTGTCGGGTACGCAGGTTTCCGCCAGCGTACGGCAGATTTCTTCATAATCTTTCGCCGGGGTGCCGCACAGCGAGGTCACCATTTCCGGCGTGTAGCGTTCAACGTGTTTCTTCAACAGATTCCATACGCAGCGCGGATGTGACAACGTGATATCACGTTTGGCGAAGCCTGATGCGTCCAACTCATACTGCCAGCTGGATTTATCGTACTGGCGGGTCTGTTCGTCATAGCCGCTGAACAGGCCTTCGTCGAAACTGAAATCGTCACGCACTATCAGGCTGGCGCTGGTGTAAGAGACGACATACTCACGATGAATCTTATTGTGTGTGATGAGATAGTTAACGATACCGAGCAGGAATGCGGCGTCTGAGCCGGCGCGTATCGGGGCGTACAGATCGGCCACGGCGGCCGAGCGGTTAAAACGCGGGTCAACCACAATCAGTTTCGCATTATTATGCGTTTTGGCTTCAACGGCCCATTTGAAACCGACGGGGTGGGCTTCCGCCGGGTTCCCGCCCATGACAATCACGACATCGGCGTTTTTGATATCGACCCAGTTATTGGTCATGGCCCCACGACCAAAGGTAGGTGCAAGCGCGGCCACCGTAGGTCCATGGCACAGGCGCGCCTGACAGTCGATGGCGATCATACCCAGCGCCCGGGTAAATTTCTGATCGAGAACGCCGGTTTCGTTGCTGGCGGCGGAGGAGCACAGCATACCGGTCGTCAACCAGCGGTTTACGACGGTCCCTCTGGCGTTGGTTTGCTCAAAGTTGGCGTCCCGGTCCGACTTCATCAACCGGGCAATGCGGTCAATGGCGTCATCCCAACTGATTCGCTGCCATTTATCGGAGCCTGGCGCGCGGTATTCGGGGTATTGCAGCCGGTTTTCACTATGAATGTAATCCACCAGACCTGCGCCTTTGGGACATAACGAACCACGACTGACCGGGTGGTCGGCATCGCCTTCAATATGGAAGACGGAAGGTTTGGCGTTTTTGGCGCCGTCACCCAGGCTGTACATGAGGATGCCGCAGCCAACAGAACAATAGGTGCAGTTGTTACGTGTCTCTTTAGCGCGTAACAGTTTGTATTGACGTACAGATGCCATTGCTTCCGTGGGTGTAAAACCCAATACCGCGAGAGTGGTTCCAGCCATTCCCCCCGCGCAAACTTTAAAGAAACCTCTTCGATTCAATTGCATTAGTTTCCCTGTTTTATTATGTGTCATTTTTGTTGCGGGCAATTTAACAACACACAATTTGTGGGTTTTGCGCGAAATCAAAATTTAATCATTTAAGACGCCTGATTCCCCCTTAACAGGTATGATTTATTTGCGCTATATCATGTTATATATAGCGATAGGTTAATGGTTTGTTGAATTGCAGATTCATGGATGTAATGCCTTCAATGAAGGGGGGAGTGATGAAATGGAGGAAGAGGGGAAAATAAAAGGCCGAACATCGGTTCGGCCTGGAGAAGGGATTATTTGACCTGCATGCCTGGCTGGGCGCCGCTATCCGGACTCAGCAGGAAAATGTCTTTACCACCGGGACCGGCTGCCAGTACCATTCCTTCCGATACGCCAAAACGCATTTTACGAGGCGCAAGGTTGGCGACCATCACCGTCAGACGACCAACCAGTTTGCCCGGGTCGGGATACGCGGTGCGGATACCGGAAAAGACCTGACGGGTTTCCCCCCCCAGATCCAGCGTCAGACGCAGCAGTTTATCAGAACCATTAACCTGCTCAGCTTGCTTGATTAGCGCGATGCGCATATCCACTTTGTCAAAATCGTCAAAGCCGATCGTATCCTGTATCGGGTCATCCGCCAGCGGACCGGAAACCGCTTTGGTTTGGGCCATATCTTCTTTGGACGCTTCGACCATGGCATTGACTTTATCCAGATCGATACGGCTGAAAAGCGCCTTGAAGACGTTGACCTGATGGCTGAGCAATGGTGTCGCGATCTCATCCCAACGCAGTTCTTTGTTCAGGAAGGCTTCCGCACGTTCTGCCAGCGCCGGCAATACCGGTTTCAGGTAGGTCATCAGCACCCGGAACAGGTTGATGCCCATTGAACAGATTGCCTGTAGATCGGCGTCGCGGCCTTCTTCCTTCGCCACAACCCACGGAGCCTGCTCATCCACATAGCGGTTTGCCAAATCGGCCAGCGCCATAATTTCACGGATCGCTCTGCCGGATTCACGGTTGCCGTAAGCTTCGGCAATACTTTCTGCGGCATCGGTGAACGTGTTGTACAAGGCTACGTCAGCCAGTTTATCCGCCAACTTGCCGTCAAAACGCTTGCTGATGAAGCCTGCGTTACGTGATGCCAGATTTACCAGCTTGTTCACGATATCGGTATTCACGCGCTGCACGAAGTCTTCCAGATTGAGATCGATATCGTCGATGCGGGAAGAGAGCTTCGCGGCATAGTAATAGCGCAGGCAGTCTGCATCCAGATGTTGCAGGTAAGTGCCGGCTTTGATGAAGGTGCCGCGTGACTTGGACATCTTGGCGCCGTTAACCGTCACATAACCGTGTACAAACAGGTTGGTGGGTTTACGGAAACCGCTGCCTTCCAGCATCGCCGGCCAGAACAGGCTGTGGAAATAGACGATGTCTTTGCCGATGAAATGGTACAGATCGGCAGTAGAATCTTTATTCCAGAATTCATCAAAGTTCAGATCGCCGCGTTTGTCGCACAGATTCTTGAATGAGCCCATGTAGCCAATTGGCGCATCCAGCCAGACGTAGAAATATTTGCCCGGCGCATCGGGAACTTCGAAACCGAAGTAAGGCGCATCGCGGGTGATATCCCACTGCTGTAGACCGGCGTCAAACCATTCCTGCATTTTGTTGGCAACCTGCTCCTGCAATGCACCTGAACGTATCCAGGCTTGCAGCATGTCGCTAAAGGCCGGTAAATCAAAGAAAAAGTGCTCGGATTCGCGCATCACCGGCGTGGCGCCGGACACTGCGGATTTGGGATCGATCAGCTCAGTGGGGCTATAGGTGGCGCCACAGACTTCGCAGTTATCACCGTACTGATCGGCCGCTTTACATTTCGGACAGGTGCCTTTCACAAAACGATCCGGCAGGAACATGCCTTTTTCCGGATCGTACAGTTGGGAAATGGTACGGTTTTTAATAAAACCGTTCTCTTTAAGACGACCGTAAATCAGTCCGGACAGTTCGCGGTTCTCTTCACTGTGCGTTGAGTGATAGTTGTCATAGCTAATGTTGAAACCGGCGAAGTCCTGCTGATGTTCCTGACTCATCGCCGCAATCATTTGCTCCGGTGCTATCCCCATCTGCTGAGCTTTCAGCATGATCGGCGTGCCGTGGGCATCGTCTGCACAGATAAAATGAACCTGGTTGTCGCGCATTCGCTGGTAACGAACCCAGATATCCGCCTGAATGTGTTCAAGCATATGACCGAGGTGAATCGAACCATTAGCGTAAGGCAGCGCGCACGTTACCAATATTTTCTTTGCGACTTGAGTCATGAGGAACTTGCTTTCTTTTGTGATAGAGGGAAACCGATGTTAACCGATAGCGGCTTATGGCGTAAACCGCTGCCTTATGTAAAACACCTCTGACGGCAAACAGATTCGGGTGGAACGTATTAATGTCACCGTTGATCAACATAGCCCGCACGATTTTTTACACTCGAACGCGCGAGCGCCGTGAGCTTCTGGTATTCTATAACTGTTTTTTTATCGGTTGATAACGAGAATTTCAAGGAGCCGGAATGAACTCAAAACTCCCCGAGCAACGTCCTGAAGCATTGCGTGCCATGGTCAACGGGGTTCTTTCTACTTTTCAGCACCCGACACTGAAAAACAATCTGACCACGCTGAATGCGCTGCACCATTGTGCGCTACTGGATGATGTGCTGCATATTGAGTTGACGATGCCGTTCGTCTGGCTCAGTGGACTGGAAGCATTAAAAGAGACGGTCAGCGACGAACTACTGCGCCTGTCTGGCGCGAAAGCCATCGAATGGCGCTTGACGCATAATGTTGCCACGCTGCGCCGGGTAAACGATCAGGCTGGTGTGAAAGGGGTGAAGAACATTATTGCCGTCAGCTCCGGCAAAGGCGGCGTCGGAAAATCCAGCACTGCGGTCAACATGGCGCTGGCGCTGGCGGCGGAAGGGGCTAATGTCGGCATTCTGGATGCTGATATTTACGGGCCATCGATTCCAACGATGCTGGGGGCGGCGAGTGAGCGTCCAACGTCACCGGACGGCCAGCATATGGCGCCGATTGTTGCGCACGGTCTGGCAACAAACTCGATTGGTTATCTGGTGACGGATGACAATGCCATGGTGTGGCGCGGGCCGATGGCCAGCAAAGCGCTGTTGCAACTGTTGCAGGATACGCTCTGGCCGGATCTGGATTATCTGGTGCTGGATATGCCTCCGGGAACCGGTGATATCCAGTTGACGCTGGCGCAGAATATTCCGGTGACGGGAGCCGTCGTGGTGACGACGCCACAGGACATCGCACTGATGGATGCCATGAAAGGTATTGCGATGTTTGAGAAAGTCAGCGTGCCGGTATTGGGCATTGTAGAGAATATGAGTGTCCACATCTGTAGTCACTGTGGTCACCTGGAGCCAATCTTCGGCACCGGGGGGGCACAGAAACTGGCGGAAAAATACCATTGCGCCCTGCTGGGACAACTGCCGTTGCACATCTCTTTGCGTGAAGATCTGGATCGTGGCGAACCGACGGTCATCAGCCATCCTGACAGCGAATTCACCTCATTGTACCGTGAGCTGGCGGGGCAGGTGGCCGCACAGCTTTACTGGCAGGGACAGGTGATTCCCACTGAGATTGCTTTCCGGGCGGTGTAGTTTCACGTAACAATCCGGTTGGTGAGGCGGCGGGCGCCTGATTTTCCTCGTCGTCTCCGTTTCCCTCTGCCATTAACCTCTCTGGTTCCCTTTGATAGAATCGCATTCATACTGAACCGAACATTGCCATTCGCCGTTCTATGCAGCAAGGTTTCGGGATGTTTGAAAGGGTGGCGTGAACCGTGCTAACTCCCTATAATTGCGCGACAAAGCGCCTGCTGGCGCGTTCCCCTCTCTTTTTATTGTTAATCAGGTCGTTAATACCATGACTGAGCAGTCTCATCAGTGTGTCATCATCGGGATCTCGGGGGCATCGGCTTCCGGTAAAAGTCTTATTTCCAGTACGTTATACCGTGAATTGCGCGATCAGGTCGGTGACGAACATATTGGTGTGATACCTGAAGACAGCTACTACAAAGATCAAAGCCATCTGACCATGGAAGAGCGGGTCAAAACCAATTATGACCACCCCAGCTCAATGGATCACAGCCTGTTGCTGACGCATCTGCAAATGCTGAAGGCGGGGCGGGCGGTAGAACTTCCCCTCTACAGCTATGTTGAGCATACCCGTAAGCAGGAAACGGTTCATCTTGAGCCAAAGAAAGTCATTATTCTTGAAGGTATTTTGCTGCTGACAGACGCTCGCCTGCGTGATGAGATGAATTTTTCCATTTTTGTCGATACTCCGTTGGACATCTGCCTGCTGCGCCGCATGCGTCGCGATGTTAACGAGCGCGGCCGTTCAATGGACTCCGTGATGGAGCAGTACCAGAAAACGGTGCGGCCCATGTTTTTGCAATTCATCGAGCCGTCAAAGCAATACGCCGATATCATTGTTCCTCGCGGCGGTAAAAATCGTATCGCGATTGATATTTTGAAAGCCAAGCTAAGCCAGTTCTTTGAATAAGCCGGTGCGTTAAATAAGTGAAGGGGATTTTCCCCAATGCCAGTGTCGAGTGGAGAAAAAGATGAGACTGTGTGATCGTGACATTGAAGCCTGGTTGGATGATGGCCGGTTGGTGATTACTCCCCGCCCGCCAACAGAAAGAATTAATGGCGCGACTGTTGATGTCCGTTTGGGAAACCAGTTTCGGGTGTTCAGCGGCCATACCGCGGCCTATATTGATCTAAGCGGACCGAAGGATGAAGTCAGTTCGGCTCTGGATCGTGTGATGAGCGATGAGATTATTTTACCGGAAGGCGAAGCCTTTTTTCTTCATCCGGGAGAACTGGCGCTGGCGGTGACGTTCGAGTCGGTAACGTTGCCGGATAATCTGGTCGGATGGCTGGATGGTCGCTCCTCTCTCGCTCGCCTGGGATTGATGGTCCATGTGACTGCGCACCGTATTGATCCCGGTTGGCAAGGAAGAATTGTGCTGGAGTTCTATAATTCAGGTAAGTTGCCGTTGGCGTTGCGTCCCGGAATGATGATCGGCGCGCTGAGTTTTGAGCCGTTATCAGGTCCGGCGGCTCGTCCTTACAATCGTCGGCAGGATGCCAAATATAAAGATCAGCAGGGCGCTGTCGCGAGCCGGATTGATGAAGACTAAATTGCCAGCAGGCCTGTTGTATACCTGACAGATTTCAAGACGCGGTAAGGCGGAAAGCGAAAGCCGCACGTTTGCAGCTTGAGGGATGAAGGGCATAACGCGTATCACATGTGAGGATGGCATGAGAAGATTTCTGACAACACTGGCAATTCTGCTTGTCGTGCTGGTGGCAGGAATGACCGCCCTGGTAGTGCTGGTTAATCCCAATGATTTTCGCGCTTATATGATAAAACAGGTCGAGGAGCGTAGCGGCTATCGTCTGCAATTGGATGGCGATCTGCGCTGGCACGTCTGGCCGCAGTTGAGCATTCTGTCTGGCGGTATGTCGCTAAGCGCGCCCGGGTCGACGGCGCCCGTGGTTAGCGCGGAAAATATGCGGCTTGATGTGCAGCTTCTGCCGCTGCTGTCTCACAGGCTTGCGATCAAGCAGATCATGCTGAAAGGGGCGGTTATTCAGTTGACGCCCGCAAGCGAAGCGAAAAAATCCGGTAGTGCGCCTATTGCGCCGGCCGGATCACCGGCACCGGCAGAAGCGCAGGGATGGCGATTCGACATTGATAAACTGAAAGTAGCGGATAGCCTATTGGTGCTACAGCGCAGCGATGATGAGCAGATCAACGTTCGTGATATCAATTTATTGATGGAGCAGGACGGTAACCGCCAGGTCAGTATTACCTTATCCAGCCGGGTTAATCGCGACCAGCGCGATATCGCATTTTCTCTGTCTGCGGATATGGATATGCAACACTTTCCGCAGCAGGTCAACGCGAATATCAGCTCGCTGGAGTACCAGATTCAGGGCGCAGGCATTCCCGAAGGCGGAATTAGCGGCAGCGGCAGTTTGCAAGCCAGCTATCAACAACAGCCTGAAAAAATCACTGTCAGCCAACTGGCGCTGAGCGCCAATGAGAGCCAGATAACGGGAAGCGGCAGCGCCAGGCTTGGCGAACTTCCCGACTACGTTCTGGATCTGAAATCCAGCAAGCTGGATTTGGATGCGCTGCTCGGCATGAAACCTGCCATGGTGAACGGCGCGTCAGCTGTTCAGGCTAAAGCGGGCAAGCCGGTGATTTCCACGCAAGCGCCCCCACCCGATGTGCAAGATGACCTGAAGGGGTTCACCGCGCGTTTATCACTGCAAGCCGATTCGCTGGTCTATCGTGGACTTAACATCAGTCAGTTTAATCTTCTGGCGACTAACCAGCAGGGCGTGCTGAATATCGACGCGCTGAACGGCAAGCTGGGCGAAGGGAGTTTCTCCTTACCGGGAAAGATAGATGCAAACGTGTCTCCTGCTATCACTTTTCAGCCTGAACTCACGAATGTTGATGTTTCACAACTAACGGCAGCGTTTGCGCTGCCCCAGAGCCTGAGCGGTAAGCTATCGCTGAACGGCCAGTTTTCCGGTAACGCGTTCAGTCTGCCTGCCTTGACACAGCAGTGGCAGGGGAAGGCGGCGTTGAAAGCCAGCAATCTGCGGTTACAGGGGATGAATATTCAGCAAATGGTGCAGATGGCTGTCGTGCGTAATAACATGAATATACGTGGGCAGGAACGCTATGAACGTTATACCGAAGTACGGCAGTTGACGGGAAATGTGCAGCTTAATGCGGGTAAATTGCGAATTACTAACCTGAATGGTAGTTCTGAATTGCTGGCGTTAACCGGTTCCGGGGTGGTTGATCTCACTGCCAGAACCAGTGATACCAATCTGGACGTACGGATCACCGAGGGATGGCAAGGTGACGAACAGTTAATCAACGTATTGCAAAATACGGCGATTCCCTTACGGATTTATGGCTCGTGGGATAATTTGAATTATCAGCTACAGGTAGATCAATTGCTGCGTAAACGCCTGCAAGATGAATTGAAGAAACGCTTAAATGACTGGGCTAATAAAAACCAGGAAAGTCAGAAAGGTAAGGACCTGAAACAGCTGCTCGATCGGCTGTAAGCATCGGTTTTATTACTATACTTTTGCCTGGCCGACTTGCGCCGCTTCCAGCAACGCCACCCGGCGGCGAGCTTTTATTTTCTTAGCGGGGATAGCGCCGATATCGGTCGGCGTGAAAACCTGAACACTCCTCACAGTACGGCTTCTTTTGCGAGCACATTATATCTTTTCTATGCGTTGATTCACGGATCTCACTTGAATATTTGAGCTTCTTTGGCAGATCTGTACACTCTTTTCCGCCTGTAACAGAGGAATCTGTTGCTGCCGAATTTTAACGCCTGAACGCCAGGCGATTTACATTTTATTATTCAGGTACAAAAACTAAATGCTCGAACTTCTGATTGGTGTTGTTGTAACGGTGCTTGTGGGACGTTACATCATAAAAGGCTACTCAGCCACCGGGGTCTTGATGGTGGGCGGGTTGGTGTTGCTGGTCATCAGCGCCCTGCTGGGGAAAGATGTGTTGCCCGCCGGCGCCAAGTCAACCGGCTTGAGTGCCACAGATATTGTTGAATACGTTAAGATTTTGCTGATGAGCCGAGGCGGCGACCTTGGCATGATGATCATGGCGCTGTGTGGATTTGCCGCCTACATGACCCACATCGGCGCGAACGATGTTGTCGTCAAGCTGGTGTCACGCCCGCTGAAAATGATCAACTCGCCTTATTTGCTGATGATTGCGGCATACTTTGTTGCCTGCCTGATGTCGCTGGCGGTGTCATCCGCAACGGGGTTGGGCGTTTTACTGATGGCGACTCTGTTTCCCGTTATGGTCAACGTTGGCATCAGCCGTGGCGCCGCCGCCGCAATTTGCGCGTCTCCGGTTGCGCTGATCCTGTCCCCGACATCCGGTGATGTGGTGCTGGCCGCACAGGCTGCAGAGATGAGGCTGGTCGATTTTGCCTTCAAGATTACGCTGCCCATCTCCGTCATTGCCATTGTTTGCATGGCGGTGGCGCATTTCTTCTGGCAACGCTATTTGGATAATAAAGCGAATGTCAGCCATGAAATCCTGGATGCCAGTGAGATTACCACTGACGCGCCGCGTTTTTACGCTATCCTGCCATTTACCCCTATCATGGGGGTGCTGATATTTGATGGCAAATGGGGACCGGAACTGCACATCATTACCGTACTGGTGATGTGTATTATTCTGGCGGCGGTGCTGGAGTTTATTCGTTTATTTAATGCACAAAAGATCTTTGCCGGTCTGGATGTCGCTTATCGCGGTATGGCTGAAGCGTTCTCCAGCGTGGTCATTCTGCTGGTGGCGGCAGGCGTTTTCGCACAGGGCCTCAGCACGGTTGGATTTATCAGCGGTTTAATCGGTTTTGCCCAGTCTTTTGGCAGCGGTGGATTGGTGATTATGCTGGTGCTGGTGGTGATCACCATGCTGGCGGCGATGACAACGGGTTCAGGTAATGCGCCGTTCTATGCGTTCGTTGAATTGATTCCCAAGCTGGCTTCGCAAATGGGTATCAACCCGGCCTATCTGGCTATTCCCATGTTACAGGCATCGAACCTTGGACGGACGATTTCCCCCGTTTCCGGCGTTGTTGTCGCGGTAGCCGGGATGGCGAAAATATCGCCTTTCGAGGTGGTGAAACGGACATCAGTTCCGGTACTGGTGGGCTTAATCGTCGTCGTGGTCGCAACCGAGATTATGGTGCCACGTTAAGAACATAAAAACGGCGCTTCCCTCTGGGGAAGGCGCCGTTTTCTCTACGCAAAATCAAACCTCAAAGTCAGATTGCGGCTCGCTGCCGGGGGTAATCAGCACTTTCATAATGCGATGGCTCTCGACGGTGAGGATGGTGAATTGATAGCCATCAATAGACAGCTTATCACCAGCCTGCGGGATACGTTGAGAATGCTCCATCAATAGTCCGGCCAGCGTATAGTATTCCCGTTTTTCATCCAGCGAGAGCGGAACGTACATGGTCAGGTCTTCCAGCGGAATATAGCCGTTTGCGGTCCAACTGCCGTCTTCGTTCTGCTGAATATCATGGCGGGCATCCACGGCTTCACCTTCCAGCGGCAGATTGCCCGCGATGGTTTCCATCACATCGCTGAGTGTCACAATCCCTTCAACCGAGCCAAATTCGTCCACGACAAATGCAAAGTGAGTCCTTGCTTCTCTAAATTGCTCCAGCGCCAGCAACAGAGAGAGCTGTTCAGGGAAGACCAGCGGCTGCCTGATCAGAATAGAGAGATCGAACGGCTTCTGATTCAACTGCTGTTGCAGAATCTCCGAGACATGCACAATCCCCAACGGTTCATCTGACGTCTCACTGTCCGTAATAATCAGCCGGGTATGTTGATTGGTGGTGAGTATCCGGGCAAGTTCGCTTTGCGGGGTATTCAATTCAACCGGATCGATATCGTGGCGTGAGGTCATAATACTGCTGACGGTACGCTGCGCCATTCCCAGCACACGCTCAATCATACGGCGTTCCTGACGATTGAAGACCTCGTTACCTGTATGCGCATTATCCGCAATCATCGATGATGTCTGATTATCCAGTTCGGCTTCCTCATGATCGCCGCGCAGAATACGTAACACAACTTCAGCAGTGCGCTGGCGCAGGGGAACCGAAGAGGAGAGAAAGCGTCGGCGGTTAAATTGCGAAACCTGATTCAACAATTCAATCAGTACTGAGAAACCAATTGCGGCGTAGAGATAACCTTTGGGGATGTGATAGCCAAAGGCATCTGCCACCAGGCTGAAGCCGATCATCAGCAAGAAACTGAGACACAGAATCACAATCGTCGGATGTTCGCTGACAAACCGGGTCAGCGGCTTGCTGGCCAGCAGCATTAAAAAGATGGCGATGGTGACGGCAGACATCATCACCAATAAATGGTCCGTCATGCCAACGGCGGTGATGACCGAATCCAGTGAGAAAATGGCATCCAGAACGACAATTTGTGCGACGACCGGCCAGAATCTGGCCCCCTTGCGCTGGGCATGCTGCTCTTCATCTTTGCCTTCCAGCCGTTCATTAAGCTCCATGGTGGCTTTGAATAGCAGAAACAGGCCGCCAATCAGCATGATCACATCACGAGCGCTGAAGGTATGTCCAAATAGCGTGAAGAGGGGGGTTGTCAGAGAAACCAGCCAGGAAATTGAAGATAAGAGAACCAGTCGCATCAGCAATGCGAGCAAAAGTCCTACGACTCTGGCTCTATCTCGTTGTTCTTTTGGTAGTTTTTCCGCCAGAATGGCAATAAAAACAAGATTATCAATACCTAATACCAGTTCCAGCACGACCAGTGTGGCCAAACCGGCCCATATCGTTGGATCTGCGATCCACTCCATATTTATTATTTCACCTTTCTTGACGTAGACATGACTAGCGTATCAGGGCCAACGTGAATGAACCAGAATTTGTAAAGGCATTATGTAACATCTAACAAAAACGATTACACATGAATATCCAACGTATATTGTTAGCTGTTTGTAGATGGCGTCGCCAAATTTTAGCTAATAAAGGTTAAAAAAAGCGGCCATACGCAAAATTTTCTACTATATCGGCACGATACAGGCCGCAACATTTGATCATATCAGTGAACCGCACATAGAATAGCGCGCGTACTTGTCAGGCGCCTTACCCGTTAAAGATGGTGTGCTTTTATAAAATTTTCATCGAAATATGCTGACTTTATCCTTTAAGTTGGTTTTTCATCCTGAGGGAGGATCGAACGCTATGGATGCACGTAGTCTTATTCTGAAAAAAAACCCTCCGACATCTTAATTCTTGTGATCTGCGCTTAGTCGTCAATACTATGAATGCTTGGAAATCGATTTTTGCTAAAGGAATTGCTTTTTGTGTAAAAAATCTGTTACTTGCAACAATTATTCAACATAATTGATTGGGCTGCATAGCTACAAAAAGGCTCACAGAGAAAAAAGTGTAACTTACGGCTCCAAAGTCTAACCACTGGATGGTGTTCCGTACTTTGACAGTGCATTGGTAGCTATAAGCCAGGGGCGGTAGCGTGCCCAATGTAACAACTCATAACGGTTGATGATGGTGTAAAAATGCAAGAACTCACGGTGATATTTTTAAGCGCATTCGTCGCATTATTCGTGGCGAGAAAAGCGGCAATCAACGTTGGATTAGTGGATAAGCCCAACATACGTAAGAAACATCAAGGAAATATTCCGCTCGTTGGCGGGGTATCCATCTATATGGCGCTATGGGTACTGTATGCGTTACAGCCGGACTGGTTACCCGATTTCTCCCTCTATATGATCTGTGCCACTGCGCTGCTGGTTGTCGGCGTATTGGACGATCGCTTCGATCTTCCTGTCTTACCCCGCATCGGATTACAGGCATTTGTTGCCGGATTGATGATGTATGCGGGTCTGTATCTGACCTCATTAGGAAAGATACTCTTCGGATATGAACTCTTTTTAGGCATTTTGGGTTATTTCGTTACTTTGTTTGCAGTATGGGGAGCGATCAATGCTTTCAATATGGTTGATGGCATTGATGGTTTACTGGGGGCTTTATCTTGCGTGACGTTTGGTGCGCTTGCTGTGGTTTTCTATCTTGGCGGCCATGGTGCGTTGGCCAGTTGGAGTTTGTGCCTGCTGGCGGCAACGTTGCCTTATATCCTTCTGAATCTGGGGATTCTTTGGGGGAATAGATTTAAGGTGTTCATGGGGGATGCGGGCAGTACGCTGATAGGTTTTACGGTAATCTGGCTGTTAATGCTGGCAACGCAGGGTGAGGATGCTGTAATACGCCCGGTAACGGCACTCTGGTTGATCGCTATTCCACTAATGGATATGGTGACGATCATGATACGTCGTATCCGTCGGGGAGATAGCCCGTTCAAACCCGATCGCGAACATTTACATCATATATTGATGCGTGCGGGCTTAACGCCACGTCAGGCATTGGCTGTTATTGTCGGTGCGGCGATTTTATTTGCTGCTGTAGGCATTATCAGCGAGCGTAGCGGGACGACAGAGTCTATTATGTTAAGCGTATTTCTGATGGCGTTTGTCGGCTATTTCTGGATGATCAGCAGAATATGGCGTGTATTGACCTGGTTTCGACGTATCAGCCATAGGCCGCAGCGTTCCGGAACAGTACTTGTAGATGTAGATAAAGATGGCACAACACCGCTAAAGCGGTAAATTACCTGCTTTTTACACGTTAGACCGAGGGTTAATTTGGGTCTGTTCTTCTCTATAATAACGAACTATTTTGTAGGGATTTGCGCAATATTCAATTAAGAGCGATGGCATACACAGGATGATAAAGCACAAATTAAAATTGATACCGGTGGTGGTGTCGGCAGCTCTGCTTAGTGGCTGCACCATAATTCCCGGCACACACCTTTCCACCAGCGGCAAGGAAGTAATTAAGCAGCAAGATGCTGATTTTGATATTGATAAGTTGGTTAATGTTTATCCTCTAACGCCTTATTTAGTGGAAAAAATGCGGCCGAAACCGCTGATAGCGCAAAGTAATCCGGCGTTGGAAAAAGAACTGCAAGGCTATGAATATCGTATCGGCATTGGTGATGTGATCATGGTGACCGTATGGGATCACCCTGAGTTAACTACTCCGGCCGGTACTTACCGTACTGCGGCGGATACCGGTAACTGGGTGCATTCTGATGGTACGATTTTCTACCCTTATATCGGCAAGGTAAAAGTTGCGGGTAAAACGGTGACTGAAGTGCGTGAGGAGATTATGAGCCGACTTGCTCAATATATTGAATCTCCTCAAGTTGATGTCAATATAGCTTCATTCCGTTCTCAAAAAGCTTATGTAACCGGAGAAGTGGCAACTTCTGGAGAACAGGCAATTACCAACGTACCACTGACGGTGTTGGATGCGATTAATAAAGCCGGTGGTCTGACTGAGAATGCGGACTGGCGTAATATCGTGTTGACGCACAATGGTAAAGAACAACGACTCTCCCTCCAGGCGCTGATGCAAAACGGCGATCTCTCGCAAAATTATCTCCTCTATCCGGGTGATATTCTCTACATTCCTCGCAATGACGATCTGAAAATATTCGTGATGGGAGAAGTGACAAAGCAAAGCACGCTTAAAATGGACCGTAGTGGTATGACATTGACTGAAGCGCTGGGTAATGCTGAGGGGATGGATCAATCACTGGCGGATGCGACAGGTATATTTGTGATTCGTCCATTACGTGGAACGAAAGGGCCTAAGCTCGCAGATATTTATCAGCTTAATGCATCGGATGCCACATCATTGGTAATGGGAACTGAATTCCAATTGCAGCCGTACGATGTTGTCTATGTGACAACTGCTCCGGTTGGCCGTTGGAACCGTTTAATTTCACAACTTGCGCCTACTATTTCTGCCTTTAATGACCTCAGTGCAGGAAGTTTACGTATCCGTACTTGGCCATAAGGATATGACTATGTTTGGTTCAATATTAGTGGTCTGTGTTGGTAATATCTGTCGTTCCCCAACTGGGGAACGACTGTTAAAACAGGCATTACCCAATAAACACATTGCGTCAGCTGGACTAGGTGCGTTGGTGGATAAACCAGCAGATGACATGGCAAGAGATGTGGCACAAGCGCATGGACTATCTCTGGAAGGACATAGTGCACAACAGTTGACTTCATCGTTATGCCGTCAATATGACCTGATTCTGGTCATGGAGAAAAAGCATATTGATGCTGTAAGTAAAATTGCACCGGAAGTGCGTGGCAAAACCATGCTATTTGGTCATTGGCTGAACCAGCAGGAAATTGCCGATCCCTACCGTAAAAGCCGCGAAGCGTTTGAATTCGTCTATTCACAACTTGAGCAGTCTGCCCAAAAATGGGCGCAAGCATTAAGCCGTTAACCAGTCAGGGAAATCCATGGCAGAGAAAATTTCAGTAAAATCATCTGAAAATAAAGCAGATGAAATCGATTTAGGGCATTTATTGGGAACATTGCTGGACAATAAATGGCTGATTGTTGGCGTTACTACGCTATTTACAATTATTGGTATTCTTTATGTAACATTGGCAACTCCAATTTATAAGTCCGACGCTTTGATTCAGGTGGAGCAGAAGTCGGGGAATAGTTTACTGAATGATATTTCTAGTATGTTACCTGATGCGAAACCGCAGTCTGCAGCTGAAATTGAATTAATTAGATCTCGAATGGTTATTGGAAAAACCATTCGGGATCTATCATTAGATACTGTTGTTGAGCAAAGGTATTTCCCTGTTTTTGGAAAGGGACTTGCGCGCGTGTTAGGCAATGAGCCTGGAAAAATAGCTGTGTCCCGTTTGGATGTTGTGGGATCTTGGCAGGATAAAGATATTGAATTAACAGTGTTAACAGAGAATACTTATGAGATAAATTCAGGTGATTTAGTAAAATTTACTGGAACGGTAGGGAAGTTAGAACAACACAATGGTGTTACTGTATTAGTTAGTGATATTGCCGCAAAACCAAAAACTGTTTTTAGTGTCAAAAAGTTAAATGAGCTGACAGCTATTAATTCATTACTTTATGATTTATCCGTAGTTGATAAAGGGAAGGATACTGGGGTATTGCAATTAAGTCTTGAAGATGAAGATCCTATTAGAGCTAGCAAAATATTAAATAGTATTAGTCAAAACTATCTACAGCAAAATGTAGAGAGAAAATCAGAAGAAGCAGGTAAGAGTTTAGAGTTTTTAAAAGAACAATTGCCAAGTGTTCGTGACGCCTTAAATGAAGCTGAAAATAAGCTTAATAAATTTCGTCAACAAAATGAATCGGTTGACTTAACTTTAGAAGCTAAGGCAGTTCTCGATACAATGGTCTCAGTAGAGTCACAATTAAATGAGCTTACATTTAAAGAAGCTGAGATATCTAAGCTTTATACCAAAGAGCACCCTGCTTATCGTGCATTAATGGAGAAACGAGTAACGCTGGAACAAGAGCGTGATAAATTAAATAAACGAGTAGGAGGGATGCCAAAGACTCAGCAAGAGATATTACGTTTGACTAGAGATGTACAAGCGGGGCAGGAAGTGTATATGCAATTGCTGAATAAGCAGCAAGAGCTAAGTATTAATAAAGCGAGCACTGTAGGTAATGTTCGTATTATTGATCCAGCAGTTACGCAACCAAGCCCAGTAAAACCGAGAAAAATATTGATAGTTCTATTGATAACAATTTTCGGGGCGTTGGCGTCAATTATTGTTGTTATTGCTAGAGCGGTGTTGCATAAAGGTATTGAAAGTCCGGAACAGCTTGAAGAGTTAGGTATTAACGTATACGCGAGCGTACCACTTTCTGAATGGCAACAGAAAAAAGACAGAGAATTATTCATTCATAATAAAAATAAAAAGATTAATGCGCGTTCGAATGAATTACTTGCAGTTGGGAACCCAACAGATTTAGCAATTGAAGCTATTCGAAGTTTACGTACTAGCCTGCATTTCGCCATGATGGAGGCGAAGAATAATGTGCTGATGATCTCTGGTGCAAGTCCGGCGATTGGTAAAACCTTTGTCAGTGCTAACTTGGGCGCTGTCATAGCTCAATCTAATTTAAAAGTCCTGATAGTTGATTGTGATATGCGCAAGGGGTATGCACATGAATTGATGGGTACTAATGGTGTTAATGGTTTGTCAGATATCTTATCTGGGCAGATTACTGTGGAAAAAGCACTCCGAAAAACTGCAGTAGAAAATATGGACTTTATACCTAGAGGGCAAATTCCGCCTAATCCTTCGGAGTTGTTAATGCATGCGCATTTTGTTGAGTTTATTGAATGGGCTGCTAAGCACTATGACATTGTATTATTGGATACTCCCCCTATTCTGGCTGTGACGGACGCAGCAATTATCAGCAGGCATGCTGGTACATCATTATTGGTTGCGCGTTTTGAAGTTAATACATTGAAAGAAATTGAGGTGAGCATCCGTCGATTTGAACAGAATGGTGCTGAAATCAAAGGTGTTATTCTCAACGCCATTGTAAAACGCGCAGCAAGCTATTATGGATATGGGAACTATCACTATTATACTTATGACTATAAGTCAGAGAAAAATAGTTAGTAATATTCCATCTGATAAAATCATTCATGTTTATTAAGATAACCGGATGAGTACGGTACGTCCGGTTATTCTTGTATGTCATCATAGATTAAAATTTATATTAAAATTGATTTTCTATTGGAGTTGGCAGTGAAAGGTATAATCCTCGCGGGCGGTTCTGGAACTCGTCTTTATCCTATTACATTGGGTGTTTCCAAACAATTATTGCCTATTTATGATAAACCCATGATTTACTATCCTTTGTCTGTACTTATGTTGGCAGGCATTCGGGATATTTTAATTATCACTACACCGGAGGATAAAAGTACCTTTCAGCGGTTATTAGGCAATGGAGAAAATTTTGGTATCCAACTCTCATATGCTGTCCAGCCTAAACCTGACGGTTTAGCCCAGGCGTTTATTATCGGTGAAGAATTTTTAGACGGGGACAGTTGTTGTTTTGTTTTAGGTGATAATATTTTCTTTGGTCAAGGGTTTAGCCCTGTTTTAAAACGCGTTGCGGGAAAAGTATCAGGCGCAACGATTTTCGGCTATCAGGTTGTAGATCCTGAACGTTTTGGCGTAGTCGAGTTTGATAAAAACCGCAATGTTATTTCTATTGAAGAAAAGCCGAAAGCCCCCAAATCAAACTGGGCGGTAACTGGACTTTACTTTTACGATAATCAGGTAGTGGATTTGTCTAAACAAGTGAAACCTTCAGTAAGAGGTGAGTTAGAAATCACTACATTAAATGATATGTATTTGAAACGTGGACAGCTACAGGTTGAGTTTTTAGGTCGTGGGTTCGCTTGGTTAGATACGGGTACGCATGATAGCCTTATTGAGGCTTCGACATTTGTTGAGACAGTTGAAAAAAGGCAAGGAATGAAAATTGCTTGCTTAGAAGAGATTGCTTGGCGGAATGGTTGGTTGACTGATATTCAGCTATTAGATTCGGCAAATAGATTAATTAAAAACCAGTATGGGCAATATCTTAAACGATTGATCAAAGAATAATGGAATCAAATTTATGCAAATAAAAATTCTACAGCTACAAACTCATGGTGATGATCGTGGTGCCTTAGTGGCATTAGAAGAAGGTAAAAACATTCCGTTTGACATTAAACGGGTCTTTTATTTGTTTAAAACAAAAGAAGGTGTACGCAGAGGCTTCCATGCCCACAGAATGCTAAAGCAGGTAGCTATCGCTGTGCGTGGTTCATGTCGTTTCTTGTTGGATGATGGTACTGAAAAGATAGAGTTGCTGCTGGATAACCCAGCTCAGGGTGTAGTAATTGAACCGCACTTCTGGCATGAAATGTATGATTTTTCAGATGATTGTGTATTAATGGTCTTGGCCGACCAACCTTATGATGAATCTGATTATATTCGAGACTATGATAAATTTGTAGATATGGTGGCTTCTAATGTTTATCCATCCCCTCAGTGATGTTCAAACAGAAAATATAGGCAATAACACTCGGATATGGCAGTTTTCTGTGATTTTAAAAGAGGCTGTGATAGGAAGTAATTGTAACATTTGCGCGCACACTCTAATTGAAAATGATGTGGTTATTGGAAATAATGTTACGATAAAATCTGGAGTGTATTTATGGGATGGAATAATAGTTGAGGATAATGTTTTTATAGGTCCTTGTGTTACATTTACTAATGATAAAAAACCTCGTTCAAAAGTATATCCTGATCAGTTTTTAAAAACGACAGTTAAAAAAAATGCATCTATCGGTGCGAATGCAACGATACTACCAGGAATAAAAATTGGTATGAACAGCATGATTGGTGCTGGCTCGGTAGTTACTAAAGATGTTCCTGATAATGCGATTGTTGTTGGTAATCCTGCTAAAATTATTCGATATATTGGACATGAAGATGATTAATTTTCTCGATCTCAAAGAGATCAATGCAGCTTATAAAAATGAATTGAAGGATAGCTTTTTAAAAGTACTAGATTCAGGTTGGTATATTACAGGAAAAGAGCTTTCGACATTTGAAAAACAGTTTGCTGATTACTGTGGTACAAAATATGCCATTGGTGTCGCTAATGGCTTGGATGCACTAACTTTAACCCTCAGAGCATGGAAGGAATTGGGGAGGTTAAAAGAAGGTGATGAGGTTATTGTTCAAGCAAATACTTATATCGCTTCTATTCTTGCTATTACCGAAAATCTGCTGAAGCCTGTATTTGTTGAGCCAGATCCTCAAACATATAATCTTTCTCCTAATAAAGTAAAAGCGGCAATTACTCCAAAAACAAAAGTAATTTTGCCAGTTCATCTCTATGGTCAAATAACTCCAATGAATGAGATTATATCCATTGCAAAAGAATATAATCTTCTGGTATTGGAAGATTGTGCGCAAGCACATGGTGCGTCATTAGAAGGCAAAAAAGCAGGTGCTTGGGGAGATGCGGCTGGTTTTAGCTTTTATCCAGGTAAAAATCTCGGGGCACTTGGGGATGCGGGAGCAATAACAACTAATGATGATGAGTTAGCAGAGGCACTCAATGCATTGAGAAATTATGGTTCGCATAAAAAATATGAAAATCTATATCAGGGAGTAAACAGCCGACTTGATGAGCTTCAGGCTGCTTTTCTTTCTGTCAAATTGAAGTTTTTGGATTCAACCAATATCAGGAGACAGGAAATAGCTAAAGCGTATACATCTGGAATAAAAAATAATTTAATTAAGTTACCTTGTTTGCCTGAATCCACTGGTGAACATGTATGGCACTTATTTGTTATTCAATGTGAAAGCCGGGATGAACTACAAGCGTATCTCTTAGAAAAAGGGGTACAAACGTTAATACATTACCCAACTCCACCACATTTGCAGAAGGCATACCAAGTGTTAGGTTATTCTATAGGGGATTTACCTATTACTGAGAAAATACATCAGCAAGTTTTAAGTCTACCAATGGGGCCTACAATGACGCAGAATGAGGTAAATAAGGTAATAGAAGCGGTAAATGATTACCAATGAACTTGATAAAAACTTCTATTTTAAGTTTTATTGCAACGGCCATTAAAGTCTTAGCTGGGTTAGTAATAAATAAAGCAATTGCTATGTTTGTTGGACCTGCTGGTCTGGCTTTAGTGGGCCAATTTCAGAATTTTAGTCAAATAGCAATGACTGCTGCTAAGGGAGCAATAAATAGCGGTGTTACTAAGTACATTGCAGAGTATGGTAATAATGAGGAAGAGAAAGTTCCTATTTTAATAAGTACTTCGGCTAAAATATCTATCATTTGCTCTGTTATTGTAGGTGCCTTTACCATTTTTTTTTCCAATTTCGCATCTTTGCACTTTTTGCATGACGTAAAATATCAGTATATTTTTGTAATATTTGGTTTTACCATTATTCTTTTTTCATTAAATCAATTGATTTTATCTATTCTTAATGGATTAAGAGAAATTAAATCATTTATTTCTATTAATATAATCCAAAGCTTATATGGATTGGTTTTCACTACTGTACTGATTGTTTTTTGGGGTATAGATGGAGCTCTTATTGCTTTAGTAACAAACCAGTCGGTAGTGTTTCTAATTGTTATATGGATGCTGAGAAAACATGCAGTAATAAAGTGGGATAATTTTTTACATAGATTTGATAAAGTGGAAGGTAAAAAACTTCTAGGGTTTGCGGCGATGGCATTAACATCTGCATTGACTCTTCCTATTTCTCAATTGATTGTTCGTAATTATATTGTGGATAAAATTAGTTGGGATGCTGCAGGCTATTGGCAGGCAATTTGGTATATATCTACTATGTATCTGATGGTTATTACCACTGCTTTAAGTACTTATTATTTGCCTCGGCTCTCAGAAATAAAAGAACGGACTGAGTTGCGGGAAGAGTTGATGAATGGATATAAGATAATCCTTCCTGTTGTTATTGTTATGTCGCTAAGTATATTTTTGCTAAGGGATTTTATCATTTTGGTTTTGTTTAATAATGACTTCATGGCAATGAGAGAGTTATTTAAATGGCAACTCACTGGTGATGTGATTAAGATATCATCTTGGTTGCTTGCGTTTATCCTTATTTCAAAAGCTGAGGTGAAAATCGTTATTTTTTCTGAAGTAATATTTTCTATTTCCTTTGTTTTATTGTCATTTATGTTTATTAAACAAACTAATAGTGTTATTGGTGTGACTTATGCTTATGTATGTAATTACATAATGCATTTCTTTTTTATGTTGACCTTTGTATTTTATAAGAAATTAGTATAGTGTTTTAAATTTATAATTAATTTATAGGTTACGTTCAATGTTCACGATAGTGATACCGTCTTATAATGGCGAGAAATATATTTTTAAAACTATTGATTCCATACTACAACAAACATTTCGTGATTTTGAAATTATTCTTATTGATGATGCATCTAAAGATGGTACTGTTAACATGGTAAGGTCGAGGTATCCTACAGAAGTTAAAATTATTGAAAAAAAAATAAATCAAGGATTAGCTAAGAATATTAATGAAGCAGTTTCTCAGGCTAAAGGGGAACTCATTATTTGCTTAGGGCAAGATGATGTATTAGATAAAAATCATCTTAATAAGATAAAAGATGTCTTCCTCGACGAAAATGTCACTATTTGTCATAATGCATCAAAGATTTTGAGTCCAACTGATATTGTCGGCGATTATTTTATCTCACCATCTAAAATAATTAAGGTCACAAATAATTATAGATATGAGATGTCTAAAAGAAACATTTTTCAAAGCTGCGGGCTCTGTTTCAGGAAGAGTGTTTTCTTATCTGTTTCTGGATGGGATGAATCATATAAGCTTTATGGAGAATGGCTAGTTTATCTAAAAATAGCTTCTGCAGGAAAACTAGTGTTTATTCCGGATATTATATCTTTTTATCGAAGGCACGATTCTAATATAACTAACACATTTAATACCATAGCGAGTTACATTGACAGGCGTAGATATTTTATAAAATGCAGGAAAGCAGCTCTAACTTTGAATGATTTCAATTTAACTGAGAAAATCAAGTTAAACATTTTTTACTTTTTATATGATTTTAGAATTATAGGTAGAATTTTATATGAAAAGATTTTTTAGAATAATAAGGTTCCTTTTGGTTGAAAGTCATCAATATCTAAGACGTGCTTACTATAGTTTAATATTATTCCGAATTCACTCTTTTAAAGCTATGCAGCCGGTATATATAACAGGAAAAGGGAATGTGAAAATACATAGCTCAGTTACCTTCGGAGTTAGAAATTCACCTGGATATTTAAATACATATGCATATATAGAAGCTCGAGAAGTAGACTCAGAGATTATTATTAAAGATAATACGGCCATTAATAATGGCTTCTGTATTATTGCAAATAAAGCAAAGATCGAGATTGGGTATAATTGTTTGATCGGTGATAATGTTAAAATATTTGGAAGTGACTTTCATGCTATTACAAGCGGTATGAAAACTAAAAAAAATGCTATTGACAGAGATGTTGTTATAAAGGATAACGTATGGATTTGTTCAAATGTGATCATATTAAAAGGCGTCACAATAGGTATTAACTCTATAGTTGGTGCAGGAAGTGTGTTGACAACTTCTGTTCCTGATAATGTCTTGGTGGCAGGTAATCCTGCAGTTGTTATTAGAGAATTAGACTAGATATATTTATGAAAATATTATTTACCGGCTACTACGGTTTTAATAACTTTGGTGACGATCTTTTCCCTCTTGCATCGTTAGAAGCATTAAAGAATGAGACTGAAATTGATATAGCTATATTATCTCCTAAGATTGATGGGATAGATGCTAATTTTTTAGTACCAGATTTTTTAAGTGAAATTTATCGAGGGAATAGTTTTTTTAGCAAGCTTACCCGTATGTTTTTTATGCTATTTTACTCGTTCTTATACGATAAAATTGTGCTTGCAGGTGGATCTGTTATTTCATCAAATACATCAAATAATATGAGAATGCTTCAGTATATTCTTGCAAGGATAGGTATTTGTAAGTTTTACGCTATAGGTGTTTCAGTCGGTCCTTTTTCTAGCAAGAAAGATGAGGTGTTTAGTCGAAAGTTTATTAATTCTTTATCCTATCTCTCAGTTAGAGATAATGCATCTGTTGATGAGTGTAAGCGTATTAAATGTACACATATTCCTGATAATAATTTTGATATAGCCGGTGTGCTCTATCCTTATTTCAAACGTATTAAATTATATCCCTCTAATACTCAGAAACTAGGTGTATCTTTATGCTTTTATGAACGATATGCGGGAGGCGATAAAAGAATTGAAGATAATCGAAGTTCCGCTCTTATTGATGGTATTATCAATTTTTGCTCTAAAAATAGAAGCATTGAAGTTATTGTTTTTGTTTTAAATACTAATGATGATTTGGGTGATTATTATATATCAAAAAATATATTCGATCTTCTTACTGAAAATGGAATAAATGTTTCCCTTTGGCAACATGAAAATCCCTTACAATCAATAGATAAAATAAAGGAATGTGATTTTTTTATTACAACTAGACTACATGGGGGTATTGCTGCGTATTTATCAGGCATTAATTTTTGTCTTGTTGAATATCATAAAAAATGCACTGATTTTAATAATGCTATTTTCTATCCTAGAGATATAAGATTAGATAATATCAATATTACCTCTCAGAGGGTTGATTTAGTGCTCAATGAATTGCTCACCGCTAAACTTGATGTGCTCAAACCAAGTGATTATGAATCTTTTTCTTTGAAACCTTACAGCAGAATATTAGGCTAGAATGATGGATAATTCGAGGATTTCGATCTCTTTTGTTGTTATAGGACTTAATGAGGAGGTATCATTAGATGGATGTTTCCAGTCTATAACAAAAGCTATCTCTAAGTTAGATCGTGCTGAATATGAGATTATATATGTAGATAGTGGTTCATCTGACAGAAGTGTTGATATTGCTCGAGGGGTTAGAAACTGTAAAATATTTAAGCTTACTAAAAACAGAAGTGCTTCGGCTGCGAGAAAAGTTGGTGAATTAAATGCTAAGTATAACTATATTTTATTTTTAGATGGTGATATGCTCTTAGATGTAAGTTTTCTAGAAAATATTTTTTCAGAGAATATTCTGTCTGATTCTACAGTTGGTTGCATTGGACTTCGCCAAGAAAATACTTTTAATTATTTCCGAAATGAGTTTGAAATTAAAACGAAAGACTTCTATAAAAACAAAAATATGTCTAATGTCAAACACATTGGTGGTGCATTTTTAGTTCGCCGAGATGTTTTAATAAAGTCTGGAGGGTTCCAACCAGATCAGATTATGTGGGAAGAACAACTTGTCTTATCTAATATTATGAGTCTGGGCTATAATATAAAGTGTATTAACATTCCATTTATTATTCATAATAATAGAAAGACTGCTAGTTACTCATCAAACATTCGGTCTTATTGTAAACGATATGGGACTGGTTATTATTTTTCTCATTATATATTTAATTCTTATAAAAATGGTTCTTTTAAATATACGATCCTAAATCAATCTCCCTTTTTTTGTTTCTTGGGTTTCTTTTCTTTGTTTTTGTTTATTTCTTTTTTTAAAGTTAAATATGCTTTGTTATTTCTCTTCATTTTTTCTCTTATCTATATTCTTGTTTTTGGGAAAAAAAATCTTGCTCACTCTGTGTTAAGACTTCTGTCTCTGGTAAGATATTTTTTTACAAGTAAAAATAAATTTGAATTTTGCTGGAAATATGAAAATAAATAAACCTTGGTTCCTTTTTTTCTCAATAAAAGTTCTTTATTCTTTAATATCACTTTTCATTCTTAGTAGCATTACTAAAATTGGTGATAGTGAAAGATATATTAATGCGGATTTGAATATTTCGCTAAGGACTTTCTATGATTCTACTGCTTTTATGGATTTTATTGGCGGTATTCTTGGTCTTGGTGGTAGTGCGTTTGCATTCTTGGGATTTGCAATTATAAATTTATGCTTAACGTTTTATGCACTAAGAGATTTCACGTTTACACGTCTCCAACTTTACACATTGCTTGCTTTCTTATCCTTTCCAAGTTATTTAATCTGGACCAGTGTTCCATCAAAAGAAGCAATTGTATCAGGTTTTATGATTATACTGGCGTCTGATATTGTCAGGTTATACTTTAAATTTAACCGGCTTAATTCTTTTGTTGTTTTATTAGCACTTTATATCATTGTTATATTTAAACCTCAATATATGCCAAGCATTATTGTTTGCTATCTAACAGGTTATCTATTTGGTAAGAAAAATTCTAATGCAAGTATTTTTCTGATGGTATCTATAATTGGGATTACGGCAATAGCAATTACCCTCTATTCATTCAATGATGTAATTTCTGACACGGTATTCAGAGTTATCCGAGGATTTGATCTCGAAGCTGGAGCGAGTCGTGAGGAGTTTTGGGTAAGGCCTAGTGATTGGTATACAAAAGCTTTTGAAGGCATGTTGTTATCTTTTTGGGGACCAACATTTTCCGAGGCTGGACGAAGTATGATTGTCCTTTTTGTTTTTATTGAATCGCTGATAATAACTATTATATTAATAACATTGTTTTTTATTTTGATATCTAATAGATTTAGACTTTCATTTATATCAATGCTGGTTTTTTCTACTCTCCTTTTACTTTTCGCCACATATCCATTCGGTGTTATGAATTATGGTAGTGCTATTAGATATAAGCAAGGTTATTATCCATTTTTACTTATTCTTTTTTACTGTATTCCGATATTTTCTCGCATGGAAAAGAGATATTTAGGGAATACGGGAGTGTTATGATATTTTGATTCATAAAGTATTTATTTGTTATTGAAATTTTCTTAAGGTTAAGTTATGGCCGTTATCGTGCTTACTGCAAATACTAGTTGGTATATATATAATTTTAGAAAAAATACAATCAAGGCATTAATTGATAATGGTTATTCTATCGTTGTTATATCCCCTAAAGATGAATATTCAGATAAAATAATTTCATTAGGAGCCGATTTTATTCCCGTCCATATCGAACGGGGTAGTATCAATCCTTTGAAGGAAATTTTACTGATAATTAGGTTTTTTAAAATTTATAATAAATTAA
Organism: Brenneria roseae subsp. roseae; assembly: GCF_003115845.1. GTDB lineage: Bacteria > Pseudomonadota > Gammaproteobacteria > Enterobacterales > Enterobacteriaceae > Brenneria > Brenneria roseae. The sequence goes on along the minus strand of NZ_KZ819029.1, from coordinate 119,449 downwards.
AACCTGATGTTGTGTTAAATTTTACGCCTAAAAATAATATTTATAGCACATTGGCTGCAACCTATGCAGGTTCAAAGGTTATTAATAATATTGCGGGATTGGGAGTGTCTTTTAATAAAAATAATTTTTTATATTTTATAGTGAAAAATTTATATAAGCTATCTCAAAATAAAGCATATAGGGTTTTTTTTCAAAACGAAACAGATAGAAATTTTTTCATTGATAACGACCTTATTCCAATTAGTAAGACCAAAAGATTACCTGGTTCAGGAGTTGATTTAGAACGGTTTTGCACTGTTTCGGCGCCAGATGATGGCGTTGTCAGGTTTCTTTTGGTCGCTAGATTATTAGTAGAAAAAGGTGTAGTTCATTTTGCAGAAGCTGCAAAAATTTTAAAAAATAAGTATGGCGATTCTGTCGAGTTTAACCTATTAGGGTTTATTGATTCAGTAAGCCCGTCTGCGATATCGTCAGACCAAATAAACATCTGGGTTAATGAAGGCATTGTTTCATACTTGGGAGTATCACAAAATGTTGAAAAAGAGATTGGGCGATCTGATTGTATCGTCTTACCTTCTTTTTATAGAGAGGGGGTACCTAAATCTCTTTTGGAGGCTTGTGCTATGGGAAAACCAATTATTACTACCGACAATGTTGGATGCAGAGAAACTGTAGTTGATGGTATTAATGGCTTTTTATGTACGCCAAGATCTAGTCTCAGTCTTCTTGAAAAAATGGAAAGTATGATAAATATGACTCATGCTCAAAGATTGGCTATGGGAGAATATAGTCGTAAAAAAGCTGAGAATGAATTTGATGAGAAAATTGTTATTAATGAATATGTCAGGGCTGTTAAAGAATTAGTTCGAGCTTACTAAGCTAAACTTTTTACTCTTGAGTGGAACCTATGAAAATATTGATTACAGGTGCAGCTGGATTTATTGGTTATGCAGCTGCTCTATCTTTCTGTAGTAAAGGCGATACTGTCGTTGGTATTGATAATATCAATGATTACTATGATATAAATCTGAAAGAATCTAGATTAGATATCTTGAAATCTGAGAATAATTTTAAATTTATCAGATTGGATATCTCTGATAAAGATGGCCTTAATAGTTTGTTTATGTCTGAGAATTTTGACTGCGTAGTTCATCTTGCAGCTCAAGCGGGAGTGCGGTACTCATTGCAAAATCCTAGTGTGTATGCAGACAGTAATTTAGTCGGCTACCTTAATATTTTAGAATGTTGTCGGAAATGTAAGATAAAACATTTGGTATATGCTTCATCTAGCTCAGTATACGGCCTGAATAATAAAACTCCATTTTCTACAGTTGATTCAGTAGATCATCCTGTTTCATTATATGCTGCTACTAAAAAAGCAAACGAACTAATGGCTCATTCGTATTCCCATCTATACAATATACCTACCACTGGGTTACGTTTTTTTACCGTTTATGGTCCATGGGGACGTCCAGATATGGCGTTATTTAAATTCACGCAAAATATATTAAATAATGAGCCTATTGATATCTACAATAATGGTAATTTAAGTCGAGACTTTACCTATATTGATGACATCGTGGAGGGCATTGTTCGCATCACGGCCACTGTTCCTAAAGGAAATGATAATTGGAGTGTTGAGTCTGGAAGTTTGGCGACCAGTTCTGCACCATATCAAATATATAATATAGGAAATGGTAGCCCAGTAAAATTAATGGATTTTGTTACTGCTTTAGAAAATGTATTAGGTATAGAGGCGAAGAAAAACTTTTTGCCAATGCAACCTGGTGATGTTTATCAGACCTGGGCTGATACGAAAGACTTTTTTACTGCTACAGGGTATAAACCCAAAATTGGAATAAATGAAGGTGTGACAAACTTTGTAAACTGGTATAAATCTTTTTATTAAAGTTAATTTCTTGATTTTTATAAACAAAAACTACAATTTTTTTATTAATTTTACGGTTAGAAAATGAAAATAGCAATTGTAGGTACAGGCTATGTAGGCCTCTCTAATGCCATATTACTGGCACAACATAATCATGTTATCGCATTAGATGTTATTCCTGAAAAAGTTGAACTTTTAAACGATAAAACATCTCCGATTGTCGATACGGAAATTGAGGATTTTCTTAAAAATAAAAATCTTGATTTACATGCTACGATAGACAAGTATGTAGCATATAAAGACGCTGATTTTGTCATTGTGGCAACTCCTACAGATTATGATCCTAAAACGAATTATTTTAATACAAAATCTGTGGAGTCAGTGATTCAAGATGTATTGAGCATTGCTTCTAATGCCATCATTATTATAAAATCTACAATCCCTGTTGGATATACTAAACAGTTACGTGATAAATTCAACACTGAGAATATTATTTTCTCTCCGGAATTCCTGCGAGAAGGAAAAGCGCTGTATGATAACTTATATCCATCCCGCATTGTCATCGGCGAGCGTTCAGAAAGAGCGGAAATATTCGCAAGTCTATTACTGCAAGGAGCTATTAAGAAAGATGTTCCTGTCCTTTTTACAGATTCAACAGAAGCTGAAGCAATAAAACTTTTTTCCAATACCTATCTGGCAATGCGCGTAGCATATTTCAACGAGTTGGATAGTTATGCGCAAATTCATGGTTTGAATAGTAAACAGATTATCGAGGGGGTAGGATTAGATCCCCGTATCGGCAGCCATTACAACAATCCTTCTTTTGGTTACGGTGGTTATTGCTTACCGAAAGACACGAAACAGTTGTTGGCGAACTACGCTAGTGTACCAAATAGCCTGATTAGCGCCATTGTTGAAGCAAATCGTACCCGCAAAGATTTTATTGCCGATTCTATTATCGAACGCAACCCCAAGGTTGTGGGTGTTTATCGTTTGGTAATGAAGGCAGGTTCAGATAATTTCCGTGCCTCAGCGATCCAGGGGGTGATGAAACGTATTAAGGCGAAGGGTATTGAGGTTGTGGTATATGAACCTGTACTTAAAGAGGATACGTTCTTCCGGTCTCGAGTAATTAATGATCTGGATGAGTTCAAAGGGATATCCGATGTGATTATTTCTAATCGTATGACTGATGAACTCTCTGATGTTATAGAAAAAGTGTATACGCGCGATCTTTTTGGCTCGGATTGAGATGGTTATCCCTACTTTGTGTTACGCAAAGTAGGGATTTGGTTAAATGACTTTTTCTAATGCTTTTTCCCAGTTGGATAAATCAATACTTAACTGTTTAACATTATTGCAAGCCAACGTAGAAAAACCAGGTCTGTGAGCCGGTGTCGGATATTGTTCCGTTGTTATTGGTGCCAGTATCGGCCTTTTTGCCAGAACCGATTTATTTGCTGCAACATCAAAAATCACTTCAGCAAACTCATACCAGCTCACCTCTCTATCACCGCAATAGTGATAAATCTCGCCTTTTGCCTGTTGTTGCAATAGTTCAATAATCGCCTGCGCCAAATCACCGGCATAGGTCGGACATCCGCGCTGATCGTTCACAATGCTCAGCGTATCTCGTTCTTTAGCCAGTCTAAGCATGGTTTTGACGAAATTATTACCATACTCACTGAATACCCATGCGGTACGTACAATGATCGAATCAGGCGCTGTTTTCATCACCACCTGTTCGCCCGCGAGTTTCGTCCTGCCATATACGCTTAATGGATTCGTAGAGCTGGTTTCAGTGTAAGGCTGTGTAGCCTTGCCATCAAAGACATAGTCAGTGGAAACGTGAACGAGGCGTATATGCTGTTTATTCGCAACGCTGGCTAAATTGGCCGGGCCTGCTACATTGATTAGATCTGCTAACTCGGGCTCTGATTCCGCTTTGTCAACAGCGGTATACGCCGCTGCATTTACGATGGCATCTGGCTGAAAGTGTTCTACCGCCTGTTCAACCTGCCCAATGTCTGTGATATCAAGTTCATCGCAGTCCGTTGCCCAGATTTCCCATTCTGATGGAAGACGATCCTGAAAACAGCGGCCCAGTTGGCCTTTTGCGCCAGTGAGTAATATCTTCATTATTTCAAATCTCTGAACAGTTTCCCTTGCCTGTCTTTTTCTGACAGTAAGGGCTCTGAAATTGGCCAATTAATACCGATTTCAGGATCGTTCCACAGCAGGCAGCCTTCATCTTTAGGGTTATAGTAATCCGTACATTTGTATTCAAAATCGGCAATATCGGAAAGCACGACGAAACCATGCGCCAACCCTGGCGGTAGCCAGAATTGCATTTTATTCTCCTCCGAGAGGATGGTTCCTTCCCATTTCCCATAGGTAGGCGATTGTGGCCGTATATCAACGGCAACATCAAAAACTTCACCACGCACGACCCGCACCAGTTTTCCTTGCGGATTTTTTTGCTGAAAATGCAACCCTCGTAGTACGCCTTTGCTTGAGCGAGAATGATTATCCTGAACAAAGTCCAGATCGATATTTAAGTATTGCTGGTAGCGTTTCTTTTCAAACGTTTCCAAAAAGAATCCGCGTGCGTCGCCAAAAACTTTTGGCTGGATGATTTTTGCGCCATAAATAGCGGTATCAATGACATGCATATTATTTTTCTGCGATTAATTGTGTTAAGTATTGCCCATAAGGCGTTTTAATCATCACGTCTGCTTCTTCCGCAAGCTGTTGACGAGATATCCAACCCTTACGGAATGCGATCTCTTCCAGACAGGCAACTTTAAGCCCCTGACGTTTTTCGATGGTATGAATGAATTGCGAGGCTTCAATCAGGCTATCATGCGTGCCGGTGTCCAGCCAGGCAAATCCCCGACCCAACAGTTCGACACTTAACGAACCCTGTTCGAGATACATTTGGTTAAGCGTGGTAATTTCCAGTTCGCCGCGAGATGAAGGTTTCACCTGACGAGCCATTTCAACCACATTTTTATCGTAGAAGTAGAGCCCAGTAACGGCCCAATTTGATTTTGGCGTGGTTGGCTTTTCTTCTATTGATAGTGCTCTGAAATCTTCATCGAACTCGACCACACCAAACCGTTCAGGATCGGTTACCTGATAGCCAAAAATTGTAGCGCCTTCTTCTTTTGCCGCAACGGTTTCCAGTTTTTTACCAAAGCTCTGACCAAAATAGATATTATCGCCAAGAACCAGGGCACAACGCTCACCATTAATAAACTTTTCGCCAATGATAAAGGCTTGGGCGAGGCCATCGGGACTGGGCTGAATGGCATAACTCAATTGAATGCCAAAGCGACTGCCATCGCCTAAAAGACGCTGGAAGGCGGGCATATCTTCCGGTGTGGTAATGAGCAATATGTCTCGGATACCCGCAAGCATTAAAACCGAAATAGGGTAATAAACCATGGGCTTATCATAAATCGGCAGTAACTGTTTCGAAATTCCGCGGGTAATCGGGTATAACCGTGTACCTGTTCCGCCAGCGAGTACGATCCCTTTCATCATGCCACCTATAAACGTTTTTCAAGAGACATAGTTATAAGTGCAGTAGTATATCGAATGATACCAGCGTTGTCTGATGCGACAGGGAAAAATCAAATAAATCTATACTCATCCCTATCTAACAGATTCGGAGGTTTTCCCTCACGAAAATTATCGGTTGGTTTATGAAATCCAGTCAAATGAAGTTTGAGTGTTAGCTTTGGTCCATCTTTGGCCCAGAGTGGGGGGATAAGTTTTCACCGCCGGTGTTGCAATACCGGGCACTGAGCCCGGTATAAGGTGAATCAGTTAATCTGGTTGGTTGTTCAGAGGATTAAATCTCGATTTTTCCCACAGGCTTCAGACTGGTACAGTGTTGCAGCAGATCTCCGGGGAAAACAAACATGTTCATATTGGCCTGTAATTGATGGGTTGCGGTTAATGTATTTGCATTGTTCTGCGTACCGGATAACGCTGCGTTGATGCCCGCAAACTCCTCAATAGCTTGTGCTAATTCAGGATCAATGGCTGGTACATTGTTGCTGACCATACCGCTATCAATGGCGGCGTATAATGCCCGGCAAAGCTCTTCATCACTTTCAGTAACAGTATTATTAGAAGTAATGTTAACGATATTCCTGGCCGAGAAGGGATGCTGGTCAATAAATTCCACAGCCCTATCCAGCAGGTTTTGGCCGTGGGCTGCGTTCAGAAGCTGGTGATGAAAATGCAGTTGGTATTGACTACCTGCATCTTCAAAGCACTGGGAAACGAACTGCGAGCAAACCATGGGTATTTTCCCCGGGTTTTTATGCTGCTGGAGATATTGGGTCAACGTTGCGGTTAACTTCTTCAAAATGCGCAAAATGACTTTCTGAGCGAGCGTAGGGAATGAGATTTTTTTATACAGCAGTAATATCCCCACAATATACAGACTGGCATTATCATAGGGTTCCAGGTTATTACGGTGCAGCGTAGCCGCATCAATAACCGGCGATAATTCCTGCTGGGATGCATGCCGGTAAACGTATATGGTGCGGTCATGAAAACGGTGCAGCGCTTCATTAACAGCAACCTGAGGCGGGCTTTCTTCGATAATGCTAAGCGGGGATTTTTTATACAGCATTGCTGCATGGCTAACGGGAGCATCGGTTAAAAAAGTAATAGCCCATGAGATAAAGCTACCCTTTTCAGGTGAAAAAAGCAGGACATCCCCTTCATTCAGTTCTTCAGGCAAAAGTGTGTTCGTCAGTTCTTTAGGTAAACGTGTTTTCATTTGATCTATCGTTTTATTGATATCCTTCATGGTCGCTTCCTTATTATTATCTGGCTGATGTAGTCGTAACAGTATAAGACACAGATTAATAAAAAATTACATGTGTCTATCACCCCTTTTCTGATTTATTCCTCCCCCCACGATAAATATCAAAAAAATTATCCCCGCCGGTTCGCTGAGCGTTGCCCATCAGTCATTGGAAGCTTTTGCCAACCATCTGCGATCCAGAATTTTACAACATCTCCCCGCGTTTGCGGTTAAGGATGTTTGCAAAACTACGCTCATTTAAGTCTGGGAGCGGGCACTGGTACACTCGCGCTTTTAGCTTTGTTTGTCTCTTACTGATAAACCGCACCAGAATTGTCCGATGTATCAGAAAAAGTCTATACCCGCGATCGCTTTGATTCGGATTAGGTGTAATCTTAGTGTCATGCGCGGTGTAGCGGGATTACGCTGCCAGGTGAAAACAATCAGATTGAAGAGAGTCAATTCATGACATCATTGAAAGCCATTATCCCTGTGGCAGGTTTAGGGATGAATTTGTTGCCGGTGACTAAGGCAATACCTAAAGAGATGTTGCCGATAGTCGATCGCCCGGTGATTGAGAAAATCGTCAACGAGTGTGTTAATGCCGGCATTAAAGAGATTGTACTGGTGACGCACGCGTCTAAAAACGCGATCGAAAACCATTTCGATACCTCGTTTGAGCTTGAATCTCTGTTGGAAGAGCGCGCCAAGCGTCAGTTGCTGGCAGAAGTTCAGTCTATTTGCCCAAAAGGCGTGACCATCATGAACGTCCGTCAGGGGGAAACGCTGGGATTAGGGCACGCCGTGTCCTGTGCCAGACCAATAGTGGGGGATAACCCGTTTGTTGTCGTTTTGCCGGACGTTGTTCTGGACGAGAACACCGCCGATCAGGCTAAAGACAATCTTGCATTGCTGATTTCCCGTTTTGAAGAAACGGGGCGCAGTCAGGTATTGGTCAAACACCGTCCTTATGAAGTGTTGCCGGAGTATTCGGTAGTGGATTGTGAAACTCCGTTGGTTAATCCCGGCGATGCGTCTGCCATTACATCAATGATCGAAAAACCAGAAGCGCCTTCGGCAACGGGGTCGGATCTCTCTGCCGTCGGTCGTTATGTGTTAACAGCGGATGCCTGGCCGCTGTTGGCTAAAGCGGTTCCCGGCGCATGGGGCCGTATCCAGCTTACCGATGTGATTGCTGATTTGATTTCGACTCAGCAGGTTGATGCCGTGCAAATGGCAGGCAAAAATTTCAACTGTGGCCGTAAGCTAGGGTATGCGCAGGCTTTCGTTTCTTACGGATTGCGTAATCCTGAACTGGGTGCGGAATTCAGGGAAAGCATCAAGGCGTTGCTGAAAAAGCAGGGTTGATGGATGGCGGATTGTGTCCGTTTTAAGATGCCTGCAAAATGCAGGCATCTTATGCATCGATCTCTAACGTGTTCATATCAAAATAAAATAGCAACCCTCAAACTCGTCTGGCTTATCGTCACCGTTTTCTGAAATGACGTCATGTCCCCAAAAAAGAACGGAATGAAACGTGATGGTTTTTTACTCTTTCAGTAAAAACAGTTCTCTTTCTGCCGCTCTTCTTCTGGTCAGCCCGTACAATTCTTTCCCGCCTGCTTTATTCCAGCGTAGAAACTGTTCTGCGGCCTCTGCATATTTCCCTTGATTGAGGTACAGCAGAAGTGTTGAGCGTTTTAAATTGCCTGGGCCAAGATTAAAAGCAAAAGAAACCAGTGCATCAAATTGATTTTGGTTAATATCAACGTCGACCAGTTTCAGTATCTGCGCTTCAGTGATTTTTAGATCGTTGCGTAATAATTCTTCCGCTTCTTCTTCCGTTAGCGTGTGATCAAATTTTTCGTTAGGCAGAATTAAATGACCGTAGCCGATGGTCCATTTTTCTACGGCATCCCGATACTGGGTAAGTCTACATCCTTCGAAACTTTTGATAAGCGCTATACCTGCGTGACCAGTTGCAATAGGAATGTTTGCCATAAAAATACCTCGTTAAAAAAGAGCATGAATCTGCATTGCCGTTATGGCGGCGGAGTCAAACAACATTATTATTGATTTCTTTGATCGCGCGTCCGTCGATAAAAATGTCGTAGTGCGATTGTTGTTCGGAGGACGTCGCGTGAATTTTTATTATGACCTGATGTGTTCGCCAGGTTCTGAACCAACGTGTCAGGATGCCGGGTTTGCCTGCGTAGAGTACCGTCTGGCGGTTTTTCAGACTGTAAGCGTTGAAGGCAATCTGCAAGGTAAGACGATAACAATGGCAGTCCAGCATTGGGCGGGTATGTGCTATATCTTTTTGCCAGCGCTGGCTGAAATGTATCAGGCGTTGCATATGGTATTCCGCCAGCCAGCGATCGAGTGCTTGCTGGGTACGCTGCTTTTCCTCTTGCAGAATGCGGGCTAGCCGGGTGAGAGGAATTTTCATGGCTATGCCAGCCACAGGGGTTTGCGCTCAAATCCAATGTGATAAACTAGCCATTGCTGAATCACCTGGTGTTCCCCCATGTTGAGTAAAACGAAGTTTTTCTCAACTCCCACGATGTGCCCTTTCGGGGATTCAGATAAACAGCGGTTCAGCACATCGATCGCTTGTTGCGAGTCCTCTTCCGAATAGGGAATGGAAGGATTAGGGTTGCCTATGGCGATCCGTTTGATAAACCGGACGCTGGTGAGATCAAATATCTGTCCTGCCATATTCTGTCCTCCTTGCCGGGTGATAAGCTCTGGAATAGGGTAAGAACCTCAATATTCTTACCCTGTTTCAACATATCAAATACCGTATGTTGATTTATTCATCGCTACTCTGGTATTTGATCCTTAATTTTATCCTGCTGTGTTTGCCTTTTCAGGTTTGGGAATGGGTTGGATCGCCGATTGCATAATATCCAGCACACGGGAAAGCCCTTCCGGCATACCATCATCCGAGGCATGTACCTCAATATGATATTTGGCTGAGTTATCGGTTTTGCGCGTACTTTCCTGATGGGCGCTGACATTACCTTTGATTTTTACTCCCCAGCCAAACAATCCGCCGCCAGCATTGAGTTCCATATTTTCATCTGATGCGCGTTTATCTTCCGTAGCGGATTTCACCTCCATATCAAAAGTGATATCCACTTTTTTGACCGCTAACGCCGGAATATTGACGATGGATAATAGAGGAACGTTGATAACCATATCCTGGAGGGCATATTTCTCAATCTCTCCAGAGCCATCGGTTTTAGCTGTAGGTATATTTTGTTGGAATTCAAATGCAACGCTTCGAACCGTTTTTTTATCGACTGTTTTTTTATCATTCTCCAGTTTGTAGGAAGTGTTAAATCCAATTTCATCAATAAAATCCGCTGTGGCGCGAGCCAGCATCACCTGTGCCTCGCAGGCGGCCTGTAACGGGGCGCCAATGAGGGTATTCATGGGTAACCCATTAAATTGGTTGGCGATCTCATTTGCCATGATTGTTACTCCTTGTGCTGTAAGTGTAATTATTGCTTAACGTCTTTCTTGTTTTTATAAAGCCATTTCGACAGGTCATCTTCCCGGTCGTTTTTTCCCTGTTTCGTTCCAGTATAAAAATAGCCTTGTGAGGTATTAATCAACTCATTAACCATCCGCATGACGCCTTCCGGCGTGTCCTGATGAACGAGCTCGACTTTTATATTCGCTAATAATCCGTTATTTTTTTTCAGTATCCCGCTGCCGATATCAATTTGTAAAGAAGGCTGATTAGCAAGAATTTCAGGATCGTCCTGAATGTCGTTGGCGAAGAGTTTTATATTATTCCGATCGGGTTCGTTTTGGCGTTCAGGTTCGAATTCATCAAGATTGGTGAGCCCGACTTCGAACTCGGCAGACGCTTTTTCAATTCGTACGCTGCTTAATGGCACCAGATTGATAAAAGGAACACAGTAATAGTCGACATCATTATCAGTGGCATTTTCACGATGTGAGGGTAATCCAATTTTTAATCTTCTGGGGAAAATACCGGGTAAATAATTTTCTTTGTCGCTAAGCTCTGGATTCGGATCTCTTCTGCGTTTTCTTTTGAAAAAACGCAACATATTTAAAGATTGAGCTTCTGCCACATCATTTTGGGCCTGCGCCATGGATTTCGCCAGTGCAGTAATGATACTGCTCAGGGAGTTGTTTTTTGCCATAATAACCGTCCTCAAATTCCATCTTTATCGGCTAAGTCATTAACCCGGTATTATCCTGTTATTGGCTCCCATTAGAAAATGGGTGATATACCCGCCATACTTCAAGTTGTATGTGCGTTGTTCAAAACGACAACTTTTTGCCCTGCAACTCGAATTATTTAGGGTATAATCGTTTTAATCTTGTTCCTATCTACACCAAACTTCATCAAACACGAAGATTACTGTTTATGGGTGCCTGCTTTTCAGGCATGACGATCGTTATTAGAACCGATCATCAGAACTTATATTGCACGCCTAAAGATAGCGTGTAGTATTTATTATCCAGTCCACTCCAGTCGCCGTCGAAATAATTAGAGCTCCCGGCCTCTTTCCATTCCAACCCGCTTCTTGCTTCCTCATAACGGCTGTATGCGGCTTCTGCGTAAATTTTTGTTTGCGGATGGATATAGTAGCCTGCGCTTACGGTTGCAGAGAGATGACGGGCATTATTTCCTTTGTTACGTATGGTCAGGTCTCTGTCATAGTGTTCGTCGTTGCTCTTCCCCTCAACCCAATCGCTGAATTTTATTAATCCACTCAGTTCAAAATCCTGATAACGCCATGAACCAATTAATCCGATATAAGGCATGCTATAAGTTTGCCGGTAGCCGATTATCTTGTAGCTGTTGGGAAAGGTGAAAATATCATTGCCGTTATCGTAGTTAAAGGCACCGCCATAAGCTGACCAACTAAAGGCGGTTCTCTGGTAGCCGAAAGTTGCGCCAACCTTGTAATCATGCGCTTTAACCAGCCAGCCAATGATATTCACATCAATTTCATTGGCATAATTCAGATCGGTTTTTGCATGATGGCTCCAGTGTGACCAACCGGGTTTGCTGTTATCTAGCCAGTCATAATCATCCATTGTGCCATTGCCGGAAGAGAGCGTCGTCCAGCCGCGTAATCCAGCACTGAAGCGGGGCAGAATATCGTAACTCACGTCACCTTTTAGAATGACGGCGCTATTAATTTTCCAGTCGAGCTCGCTGGCCTTTTTCCCGCCGTTATTAGGATGATAAATTGACTCTTGAGATTCTCCGGCCAAAAAACCCAGCGCAATACTGCCGGTTAATTTATCCTGGTAAAAGCGCTGGCGCTTCTCGCCAATATCTGCGGCGGCATATCCGCTAATAAGTAATCCACCCGTTAGTCCGATAATGGTGAGTGGTATTTTCATCTTCTATTCCTCAACCAGTTTGCGCATATATTTTTATAAGTTGGTAACAAAAATGACACTACGTTGTTTTAACTTGTGAAAAATGAAACGGCTATTTGATGCGAAATCATATCGGCAGGTAATATTCGCTTATCCGGTGAGTTTCTTTTATCACCTATTTCCTTTCATGTTCAGAGTAGCCAAAACTCAGAATATTCCTATCACCTTTTATCTGATTCGTTATTCACCCCCCGGGAAGTGGCGCTCGATGCCTGTTGGCATAATCATTCGCGTCCGGATGCGCGGCTGCAAGGATACGAGCAGAAAAATAGTGGGGGGTGAGCAGGGATGCCACCCCCTCAGGTTGTTATTTAATATTTTGTTTTTTAAGTATTTTTGTTTTTTCACACGCCAATATCACCTCCCAACAGAGGGTAAATGTCGACAGGTGGGGGTGAAATTGATTTTTTGTATTTACAGTATGTGGGCGATCACGGTAAAACGCTGTTGTGCAGGTCAACATATTGATGTTGATACCTTTCATTCTTTCTGCAATGGTTATTTTTTTATGAATAAATTGTTAAGTTTTATTACGCGGCAGGAAGGTGAAGTGGTGGGGTTACACCGGGAATTGGTCTGTCGTCCGGCAATTAATCCCGAACACGGCGGGGAAGGAGAAGAAATAAAGGCCCGTTGGATAGAAAACTGGCTTTATCATAATGGATTATGCCGGGTGCAACGTATGGATGCATTGGATATTCAGGCCCACAACAAACTACGTCCGAATCTGGTGGCGCATTATTTGCCGGCAGGATGCAAACAGACACTCTGGCTGGTGACGCATATGGACGTCGCTGCGCCAGGCCCTGTGGAAAATTGGGTGAGTGATCCTTTCACGCTGCGCATTGATGGCGACCGCCTTTATGGTCGGGGGGTGGAAGATAATAATCAGGGGATTGTATCGGCCTTATTATTGCTGGATGCGGTCAAGCAATTGAATATCACGCCGCCGATGGGCATTGGCGTGGTATTCACCAGCGCAGGAATTACCGATTACACCAAAGGTATCGGCCATATTCTCAATAAGACGCCGAACCTGTTTCGCGCTGATGATTTGATCGTGGTGCCGGATTATGGCAATGAAAATGGCAGCATTATCGAAATTGGCGAGAAACGTAACGCCTGGGTACGTATTGATGTTCGTGGGCGGGAGTATCACGCCGGTTTTAGTGAAGGCCCAAATTGTTTTGAGGCCGCCGCGCGATTTATTTCTCGCCTGAAACAGGTACGCCGGCGTTATGCCTGCCCGGATCCTTTCTTTTTTCCGCCGACGTCAACCATTACGCCCACGCATTCGGAAACCAACTGTACCGGCCTGAACCACGTTCCGGCGAATTTTGTGTTTTATCTGGATATTCGTTTAATGCCGAATTGCGCGCTGGAACCGGTGATGGACGATCTTCAGCAGTTGGCGCGGCTGATTGAAAAGAAAGAGAAGGTGGTTTTTGCTTTTGGCTATGTAGAAATTACTCCGAATGCGCCCATTACGCCGGGTGGTTCTCCCGTGATCCGAATCCTTTCAGATGCGATAGAAAAAGAGCTGAACGTAACGCCGCGGCTGGTCGGCGTCGGTGGCGTGACCATGGTGTCGGTGATCCGCTCTTTAGGATTGCCGGTGGCCGTGTGGGGTATTCAGCAATCCGGTAAAAATCAAACGAATGAAAGTATTAGTATTAAAGCACAGCTGTCCCAGACGCGCATATTTGCCCGCATGCTCTATGCCCCGTTGCTGAAAGAACAACCGGTTGTTCGCCAGAAACGGGTAGACGAGGGGAATAAAAAGATTACGCCTGCCGAGCAGGCCGTTGCCGCATTGGTGGGCGTTGGCATGAATAATGAACAGATCGGCGCACAGCTTAATTTAAGCGTCAACACCATACGCACGCATCTGAAGAATTTGTATCGTAAAACGGAGGCGCGTAACCGACGTGAACTGCAACGACTGTTTATCCTGAAATAGGCTGAGGCGGTTGGTTTCTTCCTCCATACCCACCGGGGATTTGCCCCAATAAGACTGATTTTCAGTTGATAACATCCGATCTCTATATTTTATCTCTACGCGTTCAGTTGAAGGTAAACGGGAGCGCGCAATAAGCCGTTTCCCGCATATTACGCAACCCTTTAATAAACGCTAAAATCTCAGCGAAAAGTGGAAAAAAGGCGGGATAAAATCACGGGGTGTGGCGATTAAACCAATCACTATCCACTCACGTAAAGCTGAGTTAACATGTGAGCCTGTTTTTAATTGCCTGCGGGTTTGCAACTCACGTGTTTGCGGCGGCGGGCAGGTTATCCTTCAGACAGGAGTTGCTTTAATGTCCAAACAGCAAATTGGCGTTGTCGGTATGGCGGTGATGGGGCGCAATCTGGCGCTGAATATTGAAAGCCGTGGCTATACCGTTTCCATCTTTAACCGTTCTTCAGATAAAACCGACGAGGTTATTGCAGAAAATCCAGGCAAAAAACTGGTTCCGTATTACACCGTCGAAGAATTTGTTGAATCCCTGGAAAAACCGCGTCGTATTCTGTTGATGGTAAAAGCCGGAGAAGCGACCGATAAAACCATCGAATCTCTGAAGCCGTATCTGGAGAAGGGCGATATCCTCATTGATGGCGGCAACACCTTCTATAAAGACACTATTCGTCGTAACCGTGAGCTGTCCGCAGAAGGCTTTAACTTCATTGGCACTGGCGTTTCCGGTGGTGAGGAGGGCGCGCTGAAGGGGCCTTCTATCATGCCGGGTGGTCAGAAAGAAGCCTATGAGCTGGTTGCGCCGATCCTGGAAAAAATCGCGGCGCGCGCCGAAGGCGAAGCCTGCGTCACTTACATTGGCGCGGATGGGGCTGGCCACTATGTGAAAATGGTTCACAACGGCATTGAGTACGGTGATATGCAGCTGATTGCCGAAGCCTATGCGCTATTGAAGCAGGCGTTGAATCTGGGTAATGATGAGTTGGCATCAACCTTCTCCGAATGGAATAAAGGTGAACTGAGCAGCTATTTGATTGAAATCACAGCTGATATCTTTACCAAAAAAGACGAAGACGGGAAATATCTGGTTGACGTGATTCTGGATGAAGCGGCAAACAAAGGTACGGGCAAGTGGACCAGCCAAAGCTCTCTGGATTTGGGCGAACCGCTGTCGTTGATCACCGAGTCTGTCTTTGCCCGCTATTTGTCTTCTCTGAAAGATCAGCGCGTGGCGGCGTCTAAAGTCCTGACCGGGCCTACCGCGCAGGCGTTCCGCGGCGATAAGGCCGAGTTCGTTGAGAAAGTGCGTCGCGCCCTGTATCTGGGCAAGATCGTATCCTATGCGCAAGGGTTCTCTCAGTTAAAAGCCGCATCGGAAGAGAACCACTGGGATCTCAACTATGGTGAGATCGCCAAAATTTTCCGTGCGGGTTGTATTATTCGCGCGCAGTTCCTGCAAAAAATTACCGATGCCTATGAGCAAAAGGCCGATATCGCCAACCTGTTGCTGGCGCCTTATTTCAGGAAAGTCGCTGACGAATATCAGCAAGCGCTGCGTGATGTGGTGTCCTATGCTGTTCAACAGGGTATTCCCACGCCAACGTTCTCCGCGGCTATTGCGTACTATGATAGCTATCGTTCCGCGGTATTGCCCGCTAACCTGATTCAGGCTCAGCGTGACTATTTCGGTGCGCATACTTACAAACGTACGGATAAAGAAGGTGTATTCCACACCGAGTGGCTGGAATAATGTAATCTGTTGCTTATGCAACGAGATTCGTTAGATAAAAACGCCAGATTAGGATATATCTGGCGTTTTTGCTTAAAATGCGGTTTATATTCTTATCATTCAGATTGTTATAGTGTTTTTCACCTTCTTTTTGTCAGTTTGCTTAAGCCAACTTTCTTTTTCGCCGCTATCTTCATTGTCTATTATGTCAAAATCTTGCTATTTTTAACGGTGTTGCGAAAATTGATCTGAGGCGGGCGCCTCGGTTCTCTGTTTGGAGTGGTTTTTACTGCCATGCACCTGTAACGCACGGCTGGGAGGATCCCAGTCTCGGCTGGCTAACGGTAGAATAGGGAGTTATACCCTACTTATGGTCTGGTCGGAATGAAGGTCGGGGTATGGTCGAACTGGCGATATCTCACCCTGAAGTACTTCATATTCAAAAAAGGAAATCGTAATGAAGAAAACGTTAATTGCACTGGCCGCAGTACTGGCTATGTCGTCTAATGCGTTTGCTGTTGATGGTGTTTCTAACACTGGCGGTGCTGCTGGCGCCGCAGGGTCCGGCGTTGCTGCTGGTACGACCGGTTGGATTGCTATCGGTGCCGCCGCCGCTGTGGCTGCGGGTATCGCTATTGCCGTTGCTGAGAACGATGATGGCGGTTCTGCTACCAGCACCAGCACCACAACAATTACTCAATAATTTCGTGTAAATCCCAAGGCCACTTCGGTGGCCTTTCTTTTTCTGGATCGCGCTGTTCGGCGGGAATTTCATTCGATGACAACAATAAAACGAATGGCAAGAACGAAGGCATTGATTGCCATATCTATTTTCCCCTTTCTTTTGATGGGCTGTTCCCAGAAGATGGAATCGTTGGGAAAAACGGCCAGGCTGGCCTTTCTGGGACAGGATGACATCCATGTTACCGCCAGTCAGGTGCAAAATACCCCTTATGCGTCCGCCTATCTGAAAGTCGGCAAGGCGCCGCAGGCTTTTGTGGTATTGGCGTTTGCTGAGCAGGAACAATTGAAATGGATTGCCGCTGACAAGAATATGGTCGTAACGCAGCATGGTCGGCTGATAAAAACCCAGGGATTTGGTGAAGATATTACGTATGTCAGTAATCTTGGCCAGGACCCACTGGCATTGGGATTACTGAAATCAACCACGCCGATGACGTGGCAAAGCCGCGTTGAGTGGGCGCAAGTGTTCCGGGGTGGCTATGAGATCACGTCGGTATTCCGTTCCCGTGGTAAAGAAACGCTGACTATTCTGGATAAACCTCGTGAACTGGTGCGTTTTGATGAGCAGGTTACCGTGCCGGCGCTGAATGAAAGCTATACCAATAGCTACTGGATTGAGCCGTCGAATGGACAGGTGGTACAGAGCTATCAGTATATGGGGCCTGACATGGCATTGGTAAAATTCACCGTATTAAAACCATACGTACAATAAGGGGCTTAAATGTTGGCACTCACTCGTATGGCTACCTTGTTGCTGCTGGTCTCCGGCGTAGCGACAGCCGCCCAGCTAACCGTCAAAGATCCGCAGCAAACGCTGGCGGTTGTTAAGCTGGAAGAGGGTACGCGTCTTGAAAAATTTTATGAGCAGGTGGCTTTTCCGCCAAATGTAAACTGGCAAGCGGCGTTGATTTCAGATTTCGCCACTACGCAGAAAACGTATGAGCAGGGCGATAAGCTGGGCGAGAAACTGGCGGAGCTGGAAACGCGCTGGCGTAATTCAGGCGATGGCGATCTGGCGATATCGGCGTGGCTGCTGCGTAAAACGTTGGAACCGATCAACGTTGCCGGACGAATTCACACTGAACTTGACCCCGATCGGGTACGGGTTCACCTGAAAAATAATCGCCCGCTGGTGGGAGAATACGCACTGTATGTGCCGCTGTATGCCGACAACTTTTCATTGATTGGTTTGTTGAATACCTCAGCCGATGTTGGCGAATTGGAGACCTCCGGGCGCGTAGCGCTCCGGTCTGGATGGTCAATCGAACGCTATGTCGCGGGTAAACGATTGTTGGCCGGCGCAGATAACAGTTTCGGCTATTTGATTGGCGGTGATGGTACATGGCGTAAGGTGCCGCTGGCGTTGTGGAATCGCCGGCATATTGAGCCTGCCGCAGGAGAAACGCTGTTTATTGGTTTTGATCCGTCAAAGTTGCCGGATGACATGGCCTCGTTAAACGATCAACTTGCTGACTATCTTGCTAACCGGATCCCATTCTAATGACAAAAAACAGGAACTTTAAATTTGGCTGTCTGTCGTTGGCAATTGGCAGCATTTTGAGTGCCCAGGCGATGGCCGCCGAGGCGACAGATGGCAGCGCGACCAACCAGAATACCCGCTTTCAACCTGCCGGTGTCTCGCAGTCCGACTTTGGCGGCACCGGTTTATTACAAATGCCGACGGCGCGTATGGCGGAAACCGGGGAGTTCAGCGTGAACTACCGTGATAACGATGAATATCGTCGTTATTCGGTTTCGCTACAGTTGTTTGACTGGCTGGAAACGACGGTGCGTTATACGGATATTCGCACACGCTCTTATAGTAGTAATGTTGATTTCAGCGGTAATCAAACCTATAAGGACAAAGCCTTCGATCTGAAGGCCAGACTGTGGCAGGAAAGCTACTGGCTACCCGATGTATCAATAGGATTCCGTGATATTGCCGGAACAGGATTATTCGACAGTGAATATCTGGTGGCCAGTAAGCGGCTGGGGCCGTTTGATTTTACCCTTGGCATGGGCTGGGGCAATATGGCCGAAAGCGGTAATATCAAGAATCCCGCCTGCTCTCTGAAAGATAGTTTCTGCCAGCGCAGTGATTCTTATAAAACGGGCGGCGGACAGTTTGAAGTGAAGAACTTTTTCCACGGCCCGGCAGCGTTGTTCGCAGGCATCGAGTATCAAACGCCGTGGGATCCGCTCCGTCTGAAGCTGGAATATGAGGGTAACGACTACAGCAATGAAGCCGCCGATCGTGGCCGCAGTGAGAAAATCAAGCAGGATTCGCCTCTTAACGTCGGTATGGTGTACCGCGTAGGGGATGTGTTGGACACGACGCTCTCCTGGCAGCGCGGTAATACCCTGATGTGGGGTTTTACCCTGAGGACCAATTTTAACAGCCTGAAACCGACGCATCTTGATAATGCTCCACCGGTTTATGCCCCAGTTGATGACGGGAAAGGAACCAACTGGCAGCAGGTGGCAAAAGAGCTGGACGACAAGGCCGGGTATCGCGAAGCTGATATTTATGCCGATCGGCATCAAGTGACGGTGGTGGCTCAGCAGGATAAATATCGCGATAGCGATGAAGCGTCTTTGCGCGCCGCGACGGTGCTGGCAAACCATGTACCCGAAGACGTCAGCGAATATCACATCGTGCAGCGTAGCCAGCGTTTGCCGATAGCCAGTACGCAGGTGGATGCCAGGGCGTTCCATCAGGTACAGCAGGCCGCCACGCCGTTAGGGCAAGCGGAGCCGGAAACGCATCGTGCGGAGCCTGTGGCCGAGGTCCGTGGTCAGCAGGTATTACATACTGAACCGCAGCGTTTCTCTTATTCGCTGGAACCCACATTGACCCAATCGATTGGCGGGCCTGAATCATTCTATATGTATCAGGTCGCTCTGGCCGGCAGTGTTGATTATCGCCTGACGGATCACTGGTCAATCGGCGGATCGGCGTCGCTGAATCTGTTGGATAATTACGATAAGTTCAATTATAAAACCCCGCCGGCGGACGGCGCCGCATTGCCGCGCGTCAGGACCTGGATCCGGGAATATGTCACCTCTTCTGATTTACTGCTGACCAACCTGCAATTAACCCGTATGGATAATCCGGCGCAGGATTGGTACACCCAGGTGTATGGCGGTTATCTGGAAATGATGTATGCCGGCGTCGGTTCCGAAGTCTTGTATCGACCGTTTGGTAAAAGCTGGGCGCTGGGGATGGATGTCAACTACGTGAAACAGCGTGACTGGAACGACGTCATGAAGATGGCCGATTACGACGTGGTGACAGGGCATCTGACCGCCTACTGGGAATTGCCGTTTGTGGAAGGGGCGCTGGCGAAGGTCAGTGTCGGCCGTTATCTGGCAGGGGATAAAGGGGTAACGATTGATCTGTCCCGCCGCTTTGACAGCGGTATCATTGCTGGCGCATTTGCCACTAAAACGGACGTCAGTTCGAGCGAATACGGGGAAGGCAGCTTTACAAAAGGTTTCTATATCTCGATACCGTTTGACCTGCTGTTCACTGAACCAACCGTGAAGCGCGGTGCTGTTGGATGGGTGCCGTTGACGCGTGATGGCGGGCAGATGCTACAGCGTCGTAATCCACTGTATGGTGTGACGAATAAGTAATACGCTGGAGATCTCGGTATCTGGCGTCATGCTAACGGGCTCTTCATTTTCGGTTTGTGTACCGGTGATGAAGAGCTTTTTTTTGCCCGTTTCCCGCCAGATCGAAGGGCGTGGTGCTGCTGGCCAGAAAGTTGAACGGCAAAGTGAGATAGCGCTGAGAGTCTGTCGCGATAAACGATTTAAGGAAGCCGTTTGGGTTGGGACAGGAATGAGTATGTGAATGTAACCAATTGTTTATACCGTTCTCTTCAAGACTATTCTGCATTGTTTGCTGCTGCCTGCCTCTTTATGATTCGCCTGCAACATCGTTCTTATTACACAGAGGTCTGCATGAGTCGTATAGTTAAAATAATCGGAGTGATCACGCTAATTACTGCATTGAGCGGCTGCCTGTTCCCACCTCCCGGTGGCGGTGGTCATGGCGGCGGCGGTCACGGCGGTGGCGGCGGTAGTCATATGGCGCCGCGTTGATTTTCTTCCCAACGCCACCATCCCCCCACGAATATCACGCGTGATTAATTAATCACCGCCGCCGTCACTTCGCGCAGTCGCAGAGTGACGGCGGGAGGCGTTATCGCACGCCGCCAACCACCATCGGCAGCAGATAGTGATTGAGATAATGCCGGGTAATACCACGCTGTTGTAATTGCCAGGTGAGTCTTTCCACATCGTGTATTCGTCTGTCGAGCAGTAACCCCACTACGCTGCCGCTGTGAGCAACGTTCAAACCATGTATCCCGGCGTCTTCAACTACGGCCAGTAACTCGCTGAACGCGGGTTTGGTTAGTATCTGCTGGCTGGCGATTGCGCTCAGCGTGCAGGCTTCTCCGAGCCGGGCATTATCCTGTTTATCCGCCGCCGCGCAAAACAGACGCCAGGCCTTTTCCAGCACATCGGCATTGTCCAGCAACGACGACTGGCGATCGAGGCGATGATAGTTCGCCGTATCCAGCGTGTATGGGCTTTCCAGTAGCAGAATATCCATCGAAGGCTGCCAGTCGCAGGCAATTTGTGTATGAGCCGTTTGATGATCGAACAGCGTCAACTGACGAAACAGCGTGCTGTCGGTGGGTTCCAGTTGAACGCACAGTGTGGCGAGCGTTGCTTCATCCAGCGTTGTGCCGAGATGACGGGCCGTTGCCTGTGCGGTGGCGGCGATATCGGCAGTACTGCTGGCCATGCCTTTAGCGACAGGGATCGTGGAAGTGAATTCAATGCGTAATCCGCGTCCGGTATCCGCAGGCAGGCCAAGATGAGCAATAACGCTATTTAGCATTTGCCGCATGCGCGGACGCTCGGCGCCATCGGGCCGACCGTCCGTGACGGAGACATGACTGAACCAATTCACCGGGCAGGAGATCAGTTTTTCACCGCCGAGAATCCATCCCTGAATCAATTCACCGCAGGACGCGGGGCAACGTGCGTCAGCCATGACCGAACACCTGATGCAGCGCAGCGATCAGCCGCTGATTGTCGGCCGCGCTTTTGATGGCAACCCGATAATGATTGGCCGTCAGACCGGGATAGTTGGCACAGGCGCGGATCAGCAATCGGTGCGCTAACAGCGCCTGCTGAAGCGGAATTTCCGGGCGCAGGCAATGCAGGAAAATATAGTTGGCGGCGGGCTGCCATACTTGCAGTTCGGGCATTGCGCTCAGTTCCCGGTAGAGCCACTGTTGCGCCTCTGCCAGCCAGCGATGGGTCGCGGCGATATAAGGCGCATCGTCCAGCATGGTTTCCCCCGCCAGCGCGGCAAAGGCATTAATGGTCCACGGTTCCCGTGATTGTTTCATGGTCCGGATTGCACGCCGATCGGCGCTGACCAGATAACCCAGCCGCAGACCGGGGATCGCGAAAAATTTGGTCAGGGAGCGCAGGATATACAGCTGGGGAAAGGTCGTTAGCTGGGGGATCAGACCCGGAACATCGGGCAGAAAGTCGATAAACGCTTCATCAACGATCAGCGCGGTATTGCGCTGATGACAGCGTTCGACAATCGCCTGCAACAGCGCGCTATCAGGCATCAGTCCCGTGGGATTATTGGGGGTGGCGATAAACAGGCAGTCATAGCGAGTCTTATCCAGCGCGGCCAGCAGCCGGACATCAGGCTGAAAGCCGTCCTTTGCCGACATGGCATAATCATCAATGGCGCAACCCATGCGCTGTAAGGCCCGGCGATATTCCGCGAACCCTGGCGTCAGCAGCAGCGCCCGACGAGGCTGAAGATACTGGACGACCGCATAGATCAGTTCCGTTGCCCCGTTGCCGGCCATGATGTGCTCAGGTGAACAGCCATGAGCGCGGGCGAGAGCGGCATGAAGATCGCGGTATTCCACGTCAGGATAATGCTCGGCGCGGCCGAGTTGGCTGGCGATCGCCGCTTTCAGCGACGCCGGCATGCCCAATGGATTGATGTTGGCGCTGAAGTCGATAATTTCATCGGCATTCACGCCGATTTTCAGCGCCATCTCCAGCACATTACCGCCATGTTCACTCATGATGTTTTGGTTAGATCCCTGATTGCGATGGGGTCAGCATAACATAAGCGAAGAAATGGCCGTCAATGCCCTGCGTCCACCGGCGTGGCGCTTACCCGGCAAAACTGGATGTTAATGACGCCATATCGATGACAAATCGGTAATGCACGTCACTTTTTAACATTCTCTCGTATGCCGTATTGATATTCTGTATATCGATCATCTCAACGTCACAGCTAATGCCATGTTCGGCGCAGAAATCCAGCATTTCCTGCGTTTCTTCAATGCCGCCAATCAGCGAGCCGGCGATAGTCTTACGCCCCATCACCAGCGGTGCGCTATGCACGGTGGGTTCAATGGGTTCGATCAATCCCACCAGAATCAGCGTGCCGTCACGCTTTAACGTGGTCAGATAAGGATTGAGATCGTGCTGCATCGGTACGGTATCAAGAATAATGTCAAAGTGGCTGGTAACACTGTCCATTTGTGCCGCATTGGTAGAAATGACCACGCGATCGGCTCCCAGACGGCGGGCCTCCTGCTCTTTGCCTGGAGAACGGGTGAAGAGCGTGACATTCGCGCCCAGCGCTTTGGCAAATTTCAGACCCATGTGTCCCAGACCACCTAATCCCACAACGGCGACGCTATCACCAGGGCCGACATTCCAATGTTTTAGCGGAGAATAGGTGGTGATACCGGCGCACAGCAGCGGCGCGGCGGATTTCATGTCCAATGCTTCCGGCATATTCAGCACAAATTTGTCGGAGACGACGATGCGTTCAGAGTAACCGCCGAAGGTTGGCAGACTATCGTGGCGATCGAAACTGCCGTAGGTAAGCGTAGGCCCCTCTTCGCAGTATTGCTCCAGCCCTTCATCGCAGGCATCGCACTGTTGACAGGAGTCCACCATACAACCTACGCCGACCCAGTCGCCTGCTTTGAAGCGATCAACCGCTTTACCAACGCTGACGACTTTCCCGACGATTTCGTGTCCCGGCACAATCGGATACCGGCTGTTTTTCCACTCGTTACGAGCCATATGAATGTCTGAATGACAGACGCCGCAGTAGACGATATCAATAACCACATCGTTTTCTCGCGGGTCCCGGCGGACAAACTGATGTGGAACCAATGGGCTGGTTGAGTCCAGTGCAGCAAAGCCACGTACATTTTGCATTGCGATTTTCCTCTTCAATTTATGCATGACATCAAAAGATCAATACCAGAATTCAGTATGATTCAGATTAGCAACTCTGCTTTAACGATTTATGGCCAACTTTTGGGCCGATTTGTCGTGATGGTGGCGCACAGGCTGTTATCATCAGTATCAGGGCGTATCTGATAAATCTGTAAATAGAGAGATAAAACATGTAAGAAATTAATCAATATATACCCTGAATAATTCGGGTTGCAGGAAAACCAACGCGAAGTATGACGGGGATATTGTTGTCAGGTTAGAAGCGGGCATGGAAAAAGAATGTCCGGTTCTGCATGTTGTCATGATGCATGACAACTGGGAAGGGGGTGTGAATCCCCCGCAGCCCCCGCTGCTGTGATGCCGACGACTCCGTAAAAACCCACTGATCGCTGTGATTGGGAAGGGACGGGGAAGAATGACGCTAAGCCAGAAGACCGACCTGACGATGACAGATTCAACTCCTTCGGTGGGAAGCGGGTGATCGTCCGGTGCGTACAGCGGCAACGCCGCTTTTGCGAACACTGTGACATAACCTTTCCCGGCCGATGATGTCGGGATTTTTTATGCCGGGTGCAAAAGAACAACCTAAGAACGCGTCAGTAAGTCAGAGACGAAATAAAACCGCATTTGTTATCGCGGGTACCGGCAGCGGCAGCGGCAAAACGACCGTCACGCTCGGGATCCTGCGGGCGTTGATGCGACGCGGGTTGACGGTGCAACCCTTCAAGGTCGGGCCTGACTACCTGGACAGCGGTTGGCATAGCGCCGTATGCGGCGTTACATCACGCAATCTGGATGCGTTTATGCTTCCTGCGGCGACGCTCAACGGCCTGTATAACCAGCGTATGCGTCATGTCGATGTCGCCGTGATCGAAGGTGTGATGGGGCTGTTTGATGGCTATGGCACGGATCCGAACTATTGCAGTACGGCGGCCATGGCTAAACAGCTTGGCTGTCCGGTAGTTTTGCTGGTGGATGGTAAGGCGGTATCCACGTCAGTGGCGGCGACGGTGATGGGATTTCGTCAGTTTGACCCTGATTTGACCATTGCCGGTGTGATTGTGAATCGGGTGAATTCAGCGGAACACTATGAACTGCTGCGTCATGCCATTGAGCACTATTGTGGTATTCCGGTTCTGGGGCGTTTACCCGTTATGGCAGATATCGAGCTGCCTTCCCGTCATCTTGGTTTGATCCCCGCTCAGGAACAATCTTATCAAAAACAATCTTATCAAAAGCAACCGGCGGGTGACGATCGCCGCTGGCGGAAACTGGCGCAGCAAATTGAGGAAACCATCGATCTGGATCGCCTGCTGACCCTGTGCCGCGAGGTTCGGTTACCCGATGGCGAATTACCCGTCTTGTCCGCCCCTGAACTGGCTGAAGGGCTGACGCTGGCGCTGGCGGATGATGAAGCCTTCAATTTCTACTATCAGGATAATCTCGACCTGCTGGAGCAGGCCGGCGTGCGTATCCGGCGCTTTAGTCCGATCCACGATCGTCAGCTTCCCCACTGTCAGATGGTTTATATCGGCGGCGGTTATCCTGAGATTTATGCCGCCCGACTCGCGGCCAATACCGCGATGCGCGATACCTTACAGGATACGCATCGGCGTAATATTCCGATCTATGCCGAATGTGGCGGGTTGATGTATCTGGGGGACGGGTTGACGGATGCGGACGGCCAACGTCATCGCATGAGCGGTATTTTGCCTGGTGAAAGCCGGATGGGAAAACGGCTGACCCGCTTTGGCTACTGTCAGGCTCAGGCCATGACGGATACGTTGTTGGCGGCGCGCGGCGATATACTGCGCGGCCATGAATTTCATTATTCCGATTTTTCTACCTCGCTCTCTCCCCGTTTTAACTGCGCAAAATTGCGTGATGGCGCGGTAATCAAACGATGGCAGGGGGGATATCAGCTTCAACAGACCTGTGCCAGCTATCTTCATCTTCATTTTGCTCAGCGTCCGGGCCTGCTTGACCGCTGGTTCGTCAGTGCCAGGCGTTCTTGTGTAAAGGAGACGCGATGATGCTGAGCGCCTGGTTTGCCGCCTTCCTGCTTGACTACTGGCTGGGCGATCCGCCGCATTGGCCGCATCCGGTGCGTTGGATTGGCAATCTGATTTCATGGCTGCAAATCCGCATCCGCGCCTGTTGTCACAGTGAGCGTTCGCTCCGACTGGGCGGGGCGGTGCTGTGGCTGATCGTGGTCGGACTGACCTGGTTGTTGAGCTGGGGATGGCTGGTCCTGATGAACATCATCCATCCGTGGCTGGGCTGGCTGGCGGAAGTCTGGATGATTTACACCCTGCTGGCGGGGCGTAGCCTGAGCGATGCCGCGATGGCGGTACATCAGGCATTACAACACGGTTCGCTGGAAGACAGTCGCCGCCAGCTATCGTGGATTGTCGGACGCGACACCTCACAGCTGGAAAGACCGCAGATAACCCGCGCCGTGGTGGAAACCGTGGCGGAAAACAGCGTGGATGGCGTGATTGCCCCCCTGTTTTTCCTGCTGCTCGGCGGTGCGCCGCTGGCGATGGCTTACAAGGCTGTTAATACGCTGGATTCGATGGTGGGCTACAAGAATCCGAAATATCGGGCGATTGGCTGTGTTTCTGCCCGGATGGACGATGTGGCGAACCTCATTCCCGCCCGGCTGAGCTGGCTGTTGCTGAGTGCCGCCGCCTGGCTGCTGAAAGCCGACTATCGGCAGGCGCTGCGCATTGGCTGGCGCGATCGTTATCAGCATTCCAGCCCCAACTGCGCCTGGTCGGAAGCCACGGTAGCCGGGGCGCTCGGCGTGCGGCTCGGTGGCCCGAATAATTATTTTGGTGAGCGGGTAGAGAAACCGTGGATCGGTGATGAAAGCCGGGAAATCGCACTGAGCGATATTCCCCGCAGCATCAATCTGATGAGAGTGGCTTCGCTTCTGGCGCTGCTGTTGTTCGCTCTGGCGTATCTGCTGCTGTCAGCCGCTCTCGTCATATAGAACGTTTAGTCGCCTTATAACATAGGGAAATTCGATGAATTATCTCCAGCAACCCCGGCAAATTGAGCAGCAAAGTTTTGAGATTATCGGCGATATCATCGCCCGTGAGTATCCCGGCTATCGCTTTGTCGATCGGATGCAGGAGGCGATCGTCAAGCGGGTGATCCACACCACGGCGGATTTTGACTGGCTGGACGTGTTGTGGTTTTCGCCGACGGTGCTGGAACGGATTACGGCGGGGCTGCGCGCCGGTTGTCTCCTCTATACCGATACCACTATGGCGCTGTCGGGAATAAATAAAACGCTGCTGGCGCAACTGGGATGCGAATGCCGCTGTTTTATCAGCGATCCGCGCGTGGTGGCGCGGGCAAACGCCGAAAACATAACGCGTTCCATGGCCGCGGTGGATATCGCGCTGGAAGAGGCCGGAGATAAGCTGTTTGTGTTCGGTAATGCCCCCACGGCGCTATTCAGGCTATTGGAGCGTTCAGCGGAAAAACGGGCGACGCCGCTGGCGGTGATTGGCGTTCCGGTCGGGTTTGTCGGCGCGGCGGAATCAAAGGATGCGCTGATTCACAGCGATATTCCCTGTATTGCGGCGGCGGGCCGCAAAGGCGGCAGTAATGTCGCCGCCGCCATTGTGAACGCCATTCTGTATCGGATACGGGAGGAACGGTGAGCTTCGATACGCAGATGGATACCGTCTGGCATAACGGCAAGCAATACCGGACGGGCTATACCACCGGCTCGTGCGCGACCGCGGCGGCTAAAGTGGCGGCGCTGATGATACTGCGTCAGCAGGTCATCGATCAGGTTTCGATTGTCACCCCGTCAGGCGTCACGCTGTATCTCAACGTGGAGCAGCCGCTGATTGAAGGACAGCAGGCGACGGCGGCCATTCGTAAGGACGGCGGAGACGATGTCGATGCGACGCACGGCATGCTGATTTTTGCCCGCGTCATCTTGTGCGATCGTGGCGACATCCATATTACCGGTGGTGAAGGCGTCGGTACGGTCACGCGTAAAGGCATCGGGTTGCCTGTCGGCAGTCCGGCGATTAACCGCACGCCGTTGCAAACCATTGAAGCGGCGGTACGTGATGTGATTGGTCCATCGCGCGGGGCGGAAATCACGATTTTTGCCCCGGAGGGCGAGGCGCGGGCCCAAAAAACCTACAACGGACGATTGGGTATCCTCGGTGGGATTTCCATCATTGGCACCACCGGTATTGTGACCCCGATGTCGGAAGAGAGCTGGAAACGCTCGCTGGCGCTGGAGCTGGAAATGAAGCGCGCCGCAGGGCTGGACAAGGTGATTCTGGTGCCCGGCAACCACGGCGAGCGCTTTGTCCGCGAACAGCTCGGGCTGGATAGTCAACGGGTAGTCACCATGAGCAACTTTGTGGGCTACATGTTGCAGGAGACGGTACGGCTAAAATTTCGCCATGTGGTGCTGATTGGCCACCCCGGCAAGCTGGTCAAGGTCGCCGCCGGGATCTTTCATACCCACAGCCATATTGCTGATGGCCGTATGGAAACCCTGATTGCCCATCTGGCCTTGCTCGGCGCCCCGCATGATTTACTGCTGGCGGTCAATCAGTGCGATACCACGGAAGCCGCGATGGAACTGATTGCGGAGCATGGTTTCCAGTCGGTGTATGAACGTATTGCGCGGCGTATTTGTGAGCGGATAAACGACATGCTGCGCTTCTCCGTCGAGCCGCCGGCTATCGATGCCATTTTGTTTTCGTTTGACAATCAGGTGCTGGGAAGCAGCCGGGCGCTTAGGGATATTGTGGAGGCGCTACGATGATTACCGTGGTAGGTATTGGACCCGGATCGCTTGCGCACCTGACGCCGGAAGCGCGGCTTGCGATTGCCGCTGCCGACGTTCTGGTCGGCGGCGTGCGGCATCTGGCGATATTTCCCGATTTCCGCGGACAAACCCGGCGGCTGGATGCCGATCTCCCCGCGCTGGTGGCGTGGCTCGCCGGGCAGCGGCAGCGGGATATCGTGGTGCTGGCTTCGGGCGATCCGCTGCTATATGGCATCGGCAAGCGGCTTTCATCCCATTTCGGCGCGCAGTCGCTGCGAATTATTCCCGGCATCAGCGCCATACAGTATTTGTGCGCCCGCATCGCGCTGGATATGAACGATATCTATCTCACCAGCAGCCATGGGCGGGAGCCGGATTTCGACTGGATCCTGCAACATGACAAAGTGGCGATGGTGACGGACGAGAGAATCGGTCCCCGGGTGATTGCGAATGCCATTCTGCAACGCCGGCTCAGCCGCACGCTGATTATTGGTGAAAACCTTTCCCTGCCGGATGAGCGTATTCATCGCCTGCAACCGGATAACGTGGCGCAACACTATGACATGAATGTGGTGGTGATCCTCAATGAGAGATGACGAGTTTTTACGTGGTCAACGGGTACCGATGACCAAAGAGCCGGTTCGCCTGCTGGTGTTGGAACGGCTGGAACTGACCGGCGCGCGGCGCCTGATTGATGTCGGCGCGGGGACGGGAAGCGTCGCGCTGGAAGCCGCGTTGCGGTTTTCGCAACTACAGGTGACGGCCATTGAGCGCAATCCGGCCGCGCTGGCGCTGATTGCGGAAAATTGTCGGCGTTTGGGGTGCCGGAATGTGGACATTATCGCAGGGGAAGCGCCATTTCCGCTGACGGAGATCGCAGATGCCGTCTTTATCGGCGGGAGCGGCGGGCAACTGGCGGCGCTGATCGACTGGGCGCTGGACCATCTGTCTCCCGGTGGCCGCCTGGTACTGACGTTTATTTTGCTGGATAACCTGCATACGGCGCTGGCGCATTTGCAGTCGCTGAACGTGACCTCACTGGAATGTACGCAATTACAGGTTGCCACGCTGACGCCGCTTGGTCGCGGTCATTATTTTAAACCCGGCAATCCCACCTATCTTATTTCCTGCTGCAAGGAGCAAAACCATGTCTGAACCGGAAGAGACACGACATAAGAGTACGACCCGGAAAGCGTTTGATACGCAAAAAGTCTGGTTTGTCGGGGCCGGGCCGGGAGACCGCGAGCTGATTACGCTGAAAGGCTACCGCCTGCTGCAACAGGCTGATGTGGTGATTTACGCCGGCTCGCTGATCAATACCGAATTGCTCGACGATTGCCGGCCGGGCGCGGCCTGCCATGACAGTGCCGGTATGACGCTGGAGCAAATCATTGCGCTGATGGTAACCGGCGTCCGGGACGGCAAACTGGTGGTCCGATTACAAACCGGCGATCTCTCGCTATATGGCTCCATCCGGGAGCAGGGCGAGGCGTTGACGGAACACGGGATCGGTTTTGTGTCCGTGCCGGGCGTCAGTGCGTTTTTGGGGGCGGCGGCCCAGCTTGGGGTGGAATATACCGTCCCGGAAGTGGCGCAGAGTCTGATTATTACCCGCATTGAAGGCCGCACGCCGATGCCGCCGCTGGAGCGGCTGGAAGCCTTGGCCGCCCATCAGACTTCCATGGCGATCTTCCTGTCGGTACAGGACATTCACGGCGTGGTCGCGCGGCTGGTCGCGGGGGGCTATCCGCTAACGACACCTGTTGCGGTGGTATACAAGGCGACCTGGCCGGAAACCCGAACGGTACGCGGCACGCTGGCCGATATTGCCGAACAGGTAAAGGCGGCGGCCATTCGCAAGACCGCGCTGATTCTGGTCGGCGCTTTTCTGGGAGAGGAATACCACTATTCCCGACTTTATGATGCAGGGTTTAGTCATGAATATCGTCAAGCCTGAATCGATAGCGGTGTTTTGTCTGACGCCCGGCGGCGTTCGTCTGGCCCAACGTTTACGGGCGCATTTATCGCCGCTGACCTGCTTTACCAGTGAAAAACTGCGGGAGCCGGGATTTATTGCGTTCAATGACAGTTTCGGCGATACCCTGCGCGACGCGTTTAAACATTACGCCGCGCTGGTGGTGATCGGGGCGGCAGGCATCGCGGTACGGACGATCGCGCCGTTATTGAATGACAAACTGACCGATCCGGCCGTGGTGGTGATTGATGAACGGGGGCAACACGTTATCAGCCTGCTGTCCGGGCACGTTGGCGGAGCCAATGCATTGACATGTCATCTGGCGGGGCTGCTGGGCGCCGATCCGGTGATTACCACCGCCACGGATGTTAACCAGATGACGGCGCTGGATAGGCTGGCGACACAGCTGGATGCCGGGATGCGGGATTTTCGTCATGCGGTAAAAATCGTTAATCAGATGCTGGTCAGTGAGCAGAAAGTCGGTCTGTGGTGGGATGCGCCGCTACATGACGAACGCGATCGTTGCGATGTGCGTGGCTTCATTCCAGTGGCGAATCTGGCGGCCCTGCCGGAGTTGGATGCACTGGTTTGTGTCAGCCTGCGCGATAGCCTGCCTGAATTGCCGCTGCCGGTGTACCAACTGGTGCCGCGGCGAGTGGTGGCCGGGATTGGCTGTCGGCGGGCCACGTCGCTGCCAACGTTGGCTGCGCTCTTGTCGCAGCAACTGGCTGAAAACCATTTCGATCCGCTGTCGCTGCGGGCGATTGGCAGCGTCACGATCAAGAAAGACGAACCCGCGCTGCATCAACTGGCGCAACGCTGGCAGGTCCCCGTTGAATGGTTCAGCGTTGAGGCGCTTCGGCGCCATGAAGCGCGTTTTCCCTCTTCTGAGTTTGTCCGTCAAACCATTGGCGTTGGCAGCGTATCGCAACCCGTCGCCTGGCTGATGAGTGCAGGCCAACTGGTTGGCAATACCCTGCGTCAGCAGGGGGTCACTATTACCCTGGGAGTATCGCATTAATGTTAACCGTGATCGGCATTGGGCCGGGAAGTGAAGCCATGATGACGCAGGAGGCGATCTCCGCCATTCGTGAAGCGGAAATCGTGGTGGGCTACAAAACGTATACCCATCTGGTGAAGTCGTTGACCGGAGACAAACAGGTCATCAAAACCGGGATGTGCAAAGAGATCGAACGCTGTCAGACAGCCATTGATCTGGCGATGGCAGGCCGCAATGTGGCGCTGATCAGCAGCGGGGACGCTGGAATTTATGGTATGGCCGGGCTGGTGCTGGAACTGGTCAGTCAGCAGCAGTTGGAGCTGGAGGTCCGTCTGGTGGCGGGGATTACGGCCAGTATTGCCGCCGCATCGCTGCTGGGCGCGCCGCTGATGCATGATTTTTGCCATATCAGTCTGAGTGATTTACTGACGCCGTGGCCGGCGATCGAAAAACGCATTATTGCCGCTGCCCAGGCTGATTTCGTGGTGTGCTTTTATAATCCGCGCAGTCGGGGCCGGGAAGGCCATTTGGCCCGCGCGTTTGAACTGATGACACCGTGGACGTCACCCGATACCCCGGTGGGGGTGGTAAAAGCGGCGGGACGCAAGAAAGAGGAGAAGTGGATCACCACTTTTGGCGCCATGGATTTCTCCCCGGTAGATATGACCAGTCTGGTGATTGTGGGGAACAAAACCACCTATTGCCGGGAGGGTTTGATGATCACGCCGCGGGGTTATGAACTTTGAACCGTCCGGTCATTCATGTCTTTGGCGGCACCAGCGACGCCCGGCAGATTTGTCAGGTGCTGGACGCATCGGGAGAGCGCTATCGGCTGTCGGTGGCGACGGAAACGGGCCGGCAGCTGGCGGGAAATATTGCCGGTGAGGTGGTGGTGGGCCGCATGAATGCGCAGGAAATGACGGATTACCTGTCGGTCCGGCAAGTGCGTTGGGTGATTGATGCCTCCCATCCGTATGCCGAGGCGCTGCACCGTAATGTGGCTACCGCCTGCCATCGTTTGCATTTACCGCTCACCCGCTATCAGCGACCGAGTGACATTGAGGCTATCGAACATCCGTTGCTGCACAAGGTATCGAATCTGGATGCGGCATGTGCGGTGGCCGGGACGCTTGGCCCCCGGGTATTGCTGACCACGGGCAGTAAAGATCTGGCGGAATACCGGCAAAAACTGCCGGGTAAGCATTTGCTGGTGCGCGTATTGCCAACGGCTGCGGTGCTGGCGCAGTGCGAAGCGCTGGGACTGGGGGTTGAACAGATCATTGCCCAGTGCGGGCCGTACAGCGCCGGATTTAATCGTGCGCTGTACGAACTCTGCCAGCCCGATGTGGTGATAACCAAAGAGTCGGGCGCCGAGGGCGGCTATCTGCAAAAGGTTGCCCCCTGTCTGGCGCTGAGTATCCCCTGCATTGTGGTTCGCCGCCCTGCGGTGTTGGATGAGAACGACGGACGGGATAGGGTCGTTTCCGCGGCGGAGTTTGCTCACCGTCTGTCCCGCTGGCGGGCGCAACAAGGATAAAAAATGAAAAAAGCACTGTTGATTATCAGTTTTGGCACCAGTTATCAGCATACCCGACAAAAAAATATTGATGCCTGTGAGCAGCATCTGGCCGCGCATTGCCGCGATCGCGATCTGTTTCGGGCATTTACCTCCGAAATGATTATTCGCAAGCTGCGCAACCGCGACGGTTTGCTGATTGATAATCCTCGTCAGGCGCTTCAGCGGCTGGCGGATGAGGGCTATCAGGATGTGGCGGTCCAGTCTCTGCATGTCATTAACGGCGATGAGTACGAAAAAGTGGTCAGTGAGGCACGGGCATTCAGCGGACGGTTCCAGCGTCTGGTTCTGGGTGTGCCATTGCTGAGCCGTTTTGCTGACTATCAGCAACTGATGACGGCGCTTGAAGCACAGATGCCGCCGTTGAATGCTGATGAGCGGGTGGTTTTTATGGGACACGGCGCCAGTCATCACGCTTTTTCGGCCTATGCCTGTCTCGATCATCTGATGACCGCCCGGAATTTCCCGGCGCTGGTGGGGGCTGTTGAAAGTTACCCTGAAATTGATCACATCATCGGACGATTGCAGCAGCAGGGGA
The DNA here is from genome assembly GCF_003115845.1 of Brenneria roseae subsp. roseae. GTDB lineage: Bacteria > Pseudomonadota > Gammaproteobacteria > Enterobacterales > Enterobacteriaceae > Brenneria > Brenneria roseae. The sequence goes on along the minus strand of NZ_KZ819029.1, from coordinate 85,648 downwards.
TACGTAAAGTCCATCTGATGCCGCTGATGCTGGTCGCGGGCGATCATGCCATCAACGATATGGCATCGGATGACGCGGACTCCTGGAAATCCCAACTCGAAGCTGCGGGCATTGCCACGCAAAGCTGGTTGCAGGGGCTGGGTGAAAATCCGCTGATCCGCGATATGTTTTCCCGGCATCTGGACGCGGCGCTATGTCCTGAACCATCATGTCCTGAGCCATTGTGTTCTGAGCCATTGTGTTCTGAAAAACAGGAGGTCGTGTAATGACCGGCAGGCTGTATGCATTAGGCGTCGGCCCCGGCGCCAGCGATTTGATTACCGTACGTGCCGCCCGTCTGATCGGTACGCTCGATATTCTGTATGCCCCGGCAGGGCGTAAAGGCGGGGATAGTCTGGCGTTATCCATTGTGCGCGAGTATCTGTCGCCCTCAACGGAGATTCGCACCCGTCATTTTCCCATGCGTGCTGAAAACGACGAAAAAGAAGCGGTCTGGGATGAGATGGCCCGGCAGTTGACGGATGACGTGACCAACGGCAAGCAGGTCGGTTTTATCACGCTGGGGGATTCAATGTTGTTCAGTACCTGGGTGTTCCTGCTGGCCCGGATTGGACCACAGCCGTGGCTGGAAATTGTGCCGGGGGTGACTTCCTTTGCCGCAATAGCTTCCAGAGCCGCGTTTCCGCTGGCGATGGAACAGCAATCGCTGGCGATCATGCCCTGCACCGCGCCGGAAGCCGCATTGGAACACGCATTGCTTACTCATGACTGTGTGGTGCTGATGAAGGTTTACGGCCGTTTTGCCACCGTGCGTGCGCTGCTGGCGCGGCTCAATTTGTTTGAGCACGCGCTGCTGATGGCTGATGCCTCTTTACCGGGCGAGCAGTGCTGGCGGCGTCTGGATCAGATCGGCGACGATCAGACGCTACCGTATTTCTCCACCATTTTGGTGAACCGGCAATGGGGCGCCGGGGTGGCGCCATGAGTCGCTGCATCATGATTCAGGGGACGGCATCGGATGTCGGTAAAAGCATCCTGGTCGCCGGACTATGCCGTATCTTTGCACAAGATGGTTACCGCTGTGCGCCGTTTAAATCGCAGAACATGGCCTTGAATTCCGGTATTACGCCGAATGGCGAAGAAATGGGCCGGGCACAGATTTTTCAGGCCGAGGCGGCGGGTATTGCGCCGGACGTGCGTATGAATCCGGTGTTGCTCAAGCCAACCAGCGATCGCAAATCTCAGGTGGTGCTGATGGGCAAGGTCGCCTGCAATATGGATGCGATGACGTATCACCAGTATAAACCGCAGTTACAGCAGCAAATCAATGAGGTCTACCACAGCCTTGCCAGCGAATATGAGGTGATGGTGCTGGAAGGAGCGGGCAGCCCGGCGGAAATCAATCTGCGCGATCGGGATATCGTCAATATGGGGATGGCGGCTATGGCCGATGCGCCGGTGTTGCTGGTGGCGGATATCGATCGCGGCGGGGTGTTTGCGGCGATTTATGGCACGCTGGCTCTCTTGCCGCCGGAAGAAAAGGCGCGGGTGAAGGGGGTGATCATCAATAAATTCCGCGGCGACGTGGCGTTGCTAAAGCCGGGTTTGGTACAGATCGAAGCGCTGACCGGCGTCCCGGTGATTGGCGTCATGCCGTGGCTGAATATCGAGTTGGAAGACGAAGACGGCGTTGCGCTGCAAACCGGGAAATACGCGGGGGCGCCGCAAAACGCGCTGGATATTGCCGTCGTTCGGCTGCCGCATATTGCCAACTTTACCGATTTTAATGCACTGGCGGCTCAGCCAGACGTGCGTTTACGCTATGTCGCCACGGCGTCGGCGCTGGCGGGCGCGGATTTGGTCGTTTTACCCGGCAGTAAAAATACGCTGGGTGATTTGCAGTGGCTGCAACAAAGCGGTTTGGCTCATGCGCTACAGGCACAGCATCAGTCGGGGGTCTCTGTCATCGGTATTTGCGGCGGTTACCAGATGCTGGGGAAACATATTATTGATGGCATGGAATCAGGTGTCGCCCGGATGGACGGACTGGGGCTGCTGGATGTGGACACCGTGTTTGCGGAACAGAAAGTGACCACCCGCGTGACGGGAAGCTGTTGTCCGCAATTGCCTGGCTTGCTGACAGGCTGCACCGGTCTGCCGGTTGCCGGTTATGAAATCCATATGGGGGAATCGCGCCTTGGTCGGCAGGCCGAACCTTTTGTTTGCCTGACTCAGCGTCATGGGCAGGCGACGGCGCGCTTTGACGGAGCGGTCAACGCCGACGGCAGCGTAATGGGCAGCTATCTTCACGGCCTGTTTGATAACGATGCGTTTACCCGCGCACTACTGAATACGCTGCGCCAGCGTAAAGGTCTGGCGGCGTTCGCTGGCGACGCGTTTGATTACGCCCGCCACAAGCAGCAACAGTTTGATATTTTGGCCGCTGCCATGCGGGAGCATATTGATATCGGGGCGGTATACCGGTTTATGGGGAAGCAACCGTAATAACCCGGCGATAAATCACGGTATCTACGCGATGAAATGTATTCGATTTATCCTGAACGTAGAGGATAAAAATCGTATTTCCTGAACAGGAGTCTCATTTGATTTTAATTACCGGCGGGGCCCGGAGCGGTAAGAGTGCGTTGGCGGAAAAGCTGGCGGCGGCGTGCCGCGATCGGGTGTTGTATATCGCCACATCGGTGGTGACTGATGACGAAATGGCTAATCGTGTACGCATCCATCGCGAAACCCGTCCGGCACACTGGCGGACATGGGAAGGTTACCGTGATTTAGGCAAGGCGATCGTGGAGCAGGCTGCGGCGGATGAAGCCGTTATTCTGGAATGCATCACCACCCTGATCGCCAATCTGTTATTTGATCAGGCCGGCGATACACCGCCCGAACAGATGGATTTTCCGACCATCGAGGCGGTGATCCAACGGCAGATCGATGAATTGATCGCCGCCTGCGCACAAAGCCCGTCGCCGATCTATCTGGTGACGAATGAGTTGGGTATGGGCATTGTGCCGGAAAATCGGCTGGCCCGGCATTTTCGCGATATTGCCGGACGCGTCAATCAGCGTTTGGCGGCGGCGGCAGAGTCTGTCTATCTGGTGGTCTCAGGGATTGAGGTAAAAATCAAATGAGCCTGCGATTGTTTTTTGCCACCTTGCAATTCATGACGCGTATCCCGGTGCCTGAACGCTGGACGCAAGGGGTGGCGATGCAGCAGTACGTGCATGGTATCGTCTGTTTTCCGCTTATCGGGCTGATCGTCGGGGCGATTGCCGGGGGCGTGTTTACGCTGCTTGCTCCGTGGAGCGGGCTACCGTTGGCAGCTTTGGCCTATGTTCTGGCGTTGGCGTTGATCACCGGTGCATTTCATCTGGATGGATTAGCCGATACCTGTGACGGCGTTTTTTCCGCCCGCAAACGTGAGCGAATGCTGGAAATTATGCGGGATAGCCGACTCGGCACTAACGGCGGACTGGCGTTGATTTTTATCGTGGTAGCCAAAGTGTTGGTCGTCAGCGAACTGGCGCTGCGCGGTACGCCCATGTTGGCGATACTGACGGCGGCGTCGGTGGTTGGACGCACGACGATTGTGCTGCTGATGTATCGGCAGCGCTATGCCCGCGAAGGTCAGGGGCTGGGGAATTGGTATATCGGTCAGGTGAGTATGAGGGCAACGCTGACTACCCTGCTGATCGGGGCGCTACTGACCGGATTGTCAGGCCATGCGCGTGCATTACTGGCTTTGGGGATAACGCTGGTGGTCATCTGGCTGATGGGAACGTATCTGCGACGCCGATTGGGCGGGCAAACCGGCGATACGCTGGGGGCGGCGGTAGAGGTTGGTGAGCTGGTGTTCTTGCTGGCGCTGTTGTGATGAACGACATCAAAGTAAATTTTGAGGAAAAGCATGCGGTTGTTTCTTGTCAGACATGGTCAGACCGAGGCCAATCTCAGCGGCGTTTTTTGCGGTACAACGGATGTCCGCCTGACGGAAATCGGCGTAGCGCAGGCCCGACAGGTTGCCGACTGGTTGAAGGATATCGATTTTACCTCTGCGGCCTGTAGCGGGTTGGCGCGGGCGAAGCAGACCGCGGAAATGGTACTCCAATCGCATGCGCTTACCGCCGTTCCGGATACGACGCTAAACGAGATGCACTTTGGCGACTGGGAAATGCGTCATCACCGCGATTTACAACAGGAAGATGCGGAGAACTGGGCGGCCTGGGTTGCTGACTGGCAGAATGCCCGCCCGACGGCGGGAGAATCGTTTCCTGAGTTTTCAATGCGTATCGAGCGTGCCGTCCAGGCATTGCTGACGCAGAACGTTCAGGGAAATCATCTGTGGGTGGCGCATCAGGGCGCACTGAGTTTGTTGCTGGCAAGGCTGTTAGCCATGCCGGCCGCCGCCATGTGGCATTTTCATTTTGAACAGGGCACATACAGCGTGCTGGATATTCAGGACGGATTTGTCACGCTGCGCGCCTTTAATCAGCGGACATATTGGCAATTGGAATCACGAGAATAAAGTCTATGCACCTACATTCAGAACTGACGCTTTCACAACTGGTTGAGTCCATTATTCCGCTGGATAATGAAGCGATGCAACGGGCCTCGGCCCGAATCGACGGTTTGCTGAAACCGACGGGCAGCCTGGGGCGTCTGGAAACGCTGGCGATTCAATTAGCGGGAATGCGCGGTTTGTCCGGTCATCGGATCAAACGTAAACAGATTATCGTGATGGCCGCCGACCACGGCGTGTATGACGAAGGCGTGGCGATTTCACCGCGGGCGGTGACGGCCATTCAGGCCGCCAATATGGTCAAAGGCATCACCGGTGTCTGTGTGCTGGCGGCCAATGCAAACACGGAGGTTAACGTCGTGGACGTGGGGATCGACAGCGAACCACTGCCGGGCGTGTTGAATATGAAAGTACAGCGCGGGAGCGGCAATATTGCCCGTGAGGCCGCGATGACTCGTCAACAAGCGGAGGATTTACTGTACGCCAGCGCGCAGTTGACCATAGAACAGGCCGCCGGTGGCGTCGGCGTGTTTGGCGTGGGGGAACTGGGCATGGCAAATACCACGCCTGCCGCAGCAATAATCAGCGTGATCACCGATCGCGATCCGCATCAGGTGGTCGGCATCGGGGCTAATTTCCCCAGCGATCGCCTGCATCATAAAGCCGCCGTTGTCCGTGACGCCATTGCCTTTAATCAACCCGACGCGCGGGATGGTATTGAGGTACTGGCCAGGGTAGGGGGCTTCGATCTGGTCGGTATGGCCGGCGTTATGCTGGGCGCGGCCGCGGTTGGCCGCCCGGTTGTGCTGGATGGATTTCTTTCCTATGCGTCCGCATTGGCCGCCTGCCTGATTGCACCGACGGTACGCGATTATTTGATCCCTTCGCACCTCTCTGCGGAAAAAGGCGCCGCTATTGCCTTGCGCCATTTACAACTTGAACCCTACCTGCAACTGGAAATGCGGCTCGGAGAAGGCAGCGGCGCAGCAATCGCCATGCATTTGATTGATGCGGCGTGTGCGATGTACAACAATATGGGAGCATTGGCGGATAGCGATATCGTGTTGCCGGCATAGTCGGCCTGGTTTCCTTCAGTGGCGAAAAAAACATGCTTTTTCGCCTGTATTTTCTTCCCGGTATACTAGAGTTATATGTGAAAAATAACCGCATGATTTCATTTATTCATTTTTTAATAAGTAGTTTCCTAATCTATTTTATTTAAACTGATATGGTGAAATGTATTTTTATATATGGTGGGTAATTAGCTTGCTAATTTTTTTTGTTTGTGTTTTTTTTCAATGATATATGGATTTCCTACCACTTTCGTTGGGGCATTTTTGTGATTTGCCATTTATTTTATAAAAAATATAAAAATTTATTGTTGCAAACACAACATGTTTGTAATTTACTGTAGTAATTGAGTCATATGAGGTCTGTATGGATTTCTCAAAGCTGGTTGGTGAACGCTTTTCAGGTTTGACGCCATCACAAAAGATTATTGCGCGTTACATTGAACGTAATAAAGAACGTGTCGCGTTTATGACCGCCAGGCAGTTGGCGGATGCCATAAGTATCAGTGATGCGGCGGTGGTCCGATTCTCTCGAGCTTTAGGTTATCGCGGTTATGCTCATTTGCGTGAAGATTTGGGCGAGGCGCTGATTGAAAAGACAGGGTTAAGTGGCACATTCCAGTGGGCTGAGATGCCCTCTAATGATATAGAGCTAAAAGCTCTCGTTTTTGAAAATGGCAGTCTGTTAATAAATCAGACTGGGGAATTGAATAGTGCCGAAGTCGTTTCTCGTATTGCGGAAAAACTGATTTCGGCAAGACGTATATGGGTTAGCGCCCATGGTACAACGTATGCCATGGCTTCTTATCTGGCGATGCAACTTAATGTACTGAAAAGTGCGGATGTTCTTGATATTGGGCATGGTGATATTGCCGATCGTATAAGGCATGTTAGTGAAGGCGATGTTTTCATCGGCATCGGTTATGAGCGTTATATACCTTATACTATTGAATTGATGCACATTGCTCGTATGCAGGGTGCCTATGTCGTTGCATTTACGGATAGACAGACGTCACCCCTGGTACAAGAAGCGGATGAGGCACTTTATATCGCAAGGAGTACATCTTCTGTTGCATGGTGGTCACAAGCTGGAACATTAATCATGGCCGATTGGTTAATGTCACAAATGGTTATTTTGGATGGGGAGAATATAAAAGAAAAACTAAGACAATCAGATAATGTATGGGAATTGCTAGGTCATTGGAAAAATGACAACACCAGGGAATTTTTTATAAATAAAAAGTTAAACGAAAAATCAATAAAGAAAGTTAAATAAAAATTATTTTTTGAGTTTTTTGATACCAGAGAGGATTTTTTTATCTATATACCAAAGGATAATGAGTATGAGTAATAAAAAGAAAATCCTGCTTTCTACCTGTCATGAGGAAGAAAATGGAGGTATAAACGTCTCCCGTCGTCGGTTAATCAAGCAAGGCTCGATTATTAGTGCGGGTATGGCGCTTAATACTTTTTCTGTTCCTGCTGTATTTGCTAAAAGTAATCCGGAGGTTATCGTCCGAGGTCTTGGTGGTGCCTATCAGGAAGCCATGGAGAGTGCGGTATATAAGCCTTTTACGGCAGCAACAGGTATTAATGTAAAAATCCAGCCCTCGACAGCGGCACAAATATTGGCGATGGTAAGATCCGGGCAAGTGAGTATTGATGTTCTTGATCTGGGCGATATCATACAAATCAATTTGGATAAAGCCGGGGCATTGGCGCCGATTAACTATTCGGGAATGAAGTTCAGTAACCCGGATGATATTTTACCGGAGTTGCGCCATCCAAATATGATTGGCAATCTTTTATTTGCTACCGTTATGGTCTATAACACTGACGTGTTTGGAGCCGATTCGCATCCTAAAACATGGAAAGAGTTTTGGGATATTCAACGTTTTCCCGGTTCTCGAACATTATCGGATATGCGCTCAGGTTCTGTCGAACTCGAGTTTGCCTTGCTGGCTGATAATGTAGAAAAAGCGAATATTTATCCAATTGATATTGAGCGTGCTTTGGCCTCTTTGGGTAAAATCAAGCCTTATGTATCAAAGTGGTGGGATACTGGTGCTGTCTCTGCTCAATTATTAGAACGTAAAGATGCTGTTCTGGGCGCTATCTGGAATGGTAGAGCGCAAGCGTTAATCGATCAGGGGGCACCGCTGGCGATTGAGTGGAATCAGGCAAAACAGCAAGTGCAATACTGGAGTGTGGTGAAAGGCGCACCGAATCCTGAAAATGCACAACTCCTGATTGATTTCGCACTACAACCAGAAATACAGGCGAAACTAACCCAATTCATCGCTTATGGTCCAACCAATAAAAAAGCATTCGACTTTGTCCGTCCTGAGGATTTGGTGAAATTACCGTCTAATCCGGCCTATTTCCCTGATACGTTTGTTCAGGATGCTCAGTGGTGGTCGGATAATATCGATCAAGTGGGTAAAATCTGGCAACCGTGGATTCTGGGTCAGGCTTAATGAGTGTAGGCCATCTGTCATTCCGTTCCCGGAAAGTGGGAACGGAAATTTGTTTACAAGGTATTACCCGACGTTTTGGGCAAACCATTGCCGTAGATGACGTGAATTTAACTATCGATCCGGGTGAGTTTGTTACATTACTGGGAGCCAGCGGATCAGGCAAAACCACGACGTTAATGATGGTCGGCGGTTTTACCGATCCTTCCTCGGGACGGATTCTGTTAGGCGGAAAAGATGTGACCGAGATGCCGCCGGCAGAACGGAATCTGGGCGTCGTATTTCAGAACTATTCTCTATTTCCTCATCTCTCTGTTGCGCGTAACCTCGCATTCCCCTTGGAGATGCGCCGAGAATCGCGGCACGCGATCGCAAAGAAAGTCGCAGATGCATTAGATATGGTGCAGCTGGCCGATAAAGGTCATCGGTTGCCGCGTGAACTGTCCGGTGGTCAACAGCAGCGGATTGCGCTGGCGCGAGCGTTAATTTTTGAACCCCAGGCCTTATTGATGGATGAACCGCTGGGGGCGCTGGATAAAAAACTGCGTGAGCATATGCAGCTGGAAATTAAGCGGCTGCATACCTCATCAGGCTCTACCGTTTTATTTGTCACCCACGATCAGGAAGAAGCGCTTACGCTTTCCGATCGCGTCGCCGTGATGCAGGACGGGCGAATCGCGCAGATTGATTCTCCCCGATTTCTGTATGAACAACCGGCTAACCGCTGGGTTGCCGAGTTTATCGGACAGTCCAATTTCATTTCTGGTCGCATTCATGCCGTTCAGGCAAACAGATACGATGTCACGCTGGATAACGGCGACTCGATAAGCGGCAGAGGGGTAAGGGATCTGGCCTGCGGGCAGCGGGTTCTAGCCGTGTTACGACCAGAGAAAATTCGCTTGGCGGCCTCAGGCACACTGCCGGTAAAGGCCGTTGTCACCGATGTGCTTTATCTGGGCCATACGGTAAAAGTGACGCTACGGCTCAATGATGGAACCGAGTTGCTGGTTCAGGCGCAGAATATACATCTTGAAACAGCGTTGATACCGGGTATGGATGTTTCTCTTGGCTGGCAGCCGGAGGATTTATGGTTTGTTGCCGGAGAACAGACGTAGTGAAGGTATCGCTGTCCCGTAGAAACTGGAAACTCTGGCTGTTACTGGCGCCGTCACTCCTGGCGTTGTCCGTGTTCTTTATCTATCCATTGATAAAAATGCTGAGTTTTAGTCTCTATAGTCCGGAGTTTACCTGGCAGCATTATCTGCGGATTATTGATGAGCCTGTCTGGATAAACGTATTGTGGATTACCCTGCGTATTTCTTTGTGGGTGACGCTAAGCACACTGCTTTTGGGGTATCCGCTCGCCTGGTTTTTGGCAAGGTTAAAACCGCGGACGGCTAATATCTTTTTGATTATTGTCATTATTCCTTATTTTACCAGCGTGTTGGTGCGGACCTATGCGTGGATGGTGCTGCTGGGAACGCAAGGCATCGTAAACCAGGGGTTGATCGCGCTAGGTTTAGTGAGCGAACCATTAAAGCTGATGTATACCTCAACCGGCGTGTTGATTGGTATGACGTATATTTTGCTGCCTTATATGGTGTTGGCGTTGTATAGCGTGATGCGCGGTATTGATCTGACCTTGCTCAGTGTGGCTGAAAGTCTCGGCGCTTCGCGTCTTAAGGCTTTTTGGCGGGTGATTGTTCCGCTTTCGTTGCCGGGGGCCGCTGCGGGGGGGCTATTGGTCTTTATCATGTCGCTTGGCTTTTTCATTACGCCAGCCTTGATGGGCGGACCACAGCAGACCATGATTTCTATGGTGATTGAAAGCCAGATTGAAACCTATTTTGACTGGGGATTCGGTTCTGCGCTGTCAGCGTTATTGTTAGTCTGTACGCTGCTATTATTCTGGCTATATCAGCGGGTTGTTGGATTAGAGCGGTTGTTTGAGGCAAAACGATGAACCGGAATAAACCTGGATTTATTTCGTTGGCGCTATCAACGCTGGTACTCTTGTTCCTGGCTTTGCCGATCATCATCATCTTCCCGCTGGCGTTTAACGATGCGAACTACCTGGCTTTCCCTCCTCAGGGTTTTTCTCTGCGCTGGATGGAAAAAGTGTTGAGCAGCGCTGATTGGCTAAGCTCCCTATGGCTGAGTTTTCGTATCGCGACGATATCAACCATTTTGGCAATGATTTTAAGCATACTGATGGCAATGGCATTAGTTCGCTTTCGCTTCAGGGGAAAGACAATTATCTATGCGTTGATATTACTTCCCATGATTGTTCCCAATATTATCTCCGCGCTCTCGCTGTTCTTTTTCTTTTCCGCTGTAGAAATTGCAGACAGCGTCAGTGCGATTATTATTGGGCATGCGGTGATTTCATTCCCTATTGCCACAATTATTATCTCTTCCTCGTTGCAGGGAATAGACAGTCAACTTGAATATGCCGCTATGAGCCTGGGCGCCAGCGGTTTTACGGTATTGAGACGCATAACGTTTCCGCTTGCTGCGCCAGGAATGATATCTGCGGCGATATTCTCTTTTCTCAGCTCCTTCGACGAGTTGCTGATTTCCATGTTTATGGCGGGTAATGATGTACAAACCCTGTCGGTTCGAATATGGAATAACATTCAGTTTGAGCTGGAGCCGACGATAGCCGCGGTGAGCGTATTGTTGATACTGATTACGGTTGTCATGCTGCTGACAGCCAATTTTATGACAAAACCATTATGATAATAGCGAAGAGTGATGGGGATAAAATGAATAGTGATAAAGAAATAATATTCACACCAGAGGAATATCATCAAAGGGTCGATATAGTCCGTTCTCATATGAGAGAGAAGAATATCGAATTACTGATAATCGATCAGACGGAGTTTTTATTTTACCTGACCGGTTTTGGTATTTCCGAGAATATGTATCGGGCATGTCTACTGACATTGCAGGATGAGCCAGTGATGATATTCCGCGCCATGGATGCGCATACCTTTCAGGAAAACAGCTGGGTCACAGATATGGTAACCTTTTCTGACTGGCAGGATCCGATTGATGTTTTGATTGATACGCTCATAGCGCGTGGGTGGGATCGGTTGCATATCGGGATGGATTTTGACTCATACAATATGACGGTGAAGCGTTTTAATCGTTTACAAAACGGTTTCCCAGGACAATCCTTTCGGGATTTTTCTGGTGTGCTGGAACAACTGCGGGAATGTAAATCACAAAGAGAGATTAGTTATATTGCCAAAGCCGCACAAGTGGCAGATATAGCATTATCTGCCGCTGTTGCTGGATTAAGGGTAGGGAAGACTGAACGGGATGCCGCGACCATCGTTCACCAGGTACTTATGGAGAATGGAATGGACTCTCATCGCTATGGCATTATCACAACAGGGGTCGGCAACAGCTTTTTGCACGGTAATTTGCACAATCATCCTTTAGCAGAGGGAGATATTGTGCATATGGAACTGTTGTCGACTCTTCATGGTTACAGTGCCCGGTTGATGCGGCCAGCCATCATTGGCAAGGCAACGCAACGGCAGCGCGAAATCGCTGAGCAACTCATTCATATCCAAGATGCACAGTTTGCCGCTATGCGGCCTGGGGCGGTGGCAAAGGATATTGATGCGCTAGTTCGCGATGCGGTACTTGTTGCTGGGTTACGGGATGATTATGCCAGTATTACGGGGTATAACTTAGGCTATTATTCGATTTCGACGCCTCATACCAGCGATTTCAGTCGCGTTTTCGTACCTAACGCGGAATGGCGTCTGAAACCAGGCATGGTGTTTCATATGTATATTTATGCGGAAGGCTTGGCATTTAGCGAGACGATTGCCATTACCGAACAAGGGCATGAACGGCTGACGCAAACTCCACGCCGGCTATTTATTGCTGACTGAAGCCTGCCTCGGGCTTTAGTTCTGAATCCCCCGCGTGTAAAGGTTCAGGAAGCCGGGGTCGCCGTTGGGTATTGACCGGCTGAACTCCATCTTCGGATGGGGTTGGCTGGCGTGTACCACGAGCATAAATCGGATCCTGAGCTTCAAACTTCGCAACCAACCCCACCCGTATTTATCCACGACCGGCTAAATAAATTCATAATATTAGGAAATATTTAGGTCGTTAATGAAATATTTCTGTTTTAAATCTATTGTTAAAAAGTATCAACTTATGGAAATATGGAGGCGGATTCTTTTCTTAGACCCTGCTTTCTTTCCTTGCTGTGCTCGTCAGTTCGGTCAGGATGGATAAACACCAAAATATATTATTAAAATTCAATATCCCGTAGAGCGCATTGCGCTGCTGAAGGAGCCTATGATGGCATGGTGTAATTGGTTTATTCGTAATCTGCGATCCAATAATAAAAATACAGCAGCGGATCATGCGCCTGCTCCCTCTTTTCCAGCTTACGTGCTGGAACCCCGAATGTTATTCGATGGTGCGATTGCTGCAACGGTAGCTGAAACGGCAGCGACGACCTCTGATTCCACTATTGACCACGCCGTGAACAATACGACGGCAACAGCGCAAAACAACCCTGACGACAGCGTGGTACAGGCCACTCAGAATATCGATGTGACAGCGGTGACTGACGAAACGGCGTCCGATCGTAAAGAGGTCGCGTTTATTGATACCTCGGTCAGGGATTACCAAACGTTGGTGGCGGGAATTAAACCCGGCGTTGAGATCGTATTGATTAACGGCGATCAGGATGGCTTACAGCAGATTGCCGAGTGGGCTGCCGCTCACACCGGTTATGACGCTATTCATATTTTCTCCCACGGTTCCGAAGGAAAGCTGAATCTGGGTACAACACTGCTGACCGAAACCGTTTTGCAGTCAGAAAATGTTCAGGCAGAACTTGCGGTTATTGGTAATGCCTTGACCGCAGACGGCGATTTACTGCTTTACGGCTGTGATGTCGCCGCAGGCGCTCATGGCGATGCCTTTATTGCCGGGCTTGCTGCCGCAACCGGTGCAGATGTGGCCGCTTCAATTAATGCAACGGGCAGCAGCGTGATTGGCGGCGACTGGGTGCTGGAAAAAACGCTTGGCGAGGTGGAATCACTGGCGCTGACCGTCGATAGTTATCAGGAATTGCTGACCGTCGTGACGTTTAGCGATGCGGATGGCGATTTGGGCTATACCGATACCTCGATAACTCGTACGGTGGATGGTCACCAGATCACCTTTTCCGGCGGCTCGGGAACCGGTGGGTTAGGCACTGACTATTCATTTGGCACTGAGGGGCTTTATGCGTTGGAGGGCGAGGTGAACGGCAGCGATACCAAGCTCACGATCACCGCACCCACCGGATATACTTTTGATCTTACTTCATTAAATGCTGGTGCGCTGACGGGTGTTGTGCATTTTTTCGTGACCTATGGCAGTGGATCAACCGTATCCTTTAATATTTCAGTCAGCTCGAGTAGTTTTTCTTCCATAACCAGTTTTCCCATCGCCATTAATGATGTCACCGAGGTGGTGATCACCTCGGATGATTATTCGGTTTTGCAGGATATTAATATCACCGATATTAAATCGCTGTCGGTACCGCCTGTTATCGGTAATCTTGATGGCGACAGCGTGAGCTTCACGGAAGGAGGAAGCGGCGTTCTGCTGGATGCCGGTAGTAATGCCACCGTCACCGATACGGATTCGGCGGATTTCGATGGCGGTAGTTTGACGGTCTCTATCATTGCCAACCGCAGCAACGATGAAGATGTGTTGGGCATCGTCAATCAGGGAACCGATGCGGGACAGATCGGGATCGCGGGTTCGGCGATTTCTTATGATGGAACGGTGATTGGCAGTTATACCGGCGGTAGCGGCGCCAACGATCTTGTGGTGACGTTCAACGCCAATGCCACGCCGGCTGCGGTTCAGGCACTGGTTCGCGCGCTTTCCTATCAGAACACCAATAACGCTGACCCTTCCACCGCCATGCGCACGGTATCGGTGACGCTTAACGACGGTGATGGCGCCACCAGCACTGCCGCCACGGTGTCCGTCAGCGTGACCGCCGTTAATGATGCACCGGAGATCTTGGCAACGGGGAATTCGCCAACCTATACCGAAAATGGCAGTGCGGTAGATCTGTTTGGCGGCGTGTTGATCAGCACCGTTGAGTCCGGTCAGACCGTTACCCAATTTACGCTAACCGTGAGCAACCTGACGGACGGCAGTAGTGAAATCCTGATGGTTGACGGTACCAGTCTCAGCCTGACGAATGGCAACAGTGGTACAACAGCCGCTAATGGTATGGATTACAGCATCAGCGTGATTGACGGAACCGCAACGGTTACGTTAAGCAAATCGGGTGGGGTGAGTATGTCCGCCGCTACGGGTCTGATTGATGGTCTGGCCTATCAAAACAGCAGTGACAATCCGACGGCGGCAAACCGGATCGTGACGTTAACCAGTATTACCGACAATGGCGGCACCAGTAATGGCGGTGTGGATACTACCTTTCTGGCAATCTCGTCTGTTGTGACGGTTATCGCTATCAATGATGCTCCCACGATAACGCTTCCCGCGGTAATCAATGTTAATGAAGATGTCGTCACCCCGATAACGGGGATTAGCTTTGCGGATGTCGATTCAGGCAACGCCAGCGTCAGCGTGGCATTTTCGGTGGGAAGCGGCTCTCTGGCTGCGGCCAGTGGCTCGGGCGTGACCGTAACCGGGAGTGGAACCGGGCAACTGACGCTGGTTGGTTCGATTGCCGATGTTAACGCTTTTATTGCCGCCAGCAACGTGACCTTTACTACCGCCAGTCATGCGACGGGTAATGTTACGCTTACCGTGACGATTGATGATGGAGGCAATACCGGCCTTGATCCCGGTAACAGCGGAACCGACAGTTCTGAAGCCGCAACGTCAACGCTGACGTTGACGGTGACGGCGGTCAATGATGCACCGGTCAACAATGTCCCCGGCGCACAAAATGTAGCGCAGGACGGTATCCTGGTTTTCAATTCTGCCAATGGCAATCTGATTTCTGTCAGCGATGTCGATATCGGCAGTAATTCGATGTCAATTACGCTGGCCGCGACGCACGGGGTGCTGACATTGTCGTCAGTTACCGGTCTGACTTTCTTTGTCGGTTCGGGGACGGGTAACGCCACTATGTCATTCAGCGGCAGCTTGAGCGATATAAACAGCGCGCTTAACGGGATGTATTATACGCCGGCCAGCGGCTATAACGGCAGTGCTGAGATCGTGATTACCAGTAACGATCAGGGGGCGTCCGGTTCAGGGGGCGCACAAACGGATACCAATGTCATCAGTGTGACGGTGGATCCGAATAACCCCTACGTCACCGGCGTCAGCTCAGGTACTGCGAACGGTACTTATAAAATTGGCGACACCATTTATGTCTCTGTGGCGTTCGACTCTGCCGTCATGGTAGATACCAGTGGCGGAGTGCCAACATTATTGTTGGAAACCGGCGTGGTTGATCGTGAAGCGAGCTATGTTTCTGGATCGGGAAGTAACACGCTTACCTTCAGTTACACCGTACAGAGTAGCGATTTGAGCGCCGATCTGAATTATGCAAGTACTGCGGCTCTGTCGCTTAATGGCGCAGTGATTCGCAATAGCAGCGGTCTTGATGCTGTGCTGACGTTACCGGCTTTGGGCGGTGGTAGCTCTTTGGCCGATCAGAAAGACATTATCGTTGATGGCGTGTTACCGACAGCGACCATTGTGGTGGCGGAGACGGCGCTGAAGGCGGGAGAAACCTCGCTGGTGACCATCACCTTCTCGGAGGCGGTGAGCGGCTTTACCAATGCCGATCTGACGGTGGCTAACGGTACACTAAGTTCGATCAGCTCGTCCGATGGCGGCATTACCTGGACCGCCATTTTCACACCGGCCGCCAATGTGACCAATGCCGCCAGCCTGATCACGCTGGATAACAGCGGGGTGATGGATGCGGCGGGTAACACCGGCGCCGGCACCACCGATTCGAACCACTACGGCATTGATACCGAACGGCCCACGGTGACCATTGTGGTGGTGGAGACGGCGCTGAAGGCGGGAGAAACCTCGCTGGTGACCATCACCTTCTCGGAGGCGGTGAACGGCTTTACCAATGCCGATCTGACGGTGGCTAACGGTACGCTGAGTTCGATCAGCTCGTCCGATGGCGGCATTACCTGGACCGCCATTTTCACACCGGCCGCCAATGTGACCAATGCCGCCAGCCTGATCACGCTGGATAACAGCGGGGTGACGGATGCGGCGGGTAACACCGGCGCCGGCACCACCGATTCGAACCACTACGGCATTGATACCGAACGGCCCACGGCGACCATTGTGGTGGCGGAGACGGCGCTGAAGGCGGGAGAAACCTCGCTGGTGACCATCACCTTCTCGGAGGCGGTGAGCGGCTTTACCAATGCCGATCTGACGGTGGCTAACGGCACGCTAAGCCCGGTCAGCTCGTCCGATGGCGGCATTACCTGGACCGCCATTTTCACACCGGCCGCCAATGTGACCAATGCCGCCAGCCTGATCACGCTGGATAACAGCGGGGTGACGGATGCGGCGGGTAACACCGGCACCGGCACCACCGATTCGAACCACTACAGCATTGATACCGAANGGCGCCGGCACCACCGATTCGAACTACTACGGCATTGATACCGAACGGCCAGAACCGGTCAGCCTGACGCTGGATAGCACACCGGCAGGGCAGACGTTGAGCTATACACTGGTATTTTCGGAGTCGGTGACCGGAGTTGATATCAGTGATTTTTCCCTGGTGAATACCGGTAGCGCAACGGCAGCGATCGGTTCTGTGACGGCCCTGAGTTCAACAACCTATCGGATTGATTTGGTGAATGTGGTCGGCGCCGGAACCGTACAGTTGGTGTTCAACAGCAGTAATGCGGGTGTGATGGATAATGCGGGCAATCAGGTAAACCAGAGCATAAATGGGGCGATATATACCAATACGGCGCCTGTTTCATCAGGAATCGACAATCAAACTGCCAATGAAGACGATGTTTTTAACTTTACGCTACCGCCTGATGTTTTCACGGACAGCGATACGGGCGAGACGCTGACGTACCGCGCTGAACTGGCAAACGGTTCTGCCTTGCCGGACTGGTTAGTCTTCGATGCGCAGACGCAGACTTTTTCCGGTACACCAGAGAATGGTGACGTCGGTATGTTGAATATCCGGGTCACGGCTACCGATAAAAATGATGTCTCAGTATCGAGTGATTTCGTATTAACCGTTAACAATACGAACGATGCGCCTGAAACGGTGGGTATTAGCGATCAACGTACTATCGGCGGCCATCGCTTTAGTTTTCAGATACCGGCCGATACGTTTACTGATGTTGATGTCGGCGATGTATTGAGTCTCAGTGCAACATTAAGCAATGGTGCCGCGCTGCCCGCCTGGCTGAGTTTTGATCCGGCGACGGGGATATTCATGGGGACGCCGGCCAATGACAATAGCGGGGATATCTCGATCCGTGTGACCGCGACTGATTTGCAGGGGGCCAGCGTCAGCGCGGTATTCGTACTCTCTGTTCAACGGTTAGTCGAACTGGATGGGGATCCTGAATTCAGAGCAATGGGCGGCCGTTCGAAACTGGTTATCTCAATAAGCAATACGGGAGATCAAAGCCAGCTCTCGCTGCTTAATCAGACTGATGCGGGTAGCGGTGGGTTATTGGGTGCGCCTTCTTCGTTGTTCAACGCGCCGACGCCTGGCGATACCACGCCGGGGACGTCGGTCATCTTCAGCGCGTCGGCTCAGGGAGGCAGAGCCGTTGCGCCGTCAAATATTGCCATGGTGTTCTCCAATAACGGCGTTAACCATTATGAGTCCGGCATTGTGCGCGGCAATACATCCGATCTCAATCAGACACTCGGGGGGCGCTCCACGCTGGCGGGCCTCTTTGCCGGTCCGTCCCTGCCGGATAGTACGGCGCTGGAGATCTTCTCCGACGGGAGCTGGCAGAACGTTTCCGACGCTAACATGGCGTCAATGGCTACCCCGACATCCGTTTTTGGTGCGCCCGTATTCAGCCAACAGCTAAAAGAGCTGGATGAGTATGAATATCAGAGAATTGCCTCTATTGAAGGGGCGTTACAAAACGTTAAACGGCCAGTTTAAACACACAGCAAAGGCCGGATGAAGAAAGAAGACAATAACAAGGGTAAGGAATTAACGATTATGCAACGATGCCCAAAAATATTCAGCGTCACTATTATTGCGTTAATGATCAGCGGGTGCGCCGTCTCAACACAGCCGATTGATAAATCAGCAAGCATGGCGCGTGCGAATGCCGATCTTCGCGTGATGTTCAGTAATCAGGAGCCGGTCACTGCGCCGATTACGTTGCATGATGCGATGGCGAGAGCGCTCAAATATAACCTTGAAGCGCGTCTGAAAGTAATGGAACACGCGCTGGCGCAGCAGCAGGTTGATTTATCACGCTTCGATATGTTGCCTAAAATGGCGGCGGACGCCGGGTATGTCACGCGCAGTAACGTGAGCGCCTCCAGCAGTCGCAGTATCGAAACGGGAAGCCAGTCTCTGGAGCCGTCAACCTCGCAGGATCAAACACGACGGGTGGCTGACCTGACCATGGTATGGAATATCCTCGATTTCGGCGTCAGCTACGTTACGGCGCATCAGCAGTCGGATAAGCGCTGGATTGCCGAAGAACGTCGCCGCAAGGTAACACACACCATCGTTCAGGATGTTCAGTCCGCCTACTGGCGCGCCGTGGCGGCCGAACGATTGCTGCATCGTATCGATTCGTTAATTGAACGAGTTAATATGGCGCGTGAAAATAGC
The DNA here is from genome assembly GCF_003115845.1 of Brenneria roseae subsp. roseae. Taxonomy (GTDB): domain Bacteria; phylum Pseudomonadota; class Gammaproteobacteria; order Enterobacterales; family Enterobacteriaceae; genus Brenneria; species Brenneria roseae. Next base: position 66,736 of record NZ_KZ819029.1, on the reverse strand, counting down.
CAGAAAATGTCGACACAGAAGGTGGGCGATCTGATCGAGGCTTACAGTTATCAGCGCGCCTTGCTGGATGCGACCCGTCAATTGGAAGAGCAACGCCGGGCGCTCTCGTTGGCGAAAACCGAGCTGGCAACCCTGATGAACCTGCCTTTGGCCACCGATTACACGCTGGTGATGCCGAAGGAAAATGAATTGTCTGAGCCGACGTTGAACGTGGCGTTCAGCGAACTGGAAAAAGCGGCGCTGGTGAATCGCCCGGAACTGCGGGAACAGGATTATCAGGTTCGTATCAGCGCGGCGGAAACCCGTAAATCGCTGCTGCGCATGTTGCCGGGTATCGAACTGTCGGTGGGCGGTAACTACGACAGCAACTCGTTCCTGGTCAATCAGCACTGGGCCGATGCCGGGGTAAAAGTGACGTGGAACCTGTTTAATCTGCTATCCGGTCCTGCGGCCCATAATGTCGCCAAAGCAGGCGAAACCGTTTCCGAAGTGCGTCGCCAGGCGATGTCGATGGCGGTACTGGCGCAGTTGTACGTTGCCCGGGCCAATTTCAATGAAGCACGGCGGCAATATCACACCGGTAAAGAGTTACAGCAGCTTGACGCCGATATTCTTGAACAACTGAATAATCGTTACAAAGCGGGCAATATTGGTGAGTTGCAGCTCATTCAGGGGGAATTAAACGCGGTGAATACCTCGCTGCGTAACGATCTGGCCTACGCTGAATTGCGTAACGCCTATGGTCAGATTTTTGTCACCGCGGGTCTGGATCCGTTACCTGCCGCCCAAACGTTGAATGATATCCCGTCAGTCGGGCGTGCGCTCGATCAGACGGAAAAACGCTGGGCAGCAGGGAATATTACGATGTAATGGCGTATGAAAACGCTATGAAAATTGGGATGTGATCCCGTTTTCAGGGACGATAACGACACCAGCGGCCTGTCGGCGCGCTGGCGGGTCGATGAATAAACCACTCGATGTACGCTGGGTGAATAATTTGAATAATAAAGCAACGTTTCGGCATAGCGCATTATCCTTCCTGTTGCTGGCATCGATTTTCGGAGCCATGACGACGGTTCAGGCAGCAACAACAGAGGATGAATTGCAGCTTGATTCATCACCTGCTTCCGGTTCGGCATCCACGGACAAAGAGGCCCGTGGGGTGCTGCGAGCGGTCGATCAGGCCGTCCTGTCCAGCGAGCTTAGTGCAAAAGTGTTGGAAATGCCTTTTCGCGATGGTGAATCGTTCCAAAAAGGTGACTTGCTGGTCCGTTTTGACTGTTCCGCCTATCAGGCGCAGTTCGCCGCGTCACAGGCCGCGATGCGGGCCGCACAGCAGGAATTGAGCCAGAACCGACAGCTGGCCGATATGAAATCCGTTGGCCGCAATGCGGTGGCGCTCTCTGAAGCCCGTCTGGCGCAGGCTTCGGCGGAAAGTCAGGTCTACCAGATTCAAACCAGCCGCTGCCGTGTTGTTGCGCCTTTTGCCGGACAGGTGGTGTCTCGTAAGGTCCAGGTCTCAGAATATGTCAGTCAGGGAACGCCGCTGATTGAGATCGTGGATAACCGCCATCTGGAGATCAATCTGCTGGTGCCTTCCCGCTGGCTGTCTGCGTTGAAAGCCAAACAAACCTTCACCTTCACGCCGGATGAAACGGGCGTACCATTACAGGCTGAAGTGTTGCGAATCGGCGCGCGTATTGATGAAAGCAGCCAGACGTTAACGCTGATCGGTCAGGTGATAAAACCGGACGGCAGTTTACTGGCCGGGATGAGTGGTAATGCGCGTTTCACGGAGACACCGTGAACGAGCCCGATTTATTACACGCAGAGCGGGCGTTTGCCCAATTTATCCACCTCGAGGGATTGGCCAGAGCCGCCAAAACGACCGAAACGCTGGCCTATTCAATGGTCAATGACAGTCAAAGCCTGTTTGGCTTTCGTCATGTGGCGCTGGTGATCAACGGCCGCGTTCGGGCGGTGACCGGTGTTTCCGTTCCCGATCCGCATGCCCCGTTTATTGCGTTTATTGAGCGGGCGGCTAAACAGCTCATCACGGGACAGCAGGAACGGGCGCAACGCGTTACGACGGTGCGGGCCGAGTGGCTGGATGCGCAGACACGGCATGACTGGCAAACCCTTTCGGCGGCGGAAACGCTTTGGGTGCCGCTGAAGGATCGCCATGAGCGGTTGATTGGCGGGTTATGGTATGCCCGCGAGCGGCCCTGGCAGGAGGCGGAACAGCGGCTGATCGAACAACTGGCGGACGCTTACGGACATGCCTGGCTGGCGCTGGAACCGCGTAAAGCCTGGCGGCCCGGCGTGCCTAAAATCAAGGTTCTGGCGGGGGCGGCGATCGTTGTCGGCGTGCTGCTGATCCCGATAAGGCAGTCAGTATTAGCGCCCGCGGCGGTTGTGCCGCTTGGCGCACGGGTGGTGACCGCACCGCTGGATGGCGTGATTGCGGAAGTGATGGTGCAACCTAACCAGATCGTACGGAAAGCGGATGTATTGGTCCGCTTCGACAGCACGACGTTAAAAGCGCAGGCCGATGTTGCCGAGCGCGCGTTGGGAGTGGCGGAAGCCGAATTGCGAACAGGAACGCAGCGAGCCTTTCAGGATGCGGAATCAAAATCAAAACTCGATTTGCTCGCTGCACAGGTAGAGCAGAAGCGTTCTGAGTTGATGTATGCCCGCGACCTGTTGCAACGTAGCGATGTTCGAGCCGAACGCGACGGCATCGTCGTATTTGCGGATGTGGATCGCCTGATGGGAAAACCAGTCAGAACAGGCGAACGGTTGATGGAACTCGCCAATCCGCAGCAGGCGGAGTTAAAAATCGAACTGGACGTTGGCGATGCGATTCAGTTTCCCGATGCGGCGGATGTTGCCCTGTTCCTGGATAGCGATCCGCTGACGCGTTACGCCGCCAGCCTCGAGCGTATTGCTTATGAGTCGGCGTTAACGGATTACGGCACATTGGCTTACCGGCTGGATGCCCGTTTCGTGGATGCCGTGCCGCGTATCGGCCTGCGGGGCACGGCAAAAATTTATGGTAATTATGTCCCGCTGGGGATGTACCTTTTCCGCCGCCCGGTTGCGGCATTGCGTAAGACCGTGGGGATATAATGGCGGCCTTACCTCCACTGCGCGACGACCTGCAAATATCCGGGGCCGCGCCAGCGTTGGATGGCTCTCCCCAGTGGACGCTGGCCGACAGCATTTCCGGGCGTTATTTCAAGTTGAATAACACGGCGATTCGTTTGCTCCGTCATTGGTCATTACAGGACAGCGAGCAGGTGATTTCAGCGGTCAACCGGGAGCCGGGTGTGCCGATAAGCCATGATGAACTTGATAGCTTCCTGCGTTTTCTGCGTGTTCATGATTTGATTGCCGCCAGCGATCCCGAACAGCGCGGCAGCTACGCCATAAAAGCGGCGAGCCGTCGCCAAAGCCTGTTGAAACAGGCGCTGCACCAGTATCTGTTTTTCCGTATTCCACTGTGGCGACCGGAACCGTTTTTGAATAAAACCTGGCCCTGGCTGCAAAAGTACGGTTCTTCGCTATTGCGATTCGCTTTCCCGGTTCTGTTCCTGCTTGGTTTATTTCTGGTTAGCCGTGACTGGCCGCGCTATCGCAGCTCGTTTCCCCATCTGTTCAGTATGGAAGGCATGATTGCCTTTGGTTGCGCGTTGGTGTTCGCCAAGTTGATTCATGAATTGGGCCATGCCTACATGGCGAAGAAAGCCGGGTGCCGGGTGCAAAGCATGGGCGTGGCGTTTATCGTCATGTTTCCCATGTTTTATACTGACGTCAGCGACGCCTGGCGCGTCAAAGAACACCGCGCGCGTCTGTTAATCGGTGCCGGCGGCATTCTGGCGGAGCTGTTGCTTGCCACCGTGGCACTGTTAGCCTGGTCGGTATTGCCGGAAGGGCCGCTGCATTCGGCGGCCTTTTTGTTGTCCAGCGCGACCTGGATTACGACAATCATTATTAATATCAACCCGCTGATGCGTTTTGATGGCTACTTTATGCTAAGCGACTTCTGGCGGATTGATAACCTGCAAGGGCGGGCATATGCCCTGTGCCGCTGGCATTTGCGGGAAACCTTGTTCGGTTATGGCGAACCGCCGCCGGAGCGCTGGTCGCCGCGGATGGGACGCCGGTTGTTGCTGTGGGGCTACGCGTCCTGGATTTGGCGCTTTTTTTTGTTCTTCGGCATTGCGTTGGCGGTTTATCACTATTTTTTCAAAGTATTAGGTATCTTCCTTATGCTGGTTGAAATCAGCTGGTTTATTGGTTTACCCATCATTCAGGAGTTCGTACAGTGGTGGAAACAGCGTCAGCGCTCCCGGCTGTCTGCTGTGCTGAGAACCGGGCTGTTGGTGCTATTGCTGTCGGCCTTGCTGTTTTTCCCCTGGCGGAGCCAGGTGGAGATGCCCGCAATCCTGGAAGCGCCGCGCACCAGCACGCTGTATGCGCCTGTACCGGCGCAAATACGCCAGCTGCACGTGACGGATGGTCAATTAGTGCAAGCGGGGGATCTGTTGCTGGAGTTGACGTCGGCGGATCTGGATTTCCGTTTACTGATCGCGCGTCAACGTATCGCTATTCTGCAACTACAGCTGCGTCGGCAGGCGGCGAGCCGCGACACCATTGGTGAAACACTGATTCTTGAACAGGAGCTGGCCGAGTCGCTGGCACAATATCGGGGACTGCGCGCACAGCAGACACGTTTGCAGATTCGGGCGCCGCAGTCGGGTCAGGTCAGAGATGTGGCCATTGATCTGACGGCAGGGCGCTGGCTTGGCACGGAATCGCCGGTGCTTCGCATCGTCGATACCCGCAGCGGGCGGCTGCGGGGCTATCTGCGTGAGGATAATCTGCACCGTGTCAGCGTAGGAACAACGGGGAAGTTTATTGCTGACGATCCTGTCTGGCCGGCAACGTCAGCCTTGGTGCAGGCGATCGATCCTACCGGCATTACTGCGCTGGATCGCGAAATGTTGGCTTCCGATCGCGGCGGGCCGATTGCAGTGCGCCGCGACGATCAGAAAAAGCCCCGGCCGGTGCAAGCCTGGTACGGTGTAAACATTGACGTAACCTCGGATAGGGCCTTGCCAAAGCAGCCATTACGTGGCGTGGTGGTGATTAATGGTGAAAGAGAATCATTGTTTACCAGTATCTGGCGGCGGTTAGCGGCAATTGGCGTGAGAGAAAGCGGTTTTTAACGCAGTTGCTGTTATCTTTTAAATAGCCGGTACGCTGGCCTTTCCGGTATATTGTGAATATATTAATAGCAGTCTATTTATATCTCTGCCAAGTATAACGCCCCTGGGGAATGTCGGTTTTTTATAATCATTAAATCTCAATAGAGAAATAAAAATAACCTGATGATTATAGAAATAAAAAGTTGCCGGGCGAATATTTGACGAAATGCAATTTAAATCTATACATAAATAAGCAGGACTGCTTTCAGTATGTATTCTAATTCATCCCATTTATCTGGGCGAATAAGCGCGGTACCGATCGTTAACGCTTTGGCGATATCACTATATACCTTAAATAATTCGAGTTGCAGAAAGGCGAGCAGCCAGCGCCTCTGCACTTGAAGGATGACGGGATATCGCTTTATGTCAATGGCAAGGAATAAGGAAGGTTCATATGAAATTTCGTCTGAAAAGCTGTTGTTATATGCTGGCCTCGGGCCTCACATTGGTTGCTGTTTCGCCGGGGGCAATGGCGACATGCAGTGCCGATAGTCCGTATATCGGCTCGGTCTGTTTCACCGCCGTGGCGTTTTGCCCCACTGGATACCTTGCTGCGGAGGGACAAACGATACAAATCAGTAGTTATCAGGCACTGTATTCCCTGCTCGGCAACCGGTATGGTGGTGATGGGCGTACCACTTTCCAACTGCCCGACCTCCGTGGCAGATCCCCGATAGGCCAGGGGCAGGGACCGGGATTGACGGATGCCCCAATGGGGTCCACCCGGGGAAATGAAAAAGTAACGTTGACGGTGGCGCAAATGCCGGCCCATAGCCATCTGGCTACACTGTCGCCAACGCCGGGAACGACCGTGGTGGTTAACGCGACGGAGAATGCGGGCGTGTCCGCTACGCCATCGGCGGCGAACAATCAGTTAGCGGCGGCGAGCACCCCGGCGGCAAGAATTTATGCGCCTGCCGGCGGCACGCAGGTTCCGTTAGGCGGCGTGAGCGGCGGTGGCTCGGGCGGGACGATTGCGGTACAACCTAACGGGGGTTCTCAGTCATTCGATATTATATCGCCTCAAATTGCTCTGAAAGCGTGCATTGCTTCGCTCGGCATTTATCCAACCCGAGATTAATATCATGCTGCGGGGTTATCCGCCTGAACGCGAATAACCCTGCAATAAAGGCAAATACGCAGACAAGCATGGATCCCATTCTTCAGGTTGATGTGGTGAATCCGGTTGCATGATTTTCTTTCTCGCTGAAGCTCTACCTCCTCATCGTTTTTCCATTAGTTGAACTTTTGTTAATTTTTGGGGCAACTGCCTTGTTATTGTGCAGTGACTCTCCCGATTTCAATCTTCGGTTTCCTGCCTATGAGAGGCAATGACATCGCATTCCTCCATAATCCTTTGTTTATTAATGAAATTAATCAAGTCAGTGCAGATTGGCACAGTCCATGCTTTGTTAGCTAACTAACATTTAACCCGGTTTTGATAGCGGAACAACAAAGGACGGGTATGGCCGATCATCACGATGTGATTGCACAGATTGAAGCATCGTTCGCCGGGCAGACGCCGACCGGTAAACGTATTGCCGGATATCTGCTTGCCAATCTGGCGCAGGTGCCATTTGAAACCGCGGACAGCATTGGCCGCAGTGCCGCCACCACCGGTATTTCGGTCGGTCGCTATCTGCGCAGCCTCGGATATCGCAATCTGGATGATTTCAAACGCACATTGCGTCAGCAGAATGGCGGGGTTTATCAGCCGTGGCTGGTAACGGATCGGCTTGGCGTATATCAGCAGCGCCGGCGGCAGCCGCAGCACGAGAAACTGCAACAGGCGCTGACGCTGGAGCTGGACGCGATCAACCATGTGTATCAACTGGCGCAGGGAGAGGTTTTTACCCGCATCAGTCGCCGGTTGGCTGATGCTGATGCGGTATTCATTCTGGGGATTCAGTCTATGCGCGGCATCGCCAATGCGTTTTACAGCCACCTTGAGTACCTGCGCCCCAAAGTCTACTTCGCCGACGGGCTGTCGGGAACCTATGTGGAATCGCTGAATTCGGAATTCGATACCCCGTATCTGGTGGTGACGGACACGCGCGCCTACTCGGTGGTGGCGCAGAAATATTGTCATGCCGCCTGTGAACGCGGCCTGTCATTGGCCTTGATTACCGACATTTACTGTCCCTGGGCGCGGGACTATCCGGTGGATCTGCTACAGGTGAAGACCGATACCGGCCAGTTCTGGGATTCACTGGCGCCGCTCAGTTGCCTGTTCAACCTGCTGACCTCTGCGGTACTGGAGCTGCGCGGCATTGACGCCGAGCAGCGGCTGGCGGAAAACCGGACGCTGCAAAAGCAGTTTGGCCAGTTTGAGTCGTGACGAAACGAGCCGATGGCCCTGAACCACTCGTTTCAGCAAATATCGCGTTGGTCGCTATAGCCCGGATAAACATAGTCTGATGAATGAGGAATACACCGTGACGCAAAACGGTTTGATGAAGAAAGATGACGGCGTGGAACTGGTCGATGTCGCGGCGCTGCTGCCGGAGGTGGTTATCGATCTGAAATATGCCACCGACGATAACCTGACCGGACAGCCGATTTACCGTGAACACCGTTGCCTGCTGCACCCGGATGCGTCGCAGGCGCTGGTTCGCTGTGCCGATGTGGCCCGGCTGGCTGGTTTTAACCTGAAAATTTTTGACGCCTATCGCCCGCAGCAGGCGCAGGTCTGTCTGTGGACGGCGTTTCCGAATCCCGAATATGTGGTGGATATTCGTCTTGGTTCCCATCACAGCCGTGGCGTCGCCATTGACCTCACGCTGCTGGATGAGCATGGCGCGGCGCTCGATATGGGCGCCGCGTTTGACGAAATGAATGAACGTTCGCATCCCTTTTATCCCGATCTTCCTCCACAGATACAGCGTCATCGATTGTTATTAAACGCAGTGATGCAGGCTGGCGGCTATCGCGGCATTGCCAGCGAGTGGTGGCATTTTGAATTACCCAACGCGCGGGAATACCCGTTATTAACCGATCGTTTCGGTTGTTATCCGCCGATAAACGCCGGCTGATGACTGATATGCAGCAAATCTTGCAGGTAAAAAACGACGTTATTCGCCCTTTTATTGATTGATACCAGGAGTCTGCCCATGAGCATCTTTAGCGACAAAGTACCTACCCCGCTTCATCGCCGATTCACCCGTGGTCTGCTGGCGGGAGCCGTTCTGTTTGCTGTGGCGGGGGCCACATTTCAGACGGAGGCTGCCGTGCCTAAGGATATGCTGGTTATCGGCAAGGCGGCCGATCCGCAAACGCTGGATCCTGCGGTTACCATTGACAACAACGACTGGACGGTAACCTACCCGGCCTATCAGCGGCTGGTGCAGTACAAGACTGAAGGCGGTAAAGGCTCGACGGAAGTCGAAGGCGAACTGGCGGAAAGCTGGACGGCATCAGACGACCAACTGGTGTGGACGTTCAAACTGAAGCCGGGAGCGAAATTTGATGATGGCTCGGAGGTGAACGCAGAAGCGGTGAAATGGTCGTTCGATCGCCTGATGGAGATGGGACAAGGGCCGTCGGAAGCGTTTCCTAAAGATATGGCGGTGACGGTCGTCGATCCGATGACCGTGCGTTTTACGCTGAAAACGGTCTTTGCGCCTTTCCTCTATACGCTGGCGAATGACGGCGCAGGCATTGTGAACCCGGCTATCGCCAAAGCGCATCCTGACGATCAGGGGAAAGGCTGGCTGGCGGCTAACACCGCCGGATCGGGGCCGTACAAGTTGGAACGCTGGCAGAAAGGACAACAGCTGGTTCTGGTGCCCAACCCTCACTACAGCGGCCCGGCGCCCGCATTTAAACGCGTGACGGTAAAAATCATTGGTGAAAGCTCCAGCCGTCGTCTGCAACTGTCCCGTGGCGACATTGACATTGCAGACTCCCTGCCGATGGATCAACTGGCGGCATTGAAAAAAGAAGATGTCGTGTCGGTGGAGGAGTATCCGGCGCTGCGGGTGACTTATCTGTACCTGAATAATGGCAAAGCGCCGTTGGATAACGCCGATTTTCGGCGCGCCATCTCCTGGGCGACGGACTATCAGGGCATGGTGAACGGCATTTTGGGCGGAAACGGCAAACAGATGCGCGGCCCGATCCCGGAAGGCATGTGGGGTTATGATGCCACGGCGATGCAATACAGCCTGGACCCGGAAAAAGCCAAAGCGGCATTGGCTAATGTGAAAGATCGTGGCCAGACGCTGAGTTTCCTCTATTCGGATAACGATCCGAACTGGGAATCCATCGCGCTTTCCATGCAGGCCAGTCTGGCCTCGGTTGGGATCAGCGTGAAGCTGGAAAAACTGGCCAACGCCACCATGCGCGATCGCATCGGTAAAGGGGATTACGACATCTCCATCGGTAACTGGAGTCCGGATTTTGCCGACCCCTATATGTATATGAACTACTGGTTTGAATCCAATAAGAAAGGGCTGCCGGGTAACCGTGCTTTCTATGACAACCCGGCGGTCGACACGCTGCTGCAAAAAGCCATCGAGGTATCCGATCAGAAGCAACGTACCGATTACTACCAGCAGGCACAAAAAGTGGTGATCGACGAAGCGGCCTACGTCTATCTATTCCAGAAAAACTATCAGGTCGCCATGAACAAAGAGGTGCGGGGATTTGTGTTCAACCCGATGCTGGAACAGGTGTTTAACGTCGGACAGATGAGCAAGAAATAACCGGTAAAAACGCAGGCTGAGCAGTCTGCGAACGCCATCCTTGATGACCACCGTTTATCCGGCCGGCGGCGCCTGATGCGCTGTCGGCCGGTCAGGGGACGTGTATGACTTTCTGGACCATTATTCGCCAGCGCTGCTGGGGACTGGTGCTGGTGATGATCGGCGTATGTGTCATTACGTTCATCATCTCGCACATGATCCCCGGCGATCCGGCGAGTTTGCTGGCGGGCAATCGCGCGAGCGAGGAGATCGTGCAGCACATCCGGCGGCAACTGGGGCTGGATCAGCCGCTGTACGTACAGTTTTACCGCTATGTGACCGATTTGCTGCATGGCGATTTGGGCACCTCGATCCGTACCGGACGTCCCGTGCTTGAAGACCTGAAAGCGTTCTTTCCGGCAACGCTGGAACTGGCGTTGAGCGCGCTGTTGCTGGCCATCGTTCTGGGCGTGCCGCTGGGCGTGTTGTCCGCGGTATACCGCAATAAATTTCCTGACCATCTGGTCCGTCTGCTCTCGGTGGTGGGGATCTCCACGCCGGCATTCTGGCTGGGACTGGGCGTGATTATTCTGTTTTACGGCCAGATGAATGTACTGCCCGGCGGCGGACGGCTGGATGACTGGGTGGACCCGCCGACGCACATCACCGGTTTTTATCTGCTCGATTCACTGCTGACGGGTAATAGCGAAGCATTCTGGAACGGTTTCCAGCATCTGGTGATGCCCGCGTTGACGCTGGCTTTTGTACACCTGGGGATCGTTGCCCGGCAAATCCGTTCGGCGATGCTGGAACAGATGGGGGAAGACTATATCCGCACCGCGCGGGCGAACGGCCTGTCGCACTGGCGGGTGATCCTGTGCCATGCGCTGCCCAATGCGTTGATACCGTCGATTACCGTGCTCGGTCTGGCGCTGGGGGACTTGCTCTATGGCGCGGTACTGACGGAAACGGTTTTTGCCTGGCCGGGCATGGGGGCCTATGTGGTGAACTCGATCCAGGCGCTGGATTTCCCGGCGGTGATGGGGTTTGCGGTCGTGGTGTCGTTTGCCTATGTGATCGTCAATCTGCTGGTGGATTTGCTCTACGTGTGGATTGACCCGCGTATCGGACGTGAGGGGTAAAAGAAATGTCTTTGCTGGAAAATGGGATGGAGAACGGTGGATTAAACGGCTCTCCTCCGGAGACGACCTCGCGATTTGCCAACTGGCGGCGGACCTTTTATCTGCTCAGCCGCAGCCCGCTGACGCTGGTTGGCTCAGCCATCATGCTTATCGTTACGCTGCTGATGGTGTTCTCGCCGTGGCTGGTGCCGTATGACCCGAATGCGATTGACCTGACCGCCCGGTTGCAGGCGCCTTCTGCGCTGCACTGGTTTGGTACTGACGAGGTGGGGCGCGATATTTTCAGCCGCGTGTTGATTGGCAGTCAGCAGTCGGTGACGGCCGGTGTCGCAGTGGTGGTACTGGCGGGAGCCATCGGCTCGCTGCTTGGTTGTTTTTCCGGCGTGATGGGCGGTCTGGTGGATGCGCTGATTATGCGCTGTATGGACATCGTGCTATCGGTGCCTTCGCTGGTGCTGACCATGGCGCTGGCGGCGGCGCTCGGTCCCAGCCTGTTTAATGCCATGCTGGCCATTGCGGTGGTGCGTATTCCTTTCTATGTGCGGTTGGCGCGCGGTCAAACGTTGATGCTGCGCCATCAGGCTTATATGCAGGCCACGCGCACGTTCGGCGCGTCACGTTGGCACCTGATTAGCTGGCATGTGCTGCGCAACGTTTTGCCGCCGCTGGTGGTGCAGGCGTCGTTGGATATCGGTACGTCGATACTGATGGCGGCAACGCTCGGCTTTATCGGACTCGGCGCGCAGCAGCCGACCGCGGAATGGGGCGCGATGGTGGCCAATGGACGTAACTATATTCTCGACCAGTGGTGGTACTCCGCGTTTCCGGGAATGGCCATTCTGATTACGGCAACCGGTTTTAATCTGTTTGGCGATGGTCTGCGTGACCTGCTGGATCCTAAAGGAAAGGGGCGTTGATATGCAGACTGACAGCGTAATTTCCGATGTTTCGTCACCACCGCCGGTACTGGATATCGACAATCTGCAACTGGTGTTTCCTGTTTATGGCGGTGAAGTAAAAGCCCTTAATCAGGTTTCGCTCAGCGTCAATGCCGGGGAAATCGTGGGTGTGGTGGGGGAATCGGGCTCGGGGAAATCCGTTACGGCGATGATGGCGATGCGATTGCTGCCGCCGGATGGGTTTGTGATCACTGGCGGAAGCCTGAACATGCTGGGAACGGATGTGGTCAGGGCGAGCGAGAAGGCGATGCGTAACCTGCGCGGTTCACGCGTGGCGATGATCTTTCAGGAGCCGATGAATGCCCTCAATCCGACACGTAAAATCGGTCGGCAGATGGTGGAAATTCTCCGCCTCCACCAGTCGTTGAATGCCGGGCAGGCGCGTAGCAAAGCGATAGCGCTGCTGAATGAAATGCAGATAGCGGATGCCGAACAGGTGATGAATCGCTATCCCTTCGAACTGTCGGGCGGTATGCGTCAGCGCGTGCTGATTGCCATGGCGTTTTCCTGCGAGCCGGAGTTGATCATTGCTGATGAGCCGACCACCGCGCTGGATGTCACCGTACAGCGTCAGGTGCTGCGTCTGCTGCAACGGAAGGCTCGCGCCAGCGGCACCGCCGTACTGTTCATCACCCATGATATGGCGGTGGTGGCGCAATTGTGCGATCGGGTTTATGTGATGTATGCGGGGCAGGTGATCGAAAGCGGGACCACCGATGATGTGATTGCGCATCCGGCGCATCCCTATTCCATCGGCCTGCTACAGGCCGCGCCAGAAAATGCCGAACCGCGTAGTTTGCTGAAAGCTATTCCCGGAACGGTGCCCAACCTGGCGAAACTACCGCAGGGATGCGCTTTTCGTGAACGTTGCGCGCACGCCGATGCCCGGTGCATGTCGTCGCCGTCGCTAATGCCGCTTGCATCGCGCAGAGGTCAACAGATTGCCTGCTGGCATCCGCAACTGGCCGAACCGGAGCCGATGAGATGATTAGAGAAACGTTAATGGAATTACAGGACGTCAGAGTCCGTTTTCCCGTCGGCTATAACTGGCGGGGAAAACCGAAAAGCTACGTGCATGCGTTGAACGGCCTCGATCTGAATATTATGCGTGGTGAAACGCTGGGCATCGTCGGGGAATCCGGCTGTGGCAAAAGCACGCTGGCCCAACTACTGATGGGCTTGCAGAAGCCAAGCAGCGGCGAACTGATCCGGGCCCGTCTGGCGGGCTCCTGGTTTGGTTCCGGTATGCAGATGGTTTTTCAGGATCCGCAATCTTCGCTCGATCCTCGTCTGCCCGTCTGGCGTATTATCACCGAGCCGGTTTATGTGCAAAAACACAACAGCGTGGCGGAACGGCGTGAGTTAGCGGCTCAGCTTGCCGAACAGGTGGGGATTCGCCAGGCCTATCTTGATCGCCTGCCGCATGAGTTTTCCGGTGGTCAGCGCCAGCGTATTTCCATCGCCCGGGCACTGTCCTCCGAGCCGGATATCATCGTACTGGATGAGCCGACGTCGGCGCTGGATATTTCGGTGCAGGCACAAATCCTTAATCTGCTGGTGGAGTTACAGCGGCAGCGTAATCTGACGTTTGTGCTGATTTCGCACAATGTGTCGGTGGTGAAGCACATGAGCGACAGGGTTGCCGTCATGTACCTCGGGCAGATTGTCGAACTCGGGCCAGCGGAAAAGGTGCTGACGCAACCGCAGCACCCTTACACCAAACTGCTGCTGGATTCTGTGCCTCAGGCGGGGCGCTTGCTTGACGATGGACAAGCAGACCGCAAAGGCGAGCTTCCCAGCAACCGCCATCTGCCGCAGGGCTGCTTTTTCCGTGAACGATGTCCTTACGCCGGGGAGGGGTGTCAGCTACCGCAAACGTTGCGCGTGACGCCGGCTGGCGTGGCAGTGCGCTGTCATCGGGGGGAGGGAATGTGATGTGGCTGGCAAGTGTAGGCTTCATGGGGGCCGAACCGAATTTATTAATGCTTTCTGATGTCATGAAATCGTCACAGGCTGCCGATAATAAAGAATGGTATTCGCCATTATCATCTGAAGGAGGGATCTGACGACATAACGCTAGCGCCATTTGGAACGGAAGGTGAGGAAGACGATATATAACGCATACTTTATGGCGTGGATAAAAATTTGAAGGGGGCGATGGATAGCGTACAGTGAGAGAACCGGTGCCGGCCCTTATTGGATCGCATCGCGATTGCCGCCTTGTTACTACTGCACACAATAATTATTCGTATTGAGGAAAGCATGGATAATTTTCAAAAAGATATTGAGGAGAGGACGAACCTCACTTCAGCAAACAAGTTTGAACTCTTATTATTCCGACTGGGAGCCGCACCCTCTGCGTTAAATGACGAGCAATCCGAGTTGTTCGGTATCAATGTGTTTAAGCTTCGCGAAATTGTTCCCATGCCCTCGTTGACCAAGGCGGCAGGTATGGCATCCCCCATGCTCGGCATGGTGAATATTCGTGGGCAAATCATTCCTGTTATTGACCTGCCTGCGGTAGCGGGTTGCGTGCCTGCTACCGGGCTCAATATTCTTCTTGTGACGGAATATGCGCGCAGTACCCAGGCCTTTGCTGTGGAATCCGTGGACGATATCGTTCGTCTTGAGTGGAGTCAGGTACTTACCGCCGAAGCGGGCGTGAGCGGCAAATATATCACGAGCATTGCTCGCCTTGATAATGATAAAGCGAGTAACCGTCTGGCGCTGGTGCTGGATGTTGAACAGATCCTGCATGACATCATCCCGGTTGATCGTAATATCCAGATCGAGAACGTGGAAACGAAAAAATTCCCGATGGCGCCGGGGGCGGTTGCCATTGTGGCGGAGGACTCTAAAGTCGCCCGTTCGCTCCTTGAACAGGGCCTGAATATGATGTCTATTCCCTACAGCATGCATATTACCGGACAGGAAGCCTGGAATAAAATCAAGGCGATGGCCCAAGACGCACAGGCGGAAGGCCGGCCGATTTCGGATAAAATCGGAGTTGTGTTAACCGATTTGGAAATGCCGGAGATGGATGGTTTTACGCTGACGCGAAATATTAAGCGCGATGAATTCCTGAAAAATATTCCCGTTATTATTCATTCTTCGCTGTCTGGCAGTGCGAACGAAGATCATGTTCGCAATGTGGGCGCGGATGCTTATGTGGCAAAGTTTGAAATTAATGAACTGGCAACCGCCATTCAGAATGTGCTGGATAAGGCGTCTCATTAACCTTAAGTCATTGTCATATCCTCTCATCAGCCTCTGCCTGATTGATTTCGGAATGCAGGTGGAGGCCGATGATTTGCCGGGAGCCAGTTGGCGGAAAATTAATCCAGATCGGACGCCTGATGGCGCTCTGCGACCTGTTCCGTTTTCTCTCCCCGGATACGGTTGACTTTACGGCCACGTATGACCGCTGGACGATCGGCAATCTCATTTGCCCAGCGTATTACGTGCTTATACTCATGAGCCGAGAGAAATTCCGCCGCTGAATACAACTCGTTCCGTACCAGACCGCCATACCAGGGCCAGACGGCAATATCGGCAATGGTATAGGTGTCGCCCGCCAGATAACGGTGCTCGGCCAGTCGGCGATTCAATACATCCAGCTGACGTTTGGTCTCCATGGTAAAGCGATTGATGGGGTACTCGTATTTCTCAGGCGCATAGGCATAGAAATGACCAAATCCGCCGCCGACATAGGGGGCAGATCCCATTTGCCAGAAAAGCCAGTTCAGGGTTTCGGTTCGTACCGCAGGATCGGATGGCAGTAAGGCAGCGAATTTTTCAGCCAGATACAAAAGAATAGAACCCGATTCAAAGACGCGGATCGGCGTCTCGCTACTTTGATCCAGCAAGGCCGGGATTTTGGAGTTTGGGTTAACGTCGACAAAACCGCTGGAGAACTGCTCTCCTTCGCTTATCCGTATCAGCCAGGCATCATATTCTGCCCCCGCATGTCCAAGCGCCAGCAACTCTTCCAGCATGATGGTGACTTTCACACCGTTAGGCGTCGCCAGCGAATAAAGCTGGAGCGGATGTTTGCCGACCGGCAGTTCTTTCTCGTGCGTCGGGCCGGCGATAGGACGGTTAATGTTGGCGAAAGCACCGCCGGAGGGCGCTGGTTGCCACACTTTTGGGGGCACATAGGTCGGAGAATTAGCCATTTAAAACCTCCATCTGTTTTTGAAATAACGCCATACGACTTTGGGTAAACCATAACCGAGTTAATGAACCCCTTTGTTATATCGTCCCTGCGCGTCAATGTCAGCACCGGCGGTTCAACCCGCTGAGTGGATGACAGGAAGCACAAACGTTCCCCCTTGCTGTTTCGCTTATTCCTTCAATAACGCTGAAATTTGCTGCCGTAGATAAAGCGATCGCCTCAATCTTATCGTTCAAGCCGGTCTTACCCGGGGTGCAGGAATAAGATTCGTGAATGGCTTCGCAAAATTGATGACAAAACCACCAATGAGTCTTGCGCCGGTATCCGTCCAGTGATAGTAATGCACTACTTCACAAATTTTAGTGAAGAAGGAAAGTACATTACGATCAAATTTATAAAGGACATACCATGTCAGAACTTAAATTCGCCACGCGTCTGAATTCATTTGCCTCCGGAGCCTATCTTTATTGGCCGGGACTGAAAGGCAAGCCTTCAGTACAACAAATGATTGAACGTGCAGCTACGGTTAAAGGGTTGACACATTTGGATTTGAACTATCCCCAGCACATGACTGACGACATAAAAGCAATGAGTCAGAAAATCGCGGAGGTCGGTCTGGCGGTTAACGGTATGCAAATGCGCTGGGATGCACCGGAATTTAAGATCGGCGCATTCACCAACCCTGATCCCCAAATACGCCGCCAGGCCATAGAGTTAACCAAACGTGGGATTGATGCCGGACGTGAATTCGGCGCCAGCCTGATGACGCTGTGGATGGGACAGGATGGATTTGATTACTGTTTCCAGGCTGATTACAAAAAGATCTGGGAAGACGCGATCAGCGCGGTGCGCGAAATCGCCGATTATGCGCCAGATGTTGATATCAGCATTGAATACAAACCCAATGAACCGCGCGCTTACAGTATTTTCCCGAATGTCACGACCTGCCTGCTGGCGGTGGAAGAGGCGGGTTGCCCGAATTTAGGCATTACTCTTGATTTTGCGCATGTGCTGTTTGCCAATGAAATCCCTGCTTACTCGGCCGCAATGGTAGCGCGTCGCTCACGCTTGCTCGGACTTGACCTTAACGATGGCTGGGGTAAGCGTGATGACGGTCTGATGGTGGCATCGGTAAATCCGCGCGCCACGCTGGAGTTCCTGTGGCAGATGAAACGCGATGGTTATCAGGGCGCTTATTACTTCGATACCTTTCCTGACGCCAGTGGTCTGGATCCGGTGCGTGAAGCCGAAACCAATATCGCGACCGTCACCCGTTTACTGAAACTGTGTGAAAAACTTGATAACACCCCGGCGCTGATCGGTGCGATCGGCAGGCAGGATGCCGTCGCCTCACAGCAAATTGTCAACGACATTATGCTGGCTCAATAAAGCGACTGGTCATTGCGAACGTCGCTGTGACATCCACTAAAACAACACGAAGGTTAGATGATGAAAAAAAAATTACTCTCTGTACTCGCATCCGCCCTGTTTTGTACCAGTGTTTACGCAGCTGATTTACCTCCATTGCAATCAGATACCGAGCCGGACCGTACTGACTGGACGCAGCTCACCGCAAAATACGGCCCGCTGCCGGCTGTCGATAGCAAGCTCAAAATCGGCGGCGTATCCAAAACGTTGACCAACGAATACTGGCGATCGCTTGGCAAGGGCTACCAAAATACGGCGGATAAATATGGCTTCACTCTGGCCTATCAGGCTGCCGCCAATGAAGACGATCAGTTAGGGCAGTTGTCTATCGCTGAAACGTTAATCTCACAGGGGTTTAACGGTCTGCTTGTCTCACCGCAAACCGACGCCAATTTGCAACCCGCCTATGAAGTCGCCAAAAGCAAAGGGATTCCTGTCGTTAACGTGAATGATGCCGTGATGCCTAATGCTGCCTATTACGTGGGGAACGTGCAGAAAGATAACGGTGTCCGGGTGGCGAACTGGTTTATCAACAAGCATCCGGAGGGCGGCAAGGTCGCGGTGATTGAAGGTCAGCCGGGCGTGTATGCGGCGGCGCAACGCACGTTGGGATTCCGTGAAACCATCGAAGCAAACGGTAAATTTAACGTGGTCGCCAGTATCCCGGCCAACTGGAGTCGCGAAAATGCCTACAACGCTGCCGCCACGGTTTTGCAGCAACACCCTGACTTGGTGGGTTTCTACGCCAACAATGACGGCATGGCGCTGGGCGTGGTTGAAGCGGTTCGCTCTGTAGGGAAATCAGCCCAGGTAGCGGTGTTCGGAACCGATGGCATTTCCGATGCCTATGCCTCCATTAAACGCGGCGAACTGACCGGTACGGTGGACAGCTTTCCCGTGTTGACCGGCGAAGTGGCGATGGAAGTGATGATTCGCCTGATCAACGGTCAGAAACTGTCACGCGTGGTGTCCACGCCGCAGGCGCTAATCACCAAAGACAATGCTGATGCGTTCTCGGTGCAAGACAATGAGAAATTACGTCAGCTGCTGGAACAGCATAACTAAGTCAGGCGACGGAGAGTTTATGGCACAGTACTGTTTGACGATGCGCGGTATTAACAAAAGCTATGGCGGCGTGGCTGCGGTTCAGAATGTGGATTTCTCGCTGAAGCACGGCGAAGTGCATGCTCTGATTGGTGAAAATGGCGCCGGGAAATCGACGCTGTTGAATATCCTGTCTGGCGTGCGGGCTGCGGATTCCGGTGAAATTCTGGTGGAAGGGCAGATAATTCAGATGAAAAATCCGCTCTCCGCGCGTCATGCCGGTATCGCCATGATCCATCAGGAGTTGCAACATGTTCCTGAACTTTCCGTCGCTCAGAATATGTTTCTCGGCAGACCATTGACAAAATTCAACGGGATATTTGTCGATAAAAATGCGCAGTACCGCCGGGCAATGTCCATACTCCGGCGTCTGGATCCGACGATTAATCCCAATGAGCCGATCAAAAATCTAAAGGTGTCCCAGCAACAGATCGTGGAGATTGCCCGGGCGCTGCTTGACGAGGCAAAAATTATTGCGATGGATGAGCCGACATCCAGCCTGACGCCAACGGAGTTCGAACGGTTGGCGGAGCTGATTTCCGATCTGAAATCGATGAATGTATCGTTGATTTATGTCTCTCATAAGATAAATGAAATTTTTAAAGTCTGCGATCGCGCAACCATCCTGCGCGATGGTAAACAGGTCGGCGTGGTGAATATCTGCGACGAAACGGAAGAGACCATCGTTACCAAAATGGTGGGGCGCAAGATTGAAAAAGTGCGGCATCAGTCCTTTGCCTCCGATCGGGAAGTGTTGCGCGTCGAAGACCTGGGACGCGATGGCGCCGTGCGTTCGGCCAGCTTCAGCGTAAAAGCCGGGGAAGTGCTTGGCATTGCCGGCCTGGTGGGAGCAGGACGCACCGAATTGCTGAAGCTGATCGCCGGTATTGATGCCAAAACCAGCGGCAATATCCTGGTTGAGGGCGTGGCGGTTAAAAATCACAATGTCAGCGCCGCTATCCGCGCGGGGATCGGGCTGGTTCCGGAGGATCGTAAAAAAGAGGGCATTATTAAAGAGCGAGCGGTAAAAATGAATTTAGCGCTGCCTTCCATGGGGAAATTTACCCGTTACGGACTAATTAAAAAAATAAAGCTTAATCAGATCGCGCTGGATGTCATGACCGAACTGAGGCTGCGTCCGCTGAATATTGAAAAACCGGTGGGGACATTAAGCGGCGGCAATCAGCAGAAAGTTATTATTGGCCGCTGGGTTGCGGCAGATAATAAAGTTTTTCTTTTTGATGAACCGACCCGGGGAATTGATATTGGCGCCAAATCTGAAATTTATAATTTGATAGAAAAACTGGCGCAACAGGGGAAAGCCATTGTCGTGGTTTCCTCTGAAATGCCGGAAATTATTCGTATCTCAGACAGAGTGCTGGTTATGCGTGAGGGAAAAATTACCCGGGAACTAAAAGGCGATGATATCACTGAGGAAAATATCGCGCGCTATGCGATAAGCGATCTGGATTAAAAAACAGGATCTGTCACCTACAAATATTTTTTAAGGCCATTATTATGATGACTCAAGATAATGCTCAGTCGAAAATGCCGCTTTCTGCGTTATTTAAGTTCAATGTGCGTGATGCCGGGACGCTTATTGGTTTATTAATTATTGTGGTCACGTTTTCTTTTCTCTCTCCGGTATTTATGACCGTCCCTAATCTGTTGAACATATTACAACAGTCGTCGATTAACGGCATTATTGCCCTCGGGATGACGCTGGTCATTATTTCCGGCGGTATTGATCTTTCTGTCGGACCGACGGCGGCATTATCGGCGGTGCTGGGGGCGACGCTGATGGTATCTGGCGTTCCCGTTCCTCTTGCCGTAATGGCGACTCTGGGTGTCGGTGCGCTCTGCGGCGTATTCAGCGGCACGCTGGTGGCGTATGCCGGATTACAGCCCTTTATCGTCACGTTGGGCGGTTTATCGCTGTTTCGGGCGCTGGCGCTGATTTTTACCAATGGCAATCCTATATTTGGCATACCGATGGAGTTTCGCAATATTATCAACAGCGGGTTATTCGGTGTTCCGATCCCGATTGTCATTGTGATTACTATTGCGCTGGTCCTCTGGGTCGTAATGAATAAGACCCCGCTGGGAGAATACATTCTCGCCGTTGGTGGTAATGAAGAAGCTGCGCGCGTCGCTGGCGTGCCAGTAAAAAGAACCAAAGTCACCGTATTTGTTATTTCAGGCATGTTAGCGTCTCTGGCTTCTCTTATTCTGATTGGCCGGCTGGGCGCCGCCGAGCCGACCATGGGCAATTTATGGGAACTGGATGCCATCGCCGCGGCCGCTATTGGCGGGGCTTCTTTAATGGGGGGAAAAGGCAGTGTGATTGGCACCCTGATTGGCGCCGTTATTTTGGGATCCTTGCGTAACGGATTGACACTTCTGAATATTCAGGCGTTTTATCAATTGCTTGCTACTGGCCTTATTATTATCATAGCGATGTTGATTGACAGAGCGACGCGAGGCAAGTAATGAATCAAGATCCGCGAGCAATAGGCGCAAAAATTCGCATGAGATTGCCACACCTGACGCCACTGGAAAGGAAAGTTGTCGATTCTATTACGTCCAAAACGGATTTTTCCGAGCAGACTTCATTAAAAGAAATTGCGCTGGAAAATAATGTTTCTGAGGCAATGGTCGTAAAGTTGGCTAAAAAACTTAATTTTTCTGGTTTTCGGGATTTCAGAAGTAGTTTGATTTATTACAACTATTCTGAAGTGGCAAACCTTCATGCTGAAATTGAGCCGGATGACTCGTCGGAGAAATTACTTGAAAAGGTTTTCAGAACGTCAATACAGGCCATAGAAGAAACCCGGTCTATTATTGATATTTCTGAATTTAACCGTGCTGCTGATATTCTTTTTAAAGCCAGACACATCGATTTATATGCAGTCGGCGGTTCCGCGACCGTCGCCCGGGACCTGTCGCACAAGCTCCTTAAAATCGGGATAAAAACGACGGTCTACGATGATGCCCATATTATGCTGATGTCAGCAGCGGTCTTATCGGATGATGATGCGGTAGTCGCTATTAGCCATTCCGGTGCTACCCGGGCAGTGAATGATCCCATCAAACTCGCTGCGCGCAATGGCACCAAAGTGATTGCCATCACCAATTATGCCGAGTCGCCTATTGCGCGTAATGCGCATGTGGTTCTCAATTCAACCTCTCAGGGATCGCATTTGCTTGGGGAAAATGCCGCGTCACGTATTGCTCAGTTAAATATACTGGATGCATTGTTTGTGGCGATTGCGCAAAAAGATCTGAAAACAGCGGAAAAGAATCTGATGAAAACCCAGCAGGCGGTCCAGAACCTACGAGAATACTAGCATGGGTAAAATTTTAGTCACTGGCAGCCTCCATTACGACATCATGATTCAGGCGGATCATCGTCCGGAAAAAGGCGAAACGGTTATCGGCAGCAACTGTTCATATAAATTTGGCGGTAAAGGCGGCAATCAGGCGGTGTCAGCGGCCAGGGCGGGAGCGCGGGTGAGTTTTGCCGGCGTGGTTGGCGCGGATGATCAAGGGCATTTTTTACGTGCGGTGCTGAACGAGCATGGCATTGATACCCGTTATGTCGCGGTGACGGACGCGGTTCCCTCCGGCATCAGCGTGGCGCTGATGGACGCGCAAGGCGACTACGGCGCCGTGGTCGTCTCCAATGCCAACAACCATATTGAACCTCAGCAGTTTAGCGATGATAACCTGTGGCGGCAGGTAAACATGTTGCTGCTACAAAATGAAATACCGGAAGCGGCTAACCTGCAAGCGGCAACGCAAGCCAAGCGGCGGGGCGTTACCGTATGCCTCAATGCGGCGCCTGCACGTAAACTCGGCGCGTCAATGCAATCGTGTGTCAATTTACTGGTGGTTAACGCGATAGAGGCTCGGGACCTCAGCGGTGTCGCGGTCCTGAATTTGCAAGATGCCTGCTCCGCGGCGGAGATCCTGAGTCGTACCTATCCGGCGGTGGTGGTCACCGCTGGCGAACATGGGGTTGCGTTTTGTGAAACCGGGCAATCCAGCCAATCCTTGCCGGCGAAGAAAATTGAGTTGGTTAGCACTCATGGCGCCGGAGATTGCTTTATGGGGATGCTGTGTACCTCTTTGTTGCAGGGGCGGAGCTTGGCGCAGTCAGTGGCTGATGCCAACCTGGCTGCCGCAGAACACGTATCGCGCAAGGCCTGCTGATTTCTTGTTGCTCCGTTGACCGGGTTCTGGCCAATCAGGAGAACGGCCGGAATCCCGGGGTGAACGGTTTTCCCAGGCTGGCGCGCAGTTTCCTCAGGCGGATATTCAGCGGTAAAGCGTCCCTGCCTCGGCGCCCATGATGATTGCCGCCGCGCTGGCGTTACCTGAGATTCCGCTGCTGAGCTTATTTACCGACCGCCGATTACTGGCGGCTGGGCGCGATTTTCGGCGGCGCCTTTTTACTGCTGCTGATTGCGACCGGTCTGCTATGGATGCCGCTGGTGCTTCATTAACGAACGCGGGGTGAAGAACGAGACAGACGAACAGGGCCGCAGCTGCGATCCTGTTCATGAAAATACGCCTCTGTTCTTGCCGTTAAGTGTAGCGAGAAAATCAATGTCATTACTCTTTACTATTCGATGGTTTTATGACCTTTCGTAGAATAAAAATCTGGTAATTTTAATTAAGAGTTAAATAATTGCCAAACTATCTAATATTTGCATTTTATGGGTAAGGTTATTTTATTTATGACGCAGTGAATTGTTCTGTGTAAAGTAAAAAAATAGGATGAAATCGTTATGATAAATTAAATTTAATCATGGTTTTTGATTCTGATTTTAATTAGATAATTAACTATTTCATTCCCAATGAAATTAAAAGGCATAAAACATATCGTTTTTCCTTTAATTGAAACTGAATGATTATTTGTGGTTTTTACCGGTTTTTTCAATTGATTCTGTAGAAGTTGTTTTTTTAACTTATTGTTTTTAGATGATTTAATTAATTAACTGTTCTTTTTACATGCTCTTCTATATAGGCGTTGACCGCTGATTTGTGTTGTGTGTATGATCCAATCCCGGAAAATAAATGTATTGAAAGACTTTGGAAGGCGATTTTTTCGCCGTTAAAGTCATACATTCACATTTCGAATATGATTTTTTTTCTTTCTTTGTTAATGCGGTTTTTATTTATTTCATCTCGCGGGTCGAAAAGCAAATAGCCTATTTGCTTGTCGGATAGCCGGCCATTTTATGGATTATGGCGGGTATTTGGCAGGAGTCGACTTTTACTTCCCCGGGCCCGAGTGCCCTTACGTTGGTATAGACATATGGCAAATGGAACTGACGGTGCATCTGTCGCACCAAAGGAACGTATTAATATCAAATATGTCCCGGCCACTGGTGGTCAGCAGGCAGAAATAGAATTGCCGTTGACGTTGATGGTTGTGGGAAATATGAAGGGGCGCACAGAGGAAACTCCGATCGAGGAACGCCAGACGGTATCGATCGATAAGAACAATTTTACCTCGGTGATGAAAGAGGCAAATCTGGAACTGAATTTCAGTGTCCCGAACCGTCTTGAAGAGGACTCTCAGGACGATCTGCCGGTGAAACTGAGTATTTCTTCTCTGAATGATTTCTCCCCCGATCGCGTTGCCCAGCAAGTCCCCGAATTGCGTAAATTGCTGGAGCTACGCGAAGCGCTGGTTGCCCTGAAAGGGCCCCTCGGCAATATCCCCTCCTTCCGTAATCGTTTGCAGGACCTGTTGTCCAGCGAAGAAGCCAGAGAGCAACTGCTTAAAGAGTTGGATCTGGTAAAACCCGCCGAATAAGTGATGTTTATTGACGAGATAGGGAAACGAATATGTCAATAGTTGAAGAACAGGCCCAGGCAGGGGCGACCAGCGCCTCTGGTTCGCTGCTTGATGAAATTATGGCTCAGGCGCGTATTACGCCGGTTGATGAAGGGTATAGCGTTGCCAAGCAGGGTATTGCCGCGCTGGTTGCCAACATCCTTGACAGTGGCAATGCGGCGGAACCGGTGAATAAAGCGCTGGTCGACAGCATGATCGTCGAACTGGACAAGAAACTCAGCAAGCAGGTCGACATGATTCTGCATGCGAAAGAACTCCAGGATCTGGAGTCTTCCTGGCGTTCGTTAAAACTGCTGGTCGACCGCACCGATTTTCGTGAAAACATCAAACTGCTGGTGTTGCACGCGACCAAAGAAGAACTGTTGGAAGATTTTGAGTTTGCACCGGAAATCACGCAGTCCGGTTTCTATAAACACGTTTACTCCAGCGGCTACGGCCAATTCGGCGGCCAGCCAATCGGTGGCGTAATCGGTGATTATGCCATGACGCAAAGTTCGCCGGATATCAAACTGATGCAGTATGTCAGCGCGGTTGGCGCCATGGCCCACGCGCCGTTTATTTCTTCCGTTGCGCCAACCTTTTTCGGCGTCGATAGCTTCACCGATCTGCCCTCCATCAAGGATCTGAAATCAGTTTTTGAAGGCCCGGCCTATACCAAATGGCGTTCGCTGCGTGAGTCTGGCGATGCCCGTTATCTGGGGCTGACTGCGCCGCGGTTTTTGGCGCGCCTGCCTTATGACCCGGTTGAAAATCCGATTAAAGGCTTTAATTACAAAGAAGATATCAGTTCCAATCATGAGCATTATCTGTGGGGAAACACCGCCTATCTGATGGGGTCGGCGTTGACGGACAGCTTCGCCAAATACCGCTGGTGTCCGAACATTATCGGCCCGCAAAGCGGCGGCGCAATCACGGATTTGCCTGTGCATGTTTATGAAGCCATGGGGCAACTTCAGGCCAAGATCCCGACGGAAGTGCTGATTACCGATCGTCGTGAATATGAAATGGCCGAAGAAGGCTTTATCACGTTGACGATGCGTAAAGACAGTGACAATGCCGCCTTCTTCTCTGCCAACTCAGTGCAGAAGCCCAAAGTGTTTCCGAACACCAAAGAGGGAAAAGAGGCGGAAACCAACTACAAGCTGGGAACTCAACTGCCGTACATGTTCATCATCAACCGTCTGGCTCACTACATCAAGGTGTTGCAACGTGAGCAGATTGGCGCGTGGAAAGAGCGTCAGGATCTTGAGCGTGAGTTGAATACCTGGATTAAACAGTACATTGCCGATCAGGAAAATCCGCCGGCGGATGTGCGTAGCCGTCGTCCTCTGCGTGCTGCGCAAATTAAAGTGCTGGATGTGGAAGGCGAGCCAGGTTGGTATCAGGTCACCATGTCAGTGCGCCCGCACTTCAAGTACATGGGGGCAAACTTTGAACTGTCGCTGGTAGGGCGTTTGGATAAGGAATAAGACTCATGCCGTCTCTTTCTGCCTGGGAAAGGGGAAATGCGGCAAGTCTGTTCGATCGTATCCGGGGGGAGGAGAAGCGCTCTTCCCCTGAAAAGGATGTTGAGGCACTGATCGAGTCCGTGAAGCGTCAACTGGACAATGTGCTCAACACCCGGCCTGGAAATTGTCGCAGCGCACCTGAGCTTGGCGTGATTGATTTTAATGACGCGACGCAAGGCGGTGCGGATATCCGGGGGAAAATCCGGGAGGCGATCCGGCAGTGTATCTGTCGCTTTGAACCTCGAATTGTTCATGTGGAAGTTACTGCGTCGGACTATTTGTCTAATCCGATGGAGATGTCGTTTCAGGTCACCGCCCATGTCAGGCTGGAAGAACTGGAACAGGTCACCTCTTTTAATATTCACATGGATAGCCACCGCCACTACAGAATGATCTGATTATGTCACTGGAACATTTTTTCAGGGATGAGCTGACCTATCTGCGCCTGCAAGGGCGTGAATTCGCCAAGGCGCACCCTGAGCTTACCCGATTTTTGTCAGAACAGACCACGGATCCGGATGTCGAGCGGCTGCTGGAAGGGTTCGCCTTTCTGACGGGGAGCCTGCGGGCGAAGATCGAGGATGAGTTTCCGGAACTGACACACGGCCTGCTGGGCATGCTGTGGCCGAATTATCTGCGTCCGGTACCGAGCATGACCATTATGCAGTTTTCGGTACTCCCCGGCGCGATTGCTCAGCCCGCGTTTGTCGAACGTGGTTGCGAGCTCGATAGCCTGCCGGTTGACGATGTGGTTTGCCATTTTCAGACCTGTCACGATGCCTGGATCTACCCGGCGGATATTCATCAGATTAACGTACAAAGCGGCAACGATCTTTCGACGATTACGTTGGATATCGGACTGCACGGTCCGCTGTCATTAGGCTCCCTGCAACTTGATAAACTGCGCTTTTATCTTGGCGGCGATACGTACACGGCCTACGAACTTTATTTCTGGATCGCCAGTCAGCTGTCGCACATCGAGCTGGAAATTGAGGGTAAACGTTTCCGTCAGGAAGCCAGCGTGCTGAAAACGGTCGGTTTTGAGCGGGAAGATGCGCTCTTGCCGTATCCCGGCAATGTTTACTCCGGTTATCGCATTTTGCAGGAATATTTTTGTTTTCCGGAAAGTTTCCTGTTTTTCCAACTCGCTGGCGCACTATGGCCGGATCTGCCGCTGACGGTAACCGCGTTCCGTCTCCATTTCTGTTTTGATCGCCCGCTGCCTGCGGATCTGAAGATCCGGCCGGATTCATTCATGCTCAACTGCGTGCCGGCGATTAATCTGTTTCAGCATGATAGCGAACCTATCAATCTCAGCGGACGCCAGACGGATTATCCGCTGAAAGCCAGCTATCGCAATGCCGATAGTTTTGAAATTTTTTCTGTGGATAAGGTCGAGGGTTGGGTCGAAGGACATGCCGGCCGCTCGCGCGGTATTCCGCGCGTTTATCAGCCGTTTGAAAGTTTTCAGCATCAGATCGAACGGGCGAAAGGCAGGCTGGCGCTCTATTACCGTATTCGGGTGCGGGAAGCCGTCAACGGCAACGGCTTTGAGCACCTGCTTTCGTTTGTGCGTGGCGACGAGCGGGAAGCGATCGATCTGGATGAGTCCATCTCGGTGAGCCTGACCTGCACCAACCGCTCCCGTGCCGCGCAGCTTCCTGTGGGATCGATCTGTGTGCCAACGGGCAGTTCGCCG
This sequence comes from Brenneria roseae subsp. roseae, assembly GCF_003115845.1. Lineage (GTDB taxonomy): Bacteria > Pseudomonadota > Gammaproteobacteria > Enterobacterales > Enterobacteriaceae > Brenneria > Brenneria roseae. Next base: position 38,904 of record NZ_KZ819029.1, on the reverse strand, counting down.
TCTTTCGCCACGTTCCGTAATCTGATGCGCCCGACCCGGCCGCTGCGTCCGGCAATGGACGGCAGCCTGCACTGGACGCTGATTTCCAACCTGTCATTGAACTACGTGTCGCTACTGCGTCGTGACGCACTGGTACAGATTCTGCGTACCTACGATTTCCCCGCGCTGCACGATAAGCAGGCTGAACAGGCGTCGCGCAAGCGGCTGGCGGGGATTGAATCTATCGAAACAACACCGATTGACCGGTTGGTGCAAGGCATGCCGGTTCGCGGTCTGAAATCAGTCCTGTCGGTGCGGCAGTCTGCGTTCTCCAGTGAAGGGGAACTGTATTTGTTTAGCACCGTGCTGGCGCATTTTTTCTCGCTGTATGCCAGCGTCAACGCCTTCCACCTGCTGGAGGTGGTCAACATCGATAACAAGGAGCGCTACCGATGGCCGGTACAGATAGGTCAGCACTCACTGATGTGACGTTCCGCCAGGATGTATCACGCTTTAACTTTTTCCAGCTGGTGGAGCTGCTTAACCAGCTGGAAGGCGTGGATCTGGAACAGGAGCTGGATTTTCGCCCTGAACAGGAGCGGCTGCGTTTCCGGTCCACCGCCTCAATTGGCTTTCACCCCAGCGATATCTTGCAGGTGGGGTGCGACGAAGAGGGAAGACAGGAGCTGGAGGTCGCTTTTCTCGGGCTGCACGGCAGCCAGTCGCCAATGCCCGGCTATTACCTTGAGGAGCTGGCCTGGGAATACGCGCAAGGCGAACAGAAGCTGGGCGTGTTTCTTGATTTCTTCCATCACCGCTTACTGACGCTACTCCACCGCGCATGGCGTAAGTATCGCTATCACGTCCGTTTCCAGAATGACGGCGAGGATGGTTTCTCCCGGCTGATGTTCGCGCTCGTGGGGTTGGGAAATGACGCCGTGCGCGACAGCCTGCCGGTTAACCGCGCCAAGATGCTCTCCTACGCGGGATTGCTAGCCAGCCCCAGCCGTTCCCCGGAAGTGGTGGCGGGACTGGTGATCCACTGTTTCGACCTGGATGACGTTGAGGTCATGGCCTGGCAGCGCCGTCGGGTGCCGATTCACGAAGGACAGCAGAACCGGCTGGGCAAAGCCAACATGATGTTAGGCGGCGATTTTGTCATCGGCGACAAGGTGAATGACTGCGCCGGTAAATTTCTGCTGAGGGTCGGCAATCTCAGCTTTAGCCGTTTTCTCAGCTTTTTGCCCAACGGCGAGCACTTCCAGCCGCTGGTGCGTTTCGTCTCTTTCATTCTGCGCGATCAGCTTGCCTGGGATCTGCGTCTTGGCTTCGCCGAAGGCGAAGCCAAAGGACTGAGTCTGGGAAATGAACAAAGCTGCCGGCTGGGATGGAGCAGTTTTCTCGGGCAGCCGCCCGCCGACCCCTATGTGACCATTTGTGTGCAGGAGTAAATGTGAACGTAATCCATACACTCACGTTAGTTGTTCTCAATAGCGAACAGCTGGATATCAACTCTCAGGTGCAGCATCAGTTTGATCTCCGCGGCGGTACGCTGGGGGCATCGGAAAAAGACCAGTGGCAACTGCGGGATCGCCTTGGCGCCGTACTGCCGGAACATGCGCGAATCGAAGTGGTCGACGGTCATTTCAGCCTGTGCGATCTGAGCGGACAGTCTTTCATCAACGGCTCGCTGTCCCCGATCGGGCGGGATCGCAAGGTCATTCTTTCGCACGGTGACGAACTGGTGATCGGCCCTTTCCGGCTGGGGGTCTATCTCGGCGATCCTACGACGGAACAGGATATCGATCAGGTATTAGGCCAGCGCACGGAGGATGTGCTGGGGGGATGGTTACGCGAAGAGAAAACCGGACAGCCCGCTGATAGCGAAGCCGCTACCGATGTGTTCAACGATCCGCTGTTGGCGCTACAGCGGGAACAGAGCCAGGCACTGCTGACATCGGACGGCGAGCGCGCAGGCGAATCGCTGTCGACCTCTCTTTCTTCTTTTTCTGCTGTTGAGGACACCATGGATCAGAAATTTGTGGAATTACCGACCATTAATAACACGCATGCGGTAGACGGGTTGGAAGGATACATCGACGGCAGCGCGCTGGCGCCTTTGCTGCGCGGGTTAGGGCTTTCTCTTCAGGTTGACGATGAGGCGCGTTTGCGCGACACGCTGGAAGAGATGGGGAAAAGCCTGCGGGCGATGATCGAAGGCCTGCTGGCGTTGCAGGCCGGACAGGCCGCGCTGGCGGATACGCACCTGCGTCCGATTGAGGATAACCCGCTCCGTCTGGGGCTGGACTATGCGGATACGCTGCCGTTGCTGTTTGCTGACGGGAAAAGCCCGGTTCACCTCTCCGCGCCCTCCGCCATTGCTGAGGTATTGAATAATGTGCGGGTGCATCATCTGGCCAATCAGCAGGCGATCGCCATTGCGCTGGAAAGCATTCTTCAGGCGTTTTCCCCGGCCGCGCTGCTTAACCGGTTTGAGCATTACCGCCGCAGCGGCGAGCAACAGATCGCCGACGATGGCTGGGCATGGCAAATGTATCAGCACTACTACCGCGAACTGACTTCGCCGCGTCAACAGGGGTTTCAGAAACTGTTCCATCAGGTTTATGCGCAGGCGTATGACCGGGCCGTGCGTCAGCAGCAGGAGCAAAAATAATGCTCCGGGCACTGTGTTTATGCTCTCTGATCGTGCTGCTGTCGGGCTGTACCACGCTGGGCAAGATGGCGCAGGTCGCCGCCAATCCGGATATTCAGGTCGGCAGTAACGAGCATCAGCCTTCCACGGTGGGATTCAGCCTGCTGGCAGAGCCGGACGTCAATCCGAACGAGAGCGGCGAGGCGGCTCCCATCGAATTCCAGCTGGTTCTGCTGGCGGAAGATTCCCGCCTGTTGGCGACCGACTATGACCAGATCACGACGGATATAGAGAAAGCGCTGGCCAAGAACTACGTCGATCATCAGGACTACACGCTGTTGCCGGGGCAGTTCAAATATCTGCCGCCGTCGGCGCTGGATGAAAAGGTTCACTACATCGGGGTGGTTGCCCGTTACGCCGACCCGGAAAGCGCGGAGTGGCGTAAGGTTATCAAGCTGAAAAACACCGGGCGAACGTATCAGATCCTCGTGCACCTGCGCCGGGATGAAGTCGAAATTAAAAAAGACCAAGAAGAAGAATAATTATGTCGAGTCGGAATCGGGTTATCTGGCGGGAAGGTCTGTTTATCAAACCGCAGCATTTCCAACAGCAGCAAAGACACACGGACTTTGCGCTGCACGCGCGCCTCAGCGCGCTCAGTGACTATTTTTATGGTTTGCAATCGCTGACCATCAATGAGGAGTACCTGAACTTCGGGCGTATCGCGCTGGTGAACGCCAGCGGCGTCATGCCGGATGGCACGGTTTTCAATATCCCCGGTGATGACGCGCTCCCGATGCCGCTGGAGATCACCGATGTCGCACTGGCGAATCAAAAGGTGTACCTGGCGCTGCCGCTGGCGGTGAATGGCGTGAGCGAAATCGGTCAACCGGGGCAAGGCATCGCCAGTCGTCTGCAATCGCATCGCCATGATGTACGCGATCTGCACAGCGACAACGGCGATATCGTTTCTCTGGAGGTAGGGAAAGTCAGCCTGCGTCTGATGCTCGATCGCGACGATCGCAGCGCCTACGCCTCGCTGGCGATTGCCAATATTTTGGATAAACGGCCTGACGGCGGGCTGGTGCTGGACCCCAACTTTATGCCGTGCAGCATCAGCGTCACCGCCATTCCAGCCCTGAAACGCTTTTTGGGCGAATCAGCCGGGTTGGTCGCTGAACGGGCGCGCAGTCTGGCGCAGCGTATTGCCGCGCCGGGCCAGCAAGGCGTGGCGGATGTGGCGGAATTCATGATGCTGCAACTGCTCAACCGCGCTCAGCCCAGGCTGTCGCATCTGGCGCGCCTTGGCACGCTGCATCCAGAGCGGTTGCACGAAACGCTGGTGGAACTGTGTGGCGAACTGATGACGTTTACCGATGAGTCGCGTCTGCCGCCGGAGTTTCCCGCCTATCGCCACGAACATCAGCAGGCCAGCTTCGAGCCGCTGATGATTGCGCTTCGTCAGGCGTTGAGCACGGTGCTGTCGCCGCGCGCCGTCTCTATCCAACTGAAGAAACAGCCGTATGGCGTGACGGTGGCAATGGTTGGCGATGCGGAACTGATGACCAGCGCCGAGTTTGTGCTGGCGGTACGGGCGCGTATGCCGCAGGAGCACCTGCGTAAGCAACTGCTGCAACAAACCAAGATTGCCTCCAGCGAGAAGATCCGTGAACTGATCAGCCTGCAATTGCCCGGCGTACCGCTGCTGCCGCTACCTGTCGCACCGCGTCAGCTGCCTTACCACGCGGGCTATAGCTATTTCCAGTTGGACAGACAAAGCCCCTCCTGGCAGGTGCTGGTTTCCGGCAACACGTTGGCGTTCCATATCGCTGGCGAATTCCCGGAACTGGATATGCAGCTCTGGGCCATCCGCAGCCAGTCGTAATGAGAGGAAGAGATGAGCATCGACGTCATTAAAAACGAGCAACTGGGCGACCTGCTTTATGACCACGCCCGTCAACTGGATATGGATTCCGATTACTGGTTCCGCCTGCGCGGACAGAGCATTAATCCGATGATTGATGCGGTCACGCCGCTGTTGGGAATGGTGGAGCGGGTACGCCAACTGTCTGCGTACGACGGTGTCGCGGATCTTTATCAGCGCGTGGTGTCTGAAATTCAGGCCATCGAGCAGGAACTGCATTCTCACGGTTATGAAAACGGCGTGATCCTGTCGTTCCGCTACATCCTGTGCACGTTCATTGATGAAGCCGTTATGGGCCGGGAGTGGGGCGGACAAAGCATGTGGTCCGCCCATTCGCTGCTCACCCGTTTTCACAATGAAACCTGGGGCGGGGAAAAAGTCTTTGTTCTGCTGGAGAAACTGCTGGACGAGCCGGCGCGCTACCGTGACATTCTGGAGTTCATCTATCTCTGCCTCTGCCTGGGTTTTGAAGGGCGCTATCGGGTTATGACGCAAGGTCGTGAAGAGCTTGACCGCGTTGTGCGTAAGCTTCACGACACGTTACGTCCTGAACCCGCCAATTCACCGACGGTATTCCACCTCAATCTGGGACAGCAGGCGTCGCGCTATCAACTGCGCAGACAGCTGTCGCTGAAAACCCTGTTTATCGGCATGTGCGCGGTACTGGCTGCGGTATTCGGCCTGTACCGCTACCAGCTAACTCATCAAACCCAGGACGTGCTGCGTCAACTGGGAGAATTATTACAATAACAGGAGCTATTCCGTGATTCGAATTGAACTGCCGACGCTGGTTGAACGACTCAACCCCGTGTGCCGCCATATGCTGGAAGAGGCGGCGGTACTCTGTATCCAGCATCAGGGCGCGGAAATCCGCATTGAACACCTGTTGATGAAAATGCTGGAAACGCCGCTCTGCGATGTGCGCCAGATCTTCAAACGCGCCGGTGTCGATGCCGACGAACTGTCCTCGCTTCTCCAGCCTTCTTCTGTCGATAAAGGGTTTGATGCCGGCTACCCTTCATTTTCCCCGCTGTTGCTGGAATGGTTACAGGATAGCTGGCTGCTGGCTTCCGCCGAATTCCAGCACGCGCACTTGCGCAGCGGCGTGCTGTTGCTGGTATTGCTGATGACGCCGAATCGTTATTTGTCGGGCCCGGCATCCCGCCCGCTGGCGCAAATTAACCGTGAACTGCTGCGTCAGCAGTTTGATGAATGGGTGAAAGATTCGGTTGAAACCGAGGTGGCGCCGACATCGGCGACGATGCCGGAACAGACGGCGGCCGCGGCCACACAGCTATCCCGCTATACTCAGAACGTGACCGAAGCCGCCCGTCAGGGGCAGTTGGACCCGGTGCTGTGCCGCGATCGTGAAATCGATTTGATGATCGATATTCTCTCCCGTCGTCGTAAAAACAACCCGATTGTGGTCGGCGAGGCCGGCGTCGGTAAAAGTGCGCTGATCGAAGGGCTGGCGTTGCGTATCATCGCGGGGCTGGTGCCGGAAAGACTGCGTGACGTGGAGCTGCTGACGCTGGATTTGGGCGCGATGCAGGCTGGCGCATCGGTTAAAGGCGAGTTTGAAAAACGTTTTAAAGGCGTGATGCAGGAAGTGAAAACCGCGCCGCGCCCCGTCATTCTGTTTATCGATGAAGCGCATACCTTGATCGGGGCAGGGAATCAGGCGGGCGGGCTGGACGTCTCCAACTTGCTCAAGCCCGCTCTGGCGCGCGGTGAACTACGCACGATTGCCGCCACGACCTGGAGCGAATACAAAAAATACGTCGAGAAAGACGCGGCGCTTTCCCGTCGCTTCCAACTGGTGAAAGTGGGGGAGCCGAACGCGGAAGAAGCGACCGTAATCCTGCGCGGGCTGCGCGGTATTTATGAAAAAGCGCACGGCGTCCTGATCGATGAAGACGCGCTTCAGGCGGCGGCTCATCTGTCCGCCCGCTATATTTCCGGCCGTCAACTGCCCGATAAGGCTATCGATGTGCTGGATACCGCCAGCGCCCGCGTAGCGATCAACCTGACAACGCCGCCGCGTGCCGTCAGCCAGTTGCAGACGCGCTTGCGTCAACAGGAAATGGAAATTACCCAACTTGAGCGTCAGGGGCGCATTGGCTTAGGCGAGACAGCGGACAGACTGGCAGCGCTGCGCGACGACCGTGAGGCGGGCGCGGCCGAATTGGCGCAGCTGGAGGCGGACTGGCAACAGCAGAAAATACAGGTACAGCGCGTTATTGAACTGCGCACCGCTCTGCTGGATGACGAACAGCCTGACGACTTCGATACCGATGCCGCGGCCGCGGAGTTGGCCGCCTGTGAGCGCGAGCTGGAGGCGTTGCAGACCTCTTCGGTGCGGGTTTCTCCCCACGTGGATAAAACCCAGATTGCGGCGGTGATTGCCGAGTGGACGGGCGTACCGCTTAACCGCATTTCGCAAGGAGAAATGGATGTCGTCACGCATCTGCCGTCCTACCTTGGCGAAACGATCAAAGGCCAGACGCTGGCGATTGCCCATCTGCATAAACACCTGCTGACAGCGCGCGCGGATCTGCGTCGTCCCGGTCGTCCGCTGGGCGCTTTCCTGCTGGTGGGGCCGAGCGGCGTCGGTAAAACGGAAACCGTCGTCCAGATCGCCGACCTGATGTTTGGCGGACGTAACTACCTGACCACCATCAATATGTCGGAATATCAGGAGAAACATACGGTATCGCGTCTGATTGGTTCGCCGCCGGGCTACGTCGGGTTTGGCGAAGGGGGCGTGTTGACCGAGGCGATTCGCCAGAAACCCTATTCGGTGGTGTTGCTGGATGAAGTAGAGAAAGCCCATCCGGATGTGCTCAACCTGTTTTATCAGGCGTTCGATAAAGGCGAACTGGCCGATGGCGAAGGCCGGGTGATCGACTGCCGCAACGTGGTGTTTTTCCTTACCTCCAACCTTGGATTCCAGACGATTGTTAACTATGCCGGGCAGCAGGATGCGTTACTGGATGCGCTCTATCCCGAACTGGCGGCGTTCTTTAAGCCAGCGTTGCTGGCTCGTATGGAGGTGATTCCTTATCTGGCGCTGGATCACGCCACGATGGTCGAGATTGTTCAGGGCAAGCTGGCGCGCCTGATTTCGCTGTTGCAACAGCGCTTTGGCGCCGAGGTCATTATCGAGGATACGGTGCCGGAAGAAATTCTGCGGTTGGCCAACCGTAGTGAAAACGGGGCGCGTATGCTGGAATCGGTGATTGACGGCGCGCTGCTGCCGCCAGTATCGCTGCAACTGTTGCAGCGTATGTCGTCGGGGCAGCCGGTCAGCCGTATTCATTTCCGCGTCGAAGAAGGCCAGTTCCAGACCGAGGTGGAGGGCTGAGTATGCAACAAGCCCTCGAGCTGGCGCTTGCGCTCACCCGGCAGCGTGATGAATCCGGCCTGTGCGACTGGCTGTTGGACACGATACAGGCAATCTGGCAACCGCAGGGGATGCTTCTGGGGATGGTGGATGTCAGCGGCAGGCAGTTGACCTGCAATGGACGGATACATAACACGCCGGTTTCGCTGATGTTGGGGGTGGATGATTTCAGCCACCCGCTGTCCTTCACGCTGCATAAAAATCAGGCGCGCACCTGGGATTCTCTTTATGGCGGCGCCCGGATTGAGCACCGTGAATTTCGCCAGATACTGTTCTCCGCCGGTTCGTCCTGCGGACTGCATGCGCAGCCGCTGTTGTCGGACAGCGGCAAGCCACTGGCGGTATTGGCGCTGCTGGATACGCCGGAACGGTTGCAGGCGCTGCATCGCAGCGGGAATTGCGGGCGTCTGGGGCAGGTGTTCTGTCGCCAGTTGGCGCTCTTGCGTGAACTGGTGTTCACGCAGCGGGAACAGATGGCGCTGAGACATTCGCTACGTCAGATCAAGGATGAAGGCGCGCATCGGCGCGAACGGGAAAAGCGGGTGGAAAACACGCTGATAGGCCAGTCTGCGGTGGTGAAAGAACTGCATCAGCAGATTTATCAGGCGGCAAATCATCGCCTTTCGGTACTGATCCAGGGGGAAACCGGCTCCGGTAAAGATGTGGTGGCGCGCCTGTTGCACCAGTGTTCGGATTGCGCCGACAAACCGTTCGTTGCAATCAACTGTGCCGCGATCCCCGAGAATCTGATTGAAAGCGAACTGTTTGGCTATCGGAAAGGGGCGTTTTCCGGTGCCCAAGGTAATAAGGTTGGGCTGGTGGAACAGGCCAATGGCGGCACCTTGTTTCTGGATGAAGTCGGTGACATGCCGCAGTCGATGCAGGCCAAGCTGCTGCGGGTACTGGAAACCCATAGCTTCCGCCCGCTCGGCGCGGACAAGGAAAGCCATTCTGACTTCCGGCTGATTGCGGCCACTCACCAACCGTTGGAGCAACAGGTTTCCGAAGGCGTATTCCGTCAGGATCTCTACCATCGTCTCTGCCAGTGTCTGTTGCAGGTGGCGCCACTGCGCGAGCGCCCGGATGATATTCGCCTGCTGTGTGAACATTTCATCGTTCAGTTTGCCCATCAGCGCCAGAAACATATCGGCCCCCTTAATCGTACTTTCCTCAGGCAACTGGTGGGGTATGACTTTCCCGGCAATGTGCGGGAACTGCGAAATCTGCTGGAGGTCGCCTGCGCACATACGCCGGACGGGGAACCGCTGTCGCTGGCGGCGTTGCCGCCGGAACTGCGCGACAGGCTGGTGGGCGGCACGGCGCAGACGCAGAACGATTTTCAACATATTCATGATTTGCGTATTGCCACGCAGCAGTACGAGGCCGCCGTTATTGAGGCCCGTTTGCGGCAGTTTCAGGGCAACCGCCTGCTGGTGGCGGAAAGCCTCAACATTCCGAAACGCACGCTCGATCATAAATGCCAGAAACTGGAGGTGAACTGATGTTTCTGACGATGATTCCGCTTCTTTTGGCAACGGCGGGCACTCCCGATCCCGCCTGGCGATCGCTGTGGGAACAGTGCCGTAATGAGACGGCGCCGGAAATTCGTCTGGCCTGCTACGACGCGCTGGGCCGCGAAGCCGAACGTTCGGGCGCGATCGCGTCGCAGGACGGTAAGGCGGCAGGCGGCGCTTTCCAACTCGAACGTGAAGCCGACAGCGGCAATATGACGCTGACGCGTAAGTTAGCGGACGGCAATGTGCTGGTGATTAGCTGCGCCGCGAATATCACGCATCTGAGGCTAATCCTCCGTCAACCCTGGGCCGGGGAGGTTGTCACCTCACAGCTGGATGGCATCACGGTTCCGGATGGCTGGTTTGTTCGCAACCGTGGGCAACTGCTGGAGTCCGGGCGCGGATTACCGGCGATTGACGCGTTAAAGCGCTGGATCGGACAGCGTGAACTGGTGCTGAGCGGCGCTGACGGCAACGTTTTGCGTATTGAGCTTGCCGGACTGGGCGAGGCACTAAGGCCGCTGCGTCAGCAGTGTCGCTGGTAAAGGAGACGCGCATGCATTCACACCCCTGGTGTAAACGCCTGTTGACGCCGTTGCCTGATGAGATGCTGCGGGCGGCCGTGGCGGCTGACGATCCGCTGTGGGAAAAGGTGGAAACCGATCTGGTCAAACTGGGGTCGCTGGCGCACAGCCAGGTGGACCTGAACGCGGTGGCGGGTTATTGCCTGACACTGCTGGAAAGCCGAACCAAGGATATGCGGGTTCTGGTGCAGCTGCTGCGCTGTCTGCAACACCCGGCGAAAGCGACGCCGTTGGCGACGGCAATGATGTTGCTGGACGACTGGCTGGAACAGTATTGGGTGGTGGCCTGGCCGGCCAGCCCGGTACAGAAGCAGCGATTGATGATTCAGATCCTCCGGCGTTTCGAAAGCGCGCAACCCCGCATGGCGGAGAGCGCGTCCGGGGCTGAGCTGGAACAATTGCATCAGTTGGCGGAGCTGGTGGCGGAACGTTGGCGCAATCTGGCCGGTGACAAAGCCGGCCTGGTGGATGAACTGGTGCAGGGGTTCAAGCGTGTCCGGCAGCGTCAGCAGGCGCAGGAAGAGGCGAATCGGGGGGCGGCGGCGTCTGCCGCGTCCGCCAGCCCCGGCCGGTCAACGGGACCGGACAGCGTCAGCGAAAGCGCCGCCGCGCCAGCCGGTTCGGTGGAGATCAATTCCGCCGATGAGCGCGGCTGGCGGCAGACGCAGTTGAACGTAGCGACGCTGCTGGTTGAACGTCAGCCGGATGCGCCAATCGGCTATCGGTTGCGGCGTCATGCCATCTGGTCGGGTATTACCACGCCGCCGATGGCGTCCCGCGGTAATAAAACCCAACTGGCGCCGGTCTCGCCCGATCGCGTGGATGAATATCACAGCGCGCTGGCACAGGCCGATCTGGCGTTGTGGGAACGTATTGAGCAAAGCCTGACGCTGGCGCCGTATTGGTTTGACGGCCATATGCTGTCGGCCTCGGTGGCGTCCCGGCTGGGTCATACCTCCATTGCCCATGCCATCGCCGAAGAGCTTTCCGCGTTTCTTCAGCGTCTTCCAGAACTGCGTGAATTGACGTTCAGCGATGGATCGCCATTTTTGACGGGCAAATGCAACCAGTGGCTGCAAGCCAGCCAGCCTGTTAGAGGCGGTGGGGCGCGACAGGACGATCTGGCGACGGAGGCCGCCGCCTGTCGGGATGAAAAAGGGATCGCCGCGGCGCTGTCGCTATTGGACGAGCGCATGCGTCGCCTGAAAGAGCCCCGCGATCGCTTCTATGCCGAGCTGGTGCTGGCTGATCTGCTGGCGGAAGACGGTATGAAGGCGTTGGCGGCACAGCACTATCAACACCTGTGGCAGGAAAGCCAGCAATTGGGCCTGATGCAGTGGGAACCGGGTATGGTCAGCCGTGTGGAACGGTTGGCCGCGTCCCGCAAAAAATAAGACATTCGGAGTGAATGGTTACTTATGTTTAAAACAATCATAACCTTTCTGCGTAAGCAGTTGCCGAAACTGAAACCCTCCTGGCTGCTGTTGGGAATGGTTCTGTGGGTCGTGGTGCTGGTGCTGGCCTGGTGGCTGGGACCGCGATTGACATTGGGCGATGCGCGCCCGTTACAGGGAATAGGCGGGCGGGTGGTTTTCACCCTGATCTGGCTATGGCTTGCCTTCGCCTATAGCGCCTGGCGGGTATGGCGCCGCGTTCGGCAACTACGCGCAGAGCGCCATGAACAGCAGATCGTTGAGCAGGATCCGCTACAGGTGTATGTCGATAGCCAGCAGACGTTCCTCGACCGCTGGCTGGAGACCTTCCAGAATCAACTGGGTAAAAAAGCGCTCTATGCCATGCCCTGGTATCTGGCTATCGGGTTGGCGGGCAGCGGTAAAAGCAGCCTGATTCATCGCGCCAATCCGGCGAACAAACTGAATCCCAGACTGGATGCGGAACTGCGTGATGCCGCGGCGGGGCAGCAGGTCAGCAGTTGGGTCGGCGAGTCGGCGGTGGTTTGGGATCCCAGCGGGCAGTTGCTCGCGCAGCCTGAGCTGGAGGGCGACGCGTTGGGGCACCGCCATGCGCGGTTGTGGCAACATCTATTGCAATGGTTAAGTGAAAACCGCCGCCGTCAGCCTCTCAATGGTCTGGTGCTTACGCTGGATATTTCCTGGCTGGCGCAGGCCGGCGTCGCGGAACGTAAAGCCTACGCACAGGTGATGCGGGCACGCTTGCAGGAAATTTCCGTGAACATCAATACGCGTCTGCCGCTGTATATCGCGCTGACCCGGCTGGATATGCTGAGCGGATTCGATAAGGTGTACCGTCAACTGAATCGTGAAGCGCGTCAGGCTGTGCTCGGGGTGACGTTTACGCCGCAGGCCAGCCATGGCAAAGGCTGGCTGGAAGAGCTGGATTGTTTCTGGGATGAGTGGATCACGCACCTTAACGACAATCTGCCCGACATGCTGATGAGCCAATCAGACAGAAACGTGCGCAATACCCTGTTCGCGTTTGTCCGGCAGTTGGCGGGGCTGAAAGATTATGTTGCGGAAGTGCTGACGGAAATGTTGACGACGGGGGAGGAACAGGCGTTTCTGGTTCGTGGCGTTTACGCCAGTTCGGTTTACCAGCAGGGCGTGCCGTTCGATGCGTTTGCGCAGTCCGCCTCGCGGCGCTATCAACTGCCGGAGCCAATCAATACCGCGATGCGCGGTGAATCGACAACCTTCTTTGTGCAGCGCCTGTTCCCGGACGTCATCTTCCCGGAAGCGAGTCTGGCCGGAGAAAACCGTCTGCACAGTCTGTACCGCCGGCGTCGGCTGAGTATCGGTATCGGCTGCATGTTGGTCGCCGGTCTGGTGATGATTGGCAGTTGGCACCATTTCTATCGCGTTAATGAAGAGGCCGGACGTAACGTATTGACCAAGGCGCAGGCGTTCATCGGCACTAACGAGCTGGAAGGGCAACCGGGCTATGGCTACCAGCAGTTACCACGTCTGAACCTGATTCGCGACGCCACGTTATCCTTTGGCAATTATCACGAGCGCACTCCGCTGCTGGCCGATCTCGGCCTGTATCAGGGCGATAAAATCGGGCCTTATGTTGAAGGCACCTATCTGCAAATGCTGAATCAGCGCTTTTTACCTGCGGTGATGCAGGGGCTGCTGGAAGATTTGCATCAGGCGCCGGCCAACAGTGAGCAAAAACTGACGATTCTGCGCGTCATGCGGATGTTGGACGATGCTTCTGGACGCAACAACGCGCTGGTAGAACAGTTTATGACGCAACGCTGGCAGCGGGCGTTCCCCGGTCAGGGACGGGTGCAGGAACAGCTGATGCAGCATCTGGATTATGCTCTCGACCATACCGACTGGCATCATGCCCGTGAGCAGAAAGATGCGACTGCCATCAGTACCTTCGAACCCTTCAAAGAGCCGATTGCGCTGGCCCAGCGCGAGCTCAGCAAGCTGCCGATGTATCAGCGTGTATACCAGAGTCTGGTGATGAAGGCGACGCAGGTACTGCCGCCGGATTTGGCGATCCACGACGAAGTGGGGCCCACGTTTGATCCGGTATTTTCCCTGCGCAATGACAAGGCGGGAAGTATTCCGCGCCTGCTGACGTATCCGGGCTTCAGTGATTATTACCTCAAGCAGGATAAGGCGCTGCTGGAGTTGACGGCGCTGGATGCCTGGGTGCTGGGGCAGCGTGAGCGGGCGCAATTCAGTGAAGCGGATCGCCGGGAAATTCTGCGTCAGGTGAATGACCGCTACATCACCGACTACATCAACCAGTGGCAGAAGGTGCTGGCCAACATTGATGTGCAGGCGCTGGAAAGTCCGGAGCAGGCGCTGGACATCCTCACGGATATCACCGGCAACGACCAGCCGTTTCAGCGGGTGTTGACGACGGTGAGTGATAACACCCGGATTCGCAAGCTGGCCGACGATGATAACGATACGGCGCAGAACATCAATACGCGCATCGGCCGTCCGTTTATGACCGTCAATGCGGCACTCAGCGGCCGCGGCGAGCAGGGCCCGTTGGTACAAGAGGTCAATCAGAAACTGACCGACCTCTACCACTATCTTGATCAGATAGTGAACGCGACCGATCCAGGGCAGGCGGCGCTGAAAGCGCTACAGGTTCGCCAAGGCAATAAATTTGCCGATCCGGTATTCGCGCTACAGCAGTATGCCCGTAATTTGCCCGCCCCGTTGGATCGCTGGGTAGGGCAACTGGCAAGCGAAAGCGCCAGTCTGGTTACCGGTCTGGCGATGTCGTCACTGAATCAGGCATGGTTGGATAAAGTGGTGACGCCATTCAATGAGAAGCTGGCGGATCGTTATCCCTTCGATCCTTCCTCTGATAAAGATGTGCCGCTATCGGAAATGGAACTGTTCTTTATGGTCGGCGGGACGTTGGATAGCTTCTATCAGAGCAACCTCAAAGCGATGCTGGAAGACGGCGGCGCCTCGTCGATACCGGCAGATCTGGTGAAACAGCTGGAGCGCGCCGAGCGTATTCGTCAGACCTTGTTTAATGCGCAAGGCAGCCTGGAAGTGCATTTCGTGCTGGAACCGCTGGAGCTGACGGCCAATAAACGGCGCAGCGTGTTGAACCTCGACGGTCAGCTGCTGGAATACAGCCATGGCCGCCGCCAGAAGACGCCCCTGGTGTGGCCAAACAGCATGCGCGACGGCGCAGAAAGCAAGCTGACGCTGGTGCCGGACGATCGCGAGCGTTCACCGCGCAGTTTGAGCTACAGCGGGCCGTGGGCGATGTTCCGCCTGCTTAATAGCGATCAGCTTACGCAGGTTAACGAGAACACCTTCGATGTGCGTTTTTCATTGGAGCAGGGGGCGATGACGTATCGCGTTTATACCGATGCCAGCCATAACCCCTTTGCCGGCGGGCTGTTCAGCCAATTCAGGCTGTCTGACTCTCTCTATTAACCCGGAGGGAGTCTGATGAGGCTCCCGATTGCTGGATGACGCGATATGCAAGATGCACAACAGTCCCTGAAGGTGGGGCGGGATCCACGGATGTTGCCCGAGTATGAAGCGCTACGGGCGGAGATTAATAAGCTGAGCCATGCCTCTCGGCCGGATATTGACTGGCGGCTGGTGCATGACATGGCGACCACCATCTTTGAAAAGCAGGGGGTGGATCTCCAGACCGCGATCTACTTTACGCTCGCGCGCTCGCGGTTGGCCGGATTGAATGGCTTTACCGAAAGCTGTGAATTTCTGGCGAACCTGATCGTAACGCAGTGGGATAACTTCTGGCCGCCCGTTCATCAGGAGCGGGCACGCATCGAAATGCTGGACTGGTTTATCGCCCGTATCAGCGAGGTTATTCGTCAGTACGCCATCAGTCATGAACACAAACGGCTGGTGTATCGCTGCGAACGTGCGTTGCAGTTGATGAGCGAGAAATTGCATAACTCGGGGCTGAGCCGTATTCCTCGCGTGGAAAACCTGCTGCATTTCATTGAAGGCTATACCCATTTATTTGATGAAACCGAGATTGTGATTGTGTCGGACGAGCAGGCGCTGAAAAAGCAGGACATGCAGATCCCGCCAATGGTGTTTTTCCAGTCGGATATGGAACCTGCCGCCACTCACGGTGGCGATTCCTCTGCATCGGAGCAGGCGCCTTTGCCTGTCGGCAGCATTCTCGTCGGGCGGGAGAAAGGGCAGATGAAACCTACCGTATTGAAAATTGAAGCGCATCGGAAGCAAAAGCCAGCCTGGTTCTGGTTCGTCTCCGGGCTTCTGACCTGTGCTCTGCCCGTAGCGGCCATCGCAGGCTGGCAATATTGGCAGGGACAGGAAACGCAAGCGCAGGCGCTGCTGCAACAGCCTGCTTACGCGTTGCCGAGCGCCCCCGATCATAATGACATTCGTCGCGTGCGGATTGCGTTGGGCGAACAAAAGCTACAGGGCATGGAAAGTGAGTTGATCAACCGCTATCAGGCGCAACTGGAGCAGGTGACAAACGCATCGCCTTTCTATCTGTATCAGTATGGCGACGGGTTGAAAAATGTCATGCAGCAGCTTTATCCGGATTCGCTGGCTGTGAAAGAGATGGAGCGCCAGTGGCAGCTTTCTCTGGATCGTCAGCAAGGGGATCAGCCGCGGACAACGGGCTATGAGCAGGCGCGCGCCGGCGTGAATGACACATTGCAACAACTGCTTGAGCTTGAACGTCAACGGCGCACCGTCACTATTTCGTATCTGAAATCAAAGCTCTATGACATGCAAAAAGATCTGATATCGGATGTCCCGTTCACGATCCGCCTGCGGGAGCTTGAGGCTCGTAAAACGAAGCGTCAGCCGCTGACGCCGGCGGAATTGCGCGGTATAGAGGATGAGCTGCGTTCGTTCAATATTCGCCTGTATCGCTTGCAGCAAGGGGAAGACGCCCGTTGACGAACAGCATAGTGAATCAATTTCCCGCAACGCTGACGATGGATAATGACTGGCAGCAATAATATGATGAAATATAAGAGATTATTGACGGTATTGTCGACATGCTGGCTCGCGTCATGCCAGACGCCGGTGGCTTCAATGTCCGACTCCGAATTACTGGCTGCGGCGAATCGGGGAAATAGCGCCGCGCAGTATCAACTGGCGAAACAGTTTGCGGCCCGCACGCATTATACCGAGGCCATGCAATGGATGCAGAAGGTGGGTGGGGCGTCAGCGCAGTCCGGCGGTCGGGACATTCGTGCTGTCGCCGCGCTTCAGGTCGGGGATTGGTATCAGGCCGGACTCGGCGAGCCAAAGAACCTCCCTCTCGCCCGTCAGTGGTGGATAACCTCCTCCCGCCTGGGAAATGGCGAGGCGGGATATCGGCTGGGTATGGATTGTCAGGCGCAGCATCAGGGAACGCTGACCGTCAGCTGTCTTGATGCGTTTGAGACGGCCGCGTCAAATGGCTACTCTCCGGCGCAGCTTGTTGTGGCGCAGTGGCATGCCGAACTCGCCGGTGGTGAAAAGGCGGCGGTAACGTGGTTGCAGAAAGCGTCCGAACTCGGTAACCGGGACGCCCAGTATCAACTGGCGCAGCGTTATGAGCAGGGTAAAGGCGTTGTGATTCGACGCGATTTGGCTGAGCGTTGGTACTTTCGCGCCGCCACGCAGGGGCAACCACAAGCTCAGCTGTGGATGGCTCGTCATGAAGATGGCGAAAACGCGCTGAGCTGGTATCAGAAAGCGGCGTCATCAGGGGATGCTGACGCGCAACTATGGTTGAGTAAAGCGTACCGGGAAGGCAAGCAGTTGCCATGGGATGAGCAAAAGGCCCGTTACTGGCTGGAGCGCGCCGCTGCTGGCGGATCGGGTGAGGCAAACTATTTGCTCAGTCAGTTGCAAACCAGCCACGAACAACGCGAGCATTATCTTGTACAGGCATCGTCCGGCGGATATATCCTTGCCCAGCGTGAACTGGGTGATTGGTTGTTCAAGCGGGATGAGCTGACCCGTGCGCGTGACGAATACGCCAAAGCCGCCGCGGCAGGGGATATCGACTCCCGACTGGCCTATGGCGAAATGTTGCGTTGGGGCCAGGGCGGCAAAGAGGATTATGCCGAAGCGTTGAAGCAATATCGTCTGGCCGCCCACGGCGGTAATCGGATGGCGCAATATCGTATGGGCATTATGCGTCAGGATGGGCTTGGCGCTTCCCGTAATCGTATTCATGCTTACGCCTGGTACTCCATGGCGGCGACCGAGGGGATGAATGAAGCCATTCATGCCCGTAACGATCTGGAAGCGATGATGCAGCCTGATGAAATCAAAGCCGGGCAGCGGCTCGCCATGCATTGGTCATCGGGAAAAACAGAATAACGCCCGTAACGCGTCTTCCTGACGTTGACACCATATTGGGGGCATATTTTAGAAATAAAAACGCCATGGATTTCCGTGGAACCCATGGCGTTAAAGTAGCTCCCTAACAGGGGGCCGTGTTAACCCCGCCTTCTCTATGAAGACGGATTTTTACCTTCAGTTATGTGCCACATCAGGACTGGTGTTCAATAGCCTTGGCATAGGGTGGCGTAGCGGATACGGGTGTATCACCCGTAAGCTGGCTGAACAAGCGGTCAATACGGCTGAATCGGTCAGAAAAAACCGAGTCCGCCAGAGAGGGAAAAGCAGAAAAACTTCGTAGTGCCATAATGATAACCTCCTGAATAAGTTTCTATTCAAAAGCTCATTTGGGCGGGCCAACCCTGCCCAAACTTTTAACTATGGCCACTGTGGCTATTTTCAAGACGATGGCGTGAATTTTTTTAACCCGCCATGCTGCGACGCTTTATGCCGGGATAAGACGCTCCGCCTTCAGCCGCTCGAACAGGTCGAAAAACGCATCCGGCGTGCTTTGATAATCGAGGAATCCAGCCTTGCGGCTCTTCGTCATGTCAGTCACGACCTCCATCGGACGCCCGAGATCGGCATCCGTGTGCCACCACGACGCTAACCGTTCGATGTGTGGCTCCCTCAGTTGATGCTGCGCCGCGATGTCGGCCCATTGACGCGCGGCATCCTGCATCCGGCCTTCCAGCGGGCGCATTACGCCGTCAAACGGCGCGGCCTCGATGCCGAAGTAGTCGGCCAACTGCGACCACATCGATTTCCAGCGAAAAATGTCGCCGTTCACCACGTTGAAATCCTGATTTTTCGCCTGTTCGCTCATCGATGCCCACTCCAGGTGTCGCGCGAGCAGGCGCGCATCGGTCATGTCCGTGAGACCATTCCACTGCGCCGCCGATCCCGGGAAGATGAATGGTTGATTGTTGTATTTGCATAGCATGGCGTAAACGGCCAGCGTTTGTCCCATGTTCATCGCGTTGCCGAGCGCGAACCCAATGATCGTATGCGGGCGATGCACGCTCCAGGCGAAATTGTAGCGATCGGCAGCGTCGAAAAGTCGGTCTTCCTGCTCGTAGTAGAAATTTTCTACCGGCTGACGGCCCTGTTCTTCGCGAAACGGCGTGATCGGCACGGCCCCCGATGCATAGGCCTCGAACGGACCGAGATAGTGTTTCAGGCCGGTTACCAGGGCCGCGTGCTTTAGCGCCGACGTGCGTCCGAGCGGTTCGAGGACGTTGCGGACCATCGCGCCGTTGACGCGGATATTGTCCTTCTCGGTTGCCTGTCTCGACCACGCAGTAAGGAACACATGGCTGATGTCCAGCCCCGCCACCGCAGTGGCGACGGACTCGCTGTCCGTGAGGTCGGCGATGACCGGATGGCAGCCCGGCACAATGGTGTTCCGCCCGCGCGACAACCCATAAACCGTCCAGCCGCGCGCAAGAAGATGTTCCGCCAGTGCGCTGCCGATGATGCCGCTGGCGCCGACGATAAGTGCTTTGTTGCTCATGCAATGACTCCCGCTCTGGATCATGTGGACTTCATACTATGTGCCCATCATACTGAAGACAATATTTCCCGGACGCGATAAGATTTCCATAAATTGAAGAATATAATTCATCAATCACCCGCAACTTTTCCTACCGAGCGGCTCAAAGGCATCGTCCCGTTTGTCTGTGCCGCCGATGCCGGCAGCTTCACATTGGCCGCGCAGCAGCTGAATCTCACCAGCTCCGCCGTGAGCAAAAGCGTGGCCCGGCTCGAGAGTCGTCTGGGCGTAGCGCTGTTCGAGCGCACGACGCGCAGTCTGAAACTTACTGACGCTGGACGCTCCTACTACGAAACCTGCACGAAGATCCTCGAGGCGCTCACCGAAACGGAGGCCACGCTCGCTGCGCAAAGGCGAGAACCAATGGGCACCGTTCGCGTGGCGCTGCCCGCATCGTTCGGACGGATCCGCGTGATGCCGGTGCTGCTCCGTTTTTCCGTGCAATATCCGGACGTTCGTCCGCACCTGACGTTCTCCGATCGTTTCGTCGATTTCTCAGAGGAAGGCATTGATCTGGCCGTACGCATCGGCGGCCCGTCAAACTTTCCGCCCTCGCTCGCACAGCGCTACCTCGGCAGCGAGCGTCTGATTTTCTGCGCTGCGCCGGGCTATCTTGAACGATGCGGCATACCCGCCACGATTGAGCAATTGCAGGAGCACGATTGCATCGCCTACGGTCGGCCCGACGGCACGCCGTCCCCCTGGTTATATGCGTCTGGTAACGGCGAGGTCGGCCAATGTTTCGTGCGCCCGCGTATTGTCGCCAGCGATGCTGAAGCGCAGCTCGCTTACGTGCGCGAGGGATTGGGCATCGCTCAGCTTGCGACCTGGCTGGTGGAGGATGATTTGCGCGCCGGCAACCTTGTGGAGATCATGGCAGAACGGGCGACCGACGGGCTGCCGCTCCATCTGCTATGGCCGGTTGCGCGGCAGTTGACGCCGAAGGTTAATGTTCTGGCGCAGCTGCTCGAGACTCACTTGCGTATTCGGTGAATGCGCCAATTGTCTGGCAATATAATCGATAAAGGCGCGCCGCTATGGCGTGTAGACTGTATTTAGAGGAGAGGAGCCGCATGACTGGAAACGGCTGTTTGTCAGTATCGGCTATGCGGTACATACCGACGTGCCCGACAACACCACGGATCATGTGTCGGTGTTGAGACTTTTCTTTGCCCAATCACATAATGTTGACTACGTTGTGGTTACCGCAATCCGGACGACGGGGCGTCCCGCCGAATCATGATTCACCAATGGAGTATCCGCATATGAAAATCGATCTATCTGGTAAGACCGCATTGATCACCGCTTCCACCGCAGGCATCGGGTTGGCGATTGCCCAGGGCCTGGCCGAATGCGGCGCCCGTGTGTTACTCAACGGCCGCAGCGACGACAGCGTAGCCAGGGCGAAAGATAAGCTGCTCGCCTTATATCCGCAGGCTCAGATCAGCGGCATTGCCGCCGATCTGAGCGCAAGCTCTGGCGTAGAAAAGCTGATCGCCGCGCTACCCGATATCGACATCCTGGTCAACAACGCGGGGATCTACGGTCCGCAGGATTTTTTTGATACCGATGACGCTACCTGGGAACGCTATTGGCAGACAAATGTGATGTCAGGCGTGCGGCTGGCGCGGGCGTTACTGCCGGCGATGATCGCTAAAGGCTGGGGTCGGGTGGTGTTCATCTCATCAGAATCGGCGCGAAATATCCCGGCCGATATGATTCATTATGGTGTAACCAAAACCGCACAGCTGTCGCTTTCCCGCGGGCTTGCCAAGCGAGTGGCCGGCAGCGGTGTGACGGTTAATAGCGTATTGCCGGGACCGACCCTTTCCGACGGTTTCGCCGATATGATGGCGGAAGAGGTGGCGCGCAGTGGAAAGCCGCTGGAGACGTTGGCGCGTGAATTCGTCATGACCAATCGCCCCAGTTCTGTCATCCAGCGTGCGGCGTCGGTCGAGGAAGTGGCCAATATGGTGGTCTATGTCTGTTCCCGGCAGGCCTCGGCGACCTCTGGCGCCGCGCTGCGTGTGGATGGCGGCGTCATTGACGATATCGTCTGACCGGGGAGTCACATCCATCAGGTTTTTAGTTTCTTGAGTAACAGGTATTGCCGGCCGCGATACAGCACCAACGCGAACAATATCAGGATACAGCCCAGCGCCTTCTGTGCGGGCATCTTTTCTCCATACCAGAGGGCGGAAAGCAGGACGGTCCATACCGGCTCCAATACCATGATGATGGCAGCATTGGCCACGCTGGTTCTTTTTTGCCCGGCGATTTGCAATAAAAAACGTATCGAAGTGGCGAGAATCGCACTGGATACGAACCACAGCCAAATGTCGCCGTCAATCGTGGCGGGCCATGTTTCGTAGCACCATGAAATTATCAAGCCGCAGGTTCCGGTACAAAAAAGCTGAATGCAGGTTAAAGGCAGCACGGGTATTGTTCGCGCATAACGGCTATTGACACAGAAATACACCGCCTGAGCTAACGCTGCGCCAAGAAACCAACACTGGCTGACAGAGACCTGCCAGCCTTGCGTTAACGTCAGTAAAGCCAGCCCTATCATCGCCAGGGGCAGGGATTCCCAAAAAGGACGTGATGGCGATTGCCTGAACATGGTCCAGGCGACGAGCGGCACAAACAGCATCGACAGGCTCATGATAAAGGCGCCTTCCCCCAGGGCATTACTGAGCGATACCGCATAGATCCACAGTAATATTGACAGCGCCTGCAAACAGCCCACGCCGATGATGCCGGGGATGCTTGATGAAGGGAGATGGTTTTTCCGCTGAAAACAAAAAGGCAGCAGGAACATGCCTGCGAGTAAAAAACGCAGGCCGATAAAGCCAAATGTGGGCATTCCCCGCAGGGACTCCTTGGAAAAAATCCATCCAAAACTGGCAATTAGTGTTGTCGCCACTAATAGCAAATCCGCGCGCCGTTGCTGGCTTAACATTATGTGTTTGACCGCTTCAAAAGAGTGTTCTAATTATCCTGATCTTTTTTTCAAAAAAAAGCATGAATTAAATTCTAAATAGCTACCGGCTCTACCCTAAGGTGAACCGTTTAGCCAGCCCGGATGGGCGCGGTCGTCCATTCAAATAGTAGAATATTAAAAATGCAGAGCCTTCCGCTTTTTAAGTAAGATACTACGCGGTATTTTTTCTGTATGTTGGTCAAATAAGAGAGTAAGAGTGTGATGAAATCAATCATGAGTGCCGGTGGTTTGGCAATTTTTATGCTGGCAGGCTACGTTCAGGCGGCAAGTTTGCAGGATTCGCTTTCCAGTGCGGTTGGCCAGTTAGGTCAGAATAGTTCTTCAACTGGGGGCCTGAGTGGATTGACGGGGCTGCTCAATGGCGGCAATCAGACGCTGAGCGCGGGCAATATGAACAACGCGGCGGGGATTCTGCAATACTGTGTGAAACAAAAACTGGTTTCAGCAACCAATACCGAAAACATCAAAAACCAATTGTTGGATAAGCTTGGCCTGACTTCCCAGCAGGAAACACAGCAACAGACCGACTATACGCAAGGGTTGGCTGGTCTTCTGAATACCAGCGATGGCAAGCTGTTGAACCTGAATAATATCGGGAATACTCCCCTGGCCGAGAAGGTTAAAACCAAGGCTTGCGATCTGGTATTAAAACAAAGCGTCAATTTTATTTCCTGATAAATGTCCTCTTTTTAAGGGTCGGCGGTGATGACCAGACGTTCGTCACTGCGGCATCTTATCAACGATATGATCTCAGTAAGGAAAGCGCTGCGGATGCAAAAAGTGTTACGCACATGTGAGATAGAGAGTGAGTGAGGGCGTGGGCTTGAATACAAGCCCGACGGGCTACTGGCTCATATTTAAAATGGTACGAACATTACGCGCACTGGTTGCAATAATATCAATTACGCCGGTGCGCAACGCACCCATAATCGCCATTGCTTTGGTATTTTCAGAAGCGATGGCGATGACGCAAGGGATCTGTCTCATCTCTTCAACACTCAGACCAATCACGCGGTTATCCATGACGGTGTTCACATGTTCACCACGGGAATTGAAAAAATCGTAACCGGCAATATCGCCGATTACACCCTGAGTAAGACTGGCATCGTTAATCTCCTGCGGCGTGAACCAGCCCAGCTTCACCATATAGCTTTCTTCATTCATATCGCCAATTCCCACCAGCGCGATATCGGCTTTACGTGCGCGGTCGAGCGTTTCCTTAATGGTGCCGTTTTGCAGCAGCAACTCTTTTAACCGTATGTTTTCAACGTAGGCCGGGGCGTACAGTGATTCGCTACTACCGCCAAACTTTTTCGCCAGAAGGCGGCTGATATGATCGGCGTTGATGATATCACCTGGCCGGTGAGTCCCGCCGATGCCACAGATAAAGCGGCAATCACGCTCCTGGATGGTGCCGGAAAACTCCGCCACCGCGGCCACATTGCGACCCTGTCCAACCGCCACCACGACATTATCTTTCAACATATTATTGAGATGGCTTGATACCAGCGTGGCAACCTGACGACGCTGATCTTCTTCGTCGTTATGGTCCAGCGCGATAAGCGCGCGGGTGATGGGAAAGCGTTCTTTTAACTGCTTTTCGAGTTGTGTACTGAAAATCGGATGGTAACGGACGTTGATCTCGACAATCCCTTCTTCTTTTGCTCGTTTTAGCAAACGTCCGACCTTAATACGGGAAAAGCCAAATTTATTGGCAATCTCCTCCTGCGTCACCTCATCACAGTAGTAGGCGACAGCAATCTCGGTGAGTAACTCATATTCCCGGGACGCGCTCGATTTTTCCATTCGGCTGCTTTCTCCATGTAGTAGATTAATGTTTAGGGCGTGAACATTTGCTAAAAGTATATCAGAAATGTTTTTGTCTCAAGCACGGTAAACGCGACGGGGCTGCCATGTCGCCCCGTCACATGCATCAGAAACGTAACTCAGTTTCCTGAGTGGCTGGTGATGATTTGCTGCGCCTCTTCAAGAATCGACGCGAAGGCTTGAGGCTGGTGTGCGAAACGTCCGAGGAAAACCCCGTCAACATCCGGCCACAGACGGCTCAACAAGCCGGGGCCAGCGCTTCCTCCGTAGATAACCTGAAACTGTGGGCCGTAATGTTGATGTAAATGCGCGCGCAACGCCTTACAGACATGCCGAATATATTCATCGCTGGCGGGTTGCGGCGCGCCAATCGCCCACTGCGGCTCCCAGGCGAAAATCGCCTGGGGCAGGGGCGTCTCCTCGCGATGCGCCAGCAGCGCCTGCACCTGGTTAATGGCGAAAATGGCGGCATCTTCGGCGCTCATCTGCCGATCTTCACCGATACAAATGACCGGGGTGAGATAATTTGCAAAGGCCATATCAATTTTCTGATTGATGATTTCCGTTGTTTCGCCGAAGTGGCGGCGACGCTCGGCATGACCAAGTTCTACATAGCGGCAGCCCATTTCCTGCAACATCGCCGCACTGGTCTCGCCAGTCCATGCGCCGGGTGGAGCGGCGCAGATATTCTGCGCCCCCGTTGCCATAGTCGTACCGTTAAAGTATTGCAGCGTCGCCGCCACCGCAGGCATGGCGGGAAAGGTGAACAACTGCAATTGCGCGGTCAACTCCGCCGATTGCCGGCGCAATATGTCAGCGACCTGCCGGCACCAGTTCTGCGTTTGCCTGTAGCCAAAATAGGTTTTATGACTGGTGCCGATGACCAGATTCAGGGACATACGTTCTCCCGGGTCTCTTTTGTTTCGGTTTTATCGGTCATACAGGCGCTCACTGCGGTGATGATCATCGCCAGCGATACCGCGCCTGGATCTGGCGTACCGAGACTGCGCTCCGCCAGTGGACGTGCGCGGCCAATTTTAGGTAACAGCTGTGCGGTATCTTTCGCGCTCTGCTGTGCCACCTGCTCAGCCTTGCGCCAGGCGTCCGTGAGGGATAATCCTTCGTCGGCCGCCGCACTCAGCGCCTGGCTAAACGGGTGCAGCACATCGACCAGCGTTTTGTCGCCAGGCTTGGCTTTGCCAAAGTGCATCACCCCGGAGCAAGCCTGTGATACCGCCAGCGCAACCTGCGCGGCATCCGGTTTTTCGTTGTTTCCGATAGTGATGCCCAGCGTATTCAGGATAACGCCCCAGATTGCTCCGGACGTACCGCCGGCTTCATCTGCCCAGGCGTCTGCGGCGGATTGCAGTAAAGTACCGGCCCCGGCGCCTTGTTCCTGCGCATTTTTCGCGGCGATGCGCGCGGCGACAACCCCGCGTTCCATACCGATACCGTGGTCGCCATCGCCGGCCACGGCGTCAATGCGCCCAAGCTCTTCGGCATGATCAATAACGGTTTGCGCCACGGCGTCAATCATCTTCATGACTTTGACGGCGGCTTCTCTCGATGCCGGGCTGCCCTGCGGAATTTTTACCGCGCCGCTTTGTTCCAGCTGTAACGGATCGAGCGGTTTGTGCGGAAGTACGGAACCGCGGCTAAAGGCTGGCGTGGTGGCGGGAGCGAGCCACAGGGCTTCCAGCTCGTCATCAAACCAGATGAAAGTCATCGACATCCCGGCCATATTGAAGCTGGTGACGAACTCGCCGATCTGGACATCGGCAATCACCACTTCCTCATCCTGCAACCGCTGTTGAACGTCATGCCAGAATACGAACAATTCTTCATACTTGACCGAGCCAAGGCCGTTAATAATCACGCCCAGGCGCGCACCTTTGGTTTGTGAGATAGCTTGCGGACGCTCTTCCAGCAGGGTGCTGGTCAGCATTCGCGCCAGTTCGCTCGACGATACGGTGTCCAGTTCGCTGATGCCCGGTTCGCCATGAATCCCCATGCCGAAGCCCATTTTCCCTTCCGGAACGGTGAATAACGGATGTTCCGCGCCGGGGAAGGTACAGCCGCTAAACGCCAGGCCCAGTGAGCGGGTTTGTTCATTGGCGCGGCGGGAGATGGCCAAGACATCGGCCAGCGAATCACCGCGTTCAGCCGCGGCGGCAGCGGCTTTAAACACCACCAGATCCCCCGCCACGCCGCGGCGTTTCTCTTTTTCAGCGAGCGGCGCGCTGGAAACATCATCGGTGATGGCGATGGTTTCGCAGGGAATGCCTTCGGCGCGTAAACGTTCGCAGGCCAGACCGAAATGCAGGACATCACCGGCATAGTTGCCGAACATCAACAGTACGCCGCCGCCGTTATTGGCGGCGCGCGCAACGGAGCAGATTTGCTGGGCGGAAGGAGAGGCGAAAAGATTGCCCATCGCCGCACCGTGGGCCAGCCCCTGACCTACCAGCCCGGCGAACGCGGGATAATGCCCTGACCCGCCGCCTACGACGATAGCGACGCCGCCCGGTTTACTTTGGGTATTACGCACCACGCCGCCAGGAACCTGCCGCACCATTGAGGCATGCGCACTGACAAAGCCCGCCACCATTTCTTTCGCGAAGTCTGACGGTCGGTTAAAAATCCAGGTCATTTTTTCTTCTCCAGATGATGTGCATTTATTACCCCAGCCGCCATTTCTGGCCTTTGTATAACCATCACAAATGAACGCTAGCAGATCACTTGAATCAATCAAATGTTCAGTGGGTGTATTTGTGATCATGGTCGTGATTTGATGAATAAAGCTATTTTTTGCGTATTCCCCCCTTTTTTAGCCGCGTTTTTCTTGCTAAACATTATTACATACGAACATGCGATGAACTTTAGTTCGGTTTTGCGATCAGGAATCCCAGCCCGAGCCAATCACATGAGCAATTACTGAGCATAAGTTCAATGCGAACACTGTAATCCATGAGGTAAAAAATATGTTGAAAGTCGCAATCGGTGCGGATGACGCCGCTACCGGACTTAAAAACCTGGTGAAAGAACATCTGGAACAGAGAGACATTGAGGTCGTCGACTTTAGCCACGACGTCGCAGGCAATGACCAAATATATCCGGACATCGCCTTCAATCTGGCTTCTGCGATACGCGAGGGCACATTTGAGCGCGGGATTTTGTTTTGCGGTACCGGTATTGGTATGGCGATTGTGGCTAATAAAGTTCCCGGCGTTCGTGCGGCGCAATGTCATGACGTTTACTCGGCCGAGCGCGCCCGCAAAAGCAACAATGCGCAAATCATGACGCTGGGCGCTCGCGTGGTGGGGAGCGAGCTGGCGTTAATGCTGGTCGACGCCTGGCTTGCCGCCGAGTTTGAAGCCGGGCGTTCCGGGCCGAAGGTGAAACGTATCGATTATTACGAAACGCTCATTTACCCGGACGATGCGGCCCGGGTAGATAAATAAAGGAGCCATCGCGATGACTATTCTGGAAAAACTCAAAGAAGTGACGACTGTCGTTGCGGACAGCGGCGATATTACCGCTATTCGCGAATATCATCCGGAAGACGCGACGACTAATCCGTCACTCATTTTGAAAGCCACCGCGCAGCCGCTTTATCGCCCGCTCATCGAGCAGGCCATTGCGTGGGCCTGCGCGCAGGGCGGCACGGCGCAGACGCGCCTGATCAACGCCAGCGATAAACTGGCGGTTAACATTGGTCTGGAATTGCTGCGCCAGGTGCCGGGCAAAGTCTCTACCGAAGTTGACGCCCGCCTCTCCTTTGATCGTGGTTTATGCGTGGCAAAAGCGCGCAAGCTGATTCGTCTGTATGAAGAAGAAGGTATCGAACGCTCTCGCGTGCTGATCAAACTGGCATCGACCTGGCAGGGGATCAAAGCGGCGGAAGAGCTGGAGCGTGAAGGCATCCACTGTAACCTGACGCTGCTATTTTCATTTGCGCAAGCGCGCGCCTGTGCCGAAGCGGGCGTATGGCTGATTTCACCGTTTGTCGGGCGAATATACGACTGGTATCGCGAGCATAATCTGCTGGGAGATGAAGACCCGCAAAACGATCCGGGCGTTATCTCCGTCCGCAATATATATGATTACTACAAGAAACACCGTTACCCGACGGTGATTATGGGCGCGAGCTTCCGTAAAACGGAACAGATTATCGCTCTGGCCGGATGCGATCGCCTGACGATTGCCCCCGCGCTGTTGGAAAAGCTCAACCAGATGGACGGCGATCTCGCTGTTGCGCTGGTGCCTCCGCTGAAAGGCGAGATACCGCCGTCGCCGCTGACCGAAGCAGAGTTTTACTGGCTGCACAATCAGGATCCGATGGCTGTCGATAAGCTGGCTGAAGGTATCCGTTTATTTGCTCAGGATCAGGAGAAACTGGAATCGATGCTGAGCGAACTGCTGGCAAAACAGGAGGCGGCGAATGTCATCGCGTAAGACGCTGGCTAATGCTATTCGTGCGCTGAGCATGGATGCAGTACAGAAAGCCAAATCCGGCCACCCGGGCGCGCCGATGGGGATGGCTGACATTGCCGAGGTGCTGTGGCGTGATTTCCTGAACCACAATCCGCACAACCCGTCCTGGGCCGATCGCGACCGCTTCGTGTTGTCCAACGGTCACGGCTCCATGCTGATTTACAGCCTGCTGCACCTCACCGGCTATGACCTGCCGATGTCTGAGCTGAAAAACTTCCGCCAGTTGCACTCCAGAACGCCGGGACACCCGGAAGTGGGTTACACCGCCGGAGTGGAAACCACCACCGGGCCGTTGGGGCAGGGGATTGCCAACGCGGTGGGGATGGCGATTGCCGAAAAAACGCTGGCGGCGCAGTTCAACCGTCCGGGCCACGACATCGTCGATCACTTTACTTACGCCTTTATGGGCGACGGCTGCATGATGGAAGGCATCTCGCACGAGGTGTGCTCGCTGGCCGGTACGCTGAAGCTGGGTAAACTGGTGGCGTTCTACGATGACAACGGTATCTCCATCGATGGTCACGTTGAGGACTGGTTCACCGACGACACGGCGCAGCGTTTCGAAGCCTACGGCTGGCACGTGGTGCGCGGTATTGACGGCCACGATACTGAAGCGATTAAACGTGCGCTAGAAGCGGCCCGCGCGGTGACCGACAAACCGTCGCTGCTGATGTGCAAAACCATCATCGGTTTAGGTTCGCCGAACAAGGCCGGCACCCATGACGCCCACGGCGCGCCGCTGGGCGACGCGGAAATCGCCCTGACCCGTGAAGCGCTGGGCTGGAACTACGCGCCGTTCGAGATCCCGTCTGACATCTACGCGCAGTGGGATGCGAAAGAAGCCGGTCAGGCGAAAGAAGCAGCCTGGAATGAGAAATTCGCGGCCTATACGAAAGCGTTCCCGCAGGAAGCGGCTGAATTTACCCGTCGTATGAAGGGTGACATGCCGGCTGACTTCGACGCGAAAGCGAACGAATTCATCGCTAAGTTGCAGGCTAATCCGGCGAAAATCGCCAGCCGTAAAGCATCTCAGAATGCGATCGAAACGTTTGGCCCCTGGCTTCCTGAGTTCCTCGGCGGTTCCGCTGACCTGGCGCCGTCTAACCTGACCCTGTGGTCCGGTTCTAAGCCGATTAACGAAGATACCGCGGGTAACTACATCCATTACGGTGTGCGCGAGTTCGGTATGACCGCTATCGCGAACGGTATCTCCCTGCATGGCGGTTTCCTGCCGTACACCTCCACCTTCCTGATGTTCGTGGAATATGCTCGCAACGCGGTGCGTATGGCGGCGCTGATGAAACAGCGTCAAGTGATGGTCTACACTCACGACTCCATCGGTCTGGGCGAAGATGGCCCGACCCACCAGCCGGTAGAGCAGGTGGCTTCCCTGCGCGTGACCCCGAACATGAGCACCTGGCGTCCGTGCGATCAGGTGGAATCCGCAGTCGCGTGGAAATACGGCGTGGAGCGTCAGGATGGCCCGACCGCACTGATTCTGTCGCGTCAGAACCTGGCGCAGCAGGAACGTACCGACGCGCAGTTGGCGAACATCGCCCGCGGCGGGTACGTGCTGAAAGATTGTGCCGGCCAGCCGGCGCTGATTTTCATCGCTACCGGCTCTGAAGTCGAGCTGGCGGTGGCCGCGTGGGACAAACTGTCTGCCGAAGGCGTGAAGGCGCGGGTGGTGTCCATGCCGTCCACCGACGTGTTCGACAGGCAGGATGCGGCGTACCGCGAATCCGTGCTGCCGAAAGCGGTCTCTGCGCGCGTGGCGGTTGAAGCGAGTATCGCCGACTACTGGTACAAATACGTGGGCCTGAACGGCGCCATCGTGGGGATGACCACTTTCGGTGAGTCGGCTCCGGCAGAGCAACTGTTCGCGCTGTACGGTTTTACGCTAGAAAACGTGGTGGCAAAAGCGAAAGCGTTGCTGACGTAAGTCAGCCTCCGATCGCTCTGGATGCAGATATCCTGATAAACACGGGCTGATTTATCAGGATGGCAAAGCAAGAAACATAACGCTGGCAGCCCTGTTACGATAAGTAAGGAAGGATCAGCATGAACAAGCTTGTGATTGGAGTGAATACCGCGATGTTCGATGGTCTGGAAACGGACGTCGCTTTTAGTACGATAAAAAAAGCCGGATTTCGTTATGTAGAACTGGCCTACAACCAGGGCTACGTTGGCGATATGCCGCCAGCGCTTTTTGGTGAAGACAACGCCCGGCATATTCGTGAACAGCTGGAAAAACACCAGCTACGCACGCACTCGCTGGGGGCGACGATGAATATCGGGGCCGTGGATGCGGTGGCCCAATTCAGCCGCCGTATCCGCTTCGCCAATATGATTGGCGCAAAATGGATAAATATCTGTGTCGGCAGAAGCGCCGATCGGGCGCGGATTATCGCGAATCTGCGCGAACTCGCACCTATTGCCAGTGAAAATGGGTGCGTTATCTGCCTGGAAAACGGCGGCGATCCGAATTATGACGTTTTTCGTTTGGCCGACGATGGTTTTGCGCTGCTGGAAGCCGTCGATAGCCCGGCGGTGGCATTCAACGTTGATGCGGGCAATATCGTTTCGCTTTGCCCCGATGTGGATCCTATCGAGCAGGCTATTGCCATGTTGCCGGGGGCGCAGCACTGCCATCTGAAAGATTTGCAAGTTCGCGATGGCGAAGTGCATTTCACGCCGATGGGGTATGGGCAACTGAATTACGTTCCGATGCTGAAAGAGCTGGCCGCCCTTGCTATTCCCTGTAGCCTGGAAATTCCGTTACGAATGCATCGCCAGCGCGACAGCTATCCTGTGCGCGGCGATTCGCCCATTGATCCAGCGCGGAGCCTTGAGGTGCTGATTCAGTCTCGCGAGATGCTGGAAAAATGGCTTGGTTACGCGTTGCATGATGAGTAAATAAAAATCGCGCCTGAGATTAAATTCTTCGCAAAAAATGCGAGCTTATGGGCGCAATATTTTCTCTTTGAATATCGGAGGTTATTTTTTCATACATTGAGAAGGGTATGAAAACCAGGCGGTTATTGTCCTGGAAAATTATGGAAAATGGAATAATCCATATTTCCATATTATGTGATTAACGTCGCACATGGTTTTTTATATATATGCTGTTATGCTATTAACATAAGTTCACCGCGTGTTCTTTTGTTCAAATAAATTAAAACTTGTAACTAATGTTCATAGATTACTTAAGCTTCATTAATTAATTGCGTTTTATTTTTTTTAACGATTTTTAAAACTGAAGGTTAATTATGTCTGACTCTACATTTATTCCATCACCAGATACAAAGAAGCCAACGAATTACCGCTGGGTTATCTTTGCAACGATGTTCTTCTTATTAGCCGTTAACCTGATGGATCGTATTACATTATCTATCGGGATGCCCTATATAAAAGAGGAATTTGATCTTTCACCTACCACTCAAGGTTTGATTCTCAGTAGTTTCTTTTGGTCTTACGCCCTGCTACAGGTACCGGGAGGTTGGTTACTGGATCGCTACGGCCCACGTAAAGTTATCACCGGCGCGCTGTTTGGCTGGGGGTTCTTCCAGGCTATTATCGGTCTGGCGACCGGCGGGATTAGCCTGATTCTTGCCCGTATCGGCTTGGGCGCAATGGAAGCGCCGGTTTCTCCCAGCGGCGCAAAACTGAGCTCCACCTGGCTGACGCAGTCGGAAAGGGGCCGCGGTGCGGTTATCATGGACTCCGGTAGCCCACTGGGCGTGGCGGTTGGCGGCATCATTGTCGCACACCTGATTGTGCTGCTGGACTCCTGGCGCATCACCTTCGTACTGGTCGGGATCTTTACCATGCTGCTGGGCTTTCTCGCATGGAGAGTTCTGCGCGACCGCCCCTCCGATCATCCCAAAGTGGATCAAAAAGAGGTGGAGTACATTGCCGCAGGTAACGTCAACAGCGCCACGGGAGTGGATGACTCCACGCCGACGAAAGGGCTGGGAATTAGCTGGTTTACCATGGTTGCCATCATGATTGGCCGCGCATCGTGGGGCATGGTGTACTGGGGATTGCTGACCTGGGGGCCGAGCTATCTGGCGCAGGCGCAAGGTCTGCAACTGGCCTCTATCGGTAACTCCACGTTCCTGATCTTTATCATGGGTACGCTGGGCTGCTTGTTTAGCGGTTTCTTCGTTGACTTCCTGGTGAAAAAAGGCGTCAGCCATAACGTGTCGCTGAAAAGCCTGCTTTCCGTATCAGGCATCGTCGGCCTGGGCGTGCTGTATGCCCTGTCGACGGTCACCAACCCCGATCTTGCCGTTGGTCTGCTCTCCGTCGCGGCATTCTTTATGATGTTCGGCAGCCTGTACTGGAGCTTCCCGGCCATCCTGGCGCCGAAAGATCGCGTAGGTCTGGTTGGTGGGCTGATGAATATGGCTAACAGCTGCGCCGGGATTCTGGTGCCCATCCTGGTTGGCGTTATTCTACAGGCTACTGGTAGCTATGAAAGTGTATTGCTCTATTTCGCCATCTGTGCCGGGTGCTATACCCTCGGAACACTGTGCATTAACTTCAATAAATTGCCGATTAAAAACGGCCAATTATCGTTCCAGAAATAAAGTGTCAAGAAGCATTGGGTTTCTGATGCGGACGAATAACTATTAAATACAGGATACTGATATGTCAGTTATATTACGAGTGGAGAAAGTCCCGCAGGTGTTGGCGGAAGCGTTAGCGCTCGACCACACGTTGTATGAATACAGTCAATTGTCAGCGGAAGAATTACATGCCATCGCCGGGGAAATTCAGGTGATATTAGCCAGTGGGGAGTCGAAAGTTGAAGCCGCATTGATTAATCAATTACCACAATTAAAATTAATCGCCGTATTTGGTGTCGGCTACGACGGCGTGGATATCCACGCCGCATTTGAACGGAATATTCAGGTCACTAACACACCGGATATTTTGACCGATGATGTTGCTGATTTGGGTATGGCTTTGATGTTAAACGTATCAAGGAGAATTAACGGCGCGCAAAAATTTATTGAGCGCGGCGGCTGGCAGTCTGGATCTTACCCACTGTCGACTAAAGTAAGCGGAGGGCGGTTAGGCATTGTTGGTTTTGGCCGCATTGGCCGTGCGGTCGCCAAAAGGGCACAGGGTTTTGCCATGCGCATTGCCTGTTTTGATCGGTATCCCGTTGAAAGCAGCGAGGTGACGTATTATCCCGATTTGGTTGAGCTGGCGAAAAATAGCGATGTGCTGATGGTGTGTGCGAGCGCGGGTAAAGATAGCATGAAGCTAATCAATCGCGACGTACTCGCGGCGCTTGGACCGAACGGCATTTTAATTAATATCGCCCGAGGCAGCGTGGTGGATGAAGACGCGCTGGTTGAGGCCATTACCCAGGGAACGCTTGGCGGAGCGGGTCTGGATGTGTTCGCCAACGAACCCCACATTCCGCAAGCGTTGCTTAATCGTGATGATGTGGTGGTCACGCCGCATGTTGGTAGCGCAACACACGCAACGCGTACGGCGATGGCGAAACTGGTGATGGATAATATTGCGGCGTTTTATTCCGGTCAGGCGTTGCTGACGCCGGTGCCGCAGCCGCGGTAAGAGAAAATCGCCCGGTAGCGCAACGCTTACCGGGCTTTCGCGCGTAAGTGCATCAGGTTTTTATTGGCGCGAACGCCAGCAATTAAAAGGGGGCCCTTGCGGAGCCCCTTACTGTATGCGCTGAGATATCAACGCAGCGCTTCGCGCCAGGCGTCTTGCAGAAACTCACGGCACTGCCGTTCGTTATCCCACAGGTCGTCCTGGTCAGTGGTGCGCATTTCGACGGCGAGGGAAATCGGGCCGAATTCCTTCGGCAGTTCAAGGTTCATCGCGGTTCTAATGATATGCGCAGCCGTAGCGGTAGTGAGGAATCCTGGCTCGCCGAACTTCATATGATAATCGCCATAGCCTTGCGCCTGCGGGTCAAGGATCGCGTTGGCGAGATGCAGCTGTGAAATTAGCGGCGCCGCCAGCGCCAGTGATTCAGCGAGATCTTCCTGATTCAGCGCGACGTGGGCGCTGTCCCAGGCGAGATACAGTTTCGGGCAGTCTGGCCGTAGCGCCTTCATCCACTCCACGGTTTCATCGGTAGGGCCAATCAACTGGCATTTGTGCGCAAAGCGATCGAGCGGCTCCACCTGCAACAGCATATTGTCATACTGACCGACGACTTCGCCGATGCGTATCAGCGCCTCACCAAAGCCCTTTTTCGCCTCGTCGCGGCGCGCATCGCCGGGATCGCCGCCGCTCACCAGCGAAAGTTTGCTCGTGCCGCATTCTGCTGCCAGCTGTACCAGCTCACAGGCGCGGCGAATGGATTTTTCGCGCAGCTCAGAGTCCAGACTGCTGAGGTTCAGATTGTCTTTGAGTAATTCGAACGTCAGCCACTGAGTCACGTTTAATTGGTTCTGTTCCGCCACCGTACGGATGTTTTTGGCGATTTCCGGCTGATGAATAATACCGGTTTCAAAACCCCGGTAATAACCGATGTCGGCGATTTCGCGGATGACATGCAAAATCGCTTTTTCATCATTGGCGAGCGGAAAGAAAATCTCTGCAATGTGCGCGGAAGGATACAATGTGGTGGTCATAATAATATCGCTGCCTCCTCATGAGATGGGAAAGAGTACGTCTGATGCGTGGTTGTGGTGCGTGTAAAAAAACTTCAGGATGGTATGAACATTTTAATTTCTATTGAACATATGAACAAGCAGGGAACACCAGAAAATCCAGAAGTTTGACCTTGGTCGCACTTTACTACAGCGGAAGGTTTTGATTTCAACTCATTGAAAAAAAATTGTTTTGGCTTTTTTGATGCTCGACGCGGGTGATCGCAAGGAATAAGGAATTAATTTTGAAGGTGATTCAATAGTTATATCATTGTTCAAATGATTGGGTTTGCTGTTTTGTTATTTTGAATGAGATGGGCAACATTGATTGATGAGGCAACACGGCAACCGGTGTCATTACGGCGGCACAAAGGCTTTCCGGCACGCATCCGGATTATTCGACCATCGTTTTCAGGTGAACTGGCCGCTTTTTCAGCGGCACGTGGCTGCGCCGGGTTGATGTTTTGAGTCGGCAGTAGTCCCTTCGGTTTTAGTACCACCGGCAATAAGGATTTACGGCCACATAGATACGCAGGAATGAGTATACAGGTTCAACTATGACCGTCTGTTGGAACTGCTCAGTTACGTAGCGCCGTTGGAAGCGGATTACGAATTCAATATAACAGAGTGAAAAACTGGACATTTCCCAATGAGCTGCCTTCCCCCTTGCAGAAATGCATGTCGCGTCAATGGGTACATGAAAATGTGTGAAGCAGAAAATAGTATTCCACCAAGAGTGATTATGAAGCAGGAAATTGGTTGGATCGAACGATTCTCCGTTACAGGCCTTCATATTCCAATTACGATGCAAATAAGCTATGGCATGGATGAAATGATTGATTTACTGCTTCATCCGGTTATCTTTTTGATGGATATTAAAAGCTAGCCGCCAATCCCGACGGATTGGCGGCATGGCGTTCGCCGAACAGCACGCTGTCAAACGTCGCTATCGAACCGGGCGACCACGATTTGACCACAAACAATGTGGTTGCCAACAGCGTAATATGGAACAGGATGTCACCCTGTTTATTCATTTTTATCAGTGTTAAGCGCCGACATTACCTCTGGCGAGAAAAAGCTCACCTGTAGCGCGTATTTTTCCCCCATGATTTCCCCTTTACCCAGCCAGTTGATGCCATCGTAAGTTAACAGCGCGCCCGAATGATCGCGTGAAAAGGTATATCCGCCATCGGTATTGAAGGTATAGTCGCCCTCATTGAGCGAAATGAGTTTATATCCTTTGGCCGATGGGGAATAAAGCGATTGCACTCGTTTTAGATAGTGCGACGCCAGGGCGGAAAACTTTTTCTTCACTTCGATGGTATAGGCTTCTAATGACAATCCCGGTTGTTTCTCCAATGTGACGGCTATCAAGGCAAAATATTCCGCGTTGGTCCGTGCGATAGAAGTTTTCACCGCCAGTACCGACATCAGTTTGTCGTTATTAATGACATTGTCATAAACGGTTTTCTTGTCTTTTTTTTCTTTAATTTCCCGCGGCGTTTTTACCGTGATCTCTTCGCTATCGAGCGGCATTAAAATGCTTGATGCGATATACGTCGCGCACAGCAATTGACGACTGTATTGATCGTCATTGACCAGCGGGGACAAGGCGTGGCCCCGCACGGGAATCGTTGCCGGATTAATGCCGTCTTTTTCCAGCGAAATTCTGACCTGTTCTTTGGTGGCCTCACCTCTGGCCAGCAGGCAAATTCGTTGTATCATGGATAAATCAAACGATTCCGTTATTTGGGGCGACATTGATTTTATCGTGTTCTGAATCACTGGCAGCGCCGGAATCGTTAATAACGTCATGTGATCTGCTGTTTTGGGCGATGTAGTCGGAGCGGTTTTTTCTTCCTTGTGGTTTTGCGTCTGCCTGGCTATTGATTCGCTGTCCGCGTTATCGCAGGCTGAAAGTACGGCAGCGAGTACCCCTATGAAAAAAATATTCGTTATTTTCATTGAATAATCCTGTGAAAATCTGGAAGCCAGCTGGCTTCCAGAAGAGAGTTGTTTTTAGAATTGATAACCGACACCAATACCCCAACTGACATTTTCCTGAGTATTGGTATTGACTTGCGCTTTCGTCACCCAGCGTCCGTTTCCTGAAAGGTGCGAAATACCTAATGACAGCGCGGATTCGCCACGGTAACTGGCGCCTCCGAGCGCCATCATATTGGCGCCGGGCGTATAAGGTTGAGGCAGACTCGCCATAGACATTGCGCTGGCGATACCGGCGCTCAGGATCTTATCCTGACGATGCAGATCATGCTTTAATTGATTAAATCGTTGATCGGTATAGCGGTTGGAATTGTTGGCGATCCCCGACACGCTGCTGTTTAACTGCGCCAGATTGACGGCATCGGTATCACTGGTCCCGGCGGCGACGTTGGTAATCTGACGCTCATTCCCCGCGCTGCCCACTGAAACGGAATTATCGCGGTCGGCGAGGGAGTTCGCGCCCAGCGCCAGCGAGTTGTCGTTTTGCGCGACGGCGCCGTTGCCGATAGCAGTGGCATTATTACCCGCCGCGCTTGCGCCAGCGCCAGCCGCAACGCTGTTGGCTCCCGTGGCCGCGGGCGCCGCCTGGGTTTCGGTGTTATTGACCCGTAGCATGCCCGATGTGCCTTGCTGCAAGCTGGCGATATTGGTTTCATTGTTGGTGATGCGGTTATCCACCTGGCCGATTGAGGCATTCACCGACTGGATTGAATCGTCGGTGTACTGCTTCGATTCGGCGACCGCGCCGTCAAGCTGCCGCAGGTTAACCGCATCGGTAGCCAAAATGCCGTCAGCCACATTACTGACCGTGCGGGTTTCACCCGTGTCGGCATTACCCACGGAAACTGTGCCGACGCTGGTGTTGTCGGCGTTGGAATATTTTCCGACATAGGTTTCCCCGCCGCGATTATTGTCAGATGCGCCCGCGCCCAGCGCAATGCTACCTTCGGATTGCGCTGTCGCCCCGGTTCCCATTGCTATAGCGTTGGTTCCGCTGGCTTGTGCGTTGGCGCCCACGGCGACGGAGTCCGTTCCGCTTGCAACCGAGTCCGCCTGCGTGGAGTTGGTGTGGAAATACATCGTGCTGCCGCCTGTACCGAGGTTGTTGACGATGGTTTCGACGTTCGTTACCCGGCCGCTCAAATTGGTGATCGAGGTGGTGTGATCGTCTACCACATTGCCTACGGCAATCAGTTGCGCGACATTCACTGCGTCATTGTCGTTGGTGCCCGCCGCAACGCCGGTAATTTTGCGATTACCGTCCGCACCGCCAATAGCGATTTCCCCGATGGAGGACTGAGGAGTAGAGAGTCGATAAGCGGCATAGCTGCTTTCGGCTCCGACGACGGTTACCGAGCCGGCTCCGAGGGCAATACTGTTGGCAAAGTTTGCCGCCGCCCCATTCCCCAACGCGATACTGTCTTCCTCTGTGGCTGTTGAGGCGGGGCCGATGGCGACACTGTTCGTGCCGGTGGCGCTGCTGTCGGCCAGCGTGGAGTTACTGTGGA
>NZ_KZ819028.1 GCF_003115845.1 Brenneria roseae subsp. roseae | reverse complement strand
ATGAGACTTTTTTGGCCGCTAACTGCGCGAATTCCTGTGCGAACCATGTTACCGGACAGATTCACGAACCATTAATTCTGGCGTCAATACCAAAACATTGGGTTCCGTATCAGGATGTTCCAGACGATAAAGCAGGGTATCTACGGCAAGTTCACCGAGTTCATCTTTCGGTTGATGAATTGTCGTAAGGGAGGGAGACATATAACGAGCTAGATCA
Organism: Brenneria roseae subsp. roseae; assembly: GCF_003115845.1. Classification (GTDB taxonomy): domain Bacteria; phylum Pseudomonadota; class Gammaproteobacteria; order Enterobacterales; family Enterobacteriaceae; genus Brenneria; species Brenneria roseae. The sequence continues at coordinate 292,142 of NZ_KZ819028.1, read as the reverse complement.
ATATCATCATAACCAATAACAGCGACATCTTGCGGAATCGAAAGTCCGGCCTGATACAGCGCACGATAAACCCCAACGGCCATAGCATCGTTACAGGCAAACACGGCTTCTGGCTTTTCTTCCAATGTCAGTAAGCGCTGCATTGCCTGATAACCGGTTTCAAATTCAAAATCGCCAAAAATTTCATACTCGTCAGGAACAGATAGCCCGGCATGTTTCATTGCCTGTCGATATCCTTCTAAACGGTTATAGGCGCTCGTTTTATCTTGTGGGCCGGCAATACAGGCTATTTTTCGATAGCCACGGGAGATGAGGTAGTTGGTTGCCATCTCACCGCCCAGTAGCGAATTATCTTTTATGACATCAATGACACCTTCAAAAGGCGCCCAATCCATCATGACCATCGGTATAGAAGGATAGCGACTCACCATTTCAGGTGAGGGTCGATGGCTTTCCGTGCACATCAGCAGCACGCCATCCACCCGCTTTTGCAGCAAGGTTTCCAGATTGCGACTCATTCTGGCCCAATCGCCTTCGGTATTGCACAAAATCAGGCTGTAACCCCGCTCATAGCAACAACGCTCAACGCCACGGACCACCTCGGCATAAAACGGGTTGTTACTGGCGGTCAGCAACATGCCGATGGTCCGCGTCTGATTTATCTTCAGGCTTCTGGCCAGTGCAGAAGGCGCATAGTTAAGCTCTTCGACCGCTTTCATCACTTTTTCACGAATAGCATCACTGACAAAGCGATTGTTATTGATAACGTGAGAAACGGTTGAGGTAGAAACCCCCGCCAGGCGGGCGACATCCTTCATTGTGGCCAAAGATCACCCCTGAGCTAACAAGAACGCATCAATTTCGTCACGCCATGGAACAGAAGGCTGAGCCCCCCGACGCGTGACTGCGATCGCAGCTGCCGCGTGGGCAAACCTGACGGCAGAAGACATTGGCTGATTCTCCAGTAAAGCCGTCACCAGGGCGCCATTAAAGGTATCGCCAGCCGCGATCGTATCCACTGCCTTTACCCGATAGCCGGGAATACGCTGCCCTTCCCCCTTCACGCTCAACCATACGCCGCGGCTGCCCAGCGTAATAAGGACGGTCTCGATACCTTTATCATGTAAAACCTGAGCGGCTTGTGCGGCATCCTCTTCCGTCTCAACCGTCACGCCAGTCAAATACTGCGCTTCTGTTTCGTTCGGCGTAATCATATCCACCAGCGACAATAGCTCATCGGGCAATTCACAGGCGGGAGCCGGGTTCAGTATGACTTTGGTTTGGTTGTCATGAGCAAGCCGGGCAGCGGCAATAACCGTTTCCAGCGGCGACTCAAGCTGCATCAGTAATGCAGAAGCATCAATAATGTGTTGCTGATAACGGTCAAGATAATCCGGCGTGACGGCGGCATTCGCTCCGGCATTAATACCAATCATATTTTCAGCTTCGCCGTTAACAAAAATGAGAGCAACCCCGGTTGTTTCATTCTTGATGGTTTCAACAGCCGATACATCAATACGGTCATCAGAGAGCTGTTGACGGATCCGGGCACCAATATCATCCTCTCCCACACAGGCGATAAAAGCGATATTCGCACCACTGCGACCCGCTGCAACCGCCTGATTAGCTCCCTTTCCACCGAAAGCGACACTGTATTGCTTACCGATCACCGTTTCGCCCGGTCGGGGAAATTGTTCAAGATTGAGAATATGGTCAGCATTAATACTGCCCAGAACCACCAGCTTACCCGTTTTCATGATGCTGAATCCCGACACGTTAGTAATGCGCCACCCCCGGAAAGGGTGGCGCCAGCCCTGCTTTTTTCTTTGATTATTTTGCAATCAACTTCAGATCAACCGGAATGATAGCCTGAACTTTCTCGTTTTTCAGAACCTTATCCGCCGTTTCAATGCCGATAACACCAATCTGATCGGGACGTTGAGCAACGGTTGCCGCCAGTTTGCCGGATTCAACCGCTTTTACGCCATCCTGAGTACCGTCAAAACCAACAACCATGACATCGTCCTTGCCTGCGGTTTGTAATGCACGCAGCGCACCCAGCGCCATTTCGTCATTCTGAGCAAACACGGCTTGCACATCCGGGTGGGCCGTCAACAGGTTCTGCATAACATTCAGACCCTTAGTACGATCAAAATCGGCCGGCTGACTGGCCAGAATCGTAAACTTGTTTTTCTCGGCAGATTTCATAAAGCCAGCGCCACGCTCACGAGCGGCAGACGTACCGGCAATACCTTCCAGCTGGATAATTTTGGCGCCTTCACCCAGTTTTTTAGCAATGAAATCTCCGGCGACTTTACCACCGAAGGCATTATCAGAAGCAACATGGCTAACCACTTCGCCGCTGTTGGCAACGCGATCGAGCGTAATAACCGGTATCTTCGCCTGATTCGCCAGCTTAATGGCATTGCCTACCGCATCGGAGTCGCTTGGGTTAATCAACAGCACTTTCGTGCCACGAACGGTCAGATCCTGAACGTTCGCCAGTTCTTTAGCCGGGTTGTTCTGGGAATCCAATACGACCAGGTTATAGCCCAGCTTATCCGCTTCTTTTTGCGCTCCATCTTTCATTGAAACAAAGAACGGGTTATTCAGTGTTGATACCACCAGAGCAATCGTATCTTTGGCTAATGCGTTGGCACTGACGGTCGCACTCAGCGCAACAGCAGAAACCAGAGTAGCCAGCTTTTTCATATTCATAACTCAATTCCTGTGTGAATGAAGGTTATTTACTGCTTTTGTTATCTACCAAAACCGCCAGCAAAATGACGACTGCTTTGACGATCATCTGGTAGTAAGAAGAAACACCTAACAGATTCAGCCCATTGTTAAGAAAACCGAGGATCAGCGCGCCGATCAACGTTCCGACAATACGTCCTTTACCGCCAGCCAAACTCGTGCCCCCCAGCACAACCGCCGCGATAGCATCCAGCTCATAGCCGGTACCCGCTGTTGGTTGCGCGGAGGACAAACGGGCCACTTCAATAATCCCGGCGAGAGCCGACAGCAGCCCACACAAGGAATAGACAATGATCTTGATCTTATCAACGCTGATACCGGAAAGGCGGGTAGCTGATTCATTGCCGCCCAGGGCGTAGATATAACGCCCCAAACGGGTGTGGTGCAGCATGTACCAGGCCGCGGCAAAGACAACCGCCATGATCCAGATCGGCGTCGGAACGCCTAAAGGACGACCGATACCAAACCAGCCAAATGCGTCAGCCGCATCGGAAAAACCGGTATTTACCGGGCTACCGTTGGTATAAACCATCGTGACGCCACGCAGCAGCAGCATCATGACCAGCGTAGCAATAAAGGCTTGAACCTTACCTTTGGAAACAATGACGCCGGTACCGGCACCGATCAGCGCTCCCAATGCCAATGCGCCAAACACCGCCACCAGTGCATTGACTTCGAGACCAACCATAGAAGCAGCAACCGCCCCCGTTAGCGCCAGCAGGGAACCCACCGACAGATCGATGCCCGACGTGAGGATAACCAGCGTCATGCCGACCGCCATGATGGCATTAACGGACGTTTGCTGAAGAATGTTGAACAGGTTGTTCAGGGTAAAAAAGTTAGGACTTAATGCGGAAACAATCGCAATAAGGATCAGCAGGGCAATCAGCGATTTCTGCTCCAATAGCCACTCTTTACTGAACCAGCGTTTTGCTGCGATAGATTGGGAACTCATGTCTGACTCACTCCTGCTTTACGCCGTATTGCTTACCAACGGCCGCAGCCATCAGCGTTTCCTGGGTCGCCTGCTCAATCGGGAAATCACCACTCAAGCGGCCTTCATGCATCACGATGATGCGGTCACTCATTCCCAGCACTTCGGGCATCTCGGATGAAACCAATATGATGCTCAACCCTTCTTGTTTGAACTGATTGATTAATTGATAAATTTCTTTCTTCGCCCCCACATCGACACCGCGAGTAGGTTCATCAAGAATCAGAACGTTGGGACGGGTCATCAGCCCGCGAGCGATCGCGACTTTTTGCTGATTTCCCCCTGATAACAACCCGATAGGTTGTTCCATTGATGGGGTTTTAATATTGAAAAGGCGGATAAAATCACCAACCGCCTGCTGTTCTTCCGGATGCTTGAGCTGGCCGCCGCGACGGCTGAAATAGCGTAAAGCCGTCAGAGACATATTCTCTTTCACCGACATGCCCAGCACCAATCCGTCACGTTTACGATCTTCAGAGATGTAGACGATGCCGTTTGCCAGACCATCCTGGGGCTTATGGGTGACCACTTCACGGCCATCCAGTGCGACATAACCGCCAGTGCGGGGTAAGGCGCCGTAAAGAATTTTCATCAATTCGGTACGGCCCGCGCCCATCAGGCCCGCAACGCCAAGAATTTCCCCTCTGCGCACGGTAAAGCTGACGTTATCAACTCCCGGACCGGAAAGATTTTCAACCTTAAGACGTATGTCGCCCGGCGCCTGATTTAGCCGCGGATACTGCTCTTCCAGTTTACGCCCCACCATCATTTCAATTAGCGTGTCTTCCTGTAGTTCACCGACCGGGCATTCACCAATGAATTGGCCGTCGCGGAATACGGTGACGTCATCGCATATTTCAAAAATTTCTTTCAGACGATGGGAAATATAAACAATGCCGCGTCCCTGAGACTGGAGCTCTCTGATAACGCTGAATAGTGAGGCCGTTTCGGTGTCCGTCAGCGCATCGGTAGGTTCATCCATCACGATGACTTTTGATTCAAAACTCAATACCTTGGCGATTTCTACCATTTGCTGATCGCCGATCGACAGATCGCCCACAAGGCGGCGGCTGTCATAGCGCAGATTCAGACGCTTCAGCAGCTTGTCCGCTTCCGCATACATCTTATTCCAGTCAATGCGACCAAAACGGTTGGTAAATTCACGGCCCAGGAAAATGTTCTCGGCGATCGTCAATTGAGGTATCAGGTTCAATTCCTGATGAATAATGCCAATCCCGGCTTCCTGAGAAGCTTTGGGGCCGCTGAAATTCACTTCCTCGCCAAGGAAATGAATACTGCCGGCATCTTTGCTGTAGATCCCGGTCAGTACTTTCATCATGGTGGATTTACCCGCCCCATTTTCGCCCACCAGCGCCATCACTTTTCCCGGATAAACATTTAATGCGGCATTAGATAGCGCCTTAACGCCGGGGAAAGATTTCGTTATTCCTTGCAGTTGCAGTAAAGGTTGCATTGATGCCTCAGAACGTTACACCAGCACAAAAGATGACATTGGCATACGGAGAACACTCTCCGCTGCGAATAATGGCCCTGCTTTTCCCGCTTTGGATCTTAAAATCTTCATGGCTGACATAATGCAATGCAATTGAATTTCCCTGGTGTTGTTCAAGTTGCTTTAATTGATCAAGTAATGCGTCATGGAGTTTTGGATTATTTTCGATAATTTCTTCCGCCAGGATTGCGGCTTCAACCTGCATCTCACTGATTACCGCGTTAACCACCTGCAAAAAGGTGGGCACATTGTGCGTTAACGCCAGATCAATCCGGGTTGTGGTCTCAGGGATGGGCAAGCCCGCATCGCCAATAACCAACCGATCGGTATGTCCCAACCGGGAAATAACAGAAGAAACTTCAGAATTCAGTAATACCGCTTTTTTCATTGCCTTCCCCACTAGCGAAACGTTTCGCTGATAAACATTGTAGAAAGAGATAACGCGAAAAGGCAAAGAGGACATAACGAAAATGTGATCGTTATCGAAACGTTTCGCTATCACAATAAAATTGAATAACCGCTGTTGATCAAACTAGCCAGAGATAGGGTGATGACGGGAAAATAGGTTGGAAGAAACTCGTTTCGTCTTTCTTGAAGCAATCGGCCTAAGTCATCTACGTTGGGAAAGCGGGCGGCGCGTCGTCCGCCCTTCAGGATGATTAAGAGAGGTCATTACCCCTGGATTTTCTTCACCTGCTTAACATCCAGCTCGGCTGAATTGAACCCTTTATCGAGTTCTCCCTGTAACTCAACCTTGTCCTGAGGCGTAATCGTCTGTCCGTTCCAGTATTTGTCATCAATCTCGACCGTCATGGTGCCGGACTCGTCGCGGAACAAATAGTCTTCATCCCCGATGCGTTGTTCAATGGTGCCGCGCAGGGTAACCCAGCTATCATCTTTCATTTCTTTCGCTTTCGCGACAGTCGTTACGCTCCCCTGAGAGGCGACAAATCCACCAGCGGTGTTCTGACTATTGGTGTTCGGTGCTTTAGGGTCCGTAAACCCACCGGTTTGTGCGGCGAAAACCGGGGCGGTACACAATGCGGCGATAGCGAATACCGTTGCTACTTTTTTCATAGGTTATTTCCTTTTTCTTTCCATTTGCTGAACAGTAATACTGCGCGATATCTGTCTTACGTTAGGAAGTAGAACAAAATGTTCTTAACAGAATCTTAAGAATAGTTCAGATTTCCTTATAGATATGAATACTGCGAAGCACGCCGCAATTAGCCGTCTTCAGGTTGTCAGTTCTGTGCGTAAACCGTATAACATCGCTATAGGCAATGAAGGTGGACGGTAATGAGAATATTGTTAATCGAGGACGACCGCTTAATCGGTGATGGCCTCAGGGCCGGGTTAATTAAGCTTGGTTTTAGCGTTGATTGGTTCACACAAGGTAAAGAAGGCTTAGCTGCGATGGATGCCGCCCCCTATGACGCAGTTGTTCTCGATCTCAGCCTGCCGGAAATTGACGGGCTGGACATCCTGCGCCGCTGGCGTCAGGCTGGACACGATGAACCCGTATTGATCCTTACCGCACGAGATGCGCTGGAACAACGGGTTGAAGGCTTACAACTTGGCGCGGATGATTATCTGTGTAAACCTTTTGCACTGGCGGAAGTAGCCGCCCGTCTGCAAGCGTTAATCCGCCGTCGGCATGGTCAATTACAGCCAACGCTGACGCACGGCGCCGTGTCACTTGAGCCCGCTTCACGTACCGTGACATTCAACAATGAACCGCTAATCCTTAAATCCCGCGAATTGTCATTGCTGGAGCTATTTTTGATGAACCCCAACCGCGTGCTGACTCGCTCACAGTTGGAAGAAAAGCTTTATGGCTGGGACGACGACGTTTCCAGCAATGCCGTAGAAGTTCACATTCACCATTTGCGTAAAAAACTGGGCAGCGACTTTATCCGCACCGTACACGGGGTTGGCTATATTTTAGGGGATGCGGCATGACGCACCTCAGCCTGCGCTTGCGTCTGATTGCTGGCTTCATTCTACTGACACTGACCTGCTGGGGAATAGCCGGGCTGCTTTCGTGGTACCAAACTCGCCATAATGTGAACGAACTGTTTGATACCCAGCAAATGCTATTTGCCAAACGTTTGGCCACCATGAATCCAGCTGAAATCAAGCCGGAGTCACCTTCACTACCCAAAACGAAAAACCTGGTGCGCAATCATCACGGGCAACAGGAAGACGATGCGCTGGCCTTTGCCATTTTCACCCGCCGTGGTGAGATGGTGCTGAACGACGGTGAAAACGGTAAAGACTTTATTTTTAACTATTCACGCAACGGCTTTACCGACGGCAGGTTAAGGGATGACGACGACAAATGGCGACTGGTATGGCTGTCAACAGCGGACGATCGTTATGTGGTCGTTGTGGGGCAAGAATGGGAATACCGCAAGGATTTGGTGTTGGATATTGTCAAAACCAATCTGATGCCTTGGCTTTTCGCTCTCCCCATCATGCTGCTATTGCTGTTCTGGCTGATTACCCGCGAGCTGTCACCACTGCAACGCATTACCACGCAGTTGCGCCAACGGACGCCGGAAGAAGGTACGCCATTGGACATCCACAACGTCCCACAGGAAGTTCTCCCGCTGGTTAACGAACTGAATCATCTGTTTGCCCGAGTCAACGATATGCTGGTGCGTGAACGTCGATTCACCTCCGATGCGGCTCATGAACTGCGCAGTCCGTTAGCGGCGCTGAAGGTACAAACGGAAGTCGCTCAGTTGGCACATGATGATGAAGACGTCAGACGTCATGCGCTGACTAATCTGGACAAAGGGATCGATCGGGCAACCCGGTTGGTGGATCAGCTATTAACGTTGTCACGACTGGATTCTGAATCGCTATTGAACGGGCAACAAACCATTCAACTACAAGCACTCATGCGACAGGTTGTCATCGACCATTATCATCAGGCGAAAACAGCGGGAATTGAATTGACGCTGGATTTACCAGACAACCCGGTAAACCGCCAGGGTCATCCGCTGCTGCTGACGCTTTTGATTCGTAATCTGTTGGATAATGCCATCCGCTATAGCCACGCTGGCAGTATAATTCGTTTGCAACTCACGCCTCACGGTTTCCAGGTTACCGATGAAGGCCCGGGAATAAGCGATGAAGCGCTGACTCGGATTGGAGAACGCTTTTTCCGTCCTCCCGGACAGGAGAAGTCCGGCAGCGGTTTGGGCATTTCTATTGTAAACAATATCGCCAAACTGCACGGTATGCGGGTGAACTTTGCCAATCGGCCTGAAGGGGGATTGCAGGTATCAATAAATTGGTAACGGTCTGGTTTCCCAGACCGTTACGCGATTTAAATCTCTACCTGAATACCCAGCTCAATCAGCCTGTTAGGCGGTATTTCAAACTGATCCGCCGCACGCAGCGCGTTACGGCTGAGCATCATGAAGAGTTTGCCACGTAGTCGCAGATACCACGGGCGTTTCCCCATCGTCAGTGATTCATTGGACATAAAGAACGATGTCTCCATCATCTGGCAGGTTAATCCATCCTGCCAGCAGCGATGAAACACCTCTTCCACATTGGGTGTTTCGCGCCAGCCGTAATTGGCAATGACCCGCCAAAACGTGGGAGAAAGCTGTTCTACCGTCACCCGACGAGCGTTAAGTACATAGGGCGCATCTTCGGTTCGCATGGTTAACAGCACCACGCGCTCATGCAATATCTTGTTATGTTTGAGGTTATGTAAAAGTGCGAATGGAATGACATGAATCGCGCGAGACAGGTAAACCGCCGTTCCCGGTACGCGTACCGGCGGTGATTTTTCCAGTGAAGTAATCATCGCATCCAGCGAGTTGCCGTGCTCGTGCAAACGGCGCAATAACCGGAAACGTTCACTTTTCCAGGTGGTCATAATGATAAACATCACCATGCCCAACGCCAGCGGCAGCCAACCACCTGAGAATATTTTCATCACGTTGGCCAGGAACATCGGAACATCAATAAACAGCAGGCAGGTCAGTAATACCCACACCAGATAGCGGTGCCAATGCCAGTTCTTAATCGCCACCGTACAGAACAGAATACTGGTTAACACCATCGTTCCCGTTACCGCAATGCCGTATGCCGCCGCCAGATTGCTTGAATGCTCAAAGCTGACAATCACGATCACCACGGCGATATATAGCAACCCGTTAACCGCCGGGATATAGATCTGTCCGGACTCCATATCAGAGGTATGTACAATGCGCATCGGGGGCAGATACCCCAGACGAACCGCCTGACGAGTCAGAGAAAATACGCCCGAAATCACCGCCTGAGAGGCGATGATCGTCGCCAACGTCGCCAATATCAGCAGCGGAATCAGCGCCCAATCGGGAGCCAGCAAGAAAAAAGGATTCTTAATGGCCTCCGGGTTTTTCAGCAGCAACGCGCCCTGACCAAAATAGTTCAACACCAGCGATGGCAACACCACGATAAACCAGGCGAGACGAATAGGAAATTTGCCAAAATGCCCCATATCCGCGTACAACGCTTCAACCCCGGTGATGGCCAGAACCACGGCCCCCAGAGCAAAAAAAGAAACCATTCTGTATTCGGCGAAGAAGTGAACGGCACACATCGGATTCAGCGCCCGCAACACGTCGGGGTTATCAATGATACTGCGCGCACCGAGCACCCCAAGCGTAAGAAACCAAACCAGCATGACCGGGGCAAATAATTTCCCCATGCTGCCGGTACCGTGCTTTTGAATAATAAACAGCAGCGTCAGAACAATGATCGATAGCGGAACGATATAGTTGTCCATGGAAGGCGCGGCTATTTTCAACCCCTCCATGGCAGACATCACTGATATCGCTGGCGTAATCACCACCTCGCCATAGAAGAAACTGCCGCCAATCAACCCCAAAATCACCAACACCGACGTCATTCGATCCGACGTATTACGTCCGGCCAACGACATCAGGGTGAGTATCCCGCCCTCGCCAGCGTTATCCGCTCTCATCACATAGGTCAGATACTTAAGCGAGACAATAATAATCAACAGCCAAAAGATTAAGGAGAGAAAGCCAAATACTGAATCGGGTTCGACACCAAAACCGAAATGTCCGGATAAACACTCTCTCAGGGTGTAAAGCGGACTGGTCCCGATATCGCCATAGACCACGCCAATCGCCGCCAGCGTTACCGCCGGAAGCGAACGTTTATGTTCTGAGCTCATAGACCTTATCTTCTGTTATCCATTCTGTCAGCGAATAGCGAAATTCCGCTTTTGCTCGCTCAAAAACGCACATATGCATAACGCCATGTTATGCATGAAACAAAATGCATATACACAAAAAAATGTAAAAACCTATTTTTATATCGAGTACGAAACATCCTGTAAAAAGTGGTTTATTGATTAATCGGCTCAGAAGGGGGAATAATCGGTAACAACATACTAATAAAAATCTGTGATCTGCCGTTTATTATTACTATTGTCTTTGTAAAGTTCAGGCTTTCCTGAAAACGACGGTTCTCCTTCTGAACAACACCATGAGAATGATTGGTTATGCTTCAATCCGCCACGCTGGCTGAAAGAATTTCGCGTCTCAGTAATGCGCTTGAGCATGGTCTGTATGAACGGCAACATGCCATTCGTTTGTGCCTGTTGGCTGCGCTAAGCGGAGAAAGCGTCTTTTTACTGGGTCCTCCGGGCATTGCGAAAAGCATGATCGCCCGACGTCTCAAATTCGCTTTTCGACATGCGAATGCTTTCGAATACCTGATGACCCGCTTCTCCACGCCGGAAGAAGTCTTCGGCCCGCTATCGATTCAAGCGTTAAAAGATGAAGGCCGCTACCAGCGCTTGACAGAGGGCTATCTGCCGGAAGCTGAGATCGTCTTTCTGGATGAGATCTGGAAAGCGGGTCCAGCCATTCTGAATACGCTACTCACCGCCATTAACGAGCGCCGTTTTCGTAACGGCAACAGCGAAGATCGCATCCCGATGCGCCTTCTGGTCACCGCCTCCAATGAATTACCCGAAACCGACAGCAGCCTGGAAGCACTGTACGACCGCATGCTCATTCGCCTATGGCTGGATAAGGTTCAGGAAAAACATAACTTTCGCGCCCTGTTGGTTAATAGCAGCAATGACCGCGATAACCCCGTCAGCCATTCACTCAGCGTCAGCGATGAAGAATATCAACAATGGCAAGGCGAGATTGATCGGGTTTCACTGCCGGAAAACTGTTTCGAACTCATTTATCAACTGCGCCAGCAGCTGGATACCCTGGAACAGGCCCCTTATGTTTCCGACAGGCGTTGGAAGAAAGCGCTGCGCCTGCTTCAGGCCTGCGCCTTCTTCAGCGGACGGGAAAGTATCACTCCGATTGACATCATTCTGCTGAAAGATTGTCTCTGGCACGATCACGATACGCTGGTGTTGATAGAACAACAGCTTGAACAGTTGCTCACCGAGCAGGCTTACCAGCAGAAGAATTTGTTGTTCCGCCTGCAACAGCTGAACATAAAACGTCAACAGTATCAGATGCAGCAGAGCGAATTGCAGGCTTTATCGGTAGAGAAACAAGGCGCTTTTCTCGGCCGGAAATTCCACTATTCTCTGCCTGAAACGCTCACGGCGGATTCACTGAGTCTGGTTCTGCAACGGCCGTTAATCCTGAATGAAATTGAAGTCAGCCACCTGATTATTGACCGTCATGCTCTACAAAACTGGTTACAGAAAGGGGGAGAAATAAGAGGAAAACTCAATGGCATTGGCTTTACCCAACGATTGGATCTGGTGGTAGACGATCGCCTGCACCTGACTATCCGGGATATCAGCCTGCAATCTTCCATTCTTTCTCTGCCTGAAAAACGTGATTGCACATTGCCGGCAGAAATCACCGATGAATATGAAAAACTGCATATCCAATTGCGTGAGCAACGGCGGTTATTTGGTCAGCATCAGCCCTGTCTGTTCGTTCCGGGCGAATGGCTGGCCAAAATAGAAGCCAGTCTGCAACTGGTGGCCGAACAGATCCAACAGTCAGAACAGGATTAAACCAGGATGATAACGCTCGAATCACTGGAATTGTTGCTGTCGATAGACGAAAACGAGCTATTGGACGATCTGATCGTCACGCTATTGGCGACGCCACAGCTGGCCATTTTCTTTGATAAATATCCCACCCTTAAATCCGCCCTGCTTAATGAACTGCCTGACTGGAAAGAAAACCTGAAACAACGCCTGCGCAATACGCAAGCGCCACAGGAGCTGGAAACGGAATTCAATTGTTACCAACGCTCTCAGGCTGTGGATAATCAGGGATTTCAAACGCGTCTTCCCAGGATCATGAACATGCTGGATGCGGTTGAATCCCCTTTCCTCACGCAGGCGGATCGGTTGGTCAATACGCCGGAGCAGACCCTCGGACAAAAAATCAGTAGCGGATTGCACTCGCTGTTTTTACAACGCTGGCGGCTGAGCCTGACGCTGCAAACGCTTTCTCTGCATCATCAGATAATGGAACAGGAACGCGAGATTCTGTTGGATGAGCTGCAACAGCGGCTTACATTGAGCGGAAAACTTGAACCGATTCTGGCCGAGAATGAAAACGCGGCAGGACGGCTGTGGGATCTCAGCGCCGGAAAGCGCATCCATACCGACTATCAGCCGCTGTTGGATTTTGGCGCGTTCCTGCAACGACAGCCAGATTTGCAACATCTGGCAGAGCGTCTGGGACGCAGTCGCGAAACCAAATCCATCATCAGTCAGGATACCCCCAGAGAAGCCTTCAAAGTGATGGTGCGCGAACCTGCTACCGTACCGGAAGAAGTGAGCGGGATTCATCAGAGTGACGATATTCTTCGCTTATTACCGGTAGAACTGGCGGCCATGAGCATTGGCGAACTGGAATATGAGTTTTACCGCCGACTGTTGGAACACCGTTTACTGACCTATCGTTTGCAGGGCGAAAACTGGCGTGAAAAGACTACCGAACGGCCGGTTATTCATCAACAGAACGAACAACAACCGCGCGGACCCTTTATCGTCTGCGTCGATACGTCAGGTTCGATGGGCGGATTTAACGAACGCTGCGCCAAAGCATTTTGTCTGGCGCTGTTACGCATTGCGCTGGCGGATAATCGACGTTGCTACATCATGTTATTTTCAACGGGCATGGTGAGATATGAGCTAACTTCGGCCAACGGTATCGAACAGGCGATACGTTTTCTCAGCCAGTCTTTCCGCGGAGGCACCGATCTGAGCGCCTGCTTGTCGGCGCTGCTTGAAAAAATGGATGACACACTCTGGCATGATGCCGATGCCGTCGTAATTTCGGATTTTATTGCTCAGCGTTTACCGGATGAGGTGGTTAACAAGGTACGCCATCGTCAAAGACAGTTTCAGCACCGGTTTCATGCCGTAGCGATGTCCGATCACGGGAAACCCGGCATCATGCACATTTTCGACCATATCTGGCGCTTTGATACCGGGTTGAAAAGCCGCCTGATGCGCCGTTGGCAGCACAGGCTCGCGGATTGATTAAAGCAGGTCGGGAACCGACTCCCGCACCGACAGCGGCCAGACACCGCACTGAACCTGACCGATATGAGACAGTTGCAGCAACAGCATCACCAGTCGTGACTGACCGATGCCGCCGCCGATGGTCTGCGGCATTTCCCCGCGCAACAGCGCCTGGTGCCATTCCAGTTTCAAACGATCTTCATCCTGTGTCAGAGACAATTGACGCTTCAGCGTAGCGGCATCAACACGAATTCCCATGGAAGAAATTTCAAAAGCATCGTTCAGAACGGGGTTCCATACCACGATATCACCGTTCAGCCCCGCCAGCCCCTGCTCTCCCGGCGTGGTCCAGTCATCATAATCAGGCGCTCGTACATCGTGGGACTGACCGCTGGACAGCTTACCGCCAATCCCTATCAGGAATACGGCGCCCAGTTCCCTGGCAATCGCGCGCTCACGTCCTTTTGCATCCAGATCGGGGTAGCGCTCCAGCAACGTTTCAGTATGTACAAACTGAATGTTATCCGGCAGGAAAGGTTGAATGCCAAAAGCCTGATGAACGGCGGCTTCCGTTTCCTTAATTCCCTGATAGATTTGCGTAACGATCGATTTCAGGTAGTCAACATGGCGCTCGCCATCGCCCATCACGCGTTCCCAATCCCACTGATCAACATACACCGAGTGGATCGGACTGAGGCGATCTTCATCAGGGCGCAAGGCTTTCATGTGAGTATAGATCCCTTCACTCGCGCCGAAGTCGTAAGTGCCTAATGTTTTGCGCTTCCACTTAGCCAGAGAGTGAACCACTTCAAAGGAAGCATCGGGTAAGGCTTTTACTTTAACCTGTACCGCTTTTTCCGTACCGGACAGGTTATCCTGAGTACCATCACCGATGCGGCTGAGAATAGGCGCCTGAACTTCAATCAGCCCCAGCTTCTGCTCCAGCTGGCGGGAGAAAAATGATTTGACGAAGCTGATCTGCCGTTGTTTTTCAATGTACTGTTTTTTCATTGCCGTTTCTCATTGACCACTTTAGTCACTCATTAAGCAATAAAAACAACGTGCCATTCAATAATCTTATGGATAAATTGCCTTTATAGATTTAATCCATCATTTTATAGCGCTATAAAATGATAATTTGATAATTCAGGAGGCGAAAAATGGCGGAAATTTATCAGATCGATAATCTCGATCGCGGCATCCTTTCGGCACTAATGGAAAATGCACGGACACCTTATGCTGAACTGGCAAAGCAGTTTACCGTCAGTCCAGGTACGATTCACGTTCGGGTAGAAAAGATGAAACAGGCAGGAATAATTGTCGGAACGCGCGTGGACGTAAATCCAAAGCAGCTGGGTTATGACGTATGCTGTTTTATCGGTATCATTTTGAAAAGCGCCAAAGACTATCCCTCCGCGCTGGAAAAACTGAACAATCTGGAAGAAGTGGTTGAAGCCTATTACACCACAGGCCATTACAGCATCTTTATTAAAGTCATGTGTCGTTCAATCGATGCCCTGCAACATGTACTTATCAACAAGATCCAGACCATTGATGAAATCCAATCCACAGAAACGCTGATCTCCTTGCAGAACCCCATTATGCGGACCATCACGCCATAAGGCTTTTTTACTATACCCATATTATCCACAGGTAGATCCCAGACAGATCACAGCGTACAATGTCCCGTCTTTTATCTGGTGGGATGGTTATGGCAGACATTACGTTAATCAGTGGCAGTACGTTGGGTGGTGCGGAATACGTGGCTGAACATTTGGCCGAACTGCTGGAAAAAGAAGGTTTCTCCACTGAAATGCTGCATGGCCCCGAGCTGGATGAACTACCGGATAGGGGTCTCTGGCTGGTTGTGACCTCAACGCATGGCGCCGGCGAACTGCCCGACAATCTGCAACCGCTGTTTGAACAGTTGGAGCAACAAAAACCCGATCTTTCACAGGTTCGTTTTGGTGCTATCGGCATTGGCAGCAAAGAATACGATACCTTTTGCGGCGCGATCCAGACAGCGGATCGTGTACTGACCCAGTCGGGAGCAAAAAGGATCGGGGAGATATTGCAGATCGACGTTACCGAACATGAAATTCCCGAGGATCCAGCGGAAGTATGGCTGGGATCCTGGGCTGATTTACTCAAATAAGGCGAAATAATCAGCGATTGAATGTGGATAACTATGCTTTATTTAGGTGTAAAAGCAGTAGTTATCCCAATAACAACCCATGTACGTTTTTCGTCCTGTGCATAACTAGCCATTAAGATCCCAGCTTATACGTTATAGGATCACCGATCGTCCACAGCTAGTGATCCCGGATAATTAATTGATCATAAAAGTAAATAGACACTTATGCACAGGACATGTCGATCCTAATAAGAGATCTAATAAAGAGATCTTTAAATAAAAAGATCTTTCTTTAATTAACGACGATCCAACGAGCTTGGTC
Organism: Brenneria roseae subsp. roseae; assembly: GCF_003115845.1. Classification (GTDB taxonomy): domain Bacteria; phylum Pseudomonadota; class Gammaproteobacteria; order Enterobacterales; family Enterobacteriaceae; genus Brenneria; species Brenneria roseae. The sequence goes on along the minus strand of NZ_KZ819028.1, from coordinate 275,922 downwards.
GTTTGAACAAAGTTGAGTAGAATCCCCCACCCCAGGCAAGCAACGATCATTCGCAACCATGCGAGGAGCAGTACCATGTTTTATCCAGATCCATTTGACGTCATCGTGATCGGTGGCGGTCATGCGGGAACCGAAGCAGCCATGGCTTCAGCCCGAATGGGACGCAAAACCCTTTTACTTACGCATAACATTGATACGCTGGGACAAATGTCTTGTAATCCGGCGGTTGGCGGCATAGGGAAAGGCCATCTGGTTAAAGAGATCGATGCCATGGGGGGACTGATGGCCCGCGCTGTCGATCAGGCCGGCATTCAGTTTAGGATACTAAACATCAGCAAAGGACCCGCGGTCAGAGCGACACGGGCTCAGGCCGATCGCGTACTGTATCGTCAGGCGGTACGTACCGCACTGGAAAATCAACCCAACCTGATGATCTTCCAGCAGGCGGTGGACGATCTGATTGTTGAAAACGATCGTGTGGTGGGTGCCGTAACCCAAATGGGGCTGAAATTCCGTGCCAGCGCCGTTGTTTTAACCGTAGGCACCTTCCTTGACGGAAAAATTCATATTGGTCTGGATAATTACAGCGGCGGACGTGCGGGCGATCCGCCATCCATCCCATTGGCGCGGCGTCTGCGTGAATTGCCTTTACGGGTAAATCGCCTTAAAACCGGGACGCCGCCGCGTATTGACGCCAGAACAATCGATTTCAGCGTATTGACCCAGCAGCATGGCGACAACCCCATGCCGGTTTTCTCTTTCCTGGGTAATGCCGGCCAGCATCCGGCGCAGATGCCATGCTATATCACGCATACCAATGAAAAAACGCATGAAGTGATCCGCAATAACCTGGATCGCAGCCCCATGTATGCCGGGATCATTGAAGGGATCGGGCCGCGCTATTGCCCGTCGATCGAAGACAAGGTGATGCGTTTTGCCGATCGTAATGCGCATCAGATCTTTCTGGAGCCAGAAGGTCTGACCAGCAATGAAATTTATCCAAACGGCATTTCGACCAGTTTACCGTTCGATGTGCAATGGCAGATTGTCCGTTCGATGAAAGGCATGGAGAACGCGCGAATTGTTCGTCCGGGTTATGCCATCGAGTACGATTTCTTCGATCCGCGAGATTTAAAACCGACTCTGGAAAATAAATTTATCCATGGGCTGTTCTTTGCTGGCCAAATCAATGGAACAACCGGTTACGAAGAAGCGGCGGCGCAGGGCATGCTGGCAGGACTTAACGCCGCCCGCCTGGCTTTCGAACAGGAAGGTTGGTCTCCGCGTCGCGATCAGGCCTATTTGGGCGTACTTGTCGATGACCTTTGCACATTGGGGACAAAAGAACCCTACCGCATGTTTACCTCGCGCGCCGAATATCGTCTGATGCTGCGTGAAGACAACGCCGACCTGCGTCTGACGGAAATTGGTCGCGAGCTGGGCATGGTGGACGACAATCGCTGGGCTCGTTTTAATGAGAAGTTGGAACGCATTGAGAAAGAGCGTCAACGTTTACGCGATATCCGGGTTCATCCGCAGTCGGAACAACGGGATCAGGTCAATTCCCTGCTTAAAACGCCGCTGTCGCGGGAATCAAATGGGGAAGAGCTGTTGCGCCGTCCGGAAGTGGATTATGCCATGCTGACCAACCTGCCGTTGTTTGCGCCAGCGTTGACCGATGAACAAGCCGCTGAACAGGTTGAAATCCAGGTTAAATACGAAGGTTATATCGCCCGCCAGCAGGACGAGATCGAAAAACAGCTGCGTAATGAAAATACCATTCTGCCAGTCGATCTGGATTATCGTCAGGTAAATGGTCTGTCCAATGAAGTTATCGCCAAGCTGAACGATCACAAACCTGCTTCCATTGGCCAGGCGTCGCGTATTTCGGGGATCACCCCTGCCGCCATCTCTATTCTGCTGGTATGGCTGAAAAAACAAGGGTTGTTGCGTCGCAGCGCCTGATTTAGCGTACACTTGTCTCTCTCAGAACAGCCGGTGATCCGGCTGTCTGTAGCGTCTATGAATATTTTCAGGGATCTTATTTGTGCACAACACTCTCGATAATCTGCTGAACCGTGCTGGGATTGTGATCTCAGATAAGCAAAAACACTTGCTGATACAGTATGTTGAGATGCTGAATAAATGGAATAAGGCCTATAACCTGACTTCCGTTCGCGATCCCAGACAAATGCTGGTCCGTCATATCATGGACAGCATCGTGGTTGAACCCTATTTGCAGGGGCAAAATTTTATTGATGTGGGGACGGGTCCGGGCTTACCGGGCGTTCCTCTGGCGATTATGCGGCCTGAATCGCATTTTACGCTGTTGGACAGCCTGGGAAAACGCATCCGCTTTTTGCGTCAGGTACAGCATGAATTAAAGCTTGAAAACATTACGCCGGTACAGAGCCGGGTGGAAGATTTTGACGCTGAACCGCCTTTTGACGGCGTAATCAGCCGCGCCTTCGCTTCTTTGCAGGATATGGTCGAGTGGTGCCGTCATTTGCCCGCCAGACCTTCTGGGCGTTTTTATGCGTTAAAAGGAATCCTGCCTGAGGATGAACTGTCTGCTCTGCCGCAAGGCGTTGAGCTGGAACAGGCGATCCGTTTGTCAGTGCCGGAATTGGCAGGTGAGCGTCATTTGGTGGTACTTAAACCAAACTAATTTTGCTTTTTATCAAAAAAATTATAACTAATTGCATTACCCGTACCGACTCATAGACGGAATAAATATGCGTTCGCCAGCTACCGGAGATCACCTAATTTTTACATATGAGGTTTTTTTCCGGCGTTTGGATTGCTTTCATATTGAATAATAACGGGCGAAAATAAATCAACGTTGTCAAAAGTTAGCTGCTTTTTTGTTAATTGAGTAAAAAAATAATATCAATAATGTCAATAGATGGTTGAAACCGCGTTTATCAGGTGTTTTGATTGTGTTTTTTTATAATCTATTGAAATTAAATAAAATAAACCCCTTTTTTTGCTAAAGACAAAAAAAAACGCAATAGGCTATAAATAGTTCGGCATGCTTTTATGTGAGTCATATCACACATTAGAAGCCTTTAGAAATGAATGCCGCCACGTTGGTGTGATGATGATAGTTAGTAAAAACGAGGCTCCAGAAAGAAATTTAAATAATTGTTCACCTTTTCGCTACTTATCGATTGAATTCGCAGGTATGACCCGTATAATTTGCTCGTTTTTTGCTGCTTGACTCAATGGTGTAAAGGCAGTTTTATACGTCATTCAGCATACCTCTGGAAGGTACGGAGAGAGCGAACGTCATGTCTGTGTCCCTTTACAGCGGAAAAACGGCTTTAAAGCTGCTGTTGTTGCAGTTAGCCACTTTTGTTCTGTTAAGCGTTGTTTTCAGCGTTAACAGTGCTGAAGCCGGTGCTTCAGCGTTGGGTGGGGGATTGGCGGCCTGGTTGCCGAATGTTTTGTTTGTTCTGTTTGCCTTGCGCCATCAGTCGCATAAACCAGCTGATGGACGCGTTGCCTGGTCATTCGCTATCGGTGAGGCACTCAAGGTATTGATCACCATTGGATTGTTGGTGGTGGCGCTGGGCGTATTCAAAGCGGCTTTTTTTCCGCTTGGCCTGACTTATTTATCGGTGCTGGTTATGCAGGTAGTGGCACCGGCCGTAATTAATCGTTACCGTAATTAACAACAAAAGGGTAAGAGACATCATGGCTGCTGGGGAAATCTCTACTCCGCAAGAGTATATCGGTCATCATCTGACGCATTTGCAGGTGGGAACGGGATTCTGGTCGATCAACATCGATTCGATGTTTTTCTCTGTCGCGCTTGGGATCCTCTTTCTGGTTATCTTCCGTCGGGTTGCGAAAAACGCGACCAGCGGCGTGCCGGGAAAATTGCAAACGGCGGTCGAATTGATTGTCGGTTTCGTTGATAGCAACGTGCGCGATATGTTCCACGGCAAGAGTAAACTGATCGCTCCTCTGGCGCTGACCATTTTCGTCTGGGTATTTCTGATGAACCTGATGGATCTGCTGCCAATCGATTTCCTGCCTTATATCGGCGAGCACGTTCTGGGATTACCTGCGCTGCGCGTGGTGCCTTCTGCCGACGTGAACATTACGCTGTCCCTGGCGCTTGGGGTATTCGCCCTCGTTCTGTTCTACAGCATCAAAATGAAAGGCGTTGGCGGTTTTGTGAAAGAACTGACCATGCAGCCGTTCAATCATCCAGTTTTTATTCCTATCAACCTGATTCTTGAAGGTGTCAGCCTGCTGTCCAAACCGATTTCTCTTGGTTTGCGACTGTTTGGCAACATGTATGCGGGTGAGTTGATCTTCATCCTGATTGCCGGCTTGCTGCCGTGGTGGTCGCAATGGTTGTTGAATGTGCCCTGGGCCATTTTCCACATTTTGATTATTACGCTTCAGGCTTTTATTTTCATGGTTCTGACGGTTGTTTATCTCTCGATGGCATCTGAAGAGCATTAATTTTCTTTCAACACAATAACGTTTTAACTGAAACAAACTGGAGACTGTCATGGAAAACCTGAGTGTGGATCTGCTGTACATGGCTGCCGCTTTGATGATGGGTTTGGCGGCTATCGGTGCTGCGATCGGTATCGGCATTCTGGGTGGTAAATTCTTGGAAGGCGCTGCTCGTCAGCCTGACCTGATTCCTCTGCTGCGTACACAGTTCTTTATCGTAATGGGCCTGGTTGACGCCATCCCGATGATTGCTGTTGGTCTGGGTCTGTATGTGATGTTTGCGGTGGCCTAAGCGGAAATGTTTTCTGCTGGGGTTGGAAACATCAACTTATTTAACTTTGAAAGAGGCATTGTGCTGTGAATATTAATGCAACAATCCTCGGCCAAGCCATTGCGTTCGTCCTGTTTGTCTGGTTCTGCATGAAGTACGTATGGCCGCCAATTATGGCTGCCATCGAGAAGCGTCAGAAAGAAATTGCTGACGGTCTGGCTTCTGCTGAACGTGCCAAAAAAGATTTGAACTTAGCGCAGGCCAATGCGACAGACCAACTGAAAAAAGCCAAAGCGGATGCACAGGTTATCATTGAGCAGGCGAACAAACGCCGCGCTCAGATCCTGGATGAAGCTAAAGTTGAAGCGGAAGCTGAACGTAACAAGATTGTGGCGCAAGCGCAGGCTGAAATTGAAGCCGAACGTAAACGTGCGCGTGAAGAGTTGCGTAAGCAAGTCGCCATGTTGGCTATTGCCGGTGCCGAGAAAATTATTGAACGTTCCGTGGATGAAGCTGCTAACAGCGACATCGTTGATAAACTGGTCGCTGAACTGTAAGGAGGGAGGGGCCGATGTCTGAATTTGTCACGGTAGCTCGCCCCTACGCCAAAGCAGCTTTTGACTTTGCGGTTGAGAATCAGGTTATTGATCGCTGGCAGACCATGCTGGCGTTTACGGCCGAAGTAACGCGTAACGATCAGATGGCCGAGTTGCTTTCTGGTGCGGTAGCACCGAGCGAACTGGCCAAAACGTTCATTGCCGTTTGTGGTGATCAACTTGATGAAGCCGGTCAGAACCTGATTAAGGTGATGGCCGAGAACGGACGTTTACTGGTGCTTCCTGAAGTACTGGAACAATTTATTCAACTGCGGGCAGCACAGGAATCGACGGTTGATGTCGAAGTCATTTCTGCCAGTGCGTTGAGTGAGCAGCAGCTATCGAAGATAGCGGCCGCGATGGAACAACGTCTGTCACGCAAAGTGAAGCTGAATTGCAAAATTGATAAGTCTGTCATCGCCGGCGTGGTTATTCGCGCGGGTGATATGGTGATAGATGGCAGCATTCGCGGTCGTCTGGATCGTCTGGCAGACGTCTTGCAGTCTTAAGGGGACTGGAGCATGCAACTGAATTCCACCGAAATCAGCGAACTGATCAAGCAGCGCATTGCTCAGTTCAATGTGGTGAGCGAAGCTCACAATGAAGGTACTATTGTTTCCGTCAGCGACGGGATCATCCGCATTCACGGTCTTGCCGATGTCATGCAGGGGGAGATGATTTCTCTGCCGGGCAACCGTTATGCGATTGCACTGAACCTGGAGCGCGACTCCGTTGGTGCGGTAGTGATGGGTCCGTATGCGGACCTGGCCGAAGGCATGAAAGTAAAATGTACCGGCCGTATTCTTGAAGTACCGGTTGGCCGTGGTTTGCTGGGGCGCGTAGTGAACACGCTGGGCGCGCCGATTGATGGTAAAGGCCCATTGGATCACGACGGTTTTTCTGCGGTTGAAGCGATTGCGCCCGGCGTTATCGAACGTCAGTCCGTCGATCAGCCGGTGCAGACGGGTTATAAATCCGTCGACGCCATGATCCCGATCGGTCGTGGTCAGCGTGAATTGATCATCGGTGACCGTCAGACGGGTAAAACCGCACTGGCTATCGATGCCATCATCAACCAGCGTGAATCCGGCATCAAATGTGTGTACGTCGCTATCGGTCAGAAAGCGTCCACCATTTCCAACGTGGTACGTAAACTGGAAGAGCATGGCGCACTGGAAAACACCATTGTGGTGGTGGCGACGGCATCTGAATCCGCCGCGCTGCAATATCTGGCGCCGTATGCCGGTTGCGCAATGGGCGAGTACTTCCGCGACCGTGGCGAAGATGCGTTGATCATTTATGATGACCTGTCCAAACAGGCCGTCGCTTATCGTCAGATTTCCCTGCTGCTGCGTCGTCCGCCAGGTCGTGAAGCTTATCCGGGTGACGTTTTCTATCTCCACTCCCGCTTGCTGGAACGTGCTGCGCGTGTAAACGTTGAGTACGTGGAAGCCTTCACCAAGGGTGAAGTGAAAGGAAAAACGGGTTCTCTGACTGCTTTGCCAATCATTGAAACCCAGGCTGGTGACGTTTCGGCGTTTGTTCCGACCAACGTCATTTCCATTACCGATGGTCAGATCTTCCTGGAATCCAATCTGTTTAACGCCGGTATCCGTCCTGCGGTTAACCCGGGGATCTCCGTATCTCGTGTGGGCGGCGCGGCACAGACCAAGATCATGAAAAAACTGTCCGGTGGTATCCGTACCGCGCTGGCACAGTATCGTGAACTGGCCGCGTTTTCTCAGTTTGCATCCGATCTTGACGATGCAACGCGTAAACAGTTAAGCCATGGTCAGAAAGTGACCGAGTTGCTGAAACAGAAACAGTATGCGCCGATGTCTGTCGCGCAGCAGTCTCTGGTTCTGTTTGCGGCGGAACGTGGTTATCTGGAAGACGTCGATCTGGCAAAAGTCGGTAGCTTTGAAGCGGCACTGCTGGCTTATGCAGATCGCGAGCATGGCGAACTTCTGCAACAAATCGACCAGACTGGCGCTTATAACGATGAGATCGAGGGCAAGTTTAAGAATATCCTCGATACTTTTAAGGCAACCCAGTCCTGGTAACGCCCGGTGGCCTGCTGTAAAGCAGGCCGCAAGGCATTGAGGAGAAGCAAAAGATGGCCGGCGCAAAAGAGATACGTAGTAAGATCGCAAGCGTCCAGAACACGCAGAAGATCACCAAAGCGATGGAAATGGTCGCCGCTTCCAAAATGCGTAAATCGCAGGATCGTATGGCGGCCAGCCGTCCTTATGCGGAAACCATACGCAAAGTGATCGGTCACCTTGCGTTAGGAAATCTGGAATATAAACACCCGTACCTGGAAGAGCGTGATGTGAAGCGCGTTGGGTATTTGGTGGTGTCTACTGACCGTGGCCTGTGCGGTGGTTTGAACATTAACCTGTTTAAAAAGCTGCTGGCTGATATGAAATCCTGGAGTGAGAAAGGCGTTGAAACCGATTTAGCGCTGATTGGCTCCAAAGCGGTCTCTTTTTTCGGTTCAGTAGGCGGTAACATTGTTGCTCAGGTCACCGGCATGGGGGATAACCCTTCCGTGTCAGAATTGATCGGTCCGGTGAAAGTTATGCTGCAAGCCTACGACGAAGGTCGTCTGGACAAGCTGTACATCGTGAGTAACAAGTTCATCAATACCATGTCTCAGGAACCGCTTGTTGTTCAGCTGTTACCGTTACCGCCTTCGGATGACGGTGAGTTGAAGAAAAAAGCCTGGGATTACCTGTATGAGCCCGATCCTAAGTCGCTGCTGGATACCCTGCTGCGCCGTTATGTGGAATCTCAGGTTTATCAGGGCGTTGTGGAAAACCTGGCCAGCGAACAGGCCGCGCGAATGGTTGCAATGAAAGCGGCGACTGACAACGGCGGTAGCCTGATCAAAGAGTTGCAGTTGGTATACAACAAAGCTCGTCAGGCCAGTATCACCCAGGAACTCACCGAAATCGTCGGGGGAGCCTCCGCGGTTTAAAGCAGGTTTACGAATTACGTATTGTCGAATTACGTAGAGGATTCAAGATGGCTACTGGAAAGATTATCCAGGTAATCGGCGCCGTGGTGGACGTCGAGTTCCCGCAAGATGCCGTACCGAAAGTGTACGATGCGCTTGAGGTAGAGAACGGTGCTGAAAAGCTGGTGCTGGAAGTGCAGCAGCAGTTGGGCGGCGGCGTTGTTCGTTGTATCGCAATGGGCTCTTCCGACGGTCTGCGTCGTGGGTTGACGGTAACCAACCTGGCCCACCCGATTGAAGTACCGGTTGGTAAAGCGACGCTGGGCCGTATCATGAACGTTCTGGGCGAACCAGTCGACATGAAAGGTCCGATCGGCGAAGAAGACCGCTGGGCGATTCACCGTCCGGCGCCAACCTATGAAGAACTGTCAAACTCACAGGAACTGCTGGAAACCGGCATCAAGGTTATCGACCTGATGTGTCCGTTTGCCAAGGGCGGTAAAGTGGGGCTGTTTGGTGGTGCGGGCGTAGGTAAAACGGTAAATATGATGGAGCTGATCCGTAACATCGCGATCGAGCACTCCGGTTACTCCGTATTTGCCGGCGTGGGTGAACGTACCCGTGAAGGTAACGACTTCTACCACGAAATGACCGATTCCAACGTTATTGATAAAGTATCACTGGTGTATGGTCAGATGAACGAGCCGCCGGGCAACCGTCTGCGCGTTGCGCTGACCGGTCTGACCATGGCGGAAAAATTCCGTGATGAAGGCCGTGACGTACTGTTGTTTGTCGATAATATCTATCGTTACACCCTGGCCGGTACCGAAGTGTCCGCACTGTTGGGCCGTATGCCTTCAGCGGTGGGTTATCAGCCGACGCTGGCGGAAGAAATGGGTGTGCTGCAAGAACGTATCACGTCCACCAAAACAGGGTCTATCACGTCCGTTCAGGCGGTTTACGTTCCTGCGGATGACTTGACTGACCCGTCGCCAGCCACCACCTTTGCCCACCTGGATGCAACCGTGGTACTGAGCCGTCAGATCGCTTCGCTGGGTATTTATCCGGCCGTTGACCCGCTGGATTCCACCAGTCGTCAGCTCGATCCGCTGGTTGTCGGTCAGGAACACTACGATGTTGCGCGTGGCGTACAGTCTGTTCTGCAACGTTATCAGGAACTGAAAGATATCATTGCGATCCTGGGGATGGACGAACTGTCGGAAGAAGACAAACTGGTCGTATCCCGTGCCCGTAAGATCCAGCGCTTCCTGTCGCAGCCGTTCTTCGTGGCGGAAGTGTTCACCGGTTCTCCGGGTAAGTATGTTTCGCTGAAAGATACCATTCGTGGTTTTAAAGGTATTATGGATGGCGAATACGACCACCTGCCGGAGCAGGCGTTCTACATGGTTGGTTCCATTGAAGAAGCAATGGAAAAAGCCAAGAAACTGTAACGCCTTGTAGGAGGGTGATATGGCTGCTATGACTTACCATCTGGATGTCGTTAGTGCGGAACAGCAAATGTTCTCCGGTCTGGTACAGAAAATCCAGGTGACGGGGAGCGAAGGCGAACTGGGTATTTATCCGGGACATGCCCCTCTGCTCACTGCCATTAAACCTGGTATGGTTCGTATTGTTAAACAGCACGGCGAAGAAGAGTATATCTACCTGTCCGGCGGCGTCCTTGAGGTGCAGCCGAATATGGTAACGGTACTGTCAGATACCGCCATCCGTGGGCAGGATCTGGATGAAGCGCGTGCGTTGGAAGCGAAACGTAAAGCTGAAGAGCATATCCGTAACTCGCATGGCGATGTGGATTATGCTCAGGCTTCCGCAGAGCTGACCAAAGCAATTGCGAAGCTGCGCGTTATCGAACTGACCAGAAAAGCGATGTAACAGATAAGCGTCTGATAAACAAAAGCCAGTCAATATCAACTGACTGGCTTTTTTTATAACGGGTGTCCTGCCCGTCACCCTGCGGGCCGCCGCAAGCGACGTTGAAAAACGTTTTTAGGCGTCAGGATGTCGCCGTGCAGCCTTCAGTGCGCGTCGCTTCTGTTTTTCCAGGAAAAACATCACCTCCAGCTTTAATCCGTCTGGATCGAGAAAATAAACCGCGTAATACCCCTCGCCGTAATCGGGATAGTCGGCTGGCGCATCCACGATCGTCACGCTTTCTTGCTGAAGAAAGGTATAAAGCGCATCAACATCCTCACGTTTCTCTACCTCGAATGCGTAATGATGATATCCCACATCACCTGTCCGGTGCTGGTGTTTACGGCCTTGCGCGTCTGCCTCGGTAATCCAGAACATAGTTTCGCCATTGTTCCAGCCGATCACGCGATCGAACTCCCACTCAATCGTGAATCCCAGGAAGCTGAGGACGCGATCATAAAAATGTTTCGACCGTTCCAAATCACTCACGCGAATGGCAAGGTGATCAATACCCACCACATTCACCATATCCGGCTCCTTTGTTATAACGTTGCGTTCGTTTCATGCCGGCGAAAGCAGGCATTCGTTAAACTTACTTATTCAGTGTTGATCTTTTCAGAAAAAACTCACGAAAAATTGTCCGCGTTATGCGCTAGTTTCGGTAAACTCTGACCCTATGGGCCGTAACGGGCTTACCTTGTCCACTCTTTTTGATTGTCTGCCAATCAGTTTTTGTCAGGATGCTTATGTCGAATAGTGCTATGAGTGTGGTTATCCTTGCTGCTGGTAAAGGAACCCGCATGTATTCCGATCTTCCCAAAGTTTTGCACCCGTTAGCGGGTAAGCCCATGGTACAGCATGTGATTGATGCCGCGATGACAACGGGTGCGCAGCATGTTCATTTGGTTTACGGGCACGGTGGCGATTTGCTGAAGCGCGAGCTATCCGATCCGGCATTAAATTGGGTATTACAGGCCGAGCAGTTGGGGACCGGTCATGCCATGCAGCAGGCTGCGCCCTACTTTGCTGACGATGAAGATATTCTGATGTTATACGGCGATGTGCCGCTGATTTCACCGCAAACGCTGGGCCGGTTGTTACAGGCAAAGCCACAGGGTGGAATTGGTTTGCTGACGGTAAAGCTGGACGATCCGACGGGTTATGGCCGTATTGTGCGTGAAAATGGTGCTGTTGTAGGGATTGTTGAACATAAGGATGCCAGCGAAGAACAACGCCGGATTAATGAAATCAACACCGGTATTCTGGTCGCTAACGGCAAAGATTTGAAACGCTGGCTTGGGCGGTTAAATAACAATAATGCGCAGGGTGAATATTACATCACCGATATCATTGCCATGGCCGCGACCGAAGGCAATCAGGTTGAAACGGTTCATCCGGCGCGTTTAAGCGAAGTTGAAGGCGTGAATAACCGTTTACAGTTGTCGGCGTTAGAGCGTGTTTATCAGCGCGAACAGGCGGAAAGGCTCCTGCTGGCGGGGGTCATGCTGCTTGATCCAATCCGGTTTGATTTGCGCGGTGATGTGGTGCACGGTCGTGATGTGACAATTGATGTCAATGTGGTGCTGGAAGGTAACGTCAGACTGGGTAACCGCGTCAAAATCGGTATGGGATGCGTAATTAAGAATTGCGCGATTGGTGATGATTGCGAAATCAGCCCATACTCAGTATTGGAAGATGCCGTTCTGGACGCTGACTGTACCGTAGGGCCATTCGCCCGTCTGCGTCCCGGTGCGGAGCTGGCGGAAGGCGCCCACGTGGGTAACTTTGTCGAACTGAAAAAAACGCGTTTAGGAAAAGGATCGAAAGCGGGTCATCTTAGCTATCTGGGTGATGCGGAGATTGGTTCTGGTGTTAATATTGGTGCAGGTACGATCACCTGTAACTATGACGGCGCCAATAAACATAAAACCATTATTGGTGATGATGTGTTTGTCGGGTCCGATACCCAACTGGTGGCGCCGGTCAATGTGGCTAGCGGTGTTACTATTGGTGCGGGCACCACCGTGACGAGCGACGTGGCAGAAAACGATTTGGTGATCAGCCGTGTGAAGCAGCAGCATATCAAAGGCTGGAAACGGCCGGTGAAGAAGGCATAATCGCTAATCCTGTGCCTCCGTGAGCGACGGAGGCCGTTTTGTCCTGTGCTTTTGCCATCCGAAAGTACAGGGAAAAACATAATAATCCCCAACTCTCTACAAGGCTCGGGGAACCCGGAAAAACCGGGACAATCAGGTCTAAGACATCTCAGGTGACACAATATGTCACTTTTATAGGAACAACAATCGATGTGTGGAATTGTAGGCGCTGTGGCGCAACGTGATATTGCAGAAATTCTGTTAGAAGGTTTACGCCGCCTGGAATATCGTGGCTATGACTCGGCGGGTCTGGCTGTGGTTGACGGTGAAGGGCGAGTTTCTCGCCTGCGTCGTTTGGGTAAAGTTCAGATGCTGGCTCAGGCTGCCGAGGAACACGAGCTGCATGGCGGTACGGGTATTGCCCATACTCGCTGGGCAACGCACGGTGAACCTTCTGAGGAAAATGCGCACCCGCATGTTTCTGAACACATAATCATCGTCCATAACGGGATTATTGAAAACCACGAACCTTTGCGTGAGCTGATGATTGAACGCGGCTATCGTTTTGTGTCGGAAACGGATACCGAAGTCGTTGCTCATTTGGTTCACTTTGAACAAAAGCAGGGCGGTTCGCTGGTTGACGTGGTTAAGCGTGTGATCCCTCAACTGCGCGGTGCTTATGGCATGGTGGTTCTGGATAGCCGTGACCCGAGCGTACTGGTTGCCGCTCGTTCCGGTAGTCCGCTGGTTATCGGTCGTGGTATGGGGGAAAACTTCATTGCTTCTGACCAACTGGCGCTGTTGCCGGTTACCCGTCGCTTTATGTTTCTGGAAGAGGGCGACGTGGCGGAAATCACCCGCCGTGACGTTCGCGTATTTGATAAATCCGGCCAGCTTGCCGTGCGCGAAGAAATCGAATCGAAAGTCAATTACGATGCCGGTGACAAAGGGGCCTACCGTCATTACATGCAGAAAGAGATTTACGAGCAGCCGATGGCTATCAAGAACACCCTTGAAGGGCGTTTCAGTCACGGTGAGGTCAATCTTTCTGAATTAGGCCCGAAAGCGGATGAACTGCTGGCGAAAGTGCAGCATGTTCAGATCATCGCCTGTGGCACATCTTACAATTCAGGTATGGTTTCCCGCTATTGGTTTGAAGCTTTGGCGGGGATTCCGTGTGATGTGGAAATCGCCTCCGAGTTCCGCTATCGCAAACCGGCGGTACGACAGAATAGCCTGATGATTACCCTGTCTCAGTCAGGTGAAACAGCAGATACGCTGGCAGCGCTGCGTTTGTCTAAAGAGCTGGGATATCTGGGCTCACTGGCCATTTGTAACGTTGCGGGATCGTCGCTGGTGCGTGAGTCCGATCTGTCACTGATGACCAAAGCCGGTGTGGAAATCGGTGTGGCTTCTACCAAAGCGTTTACTACTCAGCTCACCGTTCTGCTGATGCTGGTGGCCCGTATTGGTCGTCTGCGCGGTATGGATGCCGAAATTGAGCATGATATCGTACACGGTTTGCAGGCGCTGCCCGCTCGAATCGAGCAAATGCTGTCGCAGGATAAGCTCATCGAATCTCTGGCCGAGGGTTTCTCTGATAAACATCATGCGCTGTTCCTGGGCCGTGGCGATCAGTATCCGATCGCGATGGAAGGGGCGTTGAAGTTGAAAGAAATCTCCTATATCCATGCGGAAGCCTATGCGGCAGGCGAACTGAAACATGGTCCGCTGGCGTTGATTGATGCGGATATGCCGGTCGTGGTCGTAGCGCCTAATAACGAACTGCTGGAAAAACTGAAATCCAATATTGAAGAAGTCCGCGCGCGCGGCGGCGAGCTGTATGTGTTTGCCGACGAAGATGCCGGCTTTACCAGCAGCGAGAATATGAGAATTATTCCTCTGCCGCATATTGAAGAGGTGATTGCACCGATTTTCTATACGGTACCGCTACAGTTGCTGTCTTATCATGTTGCCCTGATCAAAGGTACTGATGTCGATCAGCCGCGTAACCTGGCCAAGTCGGTAACGGTTGAATAATTTAGGTTTTTTTTACTAAATCCGTCTTGTGGTGACTTGCTCTATGAGTTTCATAAGGCGGATTTTTTTGTCACTTAATCCTATTGGTAATACGTCTAAGTCGTTATCTTCGTTTAGTTCTTTCCCTGTTCTTTGAATCTGCATAGCAGAAACCGATGTTTTTTTGTCAACGTATATTCATTTTGTGTAAAATAGTTTAAATAATGCGTTAGTTCTTATTCATCGCATTAGGCACTGCTTCGTCACTGCAGTTTAAATGTTGATTTAATTGACAGGGATTTTATGAAAAAACATTTTATTTTCTTAGGGTTGGCGTGTGTTTTGGCTGTGACTGGCTGTGCTCGCACGGCTCCTGTGGCAAATGTAACTAAAACGATTGCAGCACAGCAAACGGCCGATCAGGTGAAAAGGGCCATTCTTCAGGCTGGTTTGGAGCGTGAATGGGTGATGGTGCCGGTGTCCCCCGGTGTTATCAATGGACACCTTGATCAACGCGGCCACATAGCAGATATCCGCATAACCTATTCGCAAACCAGCTATTCCATCAATTATGTCAGCAGTCAGAATCTGATGGCCGGAGGTGGGAAGATCCACCGTAATTATAATCGCTGGATAAACAATCTGGACCGAGAAATTCAATTAAAACTCGCAGGCCAGCAAATTAAATAATTTTAAGGGCCGAATATTTCTTCGGCCTTATTTTTTATTTGTAATCATTCGACCTCAAGGGAAACACTCGTGTCTTACGGATATGACAGAGATAACGTCAGTGCACTGGATGCTATTACCGAAGCCCAGCGTATTGCTTTTGCCCCCATGCTGTTTCAGGCCGCTCTTAATTTACGCAATCACGGTATCTTGGCTTTTCTGGACAAAAGTGGTTCCAAAGGCGCCATGCTTAATGAGATTGTTGATGTCACTTCATTGAATCGCTATGCCATTGAGCTTCTTTTGGATGTCGGACTGAGTGGGCGTATCGTCATTCAGCGTGACGAACACTATATTCTGGCCAAGGTTGGGCACTATCTTCTTCATGATCGAATGACCCGTGTCAATATGGATTTCACTCAGGATGTTTGTTATCAGGGAATGTTTTATCTTGATGAAGCATTGTCAAAAAATGAGCCTTCCGGGTTAAAAGTTTTTGGCAAGTGGTCAACGATATATCCGGCTTTAAGTCAACTACCGCAGCAGGTAAAGGACAGTTGGTTTGCATTCGACCATTTTTATTCTGATGCCGCGTTTGATGCCGTATTGCCACATGTGTTTCGACTAAAACCGAAACATATATACGATGTTGGCGGGAATACCGGTAAGTGGGCAATGCGCTGCTATGACTATGACTCAGAGGTGAAGGTCACCATTCTGGATTTACCGGAACAAATCGCACTGGCGACAGAAAATATTGCAAGATCAGGAAAACTCGATCGTATTCAGGGTACTGCTGTCGATATGTTATCTGATAGCCCATTACCTGAGGATGCGGATATATGGTGGATGAGCCAGTTTCTCGACTGTTTTAGCGAAGAGCAGATTGTGGCTATTTTGCGCAAAATAGCCAGTGCTATAAAAGTAGATGCACGGGTCTGTATTTTAGAGATTTTCTGGGATCGTCAGCAGTGGGAGGCTGGCGCCTTTAGCCTTAACGCTTCTTCACTCTATTTTACCTGCCTTGCTAATGGTTCCAGCCGTTTTTATGCGGCCAGACGATTTTTGCCGTTGTTGAGTAAAGCAGGATTTATCGTGGAACAGCAGATCGACAATATTGGTATCGGTCACACGCTGCTTATTTGTAAAAAGCAATAATAAACAATAGGCATAGACGGAATATCGAAATGATATCGCTGTGTTATGTAGCACCGGAAGAAGACTGGTATGAGATTAGCGTTTTCAATCCTTGACTGGCAGGCCAACGCACCCGGCCTCAGCTGTACCGATGATTGGTTGAATTGGGCCAGACAGTCGGCTGCGATAGATACCGCCCGGCCGCTGGATAAATGTCGTCAGTTGCCGATGATGATGGCGCGTCGCCTAAACAATGGTAGCCGTTTAGCGGTGGACTGCGGATTAGCGTTGTTGCATCGTCAGTCAGTTGACGCGATTGTGTTTACGTCTCGTCATGGTGAGTTGGAGCGCAACCTGAGCATTCTGAAAGCGTTGTCAAACAACGACAATATTTCTCCTACCGATTTTGCCATGTCAGTACACAATGCCGCGGTAGGCAGTCTGACCATCGTGGCAAAAGCACCGCTGGTTTCCGCGTCGATTGCAGCGGGAAAGGACTCTTTCCAACAAGGACTCGTTGAAGTAAAAGCCCTTCAGGCTGCTGGTTACAAGCATGTCCTGCTGGTTGATTTCGATGGCGCGATCCCAGAATTTTACCATCGGCACATCCCTATCATGATGCCTCGCTATCCTTATGCGGTTGCGTTGTTATTGGGCGATGGAGACGAGGTCTGCTGTAATCCGATGGTCGGTGGTGGTGGCAAGGACGAAGGGGTGCCGCAAAGTTTGCAATTTTTACATGCCTTTCTCGCCCGTCAGCCGATATTTCATATCACAGGCGATCGTCTTGGCTGGCAGTGGGAGAGGTGTGATGTCTGAATCGTCACTGGTGCCGCGTTCATCATCCTACATAAACCGTTTATGGCGGCTAGTGATGACGGGTTGCTGCTTCGTGATGTTTAGCGTTGGTGGCTTACTGCTGTCGCTGGTATGGTTCAATCTGTTGCTGGTTCAGCGTGACACCATGCGACGCCGCCAACAGGCGCGCCGCAGTATCTCTGCCAGCTTCCGTTTCTTTTTACGAAGTGCACGCTGCCTTGGTGTATTGGATTACCACATTGATGGTATTGATATCCTACAAGCCGATAGGGGCTGCCTGGTTGTCGCCAATCACCCGACATTGATCGATTATGTTTTGTTGGCCTCAGTGATGCCGGATGCAGACTGTTTGGTCAAAGCGGATTTACAAAAGAATCCGTTTTTCTGCGGCGTTATTCGTGCTGCAGATTATCTGCTTAACAGCCGGTCCGATGCGCTACTGCCTGACTGTCAGAAGCGGCTGGACAAGGGAGATGCGATTATTATTTTCCCTGAAGGTACGCGTACACGCTATGGAGAACCCATTGTTCTGCAACGCGGCGCAGCCAATATCGCCGTTCGTTGCGGCTGTGATTTGCGGGTGGTGCATATTCATTGTAGTCAGCAGACGCTGGGAAAACAAAGCCGCTGGTACCACATTCCACCCGAAAAACCTTATTTTACCGTTAGTGTGCGTGAACGTATTCGCAGTCAAATTTTTATGGCGCCTGAAGAGGCGCATTCTTTGGCGGCTCGCCGTTTGAACCGCCTTTTACAGCAATCTTTAACACCAGAACATTGATCATTATACGGAAATATCTATGGAAAGTTTATTTATTGAAATCAAAGAAATGATTATCGAATCTCTGAACCTTGAAGACATTGACGTTGATGACATCGAAACGGACGCACCGCTTTTTGGTGAGGGGCTCGGTCTGGATTCGATTGATGCACTTGAATTGGGGCTGGCGGTAAAAAATCGTTATGGCGTCGTTCTGTCCGCAGAAAGTGAAGAGGTGCGTCAGCACTTTTTTTCAGTTGCCACCCTTGCTGCTTTCATCAACACCCAGCGCGCTGTGAGTGCCTGATAGTGAAATAATGAGTTAATGATGAATAAAAACGAAATTTATCAGGAAATTACAGGATTACTGGTTAAGTTGTTCGAACTGGATGCGGATGAGATAAAACCGGAATCCCGTCTCTATGAAGATCTTGAGCTGGATAGCATTGATGCAGTGGATATGGTTGTCCATTTGCAAAAACGCATCGGTCGAAAAATTTCACCGGAAACCTTTAAGTCAGTGCGTACCGTACAAGATGTTGTTGATGCGGTAGAACAGCTGATCCATGAATGCTGACGATCCAGCAACGTGATGCGCATGTTGATAAGCAGTCTGAATGTGCTGGTGATGCTCACCTGGCCTTTTCTGGTCTGGTTTAGCATCACCCACCCGGATCGCCGTTGGTTGCTTCTCACGCTGGTACTGATGTTTGTTCTGCGTTTCGCTACCCTGCGCGGTGAGAGAAACTTATTCAAAGGGACGGCTTTGCTACTGGCTGTGACGGGCGCAGCGCTTTCCGTCGCTAGTTTTTTATTGCGCGAAGATCATTGGTTACTGTGGTATCCCGTTGTGGTAAATGGCGTCATGCTGCTGCTGTTTGGTTGCTCGCTTTACAGCGGTATGCCGCTGGTGGAACGCCTTGCCCGCCTTCGTGAACCGGATCTTCCAATTCAGGCGATAGCCTATACGCGTTGCGTGACGCAAATCTGGTGCCTGTTTTTCATTTTTAACGGCAGCGTTGCCGTGCTGACCTGTCTTGTCGGCGATATTCATTGGTGGACGTTATGGAATGGCATAATCAGCTATGTGCTGATGGGGCTGTTGATGGGGGGCGAATGGTTGATACGCCAGCGTTTAAGAACACACGCATGAACCGTGTCGATGTCCGTGGTATCAATGACTGGTTGACGGATAATGACGATCCGCAGCGCATTGTCGCCAGTAATGGCGTAAGTATGTTTACGCTGGACATGCTGAAACAGCAGGTTGCTGCCCTTTGTCGGCAGCTACTTGAGCGTCGTGAGCGACGTTGGGCGTTGTGCTTTGAAGATAGCTACCGTTTTATGATCGGACTTCTCGCCGCTCTGCATGCCGGAAAGGTTCCGGTGGTGCCGGGACATTGCCGTCAATCTGTATTACAAGAACAGGCGGATGAGTTTGACGGCCTGTTGACCGATGTACCGCTGAGTCTCGATTGTCCGCGATTTACCCTCACGGAAAGCGCTGAAGGTGCGTATAGCGAGTTACCCGCCATACCGGATGATGCTGTTATCGTGCTGTTTACGTCAGGCTCGACCGGTAAACCGCGTCAGGTTATCAAACCGGTACGCTGCCTGGATGAGGAATCGAACTGGCTGGCTAATCTCTGGGCTTCTCACCTGCAAGACTGTGATGTTATCGCCTCTGTTACTCATCAGCACTTGTATGGGCTTACCTTCCGTATCTGGCTACCAATGGCGCTGGGCCTATGTTTCGACAGCCGTCAGTTGCTTTATACCGAGCAACTCACTGCTCAGAATCGGCAACGGCGTTACGTGTTTATCAGCAGTCCGGCCTTTTTGCGGCGAATAGATCATGCGCTTGTGGCACCAACGTGTCAGTTGATTGTTTCTGCGGGTGGGACATTGCCTTGGACAAATGCCATTGCTGCAATGAATTGGTTTACTCAACCGATCAATGAAATTTATGGCAGCACGGAAACGGGTGTGCTTGCCTGGCGTTCTCGGGAATCAGAAGACACGCCCTGGCAGTTATTCTCTGGCGTGTCGTTGCTGCATGACGAACAAGATAACTGGTGGGCCAGGTCGGCGCTTATCCCATATCCACAAGGACACAAATTGGATGACCGGTTGGCGTTTGACGATGCAGGAAATTTTCAGCTGTGCGGCCGACACGATCGTATCGTGAAAATAGAAGATAAACGCATCTCCCTGAGTGAGATTGAGCGGCGCTTACTTGAACTTCCCGAAATTGCTGATGTGGTCGCGCTACAGGTGACGCGTCCGGAACGTAGCGGTATTGGCGTGGTTCTGGTGCTGGTCTCACCGGACATGATCGCTGATTTGCCACGCTTAAAGCGTCAATGGCGGCATGAGTTGCACAAATGGCTGGAACCTTTGGCTATGCCGCGTTTCTGGCGTGTCGTTGATGTCATTCCCCATAATAGCCAGAGTAAACGCGCCTGGCCGCAGATACAGGAACTGTTTCATGCTACCCGTTGAGCTTGCCCGGAGCGGTGTAAAAAACACAGGTGAAGAATCTCAGGTAGAGCTAACACTGCGGGTGGCTCCCGATCTGTTCTGGTTCAAGGGCCATTTCTCTGATCAGCCTTTATTGCCGGGGATCGCGCAGTTGGATTGGGTGATGCATTACGCTGTTATGCTATTGGCGACGGGCTGGCGGTTTTCGTCTGTTGAAAGTATCAAATTCCAGCAGCCGATTTTGCCCGAAAATACGCTGCGTCTGATGCTAACGTGGAATGCCAGCAAACAATGGTTGACCTTTAGCTACCATATTCTGGTCGAGGACGCTGAGCGAACCGCCAGTAGCGGAAAAATAAAACTCACGCCAGCTACGGAACATCGACTATGTCAGTAAACGGTGCTTTTTCCCCTTGCGTCGTGATCCCTTGCTATAACCATGGCGACATGATGTCTTCAGTGCTGGCGCGTTTGGCGGCGTTTTCTCTACCGATATTCATCGTTGATGATGGAAGCGATACGGTAACACAGCGGATACTGAATCAGCTGGCGGTGGAAAACAACTGTGTGACGTTGATTCGCCTGACTCATAACAGTGGAAAAGGCGCAGCGGTGATCCGTGGCGTTGAAGCGGCGGCACAAGCTGGATTTACTCACGCCTTACAGGTGGATGCCGATGGGCAGCACCAGATTGAAGATGTGCCGCGTTTGTTGGACGAAGCAAAGCATTACCCAGACAGCCTGATCTCCGGTCGGCCTCGCTACGATGCGTCTGTGCCCAAATCGCGCCTTTACGGGCGCTATATCACGCATGTTTGGGTCTGGATTGAAACGCTGTCCTTCTCGTTGAAGGACAGTATGTGCGGATTTCGAATCTACCCTATCGATGCCACGCTTTCTCTGACCGCCAGACAACCTATAGGCCGTCGCATGGATTTTGATACGGAAATCATGGTTCGGCTCTACTGGGCGGGGACGCCCAGCCGCTTTGTCGATACGGCGGTGATCTACCCTGAGAACGGTCTATCACATTTTGATGCTCTGCACGATAACCTGCGTATTTCCTGGATGCATACGCGATTGTTTTTCGGCATGTTGCCGCGTATCCCTTCACTGCTGATGCGGCGCCGTCAGCGGCACTGGGCTGGTATAAAGGAGCGCAAGGGCTTGCTGGGTATGCGGTTTATGCTGGCCGTATATCAATTTCTGGGACGTGGAGGGGTTACGCTATTTCTCTGGCCGGTGATCGCGTTCTACTGGCTGACTGGCAGTGCGTCACGTCGGGCGTCGCAGGAATGGCTGCGGCAAATTGGGGATTACGCGCGACGGCACGATATCGTATTACCTAAGCCGCTTAACAGTTATCACCATTTTCTACGCTTTGGTCAGGCGATGTTGGATAAAATCGCCAGCTGGCGCGGGGATTTGCAGTGGGGGCGCGATATTGACTTTGCGCCTGGCTCTAGAGAAGTCATTGAGCAGGGGAAGCAAAAAGGGCAGCTGATTCTGGCATCGCATCTTGGTGACATCGAGGTTTGTCGGGCACTGGCGCAGCAGGTGAGCGGAATGGTGATTAATGCGTTGGTGTTCACCGGGAATTCTCGGCGTTTCAAGCAGATATTAGAAGAGATCGCGCCGCAGGCGGGAGTGAATCTCATTCCTGTCAATGACATCGGTCCGGACACCGCCATGATGTTGCAACAAAAGCTGGAGGTGGGTGAGTGGGTTGCGATCGTGGGTGACCGCACCGCGGTGAATCGTCAGCGTGGCGGAGTGCGCCGGGTGATCTGGAGCCTATTCCTGGGACGCTCAGCGCCTTTCCCTCAGGGCCCTTTTGTACTGGCTGCGGCGCTGAGATGCCCGGTAATGCTGATGTTTGTGATACGCGAGCGCGAAAAGCTGCGCGTTTATTGCGAGCCGTTTGCCGATCCTCTTGCCTTACCGCGTGCGACCCGTCAGCAGGCATTGCAGCAGGAGGTTGATCGTTATGCCGAACGGCTGGCCCACTATGCACTGAAATCCCCCCTCGACTGGTTTAATTTTTTTGATTTCTGGAGCCTGCCTGGTGAAGAACGGCCCTCTGGGAAAAAGGAGTAACAGTGTTAAACGATCCCCGCTTAAGCCATGAGGTAGAACTAACGGTTTCTTTTCATGACTGCGATCCGATGGGCGTGGTATGGCACGGTAACTATTTTCGCTTTTTTGAAGTGGCTCGCGAGGCCCTGCTGAGCAAATTCAATTATGGCTACCGTGAGATGAAAGCGTCGGGCTATGTTTGGCCCGTGGTGGATACGCGAGTGAAGTATCGCGCAACGCTGAGCTACGAACAGCGTATCCGTGTCCGAGCTACGATCGAAGAAATTGAAAATCGTTTGCGCATCGCTTATCAGATTTTCGATGCTGAGAGCAACCAACGCACGACGACCGGTTATACGATTCAGGTAGCGGTACAGGAAGGAAGCCGCGAGCTGAGTTTTGTTTCTCCCGCCATTTTGTTTGAGCGCCTTGGAGTGACGCCATGATAAGGATGATTGCTACGGTTTTGATGTTGTTGAGTGGAGTGGTGCAGGCCGTCACGCTGGACGAACTGCAACAGAGATTCAGCAGCCAGCCGGTTGTGCGGGCTGAGTTTACCCAGTTGCGTGAAATCAAAGGAATGGCGAAACCGCTCAGATCCAGTGGACAGTTGCTGATCGCGCAGGATAAAGGATTATGGTGGCATCAGGCGACGCCATTTCCCCTGACAATGGTTCTGGACGATAAGAGAATGGTTCAGGTAATGAACGGGCAATCGCCCCAGATTGTCACCGCGGAAAACAATCCGCAGATGTTTCAATTCAATCATTTGTTGCGGGCCTTGTTTCAAGCGGATCGCCGCGTTTTGGAGCAGAACTTTGCGATCGATTTTACCGAGCGGGGAAATCAGCAGTGGCGGTTGGTGCTAACGCCGAAGACATCACCGTTGGATAAGCTGTTCAACACCATCACGCTGAATGGCGGTGAGTTTCTTGACGGTATCGACCTCGACGATCGTCAGGGAGATATGACCAGAATTACCCTTAGTAATCAACAGCTCACCCCCAGGATATTAAGTGATGATGAGCAGCAGCGTTTCGTTTTCTAACTACGTGCGTCGTGCAGCCTTTATCTGGATGGGTTGTTGTATCGCGATGATGGTGACGTTGGTATTGCTGCTGCCGAAGGCGCAGATTAACAGCAGCGTGTTGGCTCTGCTGCCCAGGCAGTCGATGGGGGCTATACCTCCTGAATTACAGCAAGGTTTCATGCAGCGTCTCGATCGGCAGATGGTGTGGTTGGTCACGTCGGGCAAGCAGGAGAACCCGGCCGTGGCTGATTGGTGGTTGAAACAATTACAAGCGCTTCCTGATTTGTATGATGTCAAAGGCCCCATTGATGCTGAGCAGCAACAGCGGTGGGGAAAATTTGTTTTTGAACACCGCAATGGACTGATCGATCCCGCCACGCGCGCGCGTATGGAAAACGGCGGTAACGCGCAGGCCGACTGGGTACTGGCGCAGCTTTACTCCGCTTTTGCCGGGGTAAGCGGCAAGGAATTGAATCATGACCCATTGATGTTGGTGCGCGGTTCCCAGTTGGCGTTGCAGCAAAATGCCAGTCAACTGGGACTATCACAAGGCTGGCTGACGGCGAAAGATACGCAGGGTCGAACCTGGTATTTCCTGCACGGCGAGCTGAATGGGAGCTCATTCGACATGGCTCGCAATCAGCAGCTTATCGATAAACTCGATGCGTTAAAGGTGTCGCTCAACGCGCAATTTCCCAATGCCGAGGTGTTGACGCGCGGAACAGTGCTGTTCAGTAATTATGCCAGCCAGCAGGCAAAGCAGGATATATCCACCCTCGGCGTAGCAACCGTAGCGGGTGTGCTGCTGCTTATTTTTTCAGTGTTCCGTTCTTTTCGACCGCTGTTGCTGTGTACGCTGTCTGTAGGGATAGGTGCATTGGCGGGGACGATCTTTACGCTACTGGTATTTGGTGAACTGCATCTGATGACGCTGGTCATGAGTATCAGTATTGTGGGTATTTCGGCGGATTACACGCTTTACTACCTGACCGAGCGTATGGTGCATGGTGGTTCTGTCTCCGCATTGGAAAGCCTTAAAAAAGTGCTGCCTGCGCTTCTTCTTGCGCTGGGGACGGCAGTCGTAGCCTATCTGATGATGGCGCTGGCGCCATTCCCCGGTCTACAGCAATTGTCGGTATTTGCCGCGACAGGGCTAACGGCCTCGTGCCTGACGGTGGTGTGCTGGTATCCTTTTCTGGTTAAGGGATTACCGGTGAGGCCCGTTCCCGCCATAGTGTTGATGGGGTGCTGGTTGGCTGCATGGCGACGTCAGCGCAGCGTCCGTCTTGGGATTCCACTGGTATTATTGGCGCTTTCCGTTGCAGGATTGCTGCGGCTGGAAGTGAATGATGATATTTCACAGTTGCAGGCGCTGCCGCAGGCTCTCCTGCAACAGGAGCGCCAGATCACGTCGTTGACGGGGCAGAGTGCCGATCAAACCTGGTTTGTTGTCTATGGCGATAGTGCTGAGGAAACGTTACAGCGATTGGAGAAGCTTGCTCCCAAATTGCATGATGCGCAGCAACGGGCATGGTTAACCACCTATCGTCTGTTACCGCTCTCGTCGTTGGCGCAGCAGCAGCGCGATGTACAGCTTATTTCTTCGGCAGCGCCCACGGTGATTGGTCGTCTTAATGAGGCGGGTGCGGAGGTTGCGTTGCCAAATACTCAAGCGATGTCAGTGACGCCTGAAATCTGGCTGAATAGCCCGATAAGCGAAGGATGGAGACTTCTGTGGCTGACGCTCCCGGCAGGACAGAGCGGTGTTTTGATACCGGTAAGCGGTGTCAGGAATAGCGCTGAGCTGGCGCGGTTGGCAAAAACATTACCCGGCGTTGAATGGGTTGATCGAAAAAACACATTCGACGAACTGTTCGGTTTTTATCGCGTCATGCTGGGTTGGTTGTTGGCAGCGGCGCTGGTGGTGATTGCACTTAGTTACGTCATACGCATGGGGTTCCGCCGCGGGCTGCTGAGCGTGGTGCCTTCCGTGTTATCCCTGGGGGGAGGACTGTCGATACTGGCGCTGAGTGGTCATTCACTGAATTTATTCTCACTGTTAGCCTTGGTCTTGGTATTGGGTATCGGCATTAACTACACGCTATTTTTCAGTAATCCGCGTGGAACGCCGATGACCTCGTTGCTGGCCGTTACGTTGGCCATGTGTGTGGCGCTGTTGACGCTCGGCATGTTGGTTTTTAGCAGTACGCAGGCGATCAGTAGCTTTGGTATTGTGCTGTGCAGCGGTATTTTTATCGCCTTTTTGCTGGCACCGCTGGCGTTGCCTGATTCAAAAGGGAAAAGAAAATGAAATACTTGCGACACGGCATTTTGTTTGTCTGCGTGCTGTTATTGAGCAGTTGTGCCAGCAAAAACCAGGATAACAATCTTCCGCAGGCATGGCTTAAGCCAGGAGTGAAAGTTACGCTGCCGGCACCGGGTATTTCGCCGTCTGTCAGTGAGCAGCAATTGTTGACGGGCACATTTAAAGGAAAGCAGCAGTCGCTGCTGGTGATGTTGAGCGCTGATGATAAGCAGCTTTCGCTTGTCGGGTTGTCTTCGATTGGTATCCGGCTGTTTCTTGTCACTTATGACGCCGAGGGTATTCATACCGAGCAGTCGATTGTCTTACCGCAGTTGCCGCCGGCCAGTCAGGTGCTGGCGGATATCATGCTAAGTCACTGGCCCATTGCCGTGTGGCAGGAACGACTACCCGCAGGTTGGACGTTGCGGGATAACGATGACAAAAGACAACTGCGCGATAACAGCGGTAGTCTGATTACTGAAATCCGTTATATGACCCGTAATCATCAGCGGGTTCCTATTAGTGTTCAGCAATTTTCATTTGGTTACCACATCGTTATTCAACATCTGGATGACTAGCATGATTTACATTAACGCCGTTGGGGCGCTTAACGCATTAGGTAATAATCTGGACGAGATGGCAGGTAATCTTGCCTGCTGCACATCGCCAGGTATGCGTCCTGACAATGGATGGCTGCTGCATGATAAGCCGTGTTGGACAGGTAATGTCGATGCCGTGCTGCCCGACATACCCGTTGAACTGACGGAGCATAATAGCCGTAATAACCGGTTGCTTCTGGCCGCGTTGCAACAGATTCAACCTCAGGTGGATGCAGCTATCGCCACGTTTGGTGCTGAACGGGTTGCGGTCATCCTCGGAACCAGTACCTCCGGTTTGGACGAAGCCGATCGCTATGTCAGTTATGCGTTGTCCACCTATTCTTATGCGCAGCAGGAACTTGGCGATCCTTCTCGTTTTCTTGCTACCTACCTGGGATTGAATGGGCCAGCCTATACGATTTCTACCGCCTGTTCCTCCAGCGCCAGAGCGCTGATTAGCGGAAAAAGATTGATTGATGCCGGGTTGGTGGATGCGGCAATCGTTGGCGGCGCGGATACGCTAAGCCGAATGCCGCTCAATGGCTTCGACAGTCTGGAGTCTCTCTCGCCGACGCGTTGTCTGCCATTCAGCGAACAGCGCAATGGCATCACAATTGGCGAAGGGGCGGCGCTTATGTTGATAAGCGCTCAGTCTGATGGTGTAGCGGTATTAGGTATCGGCGAATCCTCCGATGCGTATCATATGTCGGCGCCTCATCCTGAAGGGGAAGGCGCTGTCCGCGCGATTAGCATGGCATTAAAACATGCAGGGCTCCAGCCTGAAGATATTGGCTATATTAACTTGCACGGCACGGCTACGCGCCTGAACGATCAGATTGAAGCAAAAGTGATTCACGCTATTTTTGGTGAGCGGGTTCCTTGTAGCTCGACCAAATATCTTACCGGTCATACGCTTGGCGCGGCGGGGATTTGTGAAGCGGTTATCTGCTGGCTGTTGCTGACGCGTGATATGCCTTTACCGCCGCAGGATTTTTTACACAGTGTCAGAGATGCGTCGTTACCCTCCTGTGGTTTGCTCAACGAACCGGGTCATCTGTCTCGTCCGGTAATATTGTCTAACTCCTTTGCTTTCGGCGGTAATAATGCCTGTCTGATTTTGGGGAAGGTTAATGACTGATTATTTTACGACGGACCGTTTATCTGCGACGGACTATCAGCCAGCCGAGAGTTATCTACCCCACGAACACCCGATGGTGCTGGTGGATGAAGTGATCCACGTTGATGATGAACACGCCCATTGTCGGGTGATGGTTAAAAGCGACAGTATTTTGGCCCCGTTTCTGGATGAGAAAGGGCATTTGCCCGCCTGGTTCGGTATTGAAATCATTGCCCAAACCATCGGGGTATGGTCTGGCTGGCATCGCCGACGGCAAGGTGATCATCAAAATCATGATAAAAAACCACGGCCTGGCATGTTGCTGGGCGGTCGCGGCTACCGCTGTAAGCAGGATGTTTTTCCAGAAGGTTCGCGGCTTGATATCTATGTGACACTGCTGATGCGTGATGAAAAGATTGGTAGTTTTGACGGTGAAATCGTGATTGATGGTGAAAAGTATGCCACGGGCCGACTGAATACCTATCAGCCTGATGACAGTGAATTACAGCAACTTTTAGAACAGGGAAAACAGCAATGACGCGTTCCGTGTTAGTCACCGGTGCCAGTAAAGGTATTGGTCGAGCCATTGCATTGCGTCTGGCGGCAGATGGTTTTACGATCGTGGTGCATTATCACCGCGACAAGAAAGGCGCAGAAGAAACCTTAAATAAGATTGTTGATAATCGCGGAACAGGGCGAATTGTCGGGTTCGATATCGCCGACCGTGAAGCATGTCGCGCCGTTATCGAACAGGATATCGGGATGTACGGAGCCTATTATGGGGTGGTCAGTAATGCCGGAATTACCTGTGACGGGGCATTTCCTGCATTGGACGATAATGCCTGGGATAGCGTGATTCACACCAATCTCGATAGCTTCTATAACGTGATTCATCCTTGCGTGATGCCGATGATTGGCCTGCGTAAAGGGGGACGTATCATCACCTTGTCTTCCGTTTCCGGGATCATGGGGAATCGTGGACAGGTCAACTATAGTGCGGCAAAAGCCGGTATTATCGGTGCATCCAAGGCGTTGGCTATCGAGCTGGCAAAGCGGAAAATTACCGTCAACTGTATTGCTCCCGGATTGATTGATACTGGCATGATCCAAATGGAACCGATGGCCGTCGAAGAGGCGATGAAAATAATCCCGATGAAACGCATGGGACAGGCGGATGAAGTTGCGGGATTGGCGAGTTATCTCATGTCGGATATCGCGGGATACGTGACGCGTCAGGTGATTTCTATTAATGGAGGGATGCTGTGATGCGTCGTGTGGTCGTAACGGGAATGGGCGGCGTGACCGCGTTTGGTGAATCCTGGGAAAGCGTGTCTAACCGTCTTCGTGAGAGGCGAAATGCTATACGTAAGATGCCTGAGTGGCGGGTGTATGACGGACTAAATACGCAACTGGGTTCGCCGATTGATGATTTTACTCTGCCGGAACATTACACCCGGAAACGTATTCGATCTATGGGGCGAGTGTCGCTAATGGCGACGCGCGCGACCGAACTTGCGCTGGAGCAGGCCGGATTGCTGGGGCATCCGGTATTAACCAATGGAGAAACGGGTATCGCCTACGGCTCCTCAACGGGCAGCACCGGCCCTGTCAGCGAGTTCGCCACTATGCTGACTGAAAAGCATACCAATAACATTACCGGCACAACTTATGTTCAGATGATGTCGCACACTACGGCAGTGAATGCGGGATTGTTTTTCGGACTGCGCGGCCGTGTTATTCCCACATCCAGCGCCTGTACCTCTGGTAGTCAGGCGATTGGCTATGCCTGGGAAGCGATTCGCCACGGCTACCAGACCGTAATGGTGGCAGGTGGAGCGGAAGAGTTGTGCCCATCGGAAGCGGCGGTGTTTGATACGCTGTTTGCCACCAGCCAACGTAATGATGCCCCGGAAACCACGCCGTCGCCTTTTGATGCTAACCGCGATGGACTGGTGATTGGTGAAGGAGCAGGAACGTTGGTGCTAGAAGAACTGGAACATGCTCTGGCGCGTGGCGCGACCATCTATGCCGAGTTGGTTGGTTTTTATACTAACTGTGATGCGGCACATATTACTCAGCCACAGCGGGAAACAATGCAGATTTGTATAGAAGGTTCACTGCGCAGCGCGGGATTGCAAGCCAGCGACATTGGTTATATTAATGCTCATGGAACAGCAACCGATCGTGGCGATATCGCTGAAAGTCAGGCAACGGCCGCCGTTTTCGGTAAATCGACGCCCATCTCTTCGTTGAAAAGCTACTTTGGCCATACGCTGGGCGCTTGCGGTGCGCTGGAGGCCTGGATGAGTATTGAGATGATGCGTGAAGGCTGGTTTGCGCCAACGCTTAATCTACAGCAACCGGCGGAAGATTGCGGTGAATTGGATTACATCATGGGTGAGTTGCGCCATATTGATACTAATTACATACAGTCCAATAACTTCGCTTTTGGCGGTATCAATACATCGCTGATTTTCAGTCGTTGGCAATAAATGGTAATAACCAGGTTCACTGGTTGTAACGTCTTTCCCCAGCCGGGTTCCGACTCTGGCTGGTTTTATCCGAATTCTGCCGATTTCTATTTCCTTGTCATAAAACCGTCACATTAAGTACATTTTACTGTCACTGAATTGTCCTATTTTTCCTCCTGCAAACTACACTCTGATTAATAACGACTCTGGGTCTACACTTCCAGTATCCCACAGGAGGGATTATGAAACTGATGCGTACCACAATTGCCAGTATCGTTGCGGCAAGTTTTTCACTGACAGCGGTATCCGCTTTTGCTGCTGCCAACCTCACCGGCGCTGGTGCGACATTTCCTGCGCCAGTTTACGCTAAATGGGCTGACACCTATCAAAAGGAAACTGGTAATAAAGTTAACTATCAAGGGATTGGCTCTTCAGGTGGTGTAAAACAAATTATTGCCAAAACCGTAGATTTCGGTGCATCTGATGCTCCGCTGACTGACGACAAATTAGCTCAGGACGGTTTGTTCCAGTTCCCTACCGTTATCGGTGGTGTGGTGCTGGCAGTAAACATTCCGGGTATCAAATCTGGCGATTTAACGCTGGACGGCAAAACGCTGGGTGATATTTACCTGGGCAAAATCAAAAAATGGAACGATCCTGCTATTACGGCATTGAATCCGAATGCCAAACTACCGGATCAGGATATCGCTGTCGTTCGTCGTGCGGACGGTTCCGGTACATCTTTCGTGTTCACCAGCTATCTGGCGAAAGTTAACCCTGAATGGAAAGAGAAGATTGGCGCGGGTTCTACCGTAAACTGGCCGACTGGTCTGGGTGGCAAGGGCAACGATGGTATCGCGGCGTTCGTGCAGCGTCTGCCGGGGTCCATTGGTTATGTGGAATACGCTTACGCCAAGCAAAATAACCTGGCTTACACCAAACTGGTTTCCGCAGACGGCGACGTTGTCAGCCCGACCGGCGCCAGCTTCAGTAATGCCGCTAAAGGCGTGGATTGGAGCAAATCTTTTGCTCAGGATCTGACGAACCAGAAAGGCGCGGATGCCTGGCCAATCACTTCTACCACTTTTATCCTGGTACAAACGGCACAGGAAAAACCGGAGCAAGGGACTGAAGTGCTGAAGTTCTTCGACTGGGCTTATAATAAAGGTGGCGAGCAAGCCACGGCGCTGGATTATGCCACGCTGCCTAACGAAGTCGTTGAGCAAATTCGTGCCGCATGGAAAACGCAGGTAAAAGACAGCAGCGGTAAAGCATTATATTAAAATTATTTCTTCGATATTCTTTGCGCTGGATTGCAAGGACGTTCGCTGAAAGGTTAAAGGTTGTATCAGGGCGGGAAGGTGGCATAACCTCTCCGCCTTAAGCAGCTTCTGTGCTATCAAATGCAGTTAAATCGAGAAGAGAGACGCATGGCTGAGTATAAGCCAACTATCAAAGCCCCTGGAAAACACGGCGATATCATTTTTGGCGCGCTGGTAAAATTGGCTGCGTTGATAACGCTGTTGTTGTTAGGGGGCATTATTGTTTCCCTGATTGTGGCGTCCTGGCCCAGCATTGAAAAGTTTGGTTTTGCTTTTCTGTGGACGAAGGAGTGGGATGCGCCTGCCGAACAATTCGGGGCTCTGGTGCCGATCTACGGCACAATTGTTACCTCACTAATTGCTCTGATTATTGCGATCCCCATTAGCTTCGGGATCGCACTGTTTCTGACCGAACTGGCGCCCAACTGGCTGAAGCGTCCTCTGGGCGTTGCCATTGAGTTGCTGGCCGCCATCCCGAGTATTGTTTACGGCATGTGGGGCTTGTTCATTTTCGCTCCGTTGTTTGCCAGATATTTCCAGCAGCCGTTGGGTAATGTGCTGTCGGGTATTCCGATTTTGGGAACGCTATTCTCTGGCCCGGCTTTTGGTATCGGTATTCTGGCGGCTGGCGTGATTCTGGCCATCATGATTATTCCGTATATCGCTGCGGTGATGCGTGATGTGTTTGAACAAACCCCGGTGATGATGAAAGAGTCCGCATACGGTATTGGCTGCACCACCTGGGAAGTGATTTGGCACATTGTTCTGCCTTATACCAAAAATGGCGTGATTGGCGGCATTATGCTGGGATTGGGACGCGCGTTGGGGGAAACCATGGCGGTGACCTTCATTATCGGTAATACCTACCAGTTGGATAGCGCATCGCTGTATATGCCGGGCAACAGTATTACGTCGGCATTGGCCAATGAGTTTGCTGAAGCCGAATCAGGTCTGCATACGGCGGCGCTGATGGAACTGGGTCTGATCCTGTTTGTGATTACCTTTATTGTTCTGGCGTGTTCAAAATTGATGATTATGCGTCTGACAAAAAATGAAGGAGCGCATTGATGACTGCGTTAGGCATGGAACAAGAAGCGGAGCTGGCGCGTTCACGGCTAAAAATGCAGGCCTGGCGGCGGAATAAGAACCGTATCGCGCTGTGTTTATCGATGATCACCATGGCTTTTGGTCTGTTTTGGCTGGTTTGGATCCTGTTCTCAACCATTACCAAAGGGGTTGACGGGATGTCGCTGGCGTTATTTACCGAAATGACGCCACCGCCTAATACCGCCGGTGGCGGATTGGCGAATGCTATTGTCGGAAGCGGATTGCTGATTTTGTGGGCCACGGTGATAGGGACGCCGCTTGGTATTATGGCCGGTATCTATCTGGCGGAGTATGGTCGTAAATCCTGGATTGCTGAAGTGATCCGTTTTATTAACGACATTTTGCTCTCGGCGCCGTCAATTGTGGTCGGGCTTTTCGTCTACACGCTGGTAGTGGCAAAAATGCAACATTTCTCCGGCTGGGCCGGGGTGATTGCACTGGCGCTGTTACAGATTCCGATTGTTATCCGCACCACGGAAAACATGCTCAAGCTGGTGCCGGATAGCCTGCGTGAAGCGGCCTATGCGCTGGGTACGCCGAAGTGGAAAATGATTTCTGCCATCACGTTGAAAGCCTCGGTGTCCGGCATTATGACAGGGATTTTGCTGGCGATAGCGCGTATTGCGGGGGAGACCGCACCGCTGCTGTTCACCTCGCTGTCGAATCAGTTCTGGAGTACGGATCTGATGCACCCTATCGCTAACCTGCCGGTCACCATCTTCAAATTTGCCATGAGTCCGTTTGTGGAGTGGCAACAGTTGGCCTGGGCTGGCGTGCTGCTGATCACCCTGTGTGTTCTGCTGCTTAATATTCTGGCGCGCGTTATTTTTTCTGCCAAGAAACATTAAACAAATTCAAGGCGTTGCCTGGCAGCGCCGGTGTAAAAGAGAGAAGTCTTGATGAGTATGGCGACAAAGACATCCACCAGCAAAATCCAGGTCCGTAATCTGAATTTCTATTATGGGAAATATCACGCGTTAAAAGATATTACGCTGGATATTGCCACTAATCAGGTTACGGCATTTATCGGTCCTTCCGGCTGTGGAAAGTCCACGCTGCTGCGAACCCTGAATAAAATGTATCAGCTTTACCCGGAGCAGCGCGCCGAAGGCGATATTCTGCTGGATGGCAATAACATCCTGACGGATAAGCAGGACATCGCGCTGCTGCGTGCGAAAGTCGGTATGGTTTTCCAGAAACCGACGCCGTTCCCCATGTCGATTTACGACAATATTGCGTTTGGCGTGCGGCTGTTTGAAAAACTTTCCCGTGCAGATATGGATGAACGTGTGCAGTGGGCGCTGACCAAGGCGGCATTGTGGCATGAAACCAAGGACAAGTTGCACCAGAGCGGGTACAGCTTGTCCGGTGGTCAGCAGCAGCGTTTATGTATTGCGCGTGGTATTGCGATTCGTCCGGACGTTCTGTTGCTGGACGAACCCTGCTCTGCGCTCGACCCGATCTCCACCAGCAGAATTGAAGAGCTGATTTCTGAACTGAAAACAGATTACACCGTGGTTATTGTTACCCACAACATGCAGCAGGCGGCGCGTTGCTCGGACCATACTGCGTTTATGTATCTGGGTGAACTGATTGAATTCAGCGATACTGACACCCTGTTTACTGCACCACGGCAGAAACAGACTGAAGATTACATCACCGGCCGTTACGGTTGATTAGGAAGCATTATGGATAACCTGAATCTGAACAAACATATTTCCGGTCAGTTTAATGCGGAACTGGAACATATCCGAACCCAGGTATTGACCATGGGCGGGCTGGTGGAACAACAACTGACCGATGCCATCACCGCGATGCATAATCAGGATGGGGAACTGGCTCAGCGAGTGGTGGAAGCCGACGCCAAGGTTAACATGATGGAAGTGGCCATTGATGAAGCCTGCGTGCGGATTATCGCCAAGCGCCAACCTACCGCCAGTGATTTGCGTCTGGTTATGGCGATCATCAAGACGATTTCCGAGCTGGAACGCATTGGTGATGTGGCTGATAAAATATGCCGTACCGCGCTGGAGAAATTCTCTCATCAGCACCAGCCGCTGTTGGTTAATCTGGAATCTCTGGGACGGCACACGGTGCAAATGCTGCACGATGTACTGGATGCCTTTGCCCGTATGGATCTGGATGAAGCGATTCGCATCTACCGTGAAGATAAGAAAGTCGATAAGGAATACGAGGGCATTGTACGTCAGCTGATGACTTACATGATGGAGGACTCCCGTACCATTCCAAGCGTGCTGACGGCGTTATTCTGCGCCCGCTCCATCGAGCGTATTGGCGACCGCTGTCAGAATATCTGCGAATTTATCTTCTATTTCGTTAAAGGACAGGATTTCCGCCATCTGGGTGGCGACGCACTGGAAAAGCTGTTGATTGCAAAGGATGCGAAAGACGCGAAGGACAGTGACGGCGAATAATATTATTCGCCGTTGTTTGTTCTGAAAAACGCCCGGCAATGAACTGCGCTTTAATCAGTTGGTGTCCAACTTTTGAGGTGTGGTTCATTGCCGGGCGTTTTTCTTTTTTCAGCTCTTTATGTTAGAGAAATGCGTCGGTGTAAGATAAATACATGCTATTTTGAATGAGCTTGATAAACGCATTTTTTGTGGTAGTAAAAATATTTACTCTCCATGTTTCTTCTTTCGTTAAATCCGTTTTACGGTCTAAATATAATTTATTTTTATATTTAATCGCCCCGGTATTTTTTTCAGTGCAATAACCCGGTTTTGCTTTTATATAGTGCAACATCAACATGACATGCACTATCAGCGAACCGTGAGTAAAAAAGAAAATCTTATATTAAAAATTGAGTTTTTAATTTATTGACAAGCAGTATTCAAAAATAAAGCACGTCACGCCTGCGGTTTCTTATTTTTAGAAAGGTATCGCCTAAAATCAGTAAGGATATAAACCGTCGATTGGCTTCAGTCTTGCAATGAATACATCGTGGAGACTCAACATTTACCCTTCATCTTTCTCGTTGCAGGCGTAGCGGCAGTTTGCCACCCATCCCGGTCACTGCGTTGTCTCAACGTCCGGGGGCACGATAGCTGCCTTACTGCATCTTGAAATCTATGGGGTATCGCTATTTTATTTTTTCATTGATGGTATGGAGAATAGCATGACTCGTTCCCTGGCAAGACTGATAAAGAAATATGCTTTATCCGCGTTACTGATGGGTTTCGCATCACACAGCTATGCGGGAAAACAAAACGACACGTTAGTTTATGCCTCGGATAACGAGGTAGAGAATGTTAGCCCTTATCACAATACCCTGCGTGAAGGCGTCATTCTTTCAAATTTGGTATGGGACCGTCTGATATATCGCGATCCCAAAACCGGTGAATACGAACCTCAGTTAGCGGCTGGCTGGGAATGGGATTCGCCGGAAGTATTAGTGCTTCGTTTGCGTAAAGGCATCAAGTTCCATAATGGCGATGATTTTACCGCTGATGATGTGGTTTATACCTTTAAAAATATTGCCGGCGATAATACTGGTTCGGTGATGCCGCAGAGCGTTAACTGGATAAAAGAAACCGAGAAGGTGGATGATTACACGGTAAAGCTGCATCTGACGAAACCGTTCCCGGCGGCACTGGAGTATTTGTCCGGTCCAACGCCGATTCTTCCTGCCAAATATTTCGAACAGGTCAAACTGGCGGGTTTCAGCAAAGCGCCTATCGGTACCGGCCCGTACAAAATAACCAGCGTTACGCCGGGCCAGGGTGTCACGATGGAAAAGAATCCCGACTACTTTAAAGATAGCCCGATCGGACAACCCCAAATCGGCAATCTGAAATTTGTTGTTATCCGCGATCCGGAAACCCGGCTGGCGCAGTTGATGACCGGGCAAGTTGACTGGATCTGGCGGGTGTCTGCGGATCAAATGCCCTCACTGGAAGTGATGCCAAACGTCACGGTGAAGAGCGGCGAAACCATGCGGGTGGGCTTCCTGGCGCTGAACACCAATGCCAATGGTCCCGAAGGCGCGCCGTTGAAGGATCTGCGCGTCCGTCAGGCGATTAACTACGCCATTAACCGTAAGGGAATTGTCGATAATCTGGTGCGCGGCGGCAGTCAGCCGGTTTATTCCGCCTGTTTCCATGCTCAGACAGCCTGTAATACCAGCAACGTGATTCAGTACGATTACAACCCGGAAAAGGCTAAACAGCTGTTGGCCGAAGCGGGCTATCCCGATGGTTTTGATACTGATATCTGGGCTTATCGTGAACGTGATTATGCTGAAGCGATCATCGGTGATTTACGCAAAGTCGGTATCCGCGCCCGCCTGCATTATGTGCAATATACGGTGATGTCGGCCGATCTGATTTCCGGTAAAGCGCCAATCGGAATACGTACCTGGGGATCGTACTCTATTAACGATGCTTCCGCATTTGTCACGCCTTACTTTGGCGGTCAGGGCGATGATATCTGGAAGGACGCCGAAGTCACCGGCATGTTGGAAAAAGCCGACCAAACTATCGATCCCAAACAGCGTAATGCGCAATATGCCGACTTGTTGGGTCGTATTTCTTCTCAGGCCTATCTGGCTCCCTTGTTTTCCTATTCAACAAACTATGCGTTTACCTCCGATCTGAACTTCGATAGCTGGCCGGATGAATTGCCGCGTTTTGCATTGGCCAGCTGGAAGTAACACGTTGCCGGGGAATCAATCATCGTATTGGTTCCCGGTTTCCATAGGCATCTGGCGAGAACGAGGAACCGTTCATGATTATCTACATTTTACATCGGCTTCTGGTTGCGCTGGCGGTGCTGTTTACCGTCGCAGTAGTCAGTTTCTCTCTCTTGAACCTTTCCGGCGATCTGGCGGCGGCTATAGCAGGGCCTGATGCGTCCGCTGACGTGGTTGAAAGTATCCGGGTGCAATATGGTTTGGATCAGCCGTTAACCACGCAGTTTATGCACTGGATGTGGTCGGCGTTGCATTTCGATTTCGGGCGTTCTTTCTATTTTGAAAATACGGTCATGGAGCTGATTGGCCAAAGAATGCCGGTTACGCTCAAACTGGGCGTGGTTTCCCTGCTGCTTGCGCTGGTTGTGGCAATACCGCTTGGCGTACTGGCGGCGGTGTTTCGTGATACCTGGATCGACAGATGCTCCATTTTCATTTCGGTTATCGGTCAGGCCATGCCGAACTTCTGGTTCGCCCTGATCCTGATTCTCATCTTTGCCGTTGGGCTTAAATGGGTGCCAGTGGCAGGGAACACCAGCTGGCACAACTTTGTGTTACCGGCGGTGGCATTAGGGTATTACGCAATGCCGTCGCTGATGCGTCTGACCCGCTCCGGCATGTTGGATGTGCTGGGTTCGGATTATATCCGTACCGCACGAGCAAAAGGGCTGAGCACCTTCAAGGTGATTGTGAAACACGGTCTGCGTAATGCCATCATTCCCGTGGTGGCGCTGGCCACGGTTGAACTGGGCTTTATGTTGGGCGGCTCGGTGGTGATTGAATCCATCTTCGCGCTACAGGGATTGGGGCAACTGGCGTGGGATTCCATCTCCCGTAATGATTTCCCGGTGGTGCAGGCCATCGTATTGATTATTTCAGTGTTTTATATCGGGCTGACATTTTTGGCGGATGTCCTTAATGCGGCGTTAGATCCGCGCTTACGTACCCAATAAGGAGCTTCCATGAAAACGTCATCATCACTTTCTTCAACACTGGCAGAAAAAACGCCGGTTATCGAATCGGGGTTGGCCCCGGAACCGACCCCCATGCGGCGCTGGCTGGGAACGATTTTGGGACATCACAGCATGATGCTGGGCCTGATTATTCTTGGCGTCGTTATCGTGGCGGCGATCTTCGCTCCTTTTATCAGCCCGCACGATCCCTATGCGCAGGATGTCAGCCAGCGTCTGATCCCTCCGGTATGGCATGAAAAAGGAAGCTGGGAGTATGTATTGGGAACCGACAAGCTGGGGCGCGATTACCTGAGCCGCCTGCTGTACGGCGCGCGGGTATCGATGATTATCGGGCTGGTCGCCGTGGTGGTCTCGGGATTTATCGGCGTCACGCTGGGGGTTATGGCGGGCTACTTCGGCGGCCGGGTGGATTCTGTCGTCAGCTATATCCTGACCGTTCGCCTCTCAATGCCGGTCATTCTGGTGGCGCTGGCGACAGCCGCATTGGTGGGCGGATCGGTCAAGGTGGTCATTCTGCTGCTCGGATTACTGCTGTGGGACCGTTTTCTGATTGTTTCCCGGTCGGTTACCCGCCAACTGCGCGAGGCTGAGTTTATCGCCGCGGCCAAAACGCTGGGAGCATCGTCGTTATTTATCATGCTGCGTGAGATTCTGCCCAATCTGATTGGACCGCTGACGGTGGTGGCGACGCTGGAAATTGCACACGCCATTCTGCTGGAAGCGACGCTTTCCTTCCTTGGGCTCGGGGTTCAGCCCCCGATGCCGTCCTGGGGGCTGATGATTGCGGAAGGCAAGGCTTACATGTTCTTTCAACCCTGGGTGATCCTGATTCCGGGCATTGTGTTGGCGGTCGTGGTGTTGGGGATCAATCTGGTGGGCGATGGCCTGCGGGATATTACCGCGCTGGACGGACGTAACTGAGGAAATGGCCATGAAGAATGACATTTTGCTGGATGTAAAAAACCTGCGGGTTGATTTGCCCACCTCTCGGGGGACGCTGCACGCGGTGCGGGGCATTGATTTTGCGGTAAAGCGGGGTGAAATGCTGTGTCTGGTGGGCGAATCCGGTTGCGGTAAATCCATGACCTCGCTGGCGTTGATGGACTTGCTGCCGCGCAAAGCGGTACGCACGGCCGACAGTATGCATTTCAAGGGGATGGATATGCTCTCGATGAAAAAACGCGATATCACCGCGCTGCGCGGCGATCAGATGTCGATGATTTTTCAGGAGCCGATGACGTCACTCAATCCCTCTTTCACCCTGGGTAATCAGCTCTGTGAAACCCTGATGGCGCATCGTAAGGTATCGATGGCGGAAGCCAAAGACCGGGCCGTGTATCTGATGGAGCGGGTCGGGATCCCGATGGCGGCCGCCCGGCTGAATCAGTACCCCCACCAGCTTTCCGGCGGTTTGCGGCAGCGCATCATGATTGCGATGGCGCTAATGTGCGAACCGGATCTGATTATTGCCGATGAACCCACCACCGCGCTGGACGTGACGATTCAGGCGCAGATCCTGCGGATGCTGCGTGAGCTTCAGCAGGAACTCGGTACGGCGGTGATTTTTATTACTCACGATCTGGGCGTCGTGGCGCGTATCGCCGATCGGGTGGCGGTGATGTATGCCGGACAGATTGTAGAAACCGCGCCGGTGATGGAACTGTTTACCCAGCCACAGCACCCCTATACCCGCGCGTTGCTCGACTGTATTCCCGTGCAGGGAAAAACCGTGCCGGGGCAGCCGCTGAAGGCGATTCCCGGCGTGGTGCCCAGCCTGGTTGGGGTACAAAAGGGCTGCGCATTCAGTAATCGCTGCTCTCATTGCAGCGATGCCTGTAGTCAGGAAACACCTTATGTTCAGGTGACATCCCATCATGAAGTGCGTTGCGTCCGGGCGTTGAAGAAGGCGGAGGTGGCATGAACAGTCAAGTGAATCAATATGCTGGCATCAATTGCGAGCCGATACCCGCCGTGTTGCCGACGCATATTCCGGGTAATGATGATATTGCACTGGAGCTGTGTGCGTTGACCCGGGTGTTTCGACTGAATCGCGGCCTGTTTTCCCGCGCCGGTGAAATTCGCGCGGTGGATAACGTCTCTTTGCGCGTGCGTCGGGGCGAAACGCTCGGCCTGGTGGGGGAATCAGGATGTGGAAAAAGCACGTTGGCAAAGATGCTGCTGGGGTTGCTGGAGCCAACATCCGGCAATGTGCTGATCGAAGGACGCGAAATTGACGTCAGCCAGCGCAAGGAAATGGCCTCCCGTATCCAGCCTATTTTTCAGGATCCCTATTCGTCCCTGAATCCACGGCGGACCGTTTCCGACATTGTGGAGGTGGCTCTGAACCTTCATGGGCTCGGCACGCCGGATGAAAGAAAAACGCGCGTCAAAGAGATGCTGGACGTGGTGGGCATGCCCGCCCGTACGCACAGCCAGTATCCCGGCCAGCTTTCTGGCGGTCAACGTCAGCGCGTGGCGATTGCCCGTGCGCTGATTATGCGCCCCGACATTCTGATTTGTGATGAACCGACATCCGCGCTGGATGTTTCCGTTCAGGCGCAGATCCTCAATTTGCTGCTTGAGCTCAAACAGGAGTTTGGCCTCACTTATCTGCTCATCAGCCACAACCTGTCGGTGGTGGAACATCTGGTTGATCATGTGGCGGTGATGCAGAAAGGGGCGATTGTTGAACAGGGAACGCGTGAGCAGATTTTTCACTCACCGCAGCATCCCTATACCCGATCGCTGCTGGCTTCCGTGCTGACGCCAGAGCCGGGGTTGGGTATTCCCGATATCGAACGCCATTAATTTATAAACGCGCGATACGCATACCGTTTAAAGAAAGATTGATATCCCCGGGTTTGCCTCGGGGAGAGACCTCCCTGCGAGCGTCTCCCCCCATTATTTAGCTGAATAATGGCTTGCCGGGGGCCGAATAACAGGCGCGGTAATACGCCGGAAAGTATTGCTGAAACAGGCATGCTTGTGTTTGCTCCAGGCATACTGCGATCCATGAATATCCAGAGAAGAGGACAGACTGAATATGAAGCGTGAAGAGATGATCCAGGCAACCGTTGATTATTTTGGTTCAGGAAAATTCGAAGAGACGCTGGCGCGCCGGGTGGCATTTCGAACGGAAAGTCAGAACACTGACAGTGGGCCGCTTCTGATGTCTTATCTGACGGATGAAATGATCCCGACGTTGCAGGCTCTGTCATTTGAATGTCTGCTGGTTGAAAATCCGGTTAACGAAAGAAGCCCTTTTTTACTGGCCCGACGCATTGAGCCTCAGGCGGAATTGACGTTGTTAACCTACGGTCACGGCGATGTTGTGCGGGGATACGATGAACAGTGGCGTGAAGGTTTATCGCCCTGGGAAATGGTCAAAGACGATAATCGCTGGTATGGCCGCGGCACGGCGGACAATAAAGGTCAGCACACCATTAATCTGGCGGCGCTGGAACAGGTATTGAAAGCTCGGGGCGGCCAATTGGGCTACAACGTGAAAATCATTCTGGAAATGGGTGAGGAAGACGGTTCACCGGGGCTGGACGCGATCTGTGAGCAATACCGTGACTGGCTGGCCGCCGATCTGTTCATTGCCTCGGACGGCCCGCGGGTGTCAGCCTCCCGGCCAACGCTGTTTCTCGGGTCCCGCGGGGTGTTCAACTTCGAGCTACAGTTGAATTTACGCGAAGGCGCCCACCATTCCGGTAACTGGGGCGGCCTGTTGAGCAATCCGGGCATTCGGCTGGCGCACGCGATTGCCAGCATGGTGGATGAGCATGGCCGGATCCTGATTCCGGGTCTTCGTCCTCCTGCGCTCTCCGATAACATGCGTCAAGTGCTGTCGGATATTGAATTGGGCGGCGGGCCGACTGACCCGGTCATCGACGCCCAATGGGGTGAACCCGGTCTGACCGCCGCCGAGAAAGTCTACGGTTGGAATACGCTGGATGTACTGGCGTTCGTCACCGGCAATCCGGATAAACCGGCCCATGCTATCCCGCCGCAGGCGAAAGCGCATTGCCATATGCGCTATGTTATGGGCTGCGACGTGGCGAATTTTACCCGGCATATTCGACGCCATCTTGATGCCAACGGCTTTGAAGATGTTGAAATCATGAACGATGCCAGTCATTACAAGGCCACCCGGCTGAATCTTAACGACCCGTGGGTGGCATGGGGCATGACGTCAATTCAGCATTCGGTCGGTGCCAGGGCGGCGGTATTGCCTAACTTTGGCGGGGGGCTACCCAATGCCTGCTTTTCGGAGACGCTGGGATTGCCAACGCTGTGGGTGCCGCACTCTTACCCGGCATGTTCTCAGCATGCCCCGAACGAACATATTTTAGTCGATATGACGCTTGAGGCGCTCAAAATCATGGCCGGCCTGTTCTGGGATCTGGCGGAACAAGGGGCGGATATCGCCAGGGCACGCTTACAGATGGAGAAACCGCAGTCGGTAGCGGCGCTATAAACCAGCCGGTTGGCTGTCGGGGACGAGGCGCATGGATGCCGCCTCGCTCCGGAACGGTATTGAGCCGTTCAGCCAGAACAGATGAGTATTATTCTCCCGATCCGCATTTGTCTATGATGAGCCTATTGCGGTTGAGTCATCGTTAAACACAAGGCGGAGAGCTCATGCATAGCAACGAAATTCGTTATTTTATGGCGGTGGCGAGTAGCGGGTCACTGAGTGCGGCCAGCCAGCAGCTGTTTGTGGCCGTATCGGCGATCAGCCGGCAGATCCAGATGCTGGAAACCCGTCTGGGGGTGCCTTTGTTTGAGCGACATGCCCGCGGTATGATCCTGAACGATGCCGGGCATATTCTGGAAAATCATGTCCGCCGCAGTATCGTCGATATGGAATTGGCGATTGCCGAAATTGAGGGGCTAAAATCTTCCCGTCAAACCACGATTCGCATCGTGTGTACCGATGGTATCGCGTTCAATCTGTTGCCGACGCTGCTGGCGAAATACCGGCTACAGCATCCCGAGGTCAATTTTGTACTGACGGTTGGCAGCGCCAGACAGGTGCCCGAACTGGTTCGCCACGGTGAATGCGATGTGGCGCTGAAGTTCAGCCTGTCCCCTGAACACGGTATTAAGGTGATGTCGTCATTTTCCGCTCCGTTTATGGTGGTCATGAAGGACGATCACCCGCTGGCGTCCAGAGATTTTCAGCTGGCTGACCTTAATGCGTTCCCTGTCGTGTTGCCCGATCAGGCGGCAACGGTGCGCCAACTGTTTGATCTCTCATGTCGTATGAGCGGTGTTTTCATCGATCCCGTTTTTACCTGCAATCACTTTTCGACGCTGTATACCTTTTTGCTTAATACCCCGAATGCGATCGCCATATGCAGTCATTTCTCCGTGCTATACAGCGCCCGGCGCGATGGTTTGCAGGTGAAGTCCGTCAGTCTGGAGCAGCTGGGCCAGCGGGCTTTGCAGATCCAGACGGAGGTCAACAAACCGGTGACCGCGGTGCTGAGAAGCTTTTTTGATTTCTTACACGATGAGCTGATGTTGCAGGATGCACTGTTTCGTCAGGAGTACCAACTTCAGGCATGATGGTTCTCCGGCAAAACGGGTACATCGGCATCATGGGCGTCAGTCCGGTTCTGGTTGCGGTTTGATTGGCAGTAAGGCGGCCTGTTTCGCAGCCGGTCGTGATTTGTTCAGCGTAACGACCAGCATGCCGGCAACAATGGCGGTGACGCCCAGCACCAATCCCGGCGTTAACGATTCACCGAGAAACGCCACGGAGATAAACAGCCCGACGAGCGGGACGCACAGCATGGAGGATGCCATGCTGGTGCTGGAGATCCACTGACTTGCCGCGTTAACCGCGCAGAAACAGAACGCGGTGGCGAGCGGCCCGACAAACAGCGAAATTTCCCATAAACGCGCGGAGTTGTCCCCGGTATAAGGGCCTTCTTTGTACCAGGCGATGATAATCAAGGGGAGGGTGGCAATCAGCATTTGCCAGGGCGCGAGATGATAAGCGCTGGAGGCTCCCCGGTAATAACGCAGATGCAGAATGCAAATGGCCCAGCACAGCGAGGCGAGTAACAGCAGTACGTTGGCCCACAGCACGTTACTGTCCGTCCAGTCCAGCGTCAGAGGATTGAACAGAATGGCGACCCCGGCGATGCCCATCAACGTCCCCATCAGTTCCTGACGGGTTACTTTTTGCCGGAAAAACA
The DNA here is from genome assembly GCF_003115845.1 of Brenneria roseae subsp. roseae. Lineage (GTDB taxonomy): Bacteria > Pseudomonadota > Gammaproteobacteria > Enterobacterales > Enterobacteriaceae > Brenneria > Brenneria roseae. Next base: position 231,789 of record NZ_KZ819028.1, on the reverse strand, counting down.
GAATGGCGCCTGGCAGTACCCACAGTGGAGTGGTATAGGCAAGAATGGCGGAGCGTCCGGCGGGGATCTCGATCATGGCGATGGCGCCCAGCGCGGTAAAACTCAGCATTTGCAGCAGTCCGACGCTGAATAACAGCGGGATGTCTCGACGCCTGGGCAGCTTTAGCGTGCCGGTCACGATCTGGATAAAGAACAGGCACAATCCGCCTAATGCGAAGCGTAATGCGGAAAACCAGAGCGGAGTAATATGCTCCAGCCCAAGCTTCATGACCGGCCAATTAGTCCCCCAGACCAGAATGGCCAGGAGCAGCAGGAAAAGGCCGCCAACCTGACTGAGTGATAATCCCGCTGGCAATATTGCGGCCAATGGTTGTTTTTGCCAGATAATTTTCTTATTTCTTAACGAGGGATAAATCATTTTATATTTCCGTTCGTCATAAAATATCTTAATGGCTAACCTTCGGTTTTTGATATCTAAAACCGCGCTGATTTTCAGAACAAAAAAATAAGGTTGCCAGAAGATGGGATAAAACTAGTTTATTATTTTTCTGACGGAAGTTTTTTCTGTTATTCGCTGTGATATGTTTATTTTCAGAATGATTTTCTCGATCAACCGTTCATTGACAGTAAAGGTTTTCTTTTATGCGTAAACTGGATAAAACCGATATCAGTATCCTTAATAAATTGCAGGAAAACGCCAAGATCACACATGTTGACCTGGCCCGTGCCGTGAATCTTTCCACCACCCCTTGTTTTAACCGGGTGAAAGCGCTTGAGGAACTCGGCCTTATCCGCCAACAGGTCACGCTGCTCTCGCCCGAGCGCCTGGGGCTACAGGTTAATGTGTTTATCCATGTCAGTCTGGATCGGCAGGTGGAAGCGGTGTTGCAGCAGTTCGAACAGGCTATTTCGGCGTGTCCGGAAGTGATGGAGTGCTATCTGATGACGGGCGATGCGGATTACCTTCTTCGCGTTCTTGTTAAAAATATCAATGAGATAGAACACTTTATTCTTCATCATCTGACGCGAATTCCCGGCGTAGCCAATATTCGCTCCAGCTTTGCGCTTAAGCAGGTTCGCTACAAAACGACATTGCCTTTACCCCCGGAAGGGATGCTGCTGCCGTAGATGGATATGAGGGTGTTAATTTTATTTCGTTTTTTTTGTTTTTGTGGAAATTACTTCATTGGTAGTTGGTTTTTTATGAAATTTTTATGAAAAAATCAGAGTGATTTAGCAATTTAAATTTATTCGATTTTAGGTAATATGACCAACATGGCGTGACGGTATTTCCCTGCGAAATATTCACAACCTGCGGCTAATTCTACCCATTATTTACCGGAGCCTTATTATGAATCTGGAAAAATTCCCACGTTATCCATTAACTTTTGGCCCCTCTCCTATTACGCCAATGAAACGGCTCAGTGAATATTTAGGCGGGGATGTAGAAATATATGCCAAGCGTGAAGATTGTAATAGTGGTCTGGCATTTGGCGGAAATAAAATACGTAAACTGGAATACCTTATTCCGGAAGCATTAGAACAAGGGTGTGATACGCTGGTTTCTATTGGCGGTATTCAGTCTAACCAGACGCGACAAGTTGCCGCTGTCGCTGCGCATTTGGGAATGAAATGTATTCTGGTGCAAGAGAACTGGGTTAATTATGCCGATGCCGTTTATGATCGCGTCGGTAATATAGAATTATCCCGTATCATGGGCGCGGATGTTCGTTTGGATGCCGCCGGTTTTGATATTGGTATTCGTGAAAGTTGGAAAAACGCCATGGAAGAAGCATCACAAAATGGCGGTAACCCGTTCCCTATCCCTGCCGGTTGTTCTGAGCATCCCTATGGTGGTTTAGGTTTCGTCGGCTTTGCCGAAGAAGTGCGCCAGCAGGAAAAAGAACTGGGCTTCAAGTTTGACTATATCGTGGTGTGTTCCGTTACCGGCAGTACCCAGGCGGGTATGGTGGTCGGATTTGCCGCAGATGGCCGCTCACGGAACGTCATCGGCATTGATGCATCGGCAAAACCGGAAAAAACCAAAGCGCAGATTCTGCGTATTGCGCAGAACACCGCCAATCTGGTCGAACTGGGCCGGGAAATCACTGAAGAGGATGTCGTGCTGGATACCCGTTATGGTGGCCCTGAATACGGTCTGCCGAATGAAGGTACGCTGGAAGCCATTCGTTTGTGCGCCCGTATGGAAGGGGTGATGACCGATCCGGTGTATGAAGGCAAATCCATGCAGGGCATGATTGGGATGATCCGCAACGGTGAGTTTCCGAAGGGATCGAAAGTTCTGTATGCCCATCTGGGCGGGGCGCCGGCACTGAGCGCTTACAGCTATATTTTCCGTAATGGCTGAGTTGCAGAACAACGTCAGGCCCGGTTATCGGGCCTGAACTTTTTCAGAACGTCAGCTGCGTGGTGGAAAGCACTTCCCTTAGCCCAATAAAGGAACGGATCTGACGAACACCGGGCAGAAAGAGCAATTGTTCCGCGTGCAGGCGGTTGAAGCTCTGATTGTCTTTTGTCCTGATCATCAAAATGTAATCGAACTCGCCCGTCACCACGTGACACTCCATACAGCCGCTGATCTTCTGGACGGAAGCCTCAAAATCTTCAAATGAGCTTGGCGTCGAACGATCCAGCACCACCCCGATCAATACCACCAGACCAGCATTAAGCGCTGCCGGGTTCAGTAACGCCACAAATCCTTTTATCAGGCCAATTTGCCTGAGTCGCTCAACACGCCTCAGGCAGGCCGGCGGACTGAGATTGACTTTCTCCGCCAGCGCGACGTTGGAGATGGAAGAGTCGGCCTGCAAAATCCGCAGGATCGCGGTATCAAAACGGTCCAGCTCGTAAGACTTCTTGTCGTCTGCCGAAGGTAGGGTGCTCGGGGTTTTCTCTTTCATTCAGGACGTCCTGCTGGCGTATGGCGATGTTTGATTTTGTTATCACATCGGTTCAGATAATTAATCTACGGGTTTTTAGTCATGAGGTTAATAAAAATAAGAAAAACATCTGTCTGAACGCAATAAATCGCACAAATCGTGGCGGTGGTTTCCCGCGGTTGCCTGAAGCCTGGCGGATGAGGTTTCTGGTGCCAATAAATACGGACAGTCGTATGTTATCTGTCAGAATAATCTGCCAAAAACCCAATGTAACATAAGGTTATATTATAGCTGTTTATGTTATTTCCCGGTTTTTCTCCCTGCTGATAGCCTGCAATCAATCACTTAAACGCTCAGGGGCTGGGAATGAAAAAACGTATTGTGGCATTGGCATTGATGGCGGGATTCGCGTCTCTTTCAGGTGTGGCGCAGGCGGACAAGCTGGACGATATTCAAAAAGCCGGCGTGGTCAGGATTGCGGTTTTTGACAGCAACCCACCGTTTGGTTACGTCGATCCGCAGAGCAAAAAGCTGGTGGGGTACGATGTTGACATTGCCGAAGAGATTGGCAAGGCGCTGGGCGTGAAAGTGGAATTGCGAGCGACTAACCCAGCCAACCGTATTCCGCTGCTCAGTTCCAATAAGGTGGATCTGATCGCGGCAAACTTTACCATTACCGATGAGCGTGCCAAACAGGTTAATTTCAGCATTCCTTATTTCGCAACCGGACAGAAATTCATTGCCCGTAATGGGGTTCTGAAAACGCCGGAGGACATTAAGGCGCTGCGTATCGGTGCGGATAAAGGCACGGTGCAGGAAATTACGCTGCGGGAGCATTATCCTACCGCGAAGGTGATCTCCTATGATGACACGCCGCTGGCGTTTGCGGCGTTACGCAACGGCAACGTTCAGGCCATTACTCAGGATGATGCGAAACTGGTCGGGTTGCTGGCTAACGTGCCGGATGCGCAAAAAGCCGATTTTGAGATTTCTCCTTTTAGCATTACCAAAGAATATCAAGGTGTTGGCATTCCTAAAGACGAGGAGCGCCTGACGGATAAAGTTAACGAAACCCTGTTGAATCTGGAAAAACAGGGTGAGGCGAAAACGATTTACGATCGCTGGTTTGGACCGGCGACAAAATCAGCGCAGCCGCGTGGCGATTTCACTTTCGCCCCGCTGGATCAGCAGCCGAAAGCCTGATTTTTAGACTGACGACGTCATTTTTAGCCCTCTGCTTTGCAGGGGGCGCTTTGTTTTATGGTAATAATCGTTGTTTATGGCGTGTGATTGATAAAATTAGCGGCTTATGAAACTGACAAACACGGCACTGCAATACATTGAGGAATGGCTGCTGGCTCCTCACTATCTTGGCTGGCTCTGGCAAGGTTTTCTGATCACGCTGTGGATTTCCCTTTGTACGATCGTTCTGGCGACCTCGCTGGGCTTCATACTGGCGACGGTCAGAGATAGCCAGGTGAAGGCGCTGCGCTATGCGGTGATGGCATACAGCTCTCTTTTCCGTAATACCCCTTTATTGATACAGCTTTTTTTCTGGTATTTCGGCGCAGGCCAGCTGTTTCCCTCGGTAATGATGCAGTGGTTGAATACGCCGCATGACATCACCCTGTTCGGGATAAGCCTGGCGTGGCCATCATTTGAATTTCTGGCCGGCCTGTTTGGACTGACGCTCTATTCCAGCGCTTTTATTGCGGAAGAAATCCGTGCGGGCATTGGCGGCGTGGCGCGCGGACAAAAATATGCGGCACAGGCGCTGGGGCTCACGGTCTGGCAATCCATGCGTCATGTGGTGCTGCCACAGGCATTGAGAATCGCTTTACCGCCGCTGCTGGGGCAATACATGAATGTCATCAAGAACTCTTCTCTGGCGATGGCGATCGGCGTCGCCGAACTGTCTTACGCCTCGCGTCAGGTGGAAACCGAAACCCTGCGTACTTTTCAGGCGTTCGGCGTCGCTACCGTGCTGTACATCGCAATTATTGCGCTGATGGAAGGCTGGGGTATGTGGCGTCAGCAACGTAATCTGGCAGAGAGACACTGAGATGGATTTTACGATTATTACCGACAACCTCAGCTACCTGATGTGGGGCACCTTTCCTGACGGCCCGCTCGGCGGGGCGGGGCTGACGCTGTTGATGAGTCTGCTGGCGGGCGTCGTCTCCGCACTGCTGGGCACCCTCATGGGGATTGCGTTGGCCATGTCCCGCGGCGTGTGGGCGGCGATTCTGGCGACGATTCTTGGTTTCTTCCGCGCCATTCCGGTAATCATGCTGATTTTCTGGACCTATTTTCTACTGCCGATTCTCTTTGGCGTGGATATTCCGGAGATCACCACGGTGGTGTGCGCGCTGGCGCTGATTGCGTCGGCCTATCTGGCCCACGGGGTAAAAGCGGGGATTGTCGCGATCGGTCGCGGACAGTGGCAGGCGGGTTTATCGCTGGGATTCACGCGTTGGGAAGTCTTGTGGACTATCGTGTTGCCACAGGCGCTGCGGATGATGGTGCCGTCGTTTATCAACCAATGGATTTCCCTGATTAAAGACACGTCGCTGGCTTACATCGTTGGCGTGGGTGAGTTGACGTTCCTGGCGACGCAGGTGAATAACCGCAGCATGGTTTATCCCATGGAGGTGTTCCTGTTTGTCGCGCTGGTCTATTTTGTGTTTTGTCTGTCTCTGGAACTGCTGGCAAACGGGGTTAACAAGCGCTTTAGCCAGCAGGAAAAACAGCCAAAACGCTCGTGGTTACGGTGGCGAAACACGCCGGCCTGATGACATTACGACACGATATCCCAGCCTCTTTCCCGCCATAGCTGCGGCAATGCCTTCATGTCATCAAATGGGGTGACCAGCGCGTGGTGAATCGGCATGTTGTGCGGATCGGCGCAGTAGTAGAAAACCGGGATCCCGGCGGCGATACCGGCCTGGACGCCGGATGGCGAGTCTTCCACCAGAATACCGTGTTGAACCGGCACCTGCATTTGCTCGGCGGCATAGAATATCACGGCGGGATCGGGCTTCCATTTTTGCAGGTCATAACCGCTGTAGAGGTGATCGCCAAAGAATTGGAGCATATCGGTCAGTCCCAGCGAGTGCTGCATCTTGCTGACCGGGCCGTTGGATACTACCGCCATCGGCACCTTGATCGACTGAACCAGCTCGCGCGCCCCGTTGATCGGTCGCAGCGATTCGTCAAACAGGCGCTTAACGTCTTGCCGATAATGGCGCTCTGCCTCTTCCATGGATATCGTCAGCCCGTATTGCTGGCTGATACGGGCAATAATTTCGTGCAGCTTCACGCCCTTGTAGGTTTTTATCATCTCATCCAGAGATAACTCCACGCCATAAGGGATAAAAACATTCACATAAGCCTGACAGCACAACACTTCGCTATCTACCAGTGTGCCGTCACAGTCAAAGAATACGCACTCAATACGGGACATGAAGGATCCTTATCGATGAAATTAAAGAGTCAGTCCCTACTTTAACCAACTGGCTCAATATTGCGACTACAACCCGTCATCTTTTCAGTCTATAGATAGGTTGTTCTTATAGAATGAAAAAAAATGAGGAATCAGCGCTATATAGACTGCATTTTGTTATAGGATACGCGACGACCATCATTCCCTTCATTGGATCGTTGATAATGAATAAATCACAAACTGGTCGCGCTTCTGAGCAAGGCTTGCTGGAGCGCGTATTTAAGTTACAGCAGCATGGCACTACCGCACGAACTGAAACGATAGCGGGCTTCACCACGTTTCTGACGATGGTATACATCGTTTTTGTTAACCCGCAAATTCTGGGCGCGGCTGGCATGGATACCAAAGCGGTATTTGTCACCACCTGTCTGATTGCGGCATTCGGCAGTATCCTGATGGGCCTGCTGGCTAACCTGCCGGTGGCGCTGGCGCCGGCGATGGGGCTGAACGCCTTCTTTGCGTTTGTGGTGGTCGGCGCCATGGGGCTTTCATGGCAGGTTGCCATGGGTGCTATTTTCTGGGGCGCAATCGGTTTCCTTTTGCTGACGGTTTTCCAGATCCGTTACTGGATGATTGCCAATATTCCACTCAGTCTGCGCCTTGGTATTGCCAGTGGTATCGGCCTGTTTATCGCCATGATGGGGTTAAAAAACGCCGGCATTATCGTGCCTAACGCTGAAACGCTGGTGACTATCGGTAATCTGACGTCGCACAGCGTACTGTTGGGCGCACTGGGTTTTTTCATTATTGTGGCACTGGCGTCTCGTAATATTCACGCGGCGGTGCTGGTTTCTATCGTGGTGACCACATCAATTGGCCTGCTGCTGGGTGACGTTCAGTTTTCTGGTGTCTTCTCGATGCCGCCCAGCGTGACCTCCGTCGTGGGACAGGTTGACCTGGCCGGTGCACTGAATCTGGGTCTGTCCGGGGTGATTTTCTCTTTCATGCTGGTTAACCTGTTCGACTCTTCCGGCACCCTGATCGGCGTGACGGATAAAGCCGGTCTGGTGGATGCCCGTGGCAAGTTCCCTCGCATGAAGCAGGCGCTGTATGTGGACAGCATCAGTTCTGTCGCCGGCTCCTTTATCGGTACGTCATCGGTAACGGCTTATATCGAAAGCTCTTCCGGGGTATCCGTTGGCGGTCGTACCGGGCTGACCGCGGTTGTCGTGGGTCTCTTGTTCTTGCTGGTTATCTTTCTATCGCCGCTGGCGGGGATGGTGCCGGCTTACGCTGCGGCTGGCGCGCTGATTTACGTTGGCGTGTTGATGACATCCAGTCTGGCGCGGGTGAAATGGGATGATTTAACGGAAGCCGTACCGGCCTTTATTACGGCCGTGATGATGCCGTTCAGCTTCTCGATTACCGAAGGTATTGCATTAGGCTTTATCTCTTACTGCGTGATGAAGCTGGCAACGGGCCGCTGGCGTGAAATCAGCCCATGCGTGGTGGTTGTCGCGCTGCTGTTCCTGTTAAAAATCATTTTTATCGACGCGCATTAATTTTCTTTGACTCCGGGGATTTCCCCCCGGGGCCGTTGTTCAGACCGCGTTTTAATTTATCGCCATGTGCCGGTCCCTACAGGATAGGATGGGCGTTTTGTGTCGTGCGCTACTGAGACAAGGCGGAGGTCGCCTTTTCAATCGTGTGGCTGGTCAGTTTCATATAACGTACGGACTGACGCTGTTGGTGTACGATTTCTCCCGTCTTCTTCACTCCCGATTCCGATGCGTATTCCCACATTACCAGCCGATTTAGCGTTGGAACATGTGCGCATGCCCATGCCAGATAATCATCAATATCACTGATCACTTCAACGGCGGGCACCCTGTTTGACCGCAGTCGTCCGGATGCGGGATGCAGTTTAAGGCTTTCCGGGCGACTGCCGTTCAGGCCGGGGATTTTCATCAGGGACTGGCGAATGGTGCATAGTTGTGTGGCGGCCTCAAGGGGATCGCGTTGTGCATCAATCCAGGCTTTCTCCGCCAGTGTCTGGGCCTGCATATGCGGCGGGGTCTGGTTATTGGGCCGAACGTGCACAATTTCGATATCCATACCGACAAAACCGTCTTCGCTCAACAGAATGGCAATGGTATTGCCCGCATAGCCCAGGCTGAAGTTGGGAAGCTGGGGATCGGCAAAGTAGGGGCGGCCGTCAGGGGATGAAAGCAAAGGCGGTAATCGCGGATAGCCAAAAAAGTAGAACATCATCTCCGCCAGCAACGCCCGGCTTTTCAAATAACGCTCGCGGCGCTTGGCTGAAAAGCCCTGCGTCGATGAAATGAGTTCATCTGATAATCTTCGCAGATCGGAAAGCGCTTCCGTGCTGGTCCACCTGACAAAATGACCGGTCATTGTTCACTCCGTGATAATGATAAAAATTACGATTCGGTTGGATCTTACTCAGAGACAGATACCCGGCCTGGGTCAAACAGGGTATATCAGATGCATATTATCAGACTAATATATGAACTAAAGAAAAATAGACGGATAAATCGGCGATTATTTTTTATTAAGTGCAACGATTTTCCGGTGTCCCCCCCTTCATCCCTGTGAGTGCTCAATATCCGCGCAGAGTTTCAGAAATCGCGCCCCGGTTACCCGCCTATTTCAGGGGCTTTTATCCTCGGACCAACACCCCGGATATTTTTGTGCGCGGGAATGCCGCGGCTAAAACAGCCGGATATCCCGGTAACCTTGTGCCGAACGCCGCTGCTTCTCATACGTTCTCTGATGCAATTCATCCGATGTCACCAGCCTGAGCGCGGATGTTGGACAGACCCTGACGCAGGAAGGGCTATCAGCCACGCCGACACATAAATCGCATTTATGCGCTTCACTTTTCGTCGCCGTGGCTTGTTCACTGGTTACCACGATGTTGATGGCCCCGAAAGGACAGGCGATGACGCAGCTTTTGCAGCCGATGCAGCGTGATTGGATCACCTGAATACTGTCATGGTCGCGGACCAGCGCATCATGAGGACAAGCGCTGGCGCATGGGGCGTTCTCACACTGATGACAAAGAACGGGTACGCTGACGCTTGCGCTTTTTATCACTTTTAAGCGGGGAAAAAAGTGTGTGGATCGCAGTTTCGCGCTATTGCCGCCAGCGTGTGCCACCGCACAGGCTATTTCGCAGGTTCGACAGCCGATACACTTCTCCGCATCGGCGATAACGAATTGATTCATTACAGCGTTTCCTCTCGGGATGAGTTGAAATCGGATGCGAGCGACGTTGCCGGCATGGCTGATGGGCGGGTTTTTAATCCCATGGCTTCAATCATCCCCATTGCTGCTTTACGGCCATCGGCAATCGCGGTGACCACCAGATCGGCTCCGCGTACGGCGTCGCCTCCGGCAAAGATCTGCGGGTGATTGGTCTGGCAAGGGATACGTCCACTGGCTGGCGCGGTAATGTGTCCCCAGCTATCCAGCGCGACGTCCGCTTCTTCCAGCCAGGGCATACTGTGCGCCTGAAAGCCGAAAGCGGTAATGACGGCATCGGCAGGTTGTACAAATTCGGACCCCGGAATGGGACGGGGGCGACGACGCCCGCTGGCATCGGGTTCGCCCAGTTCGGTGCGAACCAGACTGATGCCGCAGACTTCTCCCTGTTCATTCAGGCAAATTTTCTGCGGTTGCACGTTGAACATGAATTCAACGCCTTCTTCCCGCGAGTTTTTCACCTCTTTTTTCGAGCCGGGCATATTGGCTTCATCGCGGCGATAGGCGCAGGTGACGGACACGGCCCCCTGACGGACCGAGGTGCGCAGACAGTCCATGGCGGTATCTCCACCGCCCAGCACGACAACCCGTTTTCCCTCCATAGAGATATAGGGTTCATCTTCAAGCTCGGGTAATCCCATCACGCGCTTGGTATTGGCAATCAGGAACGGCAGCGCATCGAAAACGCCGGGCGCATCTTCATTTTCAAGACCTGCCTTCATCGAACGGTAGGTTCCCACGCCGAGAAAGACCGTATCAAACTCATTCAGGAGCTGGGCGAGTGAAATATCTTTGCCCACCTCGGTATTTAATTGAAACTCGATGCCCATCGCGCTGAAAACCTCACGGCGGCGAGTCAGCACTTGTTTATCCAGTTTGAAGGGAGGAATGCCGAATGTCAGCAGGCCGCCGATTTCCGGATGACGATCGAATACTACGGCCTGAACGCCATTGCGGATCAGGACATCGGCACAGGCCAACCCTGCCGGCCCGGCGCCAATAATGGCGGCGCGTTTGCCGCTGGGCGCAACCTGCGTTGTGTCCGGAATCCAGCCCATTTCCATAGCGGTGTCGGTAATATAACGTTCAATGTTGCCGACGGTGACGGCGCCGTACTCTTTACCCAGCGTACAGGAACCTTCGCATAACCGATCTTGCGGACAAACCCGGCCACAGATTTCCGGCAGGCTGCTGGTCTGGTGAGACAGTTCGACGGCTTCCAGAATCCGCCCCTGTTTGGCCAGTTTCAGTAATTCCGGAATGTTGTTGTGCAGAGGACAGGTCCACTCACAGATGGAATGTTTCCCGCAGGCGAGGCAGCGATCTGCCTGATCCTGCGTCTGCTGAGGCGTAAAGCCGTGATAGATTTCATCAAACGTGGTTTTTCGTTGTGTCAGCGGTTTTTTTTCTGCCTCGAGCCGGGGCCAGTTTTTCCTGTGGTTCAACGGGTTGCGGGACTCGGCTTTACCGGCGGGTATGGCTCGCTGCCAATGTGCTGATGAACGCAGCGCCATGTTTTGCTGCTTTTCACGACGGCGCGCTTCCAGCGTTTGTTCGCTGACCAATTGCAGGGCTTGTGTCGGGCAGGCTTCCACACAGGCTTGTCCCTGCGGGCGATCGGCGCAGAGATCGCATTTATGTGCCGTCGTGGCGCGAGTCGCGGCGTTGGTGACAATCGACATGGCGCCAAACGGGCAGGCCAGCACACAGGTTTTGCAACCAATACACCTTTCTTTAATGAGTTGAATGCTATTGTCTTTTCTCACCAGCGCCTGAGTCGGGCAAACGCTGGCGCAGGGCGCGTCTTCGCAGTGGCGACAGGTAACCGCGGAGCGCAGTTCGTGTGTGTTGAAGGCTTTTATTCTGGGCTGGAACAGCCCGGCGCTGGTTGGGTATTGTTCATTGTTGTGTGAAATAACGCAGGCGATTTCACAGGCGCGACAACCCATACAATCCTGAGCATTGGCAATAACAAACCTATTCATAACCTCTCCCGACACAATATACCTGAAAGGAACACAGAGGCGACGAAGCCCAAACCGCCTATACCCTTCATCTTGCAAGTTGCAGATGCGACGGCCTACAAGGGGCGGGCATGGATGCCGTCAGAAATCTATTGGGTATATCTGGCGTATTTTTGCTGCGTACGAATGCGTCAAATGTAAGTAATCACTCACATCCAGAACGGCATTTTCTGCTGTTTAGCGTTCGATTTTTTGTCTGGTCACCCAGAAAGTGGTTTGGAAGGGGTTGGCAAGGATCTCGTCAGGAGAAAATACAACTATCCCCCCATTTATTACTTCCATCCTAATGATTTTGATGTGCTGTTACTTTGATGTAGCGCATGTAAAAAGCTGGTTAATGTAAAAGAATGTAATGAAAAAATAGTGAATCGATTCAGTTAGTTGTCACCCGGTTTTTACCTTTATGTTACCTTAAAGAACACCTTGATTTTTCCCCGGTTTTTACTCGAACGATCTGTTTCTGAACATAAAGTAAAAGGGCCATTTATTTGTTGGTTGAGTGACGAAATAACTGGTTACTTTTACTTACAATACTCATAATATCATGCGCTATTCAACGGCGGTATTCATCACGGAAGCTGAATAGTCATTCATGACATTTTCGTTGTAAACGAATAACAGAACAGAGCTCAGCTCAGCGTTAATGGATTTTCATCAAGGTAGATACATCATGAATAAAAAGGTTATTTTTTGTTCTTTTTTAATGACTACGGCCCTGTTAAGCGGATGTGCGACTGAGTCATCCCGTACTGTTGAAGCGCAGAAAGTCGCTTCTTACAGCACGCCTTATCAGGGGGTTCGCAGCCCTATTTCCGTCGGAAAATTTGAAAACCGTTCTAACTATATGAACGGCATTTTCTCTGATGGTGTCGATCGCCTGGGTAATCAATCTAAAACCATTCTGGTCAGTCACTTACAGCAAAGCGGCCGCTTTAATGTTCTGGACCGTACCAACATGGACGAGTTGAAAGCTGAAGCTGGAATTAAAGGGCAACAGCAGACGCTGAAAGGCGCGACCTATGTCATCACTGGCGATGTAACCGAATTCGGCCGCAAAGAAGTTGGCGATCATCAACTGTGGGGCATTCTTGGGCGTGGTAAAACTCAGGTTGCTTATGCTAAGACCACGTTAAACGTGGTGAATGTGCAAACCTCTGAAGTCGTTTATTCCGTACAGGGCGCGGGTGAATATACGTTGTCAAACCGCGAAATTATCGGTTTTGGCGGAACGGCCAGCTACGACTCTACGCTAAACGGTAAAGTGCTGGATCTGGCGATCCGTGAAGCCGTAAACAATCTGGTTAATGGTATTGAAAGTGGTGCATGGCGCCCGACTAACTAATGGAATAGGAAGATATACACATGTTATCTCATAAGAAAATTGTCCTGCTGTTGGCAGCGGCAGTGTTGACTGGCTGTGCCTCTGAACCGCAAACCATTTATCACTGGGAAAAATACCAGCCGACGCTTTATGAATATTATCAGCAGGATAAAGTCAGTCCAGAAGAGCAGATTGCTTCCCTGAAAGAATCGATAGAAAAAGCGAAGGCAAAAAACAAGCCTGTTCCACCTGGACTTTACGCTCAACTCGGCTTGCTGTACGCCAATACTGGCCACGATGTGGAAGCGCGCCAACAGTTTGAAACTGAAAAAGCGCATTTCCCGGAATCAGCACCGTTCATGGACTTTCTGTTGAGTAAAAATAAAGGAATATCAAATGAATCGTATTTTAGGATTATGTGGTCTGTTGTGTGCATTGGTGTTGACCGGGTGTGCCAAACCAGTACCTTATGACTACACTGCGTTCAAGGAAAGCAAACCCCGATCTATCCTGGTGTTACCGCCGGTCAACCACTCTCCAGATGTGAAAGCGAGTTATAGTATGCTGTCTCAGGTGACATATCCGTTGGCAGAATCTGGATACTATGTGCTGCCTGTTGCGGTGGTTGAAGAAACCTTCAGGCAAAACGGTCTGACGACAGCGCAGGATATTCAGGCTGTCAACGTATCGAAACTTCATCAAATCTTTGGTGCGGATGCCGCGTTATACCTGGATGTAAAAGAGTACGGCACCAAATATATCGTCATCAACAGTGAAACCCGTGTGACGGCTGATGCACGGCTGGTTGACCTGAGAAACGGTAAATTATTGTGGAGTGGCAGTGCGACGGCATCCAGCGATGAACAGCAGTCAAGTAACAGTGGCGGTATTATCGGTATTCTGGTGCAGGCTGCCATTGACCAAATTGCCAGTACGATGAGTGATAAAGGGCATGATATTGCGGGTATCACTAGCGGACGCCTGCTTGCAGCCGGACACCCTCGCGGTATGCTCTACGGCCCGCGCTCGTTGCAATACGGTAAAGAAACCTACTAATTGATTTTGTGGTCAGTAAAAACGCCGCCGCCTCAGTTGGGCGGCGGCGTTTTTTGTGTTTCGATAACCTGATCCCCGTTAGCGGCACTGAATCCAGTGCCGCTCCACTGACTGAACCCGGTTAAACAAGCGTCAGCGTGACGTCAATGTTGCCGCGCGTGGCGTTTGAGTAAGGACAAACGGTATGCGCCTTTTGCACCAGTGCTTCCGCTTTGGCTTTGTCAAAGCCGGGAATAGAGATTTTCAGTTCCACTTCAATGCCGAATCCGGTTGAGATCTTGCCGATGCCGACGCTGCCTTCGATAGACGTATCAGACGGCAGAGAGACTTTCTCACTGGAGGCTACGCTTTTCAGCGCCCCGAGAAAGCAGGCAGAGTAACCTGCGGCAAACAGCTGTTCAGGGTTGGTGCCCGCACCGCCGCCGCCACCTAACTCTTTTGGCACATCGAGCTTCACATCGAGATGGTTGTCTGATGAAACGGCGCGACCATCGCGCCCACCCGTCGCTTTAGCATGAGCAACATAGAGAACTTTTTCGATAGACATACTTTCTCCTGTGGTTTACGAGAACAGGTTTAAGCGTAGACCATATGGCGTGTCTCTACCCGGCGTCTTTCAGGTTACGGCTATCAGGCGGTCTGTTTTTGATGATGGCGTTCCCGCGGCGAGCTTCGTACTTATTGGGCGACGTTGTTCTGCTGAGCGGTGACGATAATATCGATATTATCCTCTATCCAGCCTGCCAGCACTCTGACTCTTTCGCTCACTTCTCTGCCCAATGGAGTCAGGCTGTACTCCACGTGCGGCGGGACGACAGGATAAGCCGTGCGCAGGATAAACCCATCGTTTTCCAGATACTGTAAGGTTTGAGCCAGCATACGTTCGCTGACCCCCCCTATTCTGCGCCGCAGCTGACTGAAACGGTGCGTGCCATCCATGAGTGCAACCAGTATCAGCACGCCCCAGCGGCTGGTGACGTGGCTGAGAACCTGGCGAGACGGGCACTTTTCAGCGAAAAGATTGCCCTTTGGCATCACGGCGACAGAAGGATCCGCATGGTTTATTTTTTCGGTCACTATACTTACCTTTATGTGCGTACTTACTTAAAGTTAGCTTTGTGGGTATTATGCCAGTCTGTGTTAATCAAAGAAAGGAACTTAACGATGATCGCAATTACGGGTGCATCCGGCCAGTTGGGCCGCCTGGTCATTGAACAACTGTTGGTTAAGGTTCCGGCGCATGAAGTTCTGGCGCTGGTGCGGGACGTGAATAAAGTTGCCGATTTAGCCGCTCGCGGCGTTCAGGTGAAAGCGGCTGACTATAATCAGCCAGAAGCGCTGTTTTCCGCACTGCAAGGTGTTGATAAGGTGCTGCTGATTTCTTCCAGCGAAGTAGGGCGGCGTGCTAGCCAGCACCGCAATGTGATTGAGGCCGCGGTAAAGGCGAAAGTACCATTATTGGCTTATACCAGCCTGCTGCATGCGGATACTTCACCACTTGCGTTAGCGGCTGAACACCGTGAAACGGAAGCGTTGTTAAAACAATCCGGCCTGCCGCATGTTGTACTGCGCAACGGTTGGTACACGGAAAACTATGCCGGCGGCATACCGGCTGCATTAGCGCACGGTGTCTTTATCGGTAGTGCGGGCGAAGGGAAGATAGCCTCCGCTACGCGCGCTGACTATGCCGCCGCTGCGGTGGCCGTTCTGACGCAGGAAAATCAGGCTGGCAAGATTTATGAGCTCGCGGGCGATGAGCCTTATACGCTGGCAGAGCTGGCGGCTGAGATCAGCAAACAGTCCGGTAAGAATATCGGTTATCAAAATCTGCCGGAAGATGAATACCAGACGGTATTGGTTGGCGCAGGCGTACCGGAAGGTTTTGCCGGTATCATTGCCGATTCCGATACCGGCGCATCCAAAGGAGCGCTGTTTGATGATAGCCATCAACTGAGCAGCCTGATTGGGCGAGCAACGACGCCTCTGGCGACGGTGGTGAAAGCGGCGCTTCAGTAGCAGCAGGTTGGGCCGCAGTCGTCCGGTTGACGGTGAGCGCTGTTTGCGTGACGCGGCGATTGCGGCTAAGATTTATCGCATCGACTGAGTGGCAACTAGGGTTCCGAACGGCGTTCAAGCGCTGTTGTCTGGTCCGAGCGTTGTAGAAACTGCGGTTTTGCCGTAGCTGCACCCGAGGGAGAAAAGCCCAGAGGAGGAGACGTCGAGTCTTCTCTATGGCTTTTTGAACCGGAGTGATTATGTCCTTTCTTACTTTTGCGCTGGTCGTTCTGGCTGCGCTTATCCATGCTATATGGAACCTGCTTGCTAAACGCGCAGCTTCGGCGGGCGCCGCTTTCGTCTTTGCCTACAGCGGCATCGCTTGTATCTGCTACACGCCTTGGGTGATCTGGCTGTTTGTTACAGATACGTTGCGATGGGATCCTTTCGTCATCGTCTGTGTGGTTTTAAGCGGTGGGTTGCATTTGGCCTACAGTCTGTTTTTGCAACGCGGATATCTGGTCGCCGATCTCTCCGTTATCTATCCCGTCGCCCGTGGTTCCGCTCCCATGCTGTCTACGATCGGGGCATTTCTTTTATTTGGAGAACAACCAACAATATCGGGTGTTGCGGGTCTCGGCGCGATCGTGGCGGGCATCGTGTTGATTTCCAGCCAGGGAAGTTTCGTCAGGTTTCGACAGCCCGCCGCACAGGCAGGGATACGCTGGGGTACGGCGACGGGGGGGATGATTGCCGGCTATACCGTCGTTGACGCATATGGTGTCAAGATGCTGGGAATCCACCCCGTAATCCTGGACTGGTGTTCGCAAACCGTTCGCCTTGTGATGATGCTGCCCTGGTTAACCACTCATCGCCATGAGGTGCTCAAACTCATGAGAGGGAAATGGATGATCGCGATTGCGGTAGGCATTCTTTCCCCCCTCTCGTATATTCTTGTGCTCGTAGCACTGCAAATGGGCGCGCCGCTTAGCGTTGTCGCTCCGGTACGTGAGATGTCGATGATGGTCGGAGTACTGCTCGGTATGTTCATCCTGCGTGAACCCGTCGGGATTTGGCGGTTGGCCGGCTGTCTGGTGTTGGTGGCCGGCGTGATGCTGCTTGGTCGCTCGTAGTCGAGAAAACAATTTGTCTTCTGGCTGTGTATTTGTGGTCGAACCATTAACGGGGATTTTCATTGCGTTCAGGCTACATGATAAGTTTGTACAAAAAGACGGCGCAGCCAGCCAACAGTACCATTTCATGACGAAGGAGAGTCCGATGAACAGTAAAATCCAGATAACGATATTTCAGGGGGCGGTAGGCGATCGTAACGATCTGGCGAGGCCCGGCGCGATGGCGATCGGCAAATTGCTGGCGGAAAGATTAAGCATAACGCCTGAAATTGTCGGTGCATCGGGAGGGATGAGTCACCGTGAAGGATGGCGGGACGCGCTGGAAGCCGCCAGACCTTCGTTGAATGCCTTGTCTGCGCGCCTCGATCATCTTTTCACCGCAAAGCGTAAACCCCTTACGGCATCCAGCCGTTGCGCGACATCACTGGCAACATTGCCGGTGGTTGCCCGTCATCATCCCGACGCTTGCGTAGTCTGGCTTGATGCCCATGCCGATCTGAATACGCCAAGCACCTCTGCGACGGGCTATCTCGGCGGTTTTTCCATCGCGGGGCCGGTTGGTTTATGGGATTCAGGTTTAGGCAGCGGTTTGGATTTATCGGCGGTGATATTGGTGGGCGCGCGAGATATCGACCCGCCGGAGCAAAAGCTGATCGATGACGGGAAATTACAATGGGTGCCGGCAGGTGACGGGTTGGTTGAAAGATTACGTTGCGCTATCAATGGCCGGGCGGTTTATATCCATCTGGATTGTGATGTCCTGAACCCCGGTATCGTACCTACGGAATATGAGGTTACGGGAGGATTGTCACTGGATGACCTTTATCATCTCTGTCAGGTCATGGCGGAAAATGACCTCATCGGTGCAGAACTCGCTGAGTTTCAGATCTCTCAGACTGAAAACGGTACTCCGGTTTCTCCTGCTTCACTGCTTGATGCCTTGAGTCCGATGATTAATGGATTGAATAAGTAGGCAGCAGCACGCCGCATAATGTCCCCGGCACTGTTGCCGTGCCGTTTGCTCCTGCGGGAATGATGTTTTCAGGCTGCGCGAACGCTGTTACGCTCTTGGTGGCACATTCTCCTGACATCAATCGCCCTGGTTGTTTTCGCCAACATTCTGATTTTTCTGCTCGGTCGCTATCCCGGTCTGGGCACACAAAATAGAGAGGCCCTGCCATGACTATATCCCGTGATGCCGTATTCCCTGCCGGGCGACAAGCCCTGTACGAACGCAACCGCTATTCACCGGCCGTCCGCTCGAACGGTTTTCTTTTCGTCTCGGGCCAAGTCGGCAGCCGGGATGATGGCTCGCCGGAGCCAGAACTGGAAGCGCAGATCCGGCGAGCCTTCGATAACCTGAACTCGGTGCTTGAGGCTGGCGGTTGCACTTTCGATGACGTAGTCGATGTCACCGTGTTTCTTGTCGATCCTCAGTCCACGCTCGACACCGTCTGGAAGGTGCTGCCGGAGTACTGGGGCGATGCGCCATACCCAGCTCTGACGGGGGTTGGCGTCACATGGCTTTATGGCTTCCAATTCGAGATCAAGGTGGTCGCACGCCTGCCTGAAGGTACGAAATAAGCCAGACTGACCTTCCTGTGCTACTTAAAGGTCTTCAGGAGCGACTGCGGGATGTGGTCCTCCTCCATCACCGCACTCATTTATCGATCCAATTCCACCGAATACGCAATGTCCTTCTGCGCGTCGAGAGCCGCGAGCCGCTGCTGGAGCGCGGTATGGATATTGTCGAAAGCGGATGCTCCGAGCGTCAGACGCAACGGCGTCGTACCCCTATCGATCATTTCGATCATCCGATCGACCACTTTGTCCGCATCGCCGGTGACGGCGAACGCGCCCGAATCAATGCCGCGCTGCACGTCGCCGGCAGGCGTGCCGTCGTAGACCGGCGGCATGGCGGGACGAACCAGGCCGGCCTTGAAATTGGTGGCGGTCGGCCCCGGCTCCACGAGGGTGAAGGTGATGCCGAAGGGTTCCAGCTCCTTGGCCATCGTCTCGACGAAGCCTTCGATCCCCCATTTGGTGGCGTGGTAGAGGCTGAACCCTGGATAGGCGATCTGTCCCCCTTCCGAGGAGATTTGTAGCACGCGCCCGCCGCCCTGATTGCGCAAGTGCGCGATCGCGGCGCGGATGAGCGTGATGGAGCCGATGAGGTTCGTATCGATGATCTGGCGGATTTGTTCATCAGGCACGGCTTCCGCCGGACCGAGGATGCCATAACCGGCATTGGACACAATGACATCGATGCGGCCGAGAGCGGCAAAGGCACGATCGGTCACGGTACGCACCGCGTCCGCATCGGTCACGTCGAGCCTGGCGACCCACAGCCTGTCACCGTAAGTCGCGACGAGATCGTCGAGTGTATCAGGGCGACGCACCGTGGCAGCCACTCGATCGCCGCGGGCGAGCAGACGTTCGGTGAGAAGGCGGCCGAGACCGGCCGATGTTCCGGTAATGAACCAGGTTTTACTCATGACAGACTCCAAATGAGAAAAAAGATGGGTGACAGGATTAGATCATAGGGTCATATCATTGTTACGATAAGAGTGAATTAACCACATGGGTTGGTGTATAAAAACGACCAATGAGCAAACCGACGCTAGCTGATCTCAAAGCCTTCATGGCGGTCGCCGAGCACCGCAGCTTTCGGCGTGCTGCCGATTTGCTGGGGATCGCCCGCCCCTCAGTGAGCCATACCATTCAGGGCCTGGAAAACAGCCTGGGAGTCCGCCTGTTTCACCGGACGACGCGCAGCGTGTCCCTGACTGAAGCAGGGAAGCGCCTGCTAGGCCGCCTCGATCCGCTGATGCGCGATCTCGATGCGGCGTTGGAAGAGGTCACCGGCGAACAAGGGAATCTGCAAGGCCAACTGCGCATCAATGGTAATGATGCCGCGATCAGGTTGCTGCTGCGGACGGTGGTGCCGGAATTTCTGGCGCGCTATCCCAGCGTCGAGTTGGATCTCGTCGCCGAGGGGCGCCTGGTGGACATTGTTGAGCAGGGGTTCGACGCGGGCATCCGCTTGCGTGAAGCCGTGCCCAAGGACATGGTGGCGATCCCCCTCGGGCCGGACATCCGCTTTCTGGCGGTGGCCTCGCCACGCTACCTGGCCGCACGGCCCGCACCGGAAGTGCCGGATGCGCTTACCCAGCACCAGTGCATCCGGCAGCGTTTGCCCAGCGGCAAGCGCTACCGCTGGGAGTTCAGCAAGCGGGGACAGGTGGTGGAGATCGACGTGCCCGGTACGCTGACGCTCGACAGCAGCCCGTTGATGCTGGAAGCCGCCATCAAGGGTCTTGGCATCGCCTACATGCCCGAACCCTATGCCCGCGCCGCGCTGGAGGATGGGCGTCTGGTGAGCGTACTGGAAGATTGGTGTCCCCGGATACCGGGGCTGTCGCTGTATTTTCCCGGCCATCGCCACGTTCCGGCGACCCTGCGGGCCTTGATCGATACGATCCAGGCGCTGCGCCATCAATTCGACGATCTGGCTCCATCGACGCCTCTGCGCAAATCCCCGCCCGCCGTCCAGCCACGCTGAGACGCAACCGCGGCATCGCTCACCATCAGCCTCCTCGCTGGCGGTATCCGCAGTTGAGTGCGGAACTCGAGGGGGGTCATGGTTGTAACTGCTTTGAAGCGTGGACGATAGGAAGCTGGAAATCGTGGATATCTGATTGATTTGCAATTGTATTTGTTGTCGTATTTTTGTGTGGTGGGCAAATTATGGACACAAAACGGAAATTGCTTATAACACAATGATTTCTTGCGGATTAATACCCTGCTTCTTTCTGATGGCGAAAGGCCAGCATATAAATACGGTCTTCTATTTTCTCGTAGCGGTACAACGCCACATAGCCGGAATCGCCGAATTCAATCATCAGTTCTCGCAATACCGGCAGTTCGGTTAAAGGGCGACCCATTTCTGGGCTATTTCCCAGTTGCTCAAAATGCGCTTCGAGCACCTGGCCGGCCCTGATGGCTACCAGCGGATTTTTATTGGTCAGAAACTCACGACAGCGAGTTAATCCCGTTGCCGCTCGTTGAGTGATGATCACTTGTGGCATTCAGGAATGTCCGTTTCCGCTTCTGTTCCCCAACCACGCAGCCAGGTTTTGATTTCATCTCCAGTCAGATGCAGGCCGGTTTCCTGATATTCACGCCAGGAATCAAGCGCTTCCTGTTTAAAGCTTTCACGCGCCTCTTCACGCTCAATGTATTGAGTGATAGCGGTAATCATCAGATAATGCGGGCTACGATCGCGTGAAGCCGCCAGTTTTTTAACACGTTCTTTAAGGCTGTCGTCGATTTTGAGTGTGGTGCTTGATGTTGACATGTGCCGGCCTCATAAGGAGTACAAGGTGTTACCTTTTACTAGTTTATCTTGCACATCGCGATAGAACAATATTTGAACAAATAATTATAGTTGATGCGGAAGATGCAGAAGCTGGAATATGGTTTTATCTATTTGATTAATAATGTTATTTATTGGTGCGCTTCTGTTTGATGGGCCAGATCAATAGCGTAAGCGCCAGACCTTACGGCCCGTGACACAGGGAAAAATGGCTATGGACACAAAAATCCCTGGCTCTCGATGGAAGCGAACAGACATCGATGGAACAAAAAATCCCGCATAACAAGGCGCTATGCGGGGTCAGTGGAAGTGAGTGGACGCTTACAGACTCAGCGTTACTTGCCGATGCAGAAGCTGGAGAAAATACGCCCCAGAAGATCGTCAGAAGTGAATTCGCCCGTGATTTCGCTCAGAGCCTGCTGAGCCAGCCGCAATTCCTCAGCCAGTAGCTCCCCCGCATAGGCGCTTACCAGTTGTTCTTTACCCTGAATCAGATGCTGGGCGGCCTGTTCCAGTGCCTGCAAGTGGCGGCGACGTGCCAGAAAGCCACCCTCAGTGTTGCTGGTGAATCCCATGCTTTGTTTGAGGTGATCGCGCAGCGTGTCGATACCTTCCCCGGTACGCGCGGAGAGGCGAATAAGTGAGTAAGTATTCACATTCTCAATGCCCAGCTTCTCGCCGGTGATATCGGCTTTGTTACGCACCACGGTAATCGGCAGGGTTGTTGGCAAGCGCGCCATGAATTCGGGCCAGATGGCGGCAGGTTCAATCGCCTGGGTGGTGGTGCCGTCGACCATAAACAGCACGCGGTCGGCCTGTTCGATTTCCTGCCAGGCGCGTTCAATACCGATGCGTTCGACTTCATCGTTGGCGTCGCGTAGGCCGGCAGTATCAATGATGTGCAGCGGCATACCGTCAATATGGATATGCTCGCGCAAGACATCGCGGGTGGTGCCGGCAATATCGGTTACGATGGCGGCTTCTCTGCCTGCTAACGCGTTGAGCAAACTTGATTTGCCGGCATTTGGACGTCCCGCTATCACGACTTTCATTCCTTCACGCAGCAGGCTGCCTTGATGCGCTTCGGTTCTGACTGCGTCCAAATCGTCCATCACATTGTTGAGCTGAGCTTCAATTTTGCCATCAGAGAGAAAATCGATTTCTTCATCCGGAAAGTCGATGGCGGCTTCAACGTAGATTCTCAGGTGCGTCAACGCTTCAACCAGATGATTAATCCGGTTGGAAAAGGCGCCTTGCAGTGAGTTCAGCGCAGAACGCGCTGCCTGTTCGGAGCTGGCATCAATCAAATCGGCGATAGCTTCGGCCTGTGCCAGATCGAGTTTGTCGTTAAGAAAGGCGCGCTCAGAGAACTCGCCGGGGCGTGCAATACGCACGTCGGGCAACGTCAGAATACGTTTCAACAACAAATCAAGAATGACGGGGCCACCGTGTCCCTGTAGTTCCAGCACGTCTTCACCGGTAAAGGAGTTCGGGCCGGGGAACCAGAGAGCAATACCCTGATCGAGCGTCGTGCCATCAGCATCCCGAAACGGTAGATAGTCGGCGTAACGCGGTTTGGGAAGTTTGCCTAAAACGGCTTCGGCTACGGCTGAAGCCGACTGCCCGGAAACGCGTAAAATACCTACCCCGCCGCGTCCCGGTGGCGTGGCTTGGGCAACGATGGTATCGGTATGACTCATGATGTTCTCTCTGTATTGGCACCTGTTGTCAGGCTATTTTACGTGTCGTTGCGGGAAACGCAGCCGATAAAAAACAAGGCGGTCAATGACCGCCTTGTTTTCGTTATTGTCGTGGCAATCCCGGAATTATTTCTTCTCGCGGCTATGCAAGCCACGTTTTTCCAAACCACGGTAGATCAGCTGCTGCTGAATGATGGTCACCAGGTTGCTGACGATATAGTACAGCACCAGACCAGACGGGAACCACAGGAAGAACACCGTGAAAATGACCGGCATGTAAGTCATGATCTTCTGCTGCATCGGGTCGGTAACGGTAGTCGGCGACATCTTCTGAATGAAGAACATCGTCACGCCCATCAGAATCGGCAGAATATAGTACGGGTCTTGCGCGGACAGGTCATGAATCCACAGGGCGAACGGCGCATGACGCAGTTCAACGGAGCCCATCAGCATGTAGTACAGCGCCAGGAAGATTGGCATCTGAATCAACAGCGGGAAACAGCCGCCCAGCGGGTTAACTTTTTCTGACTTGTACAGCGCCATCATTTCCTGACTCATGCGCTGTTTGTCGTCACCAATACGCTCACGCATCGCCTGCAATTTGGGTTGCAGCATGCGCATTTTCGCCATGGAGGTGTATTGCGCTTTGGTCAGCGGGTACATGATACCGCGCACGATAAAGGTGATGGCAATGATGGAGAAGCCCCAGTTGCCGATAAAGCCGTGCAGGAATTTCAGCAGTTTAAACAGCGGCTGAGAAATAAACCACAGCCAGCCGTAATCCACGGTCAGGTCCAGATGTGGCGCAACAGCGGCCATCTTGTCCTGAATTTCCGGGCCAACCCACAGAGTAGCGTTCAGATTTTGCTGGCTGCCTGCCGGTACGACAACCGGTGTGGATTTGAAGCCGATAGCCGCCTGTCCATTGCCCAACCGGGAGGAATAAAATGTGTTGTCGCCTGCGGTTGTCGGGATCCATGCGGTAGCAAAGTATTGTTGCAGCATGGCGACCCAGCCACCGTTGGTGGTGATGTTCAGGTTCTCATCCATGTCGCTGAAGCTATATTTCTTGTATTTATCTTCGCTGGAAGAGAACGCGGCGCCACGATAAGTATGCAGGGCAAAGTTGCTGCTGCCGGTATCGCGATGTTTGGGTAAATCGATGGATTGCTTCAACTGGCCGAACAGGGTCAGTTCCAACGGCTGTGCACTGGCGTTGTCGATGCTGTAGTCAACATTCAGTGCATAGTCACCACGTTTCAGAACAAACGTTTTGGTGTAGACAACGCCGTCCTCTGCGGTGTAGGTCATCGGAATACGCAGTTCGTTTTGACCCTCAGCCAGTTCAAAATGATCCTGGGTGACGGTAAACAATGGACGCGGACCATTCGCCGGGTTATCCGGACCGTTCTTGCCGGTCAGACCGCTTTGCGCCTGATAGACAAACTCTGGCGTGGTTTCCAGCAGCAGGAAGGGATTATCTGAACCCAACGTGTCCGGATAAGTCAGCAGATGTGCTTGCTCAATGTCACCACCGCGGGTATTGATGGTCAAAGACAGCACGTCGGTTTTCACCGTGATCAGTTGACCTTGACCGCTGGCCGGTACGCCCTGATTGGTAGCATCACCGGTTGCTGCATTCGTCGCCTGCTGTATGGCCTGCGTGGTCGCCGGCGGATTTTTGTCCGTTTCCCAGGCTTGCCAGATCATAAAGGTCACGAATAGCAGAGCGATGAGAAGAAGATTGCGTTGCGAATCCATCGTTAATGTTCTCTGTTATTGTCGGTTTTTGGCGGTACGGGATCATCACCACCAGGGTTCAAAGGGTGGCATTTTAATACGCGTTTGAGCGTCAACCAACTGCCTTTTATCATGCCGAACCTGCGTATTGCCTCAATTCCGTATTGTGAACACGTTGGCCGGAACCGGCAATGTGGTCCAAGTAACGGACTGATAACGAGTTGATAACCGCGTATCAACCCGATCAGCAGGCGAGAGCCAAACGACAGTGCCGACGCCATAGTTTTTCCAACGCTTCCGTCAGTGTTCGGTTATCCAGTTCAGACACCCCTTTTTTCGCAATGACCACAAAATCCATTGATGGCAATGAATGTTGATGCAGGCGAAAGCTTTCGCGCGTCAGGCGTTTAATCCGATTGCGTTCATGAGCACGTTTGACATGCTTTTTGGCGACGGTAAGACCGATGCGGGGATGCCCCAGCGTGTTCAGGCGGCCGAGGATAGTGATTTGCGGCGTGCCAGCCCGTTGCGGTTGCTGGAAGACGAAAGTGAAATGGCTGGGAGTTAACAAACGTAACTCCCTGGGAAAAGCGAGCTTAACCACTCGGTGGGTTAGCTTGTATTACTTAGAAACAGTCAGACGAGTACGGCCTTTCGCACGACGGCGGGCCAGAACCTGACGACCATTTTTAGTGGCCATACGAGCACGGAAACCGTGGCTACGGTTACGCTTCAATACGGACGGTTGGAAAGTGCGTTTCATGGCGATTTCTACCTAAACTTGGATAATTAACGGTCTATCCCTGCTGGTGCGGGGAATAAACACGACTTCACAGTAAACGCGTTTGGCTACTCGGCGTGACAATGACCGACGCCTCAATCGCATATAACAAAGAGGCGGGATTGTAATAATTGTACAGTCCCGAGTCAATTAACATCACACTTTACCTGCCAGCCATGCCAATTATTTTTTGGATTTCTGTCTGGCCGAGCACAGAAAACAGGCGTGGACGCGCGGGCAGGGAATTATACGGACTCTATAATAAAGCGCAAGGATCCTACGACGATCTCTCCCGCAAGATCATGATCGCGGTCACCGTAACGATCTTATCATCGGGTTTATTCTTGAGCACGTCCCGCACCGGCTGGCATAAGGTCAGCAGAATCCGATCGTTATAGTTTGTCTCACAGGCTGCTATAAGAATAGCCTGTGGATAAAAAGGATCGAAACTGTGCAGAAGGGGAGGATCTCTTCTCCGGATTAGGTTATGATCCGCCGTCCCGTTGGCGATCCTTCGTCGGGATCGTCACGGTAAACCGCTTATGGGTAACGCGGTGCGTCTGTCTTCCATTACATTGAGTGGGAGAGGGCGCCAAAATCATGAGTCACATAAATAACGTTTCTTATTCTTTTCTTTTTGATCGTTCTTGTTCGAGTGGAGTCCGCCGTGTCGCTTTCGCTTTGGCAGCAGTGTCTTGCCCGTTTGCAGGATGAGTTACCTGCCACAGAATTCAGTATGTGGATACGCCCGTTACAGGCGGAGCTGAGTGATAACACTCTGGCGCTCTACGCCCCTAATCGCTTCGTTCTGGATTGGGTTCGTGATAAATATTTGAATAACATCAATGGATTGCTCAATGATTTTTGCGGGATGGACGCCCCTTTGCTGCGTTTTGAGGTTGGGAGCAAACCTTTGGTTCAGGCCGTGAGCCAGCCGGTCAATCACCATAATAATAGTAATGTTAGTATGGCCGCCGTATCGCAGACCCGTTTGGCGCCGGTACGCCCAAGCTGGGATAATTCGCCGGTGCAGGCTGAACATACCTATCGTTCCAATGTGAACCCCAAGCATACGTTTGACAACTTTGTTGAAGGTAAGTCAAACCAGCTGGCGCGCGCCGCCGCCCGCCAGGTCGCCGATAATCCGGGCGGCGCCTACAATCCGCTGTTTTTGTATGGCGGCACCGGGCTGGGGAAAACGCACTTGTTGCATGCGGTAGGCAACGGCATTATTGCCCGCAAAGCTAACGCGAAAGTGGTTTACATGCATTCTGAACGCTTTGTTCAGGATATGGTGAAAGCGTTGCAGAACAATGCGATTGAAGAGTTCAAGCGTTATTACCGCTCTGTCGATGCGTTACTGATTGATGACATTCAGTTTTTTGCCAACAAAGAGCGTTCTCAGGAAGAGTTCTTCCATACGTTCAATGCCCTGCTGGAAGGTAATCAGCAAATCATTTTGACATCCGATCGCTATCCGAAAGAGATCAACGGCGTGGAAGATCGCCTGAAATCCCGTTTTGGATGGGGTCTGACCGTTGCCATTGAACCGCCGGAGCTGGAAACGCGCGTGGCGATTCTGATGAAGAAAGCGGATGAAAACGATATTCGTCTGCCCGGCGAAGTGGCTTTCTTTATCGCCAAACGCCTGCGCTCCAACGTGCGCGAGCTGGAAGGCGCCTTGAACCGGGTTATCGCCAATGCCAACTTTACCGGCCGTTCCATCACCATTGATTTTGTGCGTGAAGCGCTGCGCGATCTGCTGGCATTGCAGGAAAAACTGGTTACTATCGACAATATTCAGAAGACAGTGGCGGAATATTATAAAATCAAAGTTGCCGATCTGTTGTCTAAACGTCGTTCCCGTTCAGTGGCGCGCCCACGTCAGATGGCGATGGCGCTGGCCAAAGAGCTGACCAACCATAGCCTGCCGGAAATCGGCGATGCGTTTGGTGGACGTGACCATACTACGGTGTTGCATGCCTGTCGTAAAATCGAACAGCTGCGTGAGGAAAGTCACGACATCAAAGAAGATTTTTCCAATTTAATCAGAACCCTATCTTCATAACATGATGAAATTTATTGTTGAACGCGAACATCTGTTAAAGCCATTGCAGCAGGTCAGCAGCCCGTTGGGCGGCCGGCCTACGTTACCTATTCTGGGCAACCTGTTGATACAGGTGACCGAAGGGGCGTTGTCACTGACCGGTACCGATCTCGAGATGGAGATGGTGGCCAAAGTCGCGCTTACGCAACCGCATGAGCCGGGCGCGACGACGGTACCGGCCCGTAAACTGTTTGATATCTGCCGTGGTTTGCCGGACGGTGCGGAAATCACCGTCATGCTGGATGGCGATCGCATGTTGGTGCGTTCCGGCCGCAGCCGTTTTTCGCTGTCGACCCTGCCTGCGGCGGATTTTCCCAATCTGGATGACTGGCAGAGCGACGTTGAATTTTCACTGCCTCAGGCAACGCTGAAGCGTCTGATTGAGGCCACGCAGTTTTCGATGGCGCATCAGGATGTGCGTTACTACCTTAACGGTATGCTGTTTGAAACCGAAGGCGAAGAATTGCGCACCGTAGCGACCGACGGTCATCGGCTGGCCGTTTGCGCAATGCCGGTAGGACAGTCTCTGCCGTCGCATTCGGTGATTGTGCCGCGTAAAGGCGTGATGGAGCTGGTTCGTTTGCTGGATGGCGGTGATGCGCTGCTGCAACTGCAAATCGGCAGTAACAATATCCGTGCGCATGTCGGCGATTTTATCTTTACTTCCAAGCTGGTTGACGGTCGTTTCCCCGATTATCGCCGTGTTTTACCGAAAAACCCGGATAAAACGCTGGAAGCCAGCTGTGATTTGCTCAAGCAGGCGTTCTCGCGCGCCGCCATTCTGTCGAATGAGAAGTTCCGCGGCGTACGTTTGCACCTCATCCACAACCAGTTGAAGATCACCGCGAATAATCCTGAACAGGAAGAGGCGGAAGAGATTCTGGATGTGCAGTATGAGGGGACCGAGATGGAGATCGGGTTCAACGTCAGCTACGTTCTGGACGTACTGAACGCGCTGAAGAGCGAGGATGTTCGCCTGTTGCTGACCGACTCTGTTTCCAGCGTGCAGATTGAAGATGGCGCCAGCCGGGCGGCCGCCTATGTCGTTATGCCCATGCGCCTCTAGTATTATGGCGGGCTATTTTACTTGCCAGATTGGGATTGGCCGTGTTCGCTATTGCCGCGGACATGGGTTCGGCGCGGCGCCCGTTCCCACTCTGTCTGCGACAATCACGTCTTTGACCACATGAAGTAGTCGCATGGCGCTTACTCGTCTTCTGATTAAAGATTTCCGTAATATTGAAGCGGCCGATCTGGCGCTGGCTCCCGGCTTTAACTTTTTGGTCGGGGCGAACGGCAGTGGCAAAACCAGCGTGCTGGAAGCGATTTATACGCTGGGGCATGGCCGGGCGTTTCGCAGCGTGCAGGCGGCGCGCGTTATCCGCCACGATCGGGATGAATTTATATTGCACGGCCGTATCGACAGCGCGGAAAAAGAGCGATCTGTCGGGTTGAGTAAAAACCGTCAGGGCGACAGTAAAGTGCGCATTGACGGCAGCGACGGCCATAAAGTGGCTGAGCTCGCGCAGCTGTTGCCGATTCAGCTGATCACTCCCGAAGGTTTTACCCTGCTGAATGGCGGGCCGAAATTCCGCCGTGCTTTTCTCGACTGGGGCTGTTTTCATAACGAACCCGGTTTTTTCTCCGCCTGGAGCAATATGAAACGCCTGCTGCGTCAGCGTAATGCGGCGCTGCGTCAGGTGAGCCATTATGGTCAACTCAGGGCCTGGGATCAGGAATTGGCGCCTTTGGCTCAGCGTATCAGCGAATGGCGGGCGCAGTATAGTGAAGCGATTATTGAAGATATCACGGCGACCTGTATGCAATTCCTGCCTGAGTTTTCTCTCGGGTTTTCGTTCCAGCGAGGTTGGGACAAAGAGAGTGAGTATGCCGAACTGCTGGAACGTCAGTTTGAACGTGACCGGCTGTTAGGCTACACGGCGCTTGGGCCACATAAAGCCGACTTTCGCATCCGCGCCAGCGGCGTGGCCGTTGAGGATATGTTATCCCGCGGTCAGCTAAAGCTGCTGATGTGCGCATTAAGATTGGCCCAGGGTGAGTTCCTCACCCGTCAGAACGGACTGCGCTGTCTGTATCTGATCGATGATTTTGCTTCCGAACTGGATAGTACCCGCCGCCGTTTGCTGGCTGAACGGTTAAAAGCCACTCATGCACAGGTGTTTGTGAGCGCAGTCAGCGCTGAACAGATAGACGACATGGTTGGTGAAAAGGGCAAGATGTTCCGCGTGGAACAGGGTAAAATAACGGTTCAATCACAGGACTAAAATAAGCGGGAAACGTTGATGTCGAATTCTTATGACTCCTCAAGTATCAAGGTATTGAAAGGGCTGGATGCGGTACGTAAACGCCCAGGAATGTATATCGGCGATACGGATGATGGTACCGGTCTGCATCACATGGTATTCGAGGTTGTGGACAACGCTATCGACGAGGCGCTCGCTGGCTATTGTAAAGATATTGTCATCACCATCCACGCTGATAACTCCGTCTCGGTACAGGATGATGGCCGTGGTATTCCTACCGGTATTCATGAAGAAGAAGGGATATCCGCCGCGGAAGTGATCATGACGGTGCTGCATGCTGGCGGCAAGTTTGATGACAACTCCTATAAAGTCTCCGGCGGTTTGCACGGCGTCGGGGTGTCGGTCGTTAACGCCCTGTCTGAAAAACTGGAACTGGTGATTCGCCGCGAAGGCAAAGTCCATGAACAGACCTATCGCCACGGCGTCGCCCAGGCACCGCTGAAAGTGGTGGGCGATAGCGAGAAAACCGGTACGACGGTCCGTTTCTGGCCGAGCCTGGAAACCTTCACCAACGTGGTGGAATTCGAATATGAGATTCTGGCCAAGCGTCTGCGTGAACTGTCGTTCCTGAACTCCGGCGTATCGATCCGTCTGATTGACGAACGTGAAAAAGACAAGGCCGATCACTTCCACTATGAAGGCGGGATCAAAGCGTTTGTCGATTATCTCAACCGGAATAAAACGCCAATCCATCCGACCGTGTTCTATTTTTCCACGGTGAAAGACGATATCGGTGTTGAAGTGGCGCTACAGTGGAATGATGGTTTTCAGGAAAATATTTACTGTTTTACCAACAACATTCCGCAGCGTGACGGGGGGACGCACCTGGCCGGTTTCCGCGCCGCGATGACCCGTACGCTGAACACCTACATGGATAAAGAAGGCTACAGTAAAAAGGCCAAGATCAGCGCCACCGGCGACGATGCGCGCGAAGGTCTGATTGCTGTGGTATCGGTGAAAGTACCCGATCCCAAATTCTCCTCACAGACCAAAGACAAGCTGGTTTCCTCCGAGGTGAAAACCGCGGTTGAATCGTTGATGAACGAGAAGCTGGTGGACTATCTGATGGAAAACCCATCGGACGCCAAGATTGTCGTGGGCAAAATCATTGACGCCGCCCGCGCCCGTGAAGCGGCGCGCAAGGCGCGCGATATGACGCGTCGTAAGGGGGCGCTCGATCTGGCCGGTCTGCCGGGGAAACTGGCGGACTGTCAGGAACGCGACCCGGCGCTGTCCGAACTCTACCTGGTGGAAGGGGATTCGGCGGGCGGCTCTGCCAAGCAGGGACGTAACCGTAAGAATCAGGCGATTCTGCCGCTGAAAGGTAAGATCCTGAACGTTGAGAAAGCGCGTTTTGACAAGATGCTGTCTTCACAGGAAGTGGCGACGCTGATTACGGCGCTGGGTTGCGGCATTGGCCGGGATGAATACAACCCGGACAAACTGCGTTATCACAGCATCATTATCATGACCGATGCCGACGTCGATGGTTCTCACATCCGTACGCTGCTGTTGACCTTCTTCTATCGTCAACTGCCTGAAATCATTGAACGTGGTCACGTGTATATCGCGCAGCCGCCGTTGTACAAAGTGAAGAAAGGTAAGCAAGAGCAGTACATCAAAGACGATGAAGCCATGGATCAGTACCAGATTGCGCTGGCGCTGGACGGGGCGACGTTGCACGCCAATGCTCACGCCCCGGCGCTGGCTGGCGAACCGTTGGAGAAACTGGTTTTAGAGCATTACGCGGTGCAGAAAATGATTGGCCGTATGGAGCGTCGGTTCCCGCGCGCATTACTCAATTGCTTAATCTACCAGTCGACGCTGGCTGAAGCGGATTTGAGCGATCGGGCAAAAGTACAGTCGTGGATTGAAGCGCTGGCTGCCAGCCTGAATGAACAGGAAGTGCATGGCAGCGCCTATAGCTTCGTGATTCGTGAAGATCAGGAACGTCAGATTTTTGAACCGGCTTTGCGCGTACGTACCCACGGCGTGGATACCGACTATCTGCTGGGCGCAAGCTTCATCGCCGGTGGCGAGTACCGTAAGCTGAATCAGTTGGGCGAAAAACTGCGTGGCCTGATCGAAGAAGATGCTTACATTGAGCGTGGTGAGCGTCGTCAACCGGTAGCCAGCTTTGAACAGGCGCTGGATTGGCTGGTGAAAGAGTCCCGTCGCGGCTTGGCCATCCAACGTTACAAAGGTCTGGGAGAAATGAACCCGGAACAGCTGTGGGAAACCACCATGGATCCGACCAGCCGTCGTATGTTACGGGTTACGGTTAAAGATGCGATTGCGGCGGATGAGCTGTTTACCACGCTGATGGGGGATGCGGTTGAACCTCGCCGTGCGTTTATCGAAGAGAACGCGCTGAAGGCGATGAATATCGATATCTGATACACCTTTTCGTCATGTTACTGACTAAGCCGGCATCCTGCCCGACAGGATGCCGGCTTATTATTGGTGTCGATTTTGCGGCGAGATTTCTCCGCCATTCAGTAAAGACTAAAAAACCGCTTTCCCCGGCGAAAGCGGCCTGGCAAAAAAGGCTTAACGATAAACAATACCGCCATCAATCAGGATAGATTGTCCGGTGATATAGTCAGAATCCGGCCCAGCCAGATACGACACCAGACCTGCCACATCATCCGGCGTTTCTGCGCGGCCAAGTGCAATACCGTCAACATACTTTTTGTAAGTTTCGCCAAGAGGCGTTCCGGTAATTTCTGAGAAACGGCGATCGATCTCCTGCCACATGCCGGTACCGACAATCCCCGGGCAATAAGCATTCACCGTAATTCCCCGGCTGGCATATTCTTTGGCTGCGGCCTGCGTCAACGCGCGCACGGCAAATTTCGTTGCCGAATAAATACCGAGTAAGGCAAAGCCATCATGACCCGCAATGGAACAGGCATTAATGATTTTGCCGTTCTGTTTTCTGTCGATAAATTTCTTCGCCGCGGCCTGAATCCCCCAGAGCGTCCCCTGAACGTTGACCCGCATGATGCGATCGACTTCTTCCGGGGTAACGTCAGCCAGTGCCTGCACCTGCGCCATGCCTGCATTGTTGACAATAATGTCAAACCCTCCCAATTGTTGTTCGGCCAGATCGATAGACTCATAAACCTGAGCACGATCGGTAATATCAGCAACAAAGGTTGCCACTTTACGCCCCAATGCTTCCACCTCGGCGGCTACCGCATCCAGCCCGGAACGGTTAACGTCGACCAGCATCAGCGATGCGCCATCTCTGGCCATACGCAATGCGATGCTACGTCCAATACCTTGCCCGGCGCCGGTCACCAACGCTACTTTATTTCCGATAGCCATATTTTGTATCCACCTCGTACTGATTAAAAAAAACCAATGATTGCTTTACCGTTTCCCCGA
The DNA here is from genome assembly GCF_003115845.1 of Brenneria roseae subsp. roseae. GTDB lineage: Bacteria > Pseudomonadota > Gammaproteobacteria > Enterobacterales > Enterobacteriaceae > Brenneria > Brenneria roseae. The sequence goes on along the minus strand of NZ_KZ819028.1, from coordinate 198,216 downwards.
TAGGCAAATTTGCCGATTTTCAGCGTGCAGGCGCTCTTCAAATTCACGCATTTCGCGCATTTTGCGATAAGCCTGTAACAACGGTTGTTTATTCAGCTTCCCTCTTTCCGTCCTCAATGTTGTCCCTCGCCGGTACTGTTGACCGAGGCGTTGAACACCGGTTGCGGAAGACAATTCACTTTATAGGCGCCTGCAAACGCGGCATAACCCCTCTGGTGGGGGGGTATGGGGGGGCAAATGCGGATGGGGACAAGTTATTGCGGGTTAATCTTGGTTCCGTTTACCTCTATTGGGTACACTTAAAATACAGACTGAATAAAGAGGTATTGGCACGTATGGAGCGCTTGCCCCCAACACATTACCCGCTTGCGGCATTCGCTAATGAAGAACCTTTTCGCTTTACGCGCAAGCTCCCGCTGATCCTCACCAAACTTACACCCCCGCGCTCGCCGGGGATGTTGTTGCAGCGCGATCGCTTATTGCAACGGCTTGACGCAGCAGAGTCATGCAGCCTGACGCTGGTTTGCGCCGCCGCAGGATTTGGCAAAACCACGCTGCTTGCGCAGTGGTATCGCCGCCGCCAGCAGCAGGGCGATGCGGTCGCCTGGCTAAGCCTTGAAGACGACGACAGCGCGCCGCTGCTATTTATGCGTTATCTGCTGGAGGCGTTGCGGCCGCTGTATAACGGCTGGAGCACCGCCTTCCGGCGGTATCTGCTGGGGGATCTACCCGCTGATTTTTCGATGTTTCTGGCGGAGCTCATTAATCAATTACACCTTTGTCCGCACCCACTTTACCTGATTCTGGATGATTATCAGGATATTAGCCACCGTGAGGTACATGACGGACTGGCGTACCTCCTTAACCATGCCCCCTCTTCTTTGCACCTGATTATCGGTAGCCGTTTTCGTCCCCCGCTGGCGCTGAGCCGTTTGCAGGTTCAGGGGCAACTGGCGGAAATAGACGATAATGACCTGCGTTTCACCTGCGTGGAAGCCAACGCCTACTTTATGGATTCAGCGCCGCAGACGACGAGAAAGCAGGATATTCAGCGTCTTATCTCTCTGACCGAAGGCTGGATCGCGGGTATGAAGATTGCCACCCTGTCAGCCGGCTGGCGCATCAACGCCAGCCACTTTATGGACAGCCTGAGTGAAGGTTCACGGACTATCACCCGCTATCTGGAAGAGGTGATTTTTGAACCGTTGCCACCCGATGTGTTCGATTTCCTGCTATGTACCTCTATTCTCAATCGTCTTAATCCCGCGTTGTGCAATGCCGTGACCGGACGGAGCAACGGTGAGGCGATGTTAGCCTGGATAGAGCAGCACAATCTGTTTCTTTCCGCGCTGGACGAAGGCGGATTCTGGTTCCGTTACCATCCGCTTATGCGCGATACGTTGCTTAACCGGTTGCAACACGCTGCGCATAAAGATAGCCGGGTCTTGCATGAGCGGGCCAGTAACTGGTTTGCCGGCCAACAGCTGTGGGCTGAGGCGGTGCGTCACGCCCTGGCCGCAGGCAAAACCGGCAGTAAGCATGCCGAGGCGGGGGCGCAATCACTGGCCGAGGAAGGAGACATTGATACGCTGGTGCGCTGGATGCGCTATCTGCCCGCCAGTCCGGACCCTACCCGCATTGACCTGCAACTCAACCTGGCCTGGGCGCTGGCGCATCATTTTCGTTTTAACGATTCCCGCCAGTTGCTTGATACGTTAGACGTCTTGGTTGAAGCCAACCGCGGCGATCTGGCCCACAGCACCTGGGTTAAGTTGCGCGTGGTGCGGGCCATTTGCGAAGCCTTCGCTGAAAATATTCCTCAAAGTATCGCCATTGCCGAGCCGTTACTGCGGGAAGTGCCCTGCGGCGACATCTGGGTCGATGGCCTGGTGTGCAATATTCTCAGCTATTGTCATTTGGTGGATCTACGTCCGGAAAAGGCGCTGGATGTGCAATGCCGCATGCCCGGCACAAAAGTAGTGAACCGCAACCTGTTCGTTGAGGTTTACCGTGCTTTCGTTGTGGCTCAGGGCTATCTCCGTCAGGGCAACCTGTTGGAAGCCGAGCGTCAGGCGTCTCAGGCATTGCGTTATGCGGAACAGCATACCGGGACCCATTCCAGCAGCGGTGCAACGCTTGCGCCGATTCTGGCTGAAATCGCCTGGGAGCAAGGGGAGGTGAGCCGGATTGATGCGTTGCTCACGCTGCGGCTGGAGATGATCGATAACTTCTCTCCGCCCGATGGCCTTAGCCGGTGTTATATCATTCTGGCGCGTCAGGCACAGCTAAACGACCAGCCGGAGGAAGCAGAGCCGTTGCTGTTTCATGCTGAAAAACTGACTATTAGCCGGGGATGGTCTCGGGCGAGGGGGCCGTTGCTGGCAGAGAGGCTGACGATTCGTCTCCGGCAAGGGGATGTTGACGGCGCCAGACTCCTGCTGGGTCAGTTGCAGACGTTAGCCGGAGAAGCCGGGGCAGAGAAAGATACGCTGGGTCTGAAAGTGATTTCCCATCATCTTCGCTTAAGCCAGAGCCGTTTGCTTATTGCCGATGGCGACCCGCTGGCCGCGGCCGATATCATTCACTCGTTGGCAAGCGAGCAGGAACAATGCGGGGAATGGTTATCCGCCTTGCGTTTAAGGGTTCTGCAATCGGTCGCGTTATGGCAGGCAGGCGAGGAAGAGCAGGCGGGTGCGGTTTTCAAACCATTGTTACAACGGGCGATGCAGCAAAAACTCCAGCGTAGCCTGTTGGATGCGGGCCCGGATCTGTTGCCTCTGCTAAACCATGTCCGCAGGAAACTGGCGCCCAATGGTGAACTGGCCAACATGGCCGCGGAATTACTGCAACAGGCCGCTGACGACGTCGGACGTTCGCCGGATAAAGACGATATCGCGCAGTCTCAGTGCCGGCGCTTAACCGAACGAGAGCAACAAACGCTACAGCTAATCGCCGATGGCTATTCAAACAAAGGTATCGCCCGCTCGCTGGGCATCTCGGTCGAGACCGTAAAGTGGCACCTGAAGCAGGTATATGCAAAACTCCAGGTGAGCGGCCGCATTCAAGCGATTAATCAGGCGCGGGAATGGCGTTTGCTGAATTGATTTTTCTGGTAATGCCCGCCAACGTACTGATAGCTCCCGACCATAGCCGAGCCCGGTATCAGAGGCCTGATAGCCGATATTCTCCACTAACGGAAACGCTATTACCTTTTGTTTTGATCAGGCAATGGCGCGTTGTCTGGCGCCGCGCAGCTCCTGTCGTAGCGTGATAAGTGCGGTAATCAGCATAAAAATCACCGCCGACCAGAAAATGGCCCGCGGATAACCATGATCGAGCAACCATCCAAACAATATCGGACCGGTCGCCCCGCCGATGTTAAAGCCGGTGGAAACGATGCCGAAAACACGCCCCTCCGCACCGACGGGTGACGCGGCGCGTACCAGCATGTCGCGTGATGGCGCGATCATGCCGGACAGGAAGCCTGCGATAGCCAGCAGTGGAATCAATACCGATGCCGGCAGCGGATAAATGGCGACGATGCTGATCAGGCAGGCGGTTAATGCCAATGCGGCGGTCGCCACCAGGCCGTGACGACGGGTTTTATCCGCCAGCGCGCCGCCAGCCAATACGCCAAAAGCACTGGCAAACAGGAAAGCCGTCAGCACCACGTTGGCCTGTGATAAAGGCAAATCGTAGCCGGTGACAAAGGCGGTCACCGAGAAATTCTGAATCGAACCGGTGCTCAGGTTTAACAGCAGGAATAACACCAGCAGCGCCATGATTGGCAGGGTAAATAGCGGTATTCGCGGCTTGTCTGCCGGTTTGGCGCCCTGCGTTGCATTCGGAACGCGGGCCGGGCGATCGCTTTCGGTTAATAACAACGGAATCGTCGCCAGCCCAATGATGCCGGAAACGATAAACGCACTGTCAATGCCGCTGAAAGCGGCAATCGTCAGTAGAATACCGGGAGCAATGGCGGTGCCGAAAAAGCCGGAGAAAGTGTGAACGGAGAACGCTCTTCCCATGCGTTTCTCGTCGATACCGCGTGATAGCAGGGCATAATCCGCCGGGTGATAGACGGCGTTGGCAACGCCGGCCAGCGCCATGGACGCGATCAGCCAGGCATAGCTGTTGGAAAAACTCAGCGAAAGAAAACACAGGCTGCCGAGCGTGAGGCCGGCAATCAGGGTACGCCGGGCGCCGATGCGATCGACCACAAAGCCAATCGGGGTTTGTACGCACGCGGAAACGATGTTGAACACGCTAAGGGCGAAACCCAACTGGACGAAACTGATATCCCGCTGCTCTGACAGCAAAGGAATAAGTGCAGGCAACACCATCATGTGAAAGTGACTCACCAGATGGGCCGATGAAATTTGCGCCAGTAGCGGAAGTTTTATCAATTTCATTTTATTTATAGCGGATTAGGTTGGGTTATCGAGAGAGCAGACACAACAGCGGGGCGTCGCTCCCTGGGGCAGATAGGGAACAAGATTAGCATATTGCTCATATTATTAGCGTCCTATGCTCTAAATAATTCGAGTGGCAGCAAGACGGCAACCGAGAGCGCCTTCCCCTGACAAACGCTGTCTCCTGGTCACTTTTTTATGCGGACTCAGCGGCAGTGTCGTGCGCCGCAATGCCGCCATTTCTATACTATATCGTAGTTCGCGCCCGACACAGGGGGCTCAAACGCCAGCCCCCTATGAACCCCGGCTTCCGGCTGAATTATGCCGCTGCGCGGTGCCTTCGTCGGTAACGGCCAACCCCGTCAGCGTCCCTACATTGGTGTATAAGAGACGGCTGAAACAAAGGGGAGGCCAATGGCAACGCCCCTGACGTTGTTCGCTCTCCGGGCTGGCGGAGCCGGCCGGAGAGCGATCAGGAGAGCTTGAAGACCAGCACGGTTTGCGCGAGCCGTTTGGCCTGATCTTCCAGTGACGCCGCGGCGGCGGACGCTTCCTGTACCAGTGCGGCGTTTTGCTGGGTTACGCCATCCATTTCATGCACCGCCTGTGTGACCTGACTGATACCGCGCGACTGTTCGTCCGATGCCGAAACAATTTCATCCATGATGTCTTTTACTGACGTAATTGCTTCCAGCATTTCCTGCATCGTGGTGCCCGCGTTTTGCACCAGTGAGACCCCATTGTCCACCCGGTTGGCGGATTCGGCGATAAGTCCGGTAATCTCTTTCACGGCATCCGCGCTGCGCTGGGCAAGGTTGCGTACTTCATTGGCAACAACGGCGAAGCCGCGTCCCTGTTCACCTGCCCGGGCCGCTTCCACCGCCGCATTCAGCGCCAGAATATTGGTCTGAAAGGCAATACCGCTGATGATGCTGGTTATCTCGGCGATTTTCTTCGAACTGTCGTCAATCTCTCCCATGATGTTAACAACCTGACCCACGATCGCATCGCCTTTTTGCGCGATTTGCGCGGCGTTTTGCGCCAGATTCGTCGCGTTATGCGCATTATCCGCATTCTGTTTCACGGTCGCCGTAATCTGCTCCATGCTGGCCGCCGTTTCTTCCAGTGCCGCAGCCTGCTGTTCGGTACGTGAGGCCAGATCCGTGTTGCCCGCGGTGATTTCGGTTGCTCCGTGGCTGACGGATTCGCTGGTGGTGATCAGTTGCTCCACGATATCTCTCAGCTGCGTCTGCATGGTGTACATGGCGTAAAAAATGCTGCTCTGGTCTTTGGCCTGCACCGGGATGGTGTTGGTCAAATCGCCTTGCGCAACGGACAGCGCAATCTGTGCGGCCTGAGCGGGTTCACCGCCAATGGGACGCGCCACTTTACGAATAAAGATTACGCCCAGAATACCGGAGACAACCACAATGCTGAGTACCATCAGCAGTAAGGCCAGATTACGCTGACGCGCCGTTTCCGCCATCACCACATCCACCGGCGCTGACAGGCCGAGCATCCACGGCGTGCCGGTATTTCCAATGTGAATCGGGACATAAACGTCGAACGCCGGAGTATTTAACACCGGATTGTCTTGCTCGATATGGTATGGATTGCCGGTAGTCACGTGTTCCAGCAGCGTTGGGTCATCCGCGATTTTTTGGGTAATCCGGGTTGGATCGGGATGAGAAATGTATGCCCCGGTGTGCGACAGAAGCTGTGCATACCCGGTGCCTTGATAGGGTTTAATTTGATTTGTCAGCTGTTGCAGCGTATCCAGGGCAAAATCCGCCGTGACCGAACCATAAAACTTATTGTTTATCATGATCGGAACGGCCAAAGACGTCAGCAACACATCGACGCCGTTATAAGGGTAGCTGTACGGCTCCAGAATCACTTCTTTCTGAAGTTTTCTCGGCAACAGATAGTAATCGCCGCTGCCGGGGGTCTCATAATCAACCAGATTATGCAGGGCAATATTTCCCGCATTATCACGATCAACATAACGGACAAATCGCCCGTTAGGGTCCTGATCGGGTTGTCCGGCATAGATTTGGTCTTTCCCATCAAAGGCATCCGGTTCCCATGCCAGTGACATGGAGAGGAAATCCGGGTGACTTTTCAGTGCATTCTTCAGCAGTGTTTCTGCGATTTTTCGATCGGCATTACCCGATTCCTGCAAGCTGATGACGCTTTGAACCAGATTGCGCGAAGCGGAGATGGCCAGATCCAGCTTTTGTTGAATCAGATAGCTATTGGTGTAAGCCGTCTGCTCCAGATATTGCTGAGCGATGGTTTTTTGCTGCTGGCTGGATTGCCAGATCAGCAAACCGATAGTCAGGATGAAGCCGAGAGCGATAGTGACGATACCCGTGGATAACATCAACACCTGTGTACTGCGCTTTCTTTTTATTGAAGGAGTGTGGGTTGAAACGATGGTTTGATTGCTGTGTTCAATTGGAAATAATTTATTTGACATATGCATAATATCCCCCCGGGATATAAGCGCTTGTATGGCGCTTTTTGTTTACATAAAAATCAATCAGTTACTGTGTCCTTCAGTATTATTAGGAATTCCTTTATGTGATCTGTGTCATTTTTTTGTGATGCGAGTCACATCGATATCATCGGCCTGAAGGGCCTATGGCTTTAACTTGTTTACAAAAAAAGCGTGGAGTTTCATATATCTTTAATATGACGCGCAGGCATAAAGGCAGGATCGAATGATGAAATACGCCTGTCGGGTAGTCACGCATGGCAATGAAGGGAATTGGGGGGCTAGCGAGCCGCCGGGCCTTTACCAACCGATTCGCGAATGATCAACGATCCCTGAAATGTGGGAGAAGGCGTGGCGGTTTTACCGTCCAGCATACAAAGCAGTTTCTCAAGCGTGCATTTAATCATTTCTGCAACCGGGACATGTACGGTCGTCAAAGGCGGATGCGACCAGGACGCCATCGGCAGGTCATCGAATCCCAGCAGAGAAACATCATCCGGTATCGTGATGCCTTTTTCGCGAAAGGCTTTTGCCGCGCCAATGGCCATATCATCATTACTGGCCACCAGTGCGCTGAAGGTAACACCTCGTTGGTACAGCGTTTTCACGGCGGCGTAACCACTTTCCGGCGTCCAGTCGCCCTCAACCAGCCGTTCGTCATTGACGGCTATCCCTTGTGCCGCCAGTGCTTGCCGATAACCCGCAAGGCGGCTCTCCCCCGTGGGCGAGCCTGACGCGCCAAGGATAAACGCAATATCCCGATGTCCTTGATCAATCAGGTAAGTAACGGCGTCAAAGCAGTGCAGCTGATGGTTGGCACAGATGCCGTTTTCCTCATGATGGTTCAGTTTCCGGTTTACCACCATAATGGGCTGTTCGTGCTGCTCGATGATGCTTTCCAGTGCGGCAATGGACAGAAAACGCGGGTAGATGATGACCGCATCACAGCGTAGATCGAGCAGGAATTCGATGGCCTGCCGCTCTTCTTCCGCACTGTGTTTGCCATCAGCAAGGATTAACTGGCGTCCGTGCTGCTCGGTCATGGTTGCTGTCTGAAACAGTAATTCGTTGAAATAAGGGCCGTTGTATAGGGTGTTGGTAACCACCAGGCCAATGCTCTGGGATTTGTTGGTGGCGAGTTGACGCGCCAACAAATTTGGCCGGTATCCCATTTCTTCGATGGCCTTGAAAACCCGGTCTTTGGTGGTCTGACGGACGTAGTTATTCCCTGTCAACACGCGTGATACGGTTGCTTTTGATACGCCTGCTCTCTTGGCTACATCAAGCATGGTTATCATTTTTTATTCCTAAAAAGTGGCTACTGGCCGTAGCGTTAACATAAAACGCGCCCGACATTATAAAGAAAAATTCATCATTTTTATCATCATGGAACAATAAACGTCATCGTTTTATCACCGGGCACGTCTGTTTATGATCGTGTTCAAAGATTATGAAACTTCATATGAAACCGGTTGCATATTGTTCCCTATGTTGCTTGAATAATAAACGTCAGCTTTTGAACCAGTAAAAAAAGACAGTGAAAACCGGGGAGAGTGACTGATGGAACTTGATGAAAACACCGTCATGGAACTGATTATTTATGCCGGAGAAGCGCGTTCGGGCGCCATGGAAGCACTGCGCGCGGCCAGAGAACATGACTGGGAAAAAACAGAGCAGATGCTGAGTGCGGCATCCGTGGCGGCTCGCAAGGCTCACCATATTCAAACGGCATTGATTGGCGCGGATGAAGGCCGCGGGAAAATTCCGGTCAATCTGATTCTGGTTCATGCGCAGGACCACCTGATGAGCGCGATGCTTTGCCGCGATCTGGTGGAGGAATTGGTTTATTTGCATCGGGAATTGGCTGCTCTGAAGCAGGGCGATACCGTTCGCGGCCCATGATTTTTCAACGGCGTATGTCGATTTTCAACATAACCTAAAAAGGATATGAGATGTCTATTCAGCAATTACCGAAAGACTTTTTGTGGGGCGGCGCGGTAGCGGCGCATCAAGTTGAAGGTGGTTGGGATCAAGGCGGGAAAGGCGTCAGCATTTGTGACGTATTGTCCGGCGGCGCGCACGGCGTGGACCGCGTGATTACCGATGGCGTGCAGCCTGGATTCAGCTATCCGAATCATCAGGCGGTGGAGTTCTATTCCCACTATAAACAGGACGTTGCGCTATTTGCGGAAATGGGCTTCAAATGCTTCCGCACCTCCATCGCCTGGACCCGTATTTTCCCCAACGGAGATGAGCTGGAACCCAATGAGGCCGGACTGCAATTTTATGACGATCTGTTTGATGAACTACTGAAACACAACATTGAGCCGGTTATCACGCTTTCCCACTTCGAGATGCCATATCACCTGGTTAAACACTATGGCGGCTGGCTCAATCGTAAAGTGGTGGATTTCTTTGTGCGCTACAGCGAAGTGGTGATGAAGCGCTACCAATCCAAAGTGAAATACTGGATGACCTTTAATGAAATCAATAACCAGCGTAACTGGCGTTATCCGCTGTTTGGTTATTGTTGTTCCGGCGTGGTGTTCACCGGGCACGAGAATCCTGAACAGGCCATGTACCAGACGCTGCATCATCAGTTTGTGGCCAGCGCCAGGGTGGTGAAATTGGGGCATGACATCAATCCTGACTTCAAAATTGGCTGCATGCTGGCGCTGGTGCCGCTCTATCCGTGGTCGTGCCATCCGGATGATGTGATGTATGCGCAGGAAGCGATGCGCGAACGTCATCTGTTTGGCGACGTGCAATTACGTGGATATTACCCGGCGTATATTTTGAAAGAGTGGGCCAGAAAAGGCTATCACATTGATATGCAGGCGGAAGATGAGAAAACCTTGCGCGACGGCTGCACCGATTATCTGGGTTTCAGCTACTACATGAGTAATGCCGTACAACATGTCGCTCAACATCAGGCCGTTGATGATGCTATCGCCGGCTTTCCGGGCGCGGTGAAAAACCCGCACGTTTCCGCATCGGAATGGGGCTGGCAGATTGACCCGGTGGGCCTGCGTTACACGCTGAACAGCTTCTACGAGCGTTATCAAAAACCGATGTTCATCGTCGAGAATGGCTTTGGCGCGGTCGATAAGGTAGAAGCCGACGGACAAATCCATGACGATTACCGTATCGATTACCTTAAGGCGCACATCGAGCAGATGAAAAAAGCGGTGCTGGAAGACGGCGTCGAACTGATGGGCTATACCCCCTGGGGCTGTATCGACTGCGTTTCGTTTACCACCGGGCAGTACAGTAAGCGCTATGGTTTCATCTATGTGGATAAACATGATGATGGTACAGGGACGTTACGGCGCTCCCGTAAAAAGAGTTTTAACTGGTATAAGCAGGTGATCGCCAGCAACGGCGCGGCGCTATAGAGAAAAAACGTAACGATGACCATCCTCATTTCAGTCGCTGATGGGGATCGTTCTCGATGTAAGCCGTGCGGTCGGCACGGCTTTTTACTTGGTCTGTCATGGGAGCGCCATCATGCCGCATTTCACTGGCGACTTCATCGCTGAATCGCGTTAGCATGAAAGCAGGTTATTAATGCTGAGAAAATTATGTCTATAAAACTGATCGCAATTGATATGGATGGGACGTTGCTGACGCCGCAAAATCAAATTTCTCCCGCAGTGAAAGCGGCTATCGCCGCGGCAAGAGAGAAAGGCGTTCAGGTGGTGCTGGCGACGGGCCGTCCGTTCATTGGTGTGGAACGCTATCTGGCAGAACTGGATTTACAGCAGGAAGATTGCTTTTGCGTCACCAATAACGGCGCACTGGTGCAGCGTGCGGCAAATGGCGACTGTGTGGCGCAAACGACGCTGAGCTTTGATGATTATCTCTATTTTGAAGCGCTGTCCCGTAAGCTGAATGTTCATTTCCATGCGCTGGATTTCAATTTCGTCTATACCGCCAACAAGGACATCAGCCGTTATACCGTCCATGAGGCGCATCTGACCGGTATGCCGCTGAAATACCGTGCGGTGGAAGAGATGGACCGTAACCTGACATTCCCGAAAGTCATGATGATTGATGAGCCGCCGGTGCTGGATCGGGCAATCAGCCAAATCCCGCCGGAAGCGTTTGAGCGTTACACCATCATGAAAAGCGCCGAATATTATCTGGAAATTCTGGATAAGCGCGTCAACAAAGGCGAAGGGGTGAAAATGTTGGCGCAACACCTCGGTATTACGCGCGAAAATGTGATGACGCTGGGCGATCAGGAAAACGATCTGGCCATGCTGAAATATGCCGGGTTGGGGGTCGCGATGGGGAATGCCACCGAAGCGGTAAAAGCCATCAGTCAGTTTGTGACCAAAACCAATCAGGAAGATGGCGTGGCCTATGCGATTGAAAAATTTGTGCTTAATCCTGAATAGGGCGGAAATCCGGTAACTTATTATAATTATTTGTTTATTGCGTTAATGATGTGAATTGGAGCGTGAGTCTTGCGATATCCCTGCCGGCTTTGGCTCGCAGACTCGTCCCCCGCCCTGAGTAAACGCATTGCCAGCGCCGCTATGCCCTGTTCACCCTAGCGCCTGGCAGACAAACCCGGGCACGTAACCCGCCCTGGTCGCCGTGCAGATTTTTCAGTTCAAACTCTCCACCGTAGAGTTGGATCAGGTCCTGCACAATGGCCAGACCCAATCCCGAGCCCGGGGTGTTTTCATCCAGCCTTACTCCACGCTGTGTGACGGCTTTCAGTCGTGAAACGGCGATGCCGGGGCCATTATCTTCTATCAGGATTTCCAGCCAGTCAGGCGTCTGCGGTAGCGTTGACAGAGTGACGGCAATGCTGGAATGAGACCATTTGAAGGCATTTTCCAGCAGGTTGCCCACAATTTCCTGTAGATCCTGTTCTTCTCCGGCAAACCAGATGGGTTGAGAAGGCGCTTGCATGCTCACCTGAATCGGTTTGTCAGCGAACACGCGGTCCAGCACCCTCAGTAAACCTGACACCGTTTCCGTTACGTTGGTTTGTTGTGCGGACAAACCGTGTACGGCGGCCACCCTTGCCCGCATCAGATGCCAGTCGATATGGCGGCGTATCTGAGCGAGCTGCTCCTTGATGATTTCAGGAGGAATGCTGCCGTGGCGAGTCTGTGCCTGATCGGCCTCGTTCTCAAGAATAGTCAGCGGCGTTTTGAGCGCATGCGCCAGATTGCCGGCCTGCGTGCGGGCCCGCTGTACGGCGGTTGCATTGGCGGCGAGCACCTGATTGAAATCGTCGACCAACGGCTGCACTTCCTGTGGAAAACGGCCTGCCATCTGGGGCGCGCCATCCCGCACGGATTTAAGCGCCTGCTGTAGCGCCTTCAACGGCTTAAGGCCGATGGCGACCTGAGCCCAGGCTGACAGGGTTAATAGCAGCAGCAGGAAGATTTCGGCAAGGGCCAGCGCGCGGCCGAAACGCTCCGTGGCTTCCAGATTGAAACGCAGATTGCCAGCGACGATCAGGCGGTAGTGGCGGCCCGGCGAGTCTGGCGAGGAGACAATGCGTTGCAGAACGAGCAGCGATTCTCCCGCGGGCCCTACCGTTTCACTGACGGCCAGTTCGCCGGGAGGCGGCGTGTGGTTATCAAACGGCAAAGAGAGATTGGCATCCCATAGCGAACGAGAGCGCAGTATGCCAATGACGGGAGAACCCGCGTCAGGAAATTCATCTATCTGCCAGTAAAAGCCGGAATACTGTTTCTGTAAGCGCGGATCAAACAGCGCTGTCGCATCGACTTCCGGATGACCGGTGTCATCGAACTCGAGCGTCACCAAAAGCTGATCCAGTTGGCGCGTTAATGCTGCCTGAAACTGATTTACGACATGATCTCTGAACAGGGTCGTCAGGGCCAGACCGGAAAGCAGCAGCGCCAGCGCGATCCCTCCCACGGTGGTCCAAAACAGCCGGACCCGCAGCGATCCCGCGCGTTTGCGGTCGGGGGGCGCGTTAGTCTGGCTGTTCATTGTCGATCAGCCGATAGCCCAGTCCCCTTACGGTCTGGATGATGGAAGGATGAAGTTTTTTACGCAGGCGTCCAACAAATACCTCGATGGTGTTTGAGTCCCGATCGAAATCCTGCGCATAAATATGTTCCGTCAACTCGGTTCGTGAAATGAGCCGTCCTGGCCGATGCATCAGATATTCCAGCAGTTTATATTCATGACTGGTGAGGGCAACGGGCTTCTCTTCATAGGTAACGCTGCCGTTACGCGTATCCAGTGTGACGGCGCCACACTTCAACACCGATGATGCCAGTCCGGCGGCGCGGCGAATCAGCGCCCTTACGCGAGCCAGCAGTTCCGATGCATGAAACGGCTTGGTCAGGTAGTCATCCGCGCCGGCGTCAATACCCGCGACCTTTTCATGCCAGTTGCCCCGGGCCGTCAGCACCAGTACCGGCATATTGCGCCCGGATTCACGCCATTTTCTGAGTATGTTCAGCCCGTCCATCACCGGCAGGCCGAGATCCAGCAATACGGCGTCGAAGTCTTCCGTATCGCCGAGATAATGGACATCCTGCCCGTCGGCACTGGCCTCCACAACATAACCTGCGGTTTTGAGCATCTCGACAAGCTGCCTTTGCAGCGTCATGTCGTCTTCCGCCACCAGGATCTTCATCTGCACGCTCCCCTTATTTTTGTTCTCAATTCTTCCAGCCCTTGTTTTTCATGCGCAGGATATTGCCGGAGCGTGCGTCCATCTCCAGCTTTACGATCCGCCCGTTCGGGGTAATGGCTTTAATCTCGTAGATAAACCATTTGTTGTCATGCTTCTTTTCAGAATGCAGCTTGGCTTCCAATACCTGGCACTGGCACTCCTCCATCAGACGCGACTGCACGGTGGCAAAGGGGATCACCTGGCCTGACTGTAACGCCGAGCGAGCCAAATCCTGCTCGTGTTTGTCCCCTGCTAAAGCCGATCCGGCATGAAGGGCCGGACCAAGCATAAACAGTATTGGGTAAAGAGAGAGGTAGCGCGAAAATCCGCTTTTTTTCATATCCGTACCTGTGGCAGAGAACGCATAGGACATTTTGACAACATGAAAATGAACCTGACATGAACAGTGCTGTGGTGGCGTGTATTCGCCGCCGGGCGCCTTTTTCAGTATTCACCTGCCGTTCATTTTCGTTCATTTATTCTTTCCCCATAGCAGCGACAGCGTCGCTTTCTGCGGTAACTGTCACCGCGTTTAACAGAAGGGATATAACATGAAATCACGTTTTATTATTGGCGCCTTCATTCTGGCCATCAGCAGTTCCGCCGCCTGGGCGCAATATATCGGCCCCAATGGCTCCCCCACCTCCGTCAAAACGCTGCTTGAATATGGGCGCGACCATGACTTCGTGGTTCTGAAAGGCAATATCATCAGACGCGCGGCCTATTATGACGATCTGTATGAATTCAGCGATGGCACGGGAACGATTTTAATCAAAATCGATCACAAACGGTGGCCTATCAATCTTCGAATCGATGATAAATCAACAATTGAGATCGCTGGAAAATATGATCGGGAATTCGTTCGTTTCAACAAGATAAAGGTGATGAATATTCGGGTCGCGGACTGAGCGCTTCGGCGCTGAACGGTGAGGAGGGAAGGACATGTGCTATCGTCTTGTTCTGGCCGGATTGATGCTGCTGCGAATCTCACTGGTGCCGTTGATGCAGGCCGATCAACTGGAACTGGCTGGCCGGATGTTGCTGGCCCAATACGGCGTACTCAATAAGGTGATGGTTTCCGATGGGATGCCGCGGTGGAAAAACCGCCACGACCGCGCTGTCCGGCAAGCGATGTCATCCAGAATGATAGTATGGAAAAAAACGCATCACGATATATAAAGCGATTTGACGTCGCATCTGCCGGCATGCGTGAAATTAACGGATTCAATCCGTTTTTTGTCGCGGCCGTACCTGATTTCGTTACTCTTCCCCGCTCTGGGCCAGTTCCGCCAGCGTAATGGGTTTGATGGGGAAGCGGTTGCGTTGATAACCCACTCCCGACATATCGCGCTGTTGCGTATGAGCCAGCAGCTGCGCGGCATTTTGCGCGCACATGCGTCCCTGACACGGCCCCATCCCGCAGCGGGTAAAGGCCTTGAGCTGGTTGGCGCCGCTGCATCCCATTTTAGCCGCCAGACGAATATCACCTGCGCTGACCTGTTCGCAGCGGCAAATCATCACGTCATCCGCTGGCTGGTAAGCCGCTTGCGGTACGGGATAGCACGCGGCAAGAAAGGGCCTGATGGCCAGTTCCTTATGCAACGCCGCCTGTAAATCATGCCCCTGTTTGTCCCGTTCCTGAAAACTGATGACGCCCGCGGCTTGCAAAATGCCCAGCGCGGCGAGGTGTCCGCTCAGCGCCGACGCCGCGGCGCCGACGATACCGCTGGCGTCGCCGGCAATGTAAACCCCCCGCTGACTGGATTGTAGATACGCGTCCAGGCAGGGTTCCCAATATTGATATTGCGCGTTCCATTGCAGTCGGCACCCCATGGCATTGGCCAGTTGGGTGGCGGGCGTCACCCCAATGTGGCTCAGCACCGTGGGGGTTTCCAGCCGGTGCGTTTTACCCTTTCGGGTGAAACCGATGGCGCTCACCTGCGCTTCGCCTTCGATCGCCAGATTGCTGACTCCGGAGAAATACGGAATACGCGCCCGTTTTATTTCGCGCAGCAGCTGCCAGCCTTTGTACAGATAGCCTGACGTGTGGCGCAGGGCCGAGGGCAGAAACGGCAGGGCGCGCAGGTAATGGCGCGACGTGCTGGTGTCGAGAATCGCCTGAATACGCCCGCCTGCCCGGATAACCTGCGTGGCAAACAGCAGCAATAGCGGGCCGTTTCCCACCAGTACGCTTTGTGCCGGCGGCAACAGACCGGCGGATTTCATCAGCAATTGTGCCGCGCCGACGGTCATGGCGCCCGGCAGCGTCCAGCCCGGCATCGGGAACGTGCGCTCCTGCGCGCCGACCGCCAGCAAAATGAAGCGTGCCTGAATCTGGTAGTTGCGGGTGGTTTCGCCTTTTTCCAGCAGAAAAACCTGTTTCTCCGGCGTGATTTGCCAGACCAGCGTGTTGGGCAGATAGCGAATCCGCGGCGAAAAGGCCTGCCCGGCCAATTGACGTCCGGCACGGTAATCGGGGCCGAAAATGGCGTCTGCATGGCTGATGGGCGAGCGGGTGACGTGACGATAGATTTGTCCTCCCGGCAGCGGGTTTTCATCCGCCAGCCAGACGCTCAGCCCTGCCTGGCTGGCCTCCTGCGCCGCTTTTAACCCGGCGGGACCGGCGCCGACGATCAATAAATCGATGTTATTCCGCTTGAGGTCGGGTGCGCGGGAGGCGTCCGACTCAAAAGAATGCGTATCTGCTGTTTGCGTCATCGCGTCAGTCGTATTCATTGTACTGTTCTGGCTCCCTGTGGAAACGCAATGTGCATGCCGGCACGCACTGGCGTCATGCAGGCCTGAATGTTCGGTACGTCATCGACGGTAACCCGGCATTCGAAACAACTCCCCATCATGCAGAAAGGCCCGCGAGGCTGTGCATCAATGGCCGTTGTCCGACAGGCCGTCAAGCCATTGGCGAGCAGCGCCGCGGCGATCGTCCAGTCAGATCGAGCCGGCAATGGGTTGCCGTTAACCCAAATGGTGACAAACGTGGCGTCAACCGACGGCAGAGGGTGAAAGAATAAATCGCTGGACATTGAACGCCTCAAAAAGATGATGAAGTTTCCCGCCGAGTATCCAGTCGGGCAGGAGGGTACTGTGCAACGCCGCCAGCGTGACCCCGCTGTGACAGGTGACGGCAAACGCGCCGGGATGACTATCGGACGTGTCATAGACCGGCAGACCGTCCGGCGTCATGATGCGCAATGCTCCCCAGGTGCGAACGATACGTACATTTGCCAGCGCGGGGAATGCGGTCAGCGCCCGCTGTGCCATACCGCGTTGAATATCCGGCCGCGTACCGTTATTCAGGCCGACATGTTCATGCGAGTCGCCGATCATCACGGTGCCTTCCTGCGTTTGACGCAACATATTGCTGGGATAGTCAATCAATGGCGCCAGACGTTCGGTGACCAGCACCTGTCCGCGAACCGGTTCGATCGGAATGGGTAAACCCACCTGCATGCCGAGCCGGGTGTTTTCCAGTCCCGCCGCCAACACGATCCGCCGGGCGCGGATTTCTCCCTGTGCGGTATGCAGGCGAAAATTGTCGCCGTCGCGCTCAATGTCGTTGACCGGCGTATTGGGAAAGTAGCGGCCGCCGGCCTGTATAAACGCGTGCGACAGCGCCCGCAGCGTCAGCAGAGGATTGGCGTGTCCGTCATGGGGGGAGTAGATGGCGCCCGCCACCTGTGGTGAAATGACCGGCACATGCCGGCGTAACGCCGCAGAATCCCAAACCTGATAGCAGAATGAGGGATTGCCGCGTTGCAATTGCCGCATTGCCTGTTCAGCCTGCGCCAGCGCATCGGCGCTGATGCAGATATTCAATCCGCCGGGGCGGCGAAAGCCGCAATCGATGCCGGTTTCTGTCTGTAGGCGCCGGGCGAAATCCGGCCATTGCTGGGAGGCCAGCCGGGATAATTCATTATACGGCGGACATGTCAGCCCTTTGCCTTGCACCCAGACCAGACCGAAATTACCGCGTGAGGCGCGAAAATCACTGTCGCCGCCATCACAAATCGCTACGCTGATTTTTTTCTGGCTCAACCCATAAGCCACGGCGTGACCGACAATCCCGCCGCCGATGACCACAACATCGTAATGCCGATCGTTCATCGTGGGTTACACCGCCGGCGTTCGTTGACTAAATGCACCATTTTTCACCGCCATCATAAGCCTTAGGTTGTAATGCCGCCTGAAACCCGTTCACCAGCGTAACGGTATCGAATACCGGCAGACCGAGATGGTCATGCAGCGAGGCACTGAACGGCGCGAGATTAGTACATTCCAGCACCAGCGCGCCCGTGTTGGGAAAGCGGAGTAGCGCCTGTCTGGCCATTGCCAGCACTTCCTGTTCCAGCGTGGCATAGGAAACGCTGTCATCCCCCTGACCGATAGCGCGGACAAATTCCGAATCCGGCGGCATGCCGGACACGGCGGCCCGCGCCGGGATACCGACTTTTTCCAGATAATCGCCCCGCAGCGTCCGATCGTCAAACGTCAGAATCAACGGCTGTTTTCCCGCCGGTAATAATCGTTCCACCAGAGGATACTGAAGCAGGCTACTGGTGACGATCGGCACCGACGACCAGGCGGCCAGCTCCTGTTGGTAATAGGATAAATAACCGCAGCTGGTGGTCAGTCCGTCGACGCCTTCATCAATCAGCGATTGCGCCGCCCGTTTAAACGGCTCCAACAGATTGTGCTGATCCAGATGCCCCATCCGCTGGGGAATGGCTTCTTCCACCACGCGGTAACGTACGGGGAAGGACCAGGTTTCGGCATTGCCAATGTCACCCAGATAGCGACGGAAATGCGTTTTTACCATCAGGATCCCGATGGTCGCGGAGGTGGCGCGGTCAGGACGGGGATCGTTGCTCATCTTTTCTCTCCGGTGCGGTCTCAGTGCGGCGTGGCGTCGATCAGCGTTTCCAGTATCTGCTGCAAAATCTGCTTTGACGTGGCGAAATTGAGTCTGGCGAACGATCCGCCAGATGGAATAAAGGTTTCCCCGGCGCTGAGCGCCAGTTTGCCGTGTTGCAGATAATGGCTACCCGCCGCGGTGGGCAGCGATAATGCGCTGAAATCAAGCCAGGCAAAGTAGGTTGCCTGCGGTGCGTACAGTTTTACGGCTGGCAAGGCGTGTTGTAATGTCGCGATCGCCTGCTCGCGGCGCTCGTAGAGGTAGTGCCGTAAGCCCGTCAGCCAGGGTTGTCCGCGATCCCATGCCGCAACGGTGGCGTCAATGCCAACGCCGGAAGGGTAGCCGAGCACTTTGGCGGGAAGCCGCCGGGTGAAGCGCTGTTTTAGCTCGCCGTCGCCAAAGTACATCAGCCCGCAGCGTAATCCCGCGATATTAAAGCTTTTACTGGCCGAATTGAGCGTCACGGTGCGGGATGCCAGATCCGGGCGCAGCGAACCAAACGGAATATGCTGGTGACCCGGTAAAACCAGATCGGCATGGATTTCATTGGCGATCACCAGCAGGTCATGGGCCTCTGCCAGCGCCGCCAGTTTTTCCAGCTCTTCCCGACGAAAAGCCCGCCCGGTAGGGTTATGGGGATTGCACAGCAGGAGAATGCGCGTGCTGGCGTCGATCTGGCGTTCAAGATGGTCAAAATCGATTTCGTAACCTTGTCCGTTATCCACCAGCGAACTGGCCTGTAAGCGCCTGCCGGTTTCGCGAATGGCATCGTAAAAAGGCGGATAGCTGGGCGTTTGCAATAATACGCCGTCGCCCGGCTGGCTGAATGCCAGAATGAGCAGGTAAACCGCCTGAACCAGTTCATTTACCGCCAGCACATTTGTCGGATCGGTTTCCCAGCCAAAATCCCGCTGCATATAGCGGCTGAACGCTCGGGCCAGCGTGTGTTCGGCGCGATCGCGCTGGCGGTAAGGGTAGCCGGTATCCTGATCCTGATGCCAGTGGCGCAGAACATCGGTAATCGCCGGTGCCGGGGCATAATCCATTTCCGCGACCCAGGCGGGTAAAATATCGAGCGCATAATGTTGCCACTTCATGCTTTGCCGACGGCGCAGGACGTCCAGCGACAGGATATTTTGCTCGGCGAACTGCTGGGCCAAACGGGAATCAAAGGATGAACTCATTTTAACGGGCGTCCAGATAGGCTTCGACATTTGGCTTGACGCCAAGTGCGCTGTTCAGACGGTTGCTATAATTGAAATAGCTGGCGATGGCCGCCGCGTCCAGAATATCCCGCTCGGTCAACCCTGCCTGACGTAGGGCGTCCAGATGTTCCGGTTCGATATTTTGCGGCGCCTGGGTGATTTGCCGGGCATAGTCGGCCAATGCCCGCTCGCGTAAGGTCAGCGACGCATGACGGTAGTTGACTTCAATCTGGCCAACCCACACAGGATCGCCGCTGATCTGGCGCAGCGTGGCGGCATGGGCGAACACGCACGGAGCGCAGCGATTTTCGGCGCTGACGACGACGGCGATTAACTCTCTTTCCTGCGCGGTGAGTCCGCTGTCTTGCGGCTGATTCAATGCCCGGCTGAGCGCGTCTTGCGCAATCAGCAAATCCGGATAATGCGCCAGAATCAATTGCGCATTGCGGCGGTGGCCGACTTTGGCTGCGGTACGCTCGATAACTTCCAGCACGTCGCCGGTCAATGGTGTTTCCGCCAGTTTAAGCCATGAAAGGGAAGCCGGTTGTTCGCCAGGTTCATTACGGGGCTTACTCATGGGAAATTCCTTCTGTTTTTTGACGTTGACAAGCCAACGTCCGTTGGCTAAGTTGCAGTCAAATTAACAAATATATATTTTATATTGTATAAACTTTATCAGCTATCCATTCCCATTTATTGCATATGCCGTGTGGGATTTTCTGCGGTGAATATCCGTCAGGAATCGGGGATGCTGGCGGCATTGAGGGCGCTATGGCACAGATGAATGATTCAGAACAGGATGGCGTGGTTACGCTTCCCGCGGTAACCGTAGATCGTCGGCCGCTTACCGATCAGGTGGCGGATTATGTGCGCGATTTAATTATTCAGGACATCCTGAAGCCCGGCGATCCCATTAATGTACAGTCGATTTGTGAAACCCTGCAAATCTCCCAGACGCCGCTGCGCGAAGCGCTGAAAATGCTGGCGGCCCAGCGTCTGGTGGATATGAAGCCAAACAAACGGGTGGTTGTGGCATCGCTGGATGCGCGTGAAGTGGAAGATATGCTGGTGGTCTATACCGAAATGGAGAAGCTGGCGGGGAGGCTGGCGGCCCGGCATGCGACGCCAGCCGATATCAAGGTGTTGCAGCAGCATGAAAACGCGTTGATGGCGGCGTTCAACGCGGGCGAGTCACTGCGCTATTTTCATGCCAATCAGGCATTTCATCTGGCGCTGGTACGTGCCTCGCACAATGAGACGCTGATCGAGGTGCATGCCAACCTGAATGCCCGTCTTTACCGTATCCGTTTTAAAGGTAACCAGCTTAACGATCGCCGTGGCGACTGGAAAGTGGTGGCGGAAGAGCACGCGGAAATTCTGCGCGCCATCGTCGAGCAGGATGGCGAACGCGGTGCGGCACTGCTTTCGCAACACCTGAACGGCGCGCGTTTTTCGCTGCGCGAGCAGGCGGAGTAATAGCCTCCGCCTGTCAACAAACACCTTAGCGTTTAGGCTCCACCCACACGCCCGACAAATTCCCTTCCACGCCATCGGCGGTGAGCGAGTGATCGTGTACGCGCGGGTTGTAGATGGTGATGAACAGCGGCGATATCAGGTTGATATCCGGGGCGTCGTGCATCACGATTTTCTGGAATGCGTTAAATTGCTCGATACGTTTTGCGGGATCGTTTTCCGTCTGTGCGGCTTCCAGCAAGCGATCGACTTCCGGATTGACGTAGTGGGAAGCATTGGAGAATGGCAGTCCGATGCGGAAATTCTTCGACCAGTAAAGACGCTGTACGCCGACTGTCGGATCGTACAGATTGGCGAACATGCCAACGGCCAGTGAAAAATCGCGATCGGTATAGACGCGTTTGGTGTGGGTGGAAATATCGGATGAGCGCAGGGTTATCGCCACCCCGATTTTTGCCAATGACGAGCGGGTAAAGTCAGCAATACGGCGAAACGCGTCGTCATAGGTGTTGTAGTCGAGGGTGATAGGAAAACGGACGCCATCGGCGCCGCGCGGATAACCCGCTTCATCAAGCAGACGGTTGGCGGCATCGATATCAAACGGATAAGGCGACGGCGATGGGTCGTGGAAGGTTTTCAACCCGGGAGCGATAGGCGATGCGGTGACGACGCCTTGCCCAAAATAGGCGATTCGCAGCAGCGCATCACGATCGATCGCGTGTGAAAACGCCTGACGTACTCTGAGATCCTTAAAGTATTGATTGTCCAGATTGAATTGCAGTGACGCCACGCTGTAAGAGTAGTTGTTCCCCTTGGTTTCAAAGCCCAGTTTCCCCTCTTTTTTCAGCCGCGCGATATCACTCAGGGCGACCGGAGTCCGGTAGGCGATATCCGCTTCACCGGTTTCCAGCGCCAGCGACCGTACAACGGCATCCGGCGAGAATTTCACAATCAGCTGATCGATATAGGGTTTCGGGTTATCCCAATAGTCCGGGTTACGCTTATACACAATGTGACTGCCGCGCACCCATTCGCTGAATACGTACGGGCCGGTGCCAATCGGCGCGTTGTTGTTGGCGCTTTTCAACGGATCCGTGCCGGCAACGTCGTAAATATGTTTGGGAATTATCGGCGTTTCGCCCGCGGCAAATGCGCGAAGTAAATACGGAGCGGGATGGGAAAGTTCAAACACGGCGGTTAACGGGTCGGGCGTTTTGATATCCGTCACGTTGGCAAAAGTGCTGCTGGCGCGCGGATGCACTTTCTTCAGCAATTGAATGGAGTAAGCGACGTCCGCCGAGGTGAAGTCCTGTCCGTCATGCCATTTCACGCCTTTACGCAAATGAAACGTATACGTTTTGCCGTCCGGGCTGATTTCCCAGGACGTCGCTAACTGCGGCAGCGGGTTGAGATCGTAGTCGTATGTCAGCAAACCTTCGCTGACTTTGCCGCTGACGGCAATGGCCGGCTGCGCCACCGTTGCCAAAGAAACCAGTGAAGAGGGTTCGCTGGAGAGTATTAACGTCAGCGTGCCGCCGTGCTGCGGCGTAGCGGCCAGAGCCTGCGCCGCCGTCAGACTTAGAACCAGTAATGTATATCGTCCCCAGCGGGACAGTTGGGTGAACCATGACATAAAACCCCCTGATGAATTCTGTTCTGCCCGCCATCTTTCCGGATTTGCTGCACTTTGAAAGTGGTTGGGCGCTATTGGTATTGGCTTGTGCTTGTGAACAGAATTCAACCTAACAAATATATATTTTATATTGTATAAACTTTATGGGATAACGATTCTCAGAAACTGCAAATGCGCGCAGGCCTTGCTGTGCGGGCAGATTGAACGTGGATAGCGGGAAAAATCGCTGTCGTTACGACGGCGTGATGAGCACAAGATCGGCCCGCATAAAGGGGTAAACCGCGGGCTTAAAGCGGATGATGGGCCGGTACGGTCTGCGGATCGGTCGGTTGATTCTCTTGCTCGCGGTGTAAAACGCGTTCGCGCATCGACGTGTCATTACTCCCCAGCCGGTAATAGTCATAGGGTAGCAACAGCGTATCGGCGACGGCGGAAAACGGCAAATCAAGCACCACCAGCGGCATCATCGCCCAACTGGTATCGTCATCGCGCAGGATATTCATACTGGCGCGCGTACCGGGGTAATATCCCTGGTCTCCCCCCGTGTGCGTCATCACGCTGGAACAGCCGCTAAGCGACGCAATACCGCTGCCGGTGATGATGAAAGAGAAGAAAGCACTTTTCAGCATGGTCTTTTTTCGCATGGTAATCGTATCGTCCATCCGGGGATAGGCAGTTGTTATGCGACGGTACCTTGTCTGTCGCATTATTGAGTGTATGTGATAACACTCGATTTATGGGTGAATTTTGCATGAAAAGCACGAATTTTTCTTTTCATGCCATTGAAAGTCTGAGAGGGGTCACCATATTGATGATAAGCCTGATGAAAAGGATATGCCGTAAGGGTATCTGTTCAGGCCGTGCCTGTCCTGATGGAAGGTTGATTGTTAATCCTCGCTGAATATTTTAGGAGGCTGTTTTATGCGTAACCCTGATTTTTCTCCGCTTTACCGTTCCGCTATCGGTTTTGATCGCCTGTTTAATCTGCTGGAAAGCGGTCAGGCCCAAAGTAATGGCGGCTATCCCCCGTACAACGTCGAGTTGGTTGACGAAAACCAATACCGTATCGCCATTGCTGTCGCCGGTTTTGCCGAACAGGAACTGGATATTACCGCGCATGACAACCTGTTGATGGTGAAAGGTGCGCATGCTGGTGAACAAACGGCCCGCAACTACCTGTATCAAGGCATTGCCGAGCGCAATTTTGAACGCAAGTTCCAGTTGGCAGAGCATATCCAGGTGAAAGGCGCCAATTTGCAAAACGGTCTGCTGTATATCGATCTGGAACGTATCGTGCCGGAAACGATGAAGCCGCGTCGGATTGAAATCAAATAACCGGCGTTGACCTGCCGTCGGTGGCGGCGGCATGGCAGTAAAACAAATGAATAAACCTGTTTCGTCCGCCGAATGGGGGCGAACCCGGCCGCGCTTCGCCGCGACCGGGAGAGATTGTCTCGCTTCATAGAAGGAGTAAATATTATGCGTAACTATGATTTATCACCGCTGCTGCGTCAGTGGATTGGTTTCGACAAACTAGCCAGTTCGATGGGCGGTCAGGAACCGATTGAGTTCCCTCCGTATAACATTGAGAAAAAAGACGATAACCATTATCGCATCACACTGGCTTTAGCGGGATTCCAGCAAAGCGAACTGGATATTGAGGTAGAAGGCCCGCGCCTGACGGTGAAAGGTAGCCCGACGCCGGCAGAGAAAAAAGTGGAATACCTGCATCAGGGGCTGGTGTTGAAGCCATTCTCTCTGAGTTTTACTCTGGCGGAGCATCTGCATGTCTCCGACGCACATTTTGAACACGGCCTGTTGCACATTGATCTGGTGCGTGAAGTACCGGAAGCGCTGCAACCGCAGCGGATTGCGATTGGCGGCAGCCGGCCGGCGTTAACCCAGTCAGCCGAAGAGAGTGAATCTAACGGATAAGCCGACGGCGTTCATGATCCCGGTTTTGTTTGTTGTGCCCGCGACTTAGCTAAGCCGCGGGCATTTTTTATGGCCCGCCGTCCCCAATGCGAGGTCAAAAAACGCTCCCGGCGTTTTTTTGTGCTGCCCGCCACGTTTCCCCCCGAACCGTTCTGCCAGAATCAATGGCAGTAAAAGCCCAGACTCAGACGAGTTGTCGGCTTTTGTTTTTTTCTCAAGAGGATAAGTCCGCACAAAAAGGATACAGGGTATGAGTGATATCGCGCTTACCGTTAGTATGCTGGCGCTGGTAGCTGTTCTGGGCTTATGGATCGGTAACTGGCGGATTTACGGTGTAGGTTTAGGGATTGGCGGGGTCTTGTTCGGAGGGATCATCGTCGGGCATTTTGCCCAGAGCTATCAGTTCACGCTGAATAGCGACATGCTGCATTTTATTCAGGAGTTCGGCTTAATTCTGTTTGTGTATTCCATTGGGATTCAGGTCGGTCCGGGTTTTTTCTCTTCTTTGCGTGTTTCTGGTTTGCGTCTCAACGGTTTTGCCATTCTGACGGTATTTCTCGGCTGTCTGGTAACCGTCGGGATTCATAAAATTTTCAATGTTCCTCTCCCCATTATTCTCGGGATTTTCTCGGGTGCCGTGACGAATACGCCTTCGCTCGGCGCGGGCCAGCAAATCCTGACCGATCTCGGCTCCAGCAGCGCGATGGTAAATCAAATGGGAATGGGCTATGCCATGGCTTACCCGCTGGGTATCTGCGGCATCCTGCTGGTGATATGGCTGTTGCGGGTTCTGTTTCGCGTAGCGATCGATGCGGAGGCAAAACAGTTTGAAAACCACAGCGGGCAGCATCATGAACAGCTGCTTACGATGAACGTGTCGGTAACGAACGCCAATTTACAGGGACTGGCGATTCAGAATGTCCCCATTTTGAACAATGACACGATCGTTTGCTCTCGCCTGAAGCGTGGCGATGAACTGATGGTGCCTTCTCCGGCGACGGTGATTCAACAGGGCGATTATTTGCATCTGGTCGGGACGAAAAACGATCTGGAACAGGCGCGATTGGTGATCGGTCAGGAAGTGGATACATCGCTATCGACCCGTGGTACCGATTTGCATGTTGAGCGGGTGGTCGTGACCAACGAAAAGGTGCTGGGGCGCCGGATTCGTGAGTTAAACCTGAAGCAAAACTACGATGTGGTCATTTCCCGTCTGAACCGTGCCGGCGTCGAACTGGTCGCCGGTCACAATGCCAGTCTGCAATTCGGGGATATTCTGAATCTGGTTGGACGAAAATCCGCCATTGATGCCGTGGCGGATATCGTGGGAAACGCGCAGCAGAAACTTCAGCAGGTACAAATGTTGCCGGTATTCATCGGGATTGGTCTGGGCGTTTTGTTAGGATCGATTCCGCTGTTTATTCCGGGGTTTCCTGTCGCTTTAAGGTTGGGGCTGGCGGGAGGGCCGCTGGTGGTTGCGCTGATCCTTGGGCGAATTGGCGGCATTGGTAAGCTGTATTGGTTTATGCCCCCCAGCGCCAACCTCGCGCTGCGTGAACTGGGCATTGTGCTGTTTCTGTCGGTGGTCGGGCTGAAATCCGGCGGTGATTTTATTGACACTCTGTTGTATGGCGATGGGCTGTGGTGGATCGGCTACGGTGCGCTGATTACCATTATTCCGCTGCTGATTGTCGGCGTGTTGGCGCGAACGGTGGGCAAAATGAATTATCTGACGCTGTGCGGGATGTTGGCCGGCTCAATGACGGATCCGCCGGCGCTGGCGTTTGCCAATGGATTGCATTCCAGCAGTGGCGCCGCGGCGCTTTCCTATGCCACGGTCTATCCGCTGGCGATGTTTTTACGCATTATGTCGCCCCAGCTACTGGCCGTTCTGTTCTGGGCGATGTAGCGCACACGGCGGGAAAGCCATTTGCTTGAAAAGCGTGCTGAAATGTTATCGTCAGGATAAAAAATAAAACCAATTAAGGAGGGGAGAATTCCTCTCCTTAATTATTTTTATTTAATGGGAATATTGTGTTTAAAATAAATAAATTTGTATAAATGGTTGGCGGTAAAAAGGAATATAAAGACCTTTCAAATAATGTGGTTTTTATATTGGGTTTATAAGGTGGATTCAAGTTAATTTTATGTTCTTTAATTGTCAATTATTATTGAATTTAAAGGTTTTTTATTTTCCCCATTATCCTAAAAAAGAATTGCTAAATAAACTAATAATCACATTTAGTAATTAAAGTAATGCTATTTTCAGATCGCTTTATAATATTATCTTTTCATTAGTTATTCGATTTGATGGGACGAGAAAAGCCCCCTGACCTGTTATTTTCTCGTCCTTTTTTTTCCACAGATGTTTCCTGTTGTGCTCGTTAATATCGCATTAACCTGCTGGATGATGAAGGAAGAATAAAAGAAACGCCAACGCTTCCGCACGGGACATCCGTCGTGAATTAGAGAATTCGTTTTAATGAAGAGTGGTGTTCTTATGTCTGCAAATAGTAGCAGGTTGCTAAAGCTCCTGATCATACTTTGTATTGCCGGTGGGTTATGGTTACTCCCGGTTCCTGAAGGGGTTAAACCCGACGCCTGGCATTTAATGGCGATTTTTATTGCCACGGTTGTCGGTCTGATTCTCTCGCCTTACCCGCTCGGCGCCATGGCAATGTTCAGCCTGACGTCTGTCGCAATCCTCGGTCTGTTATCCATTAAAGATGTTTTGGCGGGATTCAGCGATCCGACCATCTGGATGATCGCCTGCGCGTTCTTTATTTCCCGCGGATTTATCAAGACCGGTTTTGGCCGCCGTATCGGTCTGCTGTTTATCAGCAAACTGGGTAACAGCTCACTGGGCCTGGCCTATGGATTGGTATTCACCGATTTACTGTTTGCGCCCGCCATGCCTTCCACCTCCGCACGCTGTGGCGGGATTATCACGCCGCTGTTCCGCTCCATTTCCGAAGCGTATGATTCAACGCCGGAAAAAGGCACGCAGCGTCGTATCGGCGCTTTCCTGGTGCAGTCCATTTTCCAGTGTAACGCCGTAACGTCAGCGATGTTCATGACCTCCATGGCGGGCAACCCGATGGTTGCCAAGCTGGCGTCTCAGTTCGGTATTCATATCAGTTGGACCGATTGGGCATTGGCCACGTTGTTGCCTGGTTTCCTGTCGCTGGCGCTGATTCCTTATCTGATCTACCGCTTCTATCCGCCGGAACTGAAAAAAACCTCAGAAATGCGCGCCATTGCTGTCGAAAGGCTGCGTGAAATGGGGGCGATGAGCCGCGATGAATGGGTCGTATTAGGCGTCTTCGTGGGTCTGGTGACGTTCTGGGTGCTGGGTTCTACGTTGAACATTGATGCCACCCTGACGGCGCTGGCGGGGCTGAGTGTGCTGCTGCTCAGCCGTGCCCTGACCTGGGATGACGTGGTCGGTGAAAAAGAAGCGTGGCACACCGTTGTCTGGTTCGCCGTGCTGATGACGCTGGCGGGACAGCTTAACAAAATGGGGTTGATTGCCTGGATGGGAGGGCTGGCAGGTAGTGCGGTAAGCGGTATGCACTGGTTGCCGATGCTCGGCCTGCTGCTGCTGGTTTACTACTACAGCCACTATCTGATGGCGAGTGCGATTGCCCACATCAGTGCGATGTATGCGATTTTTGTTTCGATTGCGCTGGCGGCAGGTGCGCCACCGATGCTGACCGTGCTGGTTTTCGGTATCTTCAGTAACCTGTTTATGTCCACGACCCACTATTCCAGTGGACCGGCGCCGATTCTGTTTGGCTGTGGTTACGTGCCGTTGAGCACCTGGTGGAAGATTGGTTTCTTTGTCAGCCTGGTCATCATTCCAATCTGGTTGGGTGTGGGCGGCATGTGGTGGAAACTGCTTGGTTTCTGGTAAGGCCAGATAACGCCCTTGTCTTCAGCTTTATTCTAGTTCCTTTCTAATATAACGCGCTCAACCACCCGTGGTTGGCGCGTTTATCCCAATACGCGAAAAGTGGCGAAACAGTATAAGATAACGGTGTCATGATGGTTATTCTGGAGAGCGACATGAGCAAGAAAAAAGCACCGTTGAAGTTAGGGACGTCGGTGTTTCTAATGGTTTCTGTTGTGATTGGCGCAGTATTGTTGATGGTGTACTCCTTATTGTTTTTTCGCATCAATCAATTATCAGAAGATCATCTGCGGGAAAAAGCCTTCTCGATTGCCCGTACCTTTGCTGCTTCCCCTGCGGTTATTAATGACCTGAAGGGCTTTGGAAATCCGGATGACGTTCAACGGGCGGCGGAAATGGTCCGTCAGCGTAATCAGTTGCTCTTCGTTACCGTCACCGATATGGATACCATTCGCCACAGTCATCCGGAACCGGAAAGGATTGGTGAATATTTTGCCGGTCGCGACATTTATCCCTCGCTGCTGGGGGTGGAAAACACCTCGATTAACCGTGGCACGCTTGATCCGGCATTGAGGGTGTTTACGCCGGTGTTTGACTACGATCATCGGCAGGTCGGCGTGGTTGCGCTCGGCATTGCGTTGACCAGTGTGCAAAAAGTTATCAGTGATAACCGTTGGATGATCCCGTGGGCAATCCTTGCCGGGGCGCTGGTCGGCTGGTTGGGAACCTTGATTCTGGTGAAGGTGCTCAAACGGATTATGCTGGGTTTTGAACCGTTCGAAATATCCAATCTGTTTGAACAGCGTAATGCCATGTTGAAACATATCAAGGAAGGTGTGATCGCGGTTGATCAACAGGCGCGTATTACCGTGATTAACGATGAGGCCAGGCGGCTATTCCGTCAGGATAATCCGTTGCTGAATAAGTCTACGGAGCGCGTCAGCGAGCAATGGCTGGAGCACTTACACCTGAAGCAGGTTTTGGAAAGCGGCACTCCCCGTCGTGATGAGGAAATCAACTTTAACGGACACCTGTTGCTGACCAATACCGTGCCGGTGTTTGTGAAGGGCGATATTATCGGGGCAATCGCGACGTTTCGTGATAAAACGGAGATCAGTCAGCTACTACAGCGTTTGACCGGGATGTCCTACTATGCGGACGCCCTGCGGGCGCAGTCGCATGAGTTTATGAATAAGCTGCATGTGATATTGGGGATGCTGCATTTAAAATATTATTCTCAGCTGGAGAATTATATTTTGAAAACCGCCAATAACTATCAGGCGGAAATTGGCTCCATTATTCGTAAAGTAAAATCGCCGGTGATCGCCGGTTTCTTGTTGGGTAAAATTAACCGCGCCCGCGATCTTGGCATTACGTTATCCATTAGCGAAGAAAGTCTGTTGCCGGACACGGATAATGTCGATGCAACCAATGAATTGATTACGGTGCTGGGTAACCTGATTGAGAACGCCATGGACGCCATAAACGGCCAGGAAAATTGCGAAATCAGCGTCAGTTTCCATCATCAGGATGGACGTTTACATGTTACGGTTGGTGATGACGGCCCCGGCATTGCGCTGGCGGATCAGGAACGTATTTATGAGCAAGGTTTTTCCACTAAAGGCAGTGGACGCGGTATTGGCCTGTATCTGACCAAACAGAGTCTGGAAAAGATCGGCGGCCACATCGATTTTGAGTCGGAACCTGAGGTATATACCCAGTTTTTCGTTAATATCCCTTATCAAGCAAGGCTGTTTGACCATGATTAATGTACTGATTGTTGATGACGATGCCATGGTTGCAGAGCTAAATAAATCTTATCTGAATCAGGTTTCCGGATTTAGCTGTTATGCGACAGTGCCCACATTGCAACAGGCAAGAAATTTACTGATGCAACCGAATTCCGAAATCGACCTGGTGTTGCTGGATATCTATATGCAGCAGGATAACGGGCTGGATTTGTTGCCAACCATCCGTGAATTCAGTGAGAAGACGGATGTGATTATTATTTCTTCCGCCAGTGACGTCCATACCATCAAAAAAGCGCTGCACTACGGTGTGGTGGATTACCTGATCAAGCCTTTCCAGTTCTCCCGTTTTGAACAGGCATTAACGGCCTACCGTGAAGAAGCGAATTTACTGAAACACCGTGATTTCGTGGCGCAGTCTGATATCGATAACCTGATTCGCCGTACC
This sequence comes from Brenneria roseae subsp. roseae, assembly GCF_003115845.1. Lineage (GTDB taxonomy): Bacteria > Pseudomonadota > Gammaproteobacteria > Enterobacterales > Enterobacteriaceae > Brenneria > Brenneria roseae. The sequence continues at coordinate 167,349 of NZ_KZ819028.1, read as the reverse complement.
AACAGCAATTCGGCCAGTGAGCGTAAGAAACTGCCGAAAGGACTGACCAGCTTAACGTTGCGCACCGTGTGTGAGTGGATTGAAGGGAATCAGGGGGCTGAATTTTCAACGGAAATGCTGGCCAATGCTATCGGCATTTCCCGCGTCTCGTGCCGTAAGTATCTGATCTATCTGGCTGAGACCGGTATTCTTGCCACCAATATTCTGTATGGTTCAACGGGCCGTCCGGTGTATCTCTATCGCTTGTTGCCGGAAAAGCAGGATGCGTTGCGGCAGTATTGCGAATAGAGCAGGCATTCCCGCCGTATACGCGATGCGTTTGTACGCGGAATAACGCGTACAAACGCATCGCCACGATTTCTCTTTTATCTTGAAAGAAAATGTTCTTCACTTTATAGCGTCAAGCTGCCAAACGCTTTCTTCCAGTCGTTATCGAATTTTCCTATTGCCGCCAGTACCGCGGGCGTATTGATAAACTGTTCCGCCACGTCGACAGGCAGCGTAATGGCCCGGCATCCTGCCAGCATGCAGTCCAGCGCCTGACGCGGCGTTTTAAAACTGGCCGCCAGTACCGTGGCGTGCGGCGCGTGCAGCGTCAGCAATTGTTGAAGTTCGCTCACGGTCTGTATCCCGTTGCCTCCCTGCGCGTCGATGCGATTGACATACGGCGCCACATATTCTGCGCCTGCCAGTGCGGAAAACAGCCCTTGCGCCGCGCCGTAGACGGCGGTTCCCAGCGTGGGGATGCCCTCGCTGTGCAAGATCTTTATCGCCGCCAGACCTTCCGCGGTGGCTGGGACTTTGACGATCAGGTCGGCAATGCACCGCCTCAGTTCAAACGCTTCCTTGACCATCTCCTTTGCGTTTCCCGCCAGAACCTGGGCAAAAAGACGTCCTTTCCCCGCCAGCGCCTGATGCAGTTCCGGTAATCGCTGGCGGATGGGAACACCTGCGGCGGCGATAATACTGGGATTTGTGGTTACACCTGCCAGCGGCAGCGTGCGTGCTAATCGGGTGACGGCGTCGATATCCGCGGTATCAAGATAGATCTGCATGACTTCTTTCCTCTCCTCATTTGTTATCTTTCATATTAACCTATCATTTAGGTTTCATTTTGAAATAAATAACTTTCAAAGTGTGATCAATTTAAAATTAAAAAAAGAATTTTGATTATACTTTATTAGCATCTTAACGGGGGCGGCGCGATCGCCTGCCGTTGAGCACACACCAGAGGAAACAGGAGAGCGAGAATGATAGAGGTCATCACCCACGGGGCTGAGTGGTTTATCGGCCTGTTCCAGAAAGGTGGCGAAGTTTTTGTCGGTATGGTCACCGGCATACTGCCTTTACTGATAAGTCTGTTAGTCGTTATGAACGCCTTAATTGTATTTGTCGGTCAGGAGCGCATAGAGCGGTTGGCACAGCGCTGTGCCGGCAATCCCTTATCCCGGTATCTGATCTTGCCGGTGATCGGCACCTTCGTGTTCTGCAACCCGATGACGTTGAGCCTGGGGCGTTTTATGCCGGAGAAATATAAGCCCAGCTATTATGCCGCCGCGTCCTATAGCTGCCATTCGATGAACGGTCTGTTTCCCCATATCAATCCGGGTGAACTGTTTGTCTACCTCGGCATCGCCAACGGGCTGACAACGCTGGGGCTGCCGCTGGCGCCGTTGGCCGTGAGCTATTTGCTGGTTGGCATGCTGACCAACTTTTTCCGCGGCTGGATCACCGATCTGACCACGTCCATCTTTGAACGCAAAATGTCCATCCAGCTTGACCGCCAGGTCCGGCTTTAAGCGGAGACTCTTATATGAACAACGTCCGTATTGAAAAAGGCGAAAGCGGTTGGGGTGGCCCGTTACTGATTGAGGCCGTGCCAGGGAAGAAGATTGTGTATATAACGGCGGGAACGCGGCCGGCGATTGTCGATCGCCTGAGTGAACTGACCGGTTGGCCGGCGGTGGATGGCTTTAAAGACGGCGAACCGCCGGAAGAGGAAATCGGCGTAGCCGTGATTGACTGTGGCGGCACGCTGCGCTGCGGGATCTATCCCAAGCGCCGCATTCCGACGGTGAATATCCACTCTACCGGGAAGTCCGGCCCGCTGGCGCAGTTCATCACCGAGGATATTTATGTCTCTGGCGTACGCGAAAAGCATATTCAACTGGTGGACGCGTCGAGTGACGGGATTACGGCGCCTAAAGCCGCTCCAACCGCTGGCGGAATTGAGCGAGAGTACGACAGTAGTAGAAAAATTACCGAACAGAGCGATGGGTTGCTGGCCAAAATCGGCATGGGTATGGGGTCGGTGGTGGCGGTGTTTTTCCAGGCCGGCCGGGAAACCATCGACACGGTACTGAAAACCATCCTGCCGTTTATGGCGTTCGTCTCAGCGCTGATCGGCATCATCATGGCGTCCGGGCTGGGCGACCTGATTGCCCACGGCCTGACGCCGCTGGCGAACAGTCCGATCGGTCTGGTGACGCTGGCGTTGATCTGTTCGTTCCCGCTGCTTTCTCCTTTTCTCGGCCCCGGAGCGGTTATCGCACAGGTTATCGGCGTGCTGGTCGGCGTGCAGATCGGTCAGGGGAGCATTCCGCCGCATCTGGCGCTGCCGGCGCTGTTCGCGATTAACGCGCAGGCGGCGTGCGATTTCATTCCCGTCGGCCTGTCGCTGGCAGAAGCCAAACAGGACACCGTACGCGTGGGCGTGCCTTCGGTTCTGGTGGGGCGCTTCCTGACCGGCGCTCCTACCGTGCTGCTTGCCTGGGCGGTATCCGGCTTTATTTATCAGTAAATTCATTCGGTTGAGGAGTACGCATGAATACGATTTTTCAGACGGTTTTTACCCGGGTCGGCGATAACGCGCGCGAGTCGCTGATTGAAAACATGATGATTACCTTTCGCGAAGGTGCGCCGGCGGATATCGAAGCTTTCTGCTTTATCCACCGGCACGGCGAGATGAATGGCGAAGTGAGCGCCGGGAGTACGCTGAGACTGGCTGACGCCGAGTATCCAATCACCGCGGTAGGCAACGTGGCGACGCAGAACCTGCGCGAGCTGGGACATATCACTATCCGGTTTGACGGCGCCGCCCAGGCGGAATTCCCGGGCACCATTCACGTGGAGGGCGCGACGCCAAAAGATATTCCGGTAGGCAGTACGTTAACGATTTTGGCTTAAATTTCAGTTAGGAGTAGATATATGAAACAGGTTGCGGTCGTCATCGGTGGGGGACAGACTCTCGGTGCGTTCCTGTGTATGGGATTGGCTGAGGCGGGGTATCGCGTGGCAGTGGCCGATTTGAACACGCGACACGCCGATGAGGTGGCGGAGGAGATTAATGCGCGTTACGGCGCCGGCAGCGCCTGGGGTTTTGGCGCGGATGCAACGGATGAAGCGCAGGTCAGGCAACTGGCGCAGGAAGTGGACTCGCATTTCGGTCAGGTTAATCTGCTGGTTTACAGCGCGGGCGTGGCGAAAGCGGCGCCGCTTACCCAGTTTCAACTTAATGATTTCGACCTGTCGTTGCAGGTCAACCTGGTCGGCTATTTCCTGTGCGCGCGTGAGTTCGCGAGTCTGATGATCCGCGACGGCATTGCCGGGCGTATCATCCAGATTAACTCCAAGTCCGGAAAAGTGGGCAGCAAACACAACTCCGGCTACAGCGCGGCCAAGTTCGGCGGCGTCGGGCTGACGCAGTCTATGGCGTTGGATCTGGCTGAGTACGGTATCACCGTGCACTCTTTGATGTTGGGTAATCTGTTGAAATCGCCGATGTTCCAGTCGCTACTTCCGCAGTATGCCAAAAAACTGGGTATCCGGCCGGAAGAGGTGGAAAAATACTACATCGACAAGGTACCGCTGAGGCGGGGGTGTGACTATCAGGATGTGCTGAACACGCTGCTGTATTATGCCAGCGATAAGGCGTCGTATTGTACCGGTCAGTCGATCAATATCACCGGCGGACAGGTGATGTTCTGAACAAACAGACTTCTCTGGGCCGGAATGCCGGAGGACGATCGTAACGGGAGGAGAAATGAGTCCGGCATCGGTTTTGATTACGTGCGCCATCGGCGCCTGGGTGTTGCAGATTGCTTTGGGGTGGTGGCAACTGCGTCGTTTTAATCAGGCGTTTGACGCGCTATGCAGCAATGGCGTGACGGTGGGGATTGGGCGCTCGACGGGCAGATTTAAGGCCAGGGTCGTGATGGCGCTGGCTTTTGACGAACAGGAGCGAGTGTGTGACGGGTTTATCATGCGCGGTTTCACGGTGTTCGCCCGACCTCAGCCGATGCCGACGCTGATCGGCCTGAAGAGAACGCAACTGACGCCAAATGTGATCTTCCCGAAAGAGCTGGCATGTCAAACGGCGCTTTCATTAGCGATTAAACCGAAATCATGATATTTTCATTTTAAAAGAAACTTCCTTTCATTCTTTGTTTTTATGCTGTTGTCGGTTTGTAAAGGAAGCGGTGAAAATAGCATATCGGGATAAATATCGTGATGAAACCTAAGCAGCGGCAGGCTGCCATTCTTGAGTATCTGCAAACTCACAGTAAAGCCTCGGTGGAAGCGTTGGTTAGCCGTTTTAATACTACCGGAACCACAATCCGGAAGGATTTAACGGTTCTGGAAGAGGAAGGCGCGGTTATCCGCACCTATGGCGGCGTGATGCTGAGCCGTGAGGAAGGCGATCAGCCAATCGATCGCAAAACCCACATCAACACGGCCAAAAAGAAGCAGATTGCCCGCGTTGCGGCAACCTTGATTAACGATGGCGACTCGCTGATCTTCGATGGAGGCAGCACGGTGCTGCAAATGGTGCCGTGGCTGGCGCAGTTCAACAACATTACGGTAATGACTAACAGCCTGAGTATTGTGAATGAGTTGGTTGAGCTGAATAACGACCAGACCATTCTGATGCCAGGCGGGACCTATCGTAAAAATTCCGCCACTTTTCACGGCAGCCTGGCAGAGGCCGCCTTCTCGTATTTCAGTTTTGACAAGTTATTTATCGGCGCAGATGGCGTTGATATGAACGCCGGCGTGACCACGTTCAATGAGTTACATGCGGTTAGCCAGGCGATGTGCCGCGCCGCCAAGCAGCGGGTTTTGCTGGTAGACTCGTCCAAGTTTGGCCGTAAAAGTCCGAATGTGGTCTGTTCGCTGGAAGATGTGGATATCCTGATTACCGACAGCGATATCAGTCCGGATTATCTGCGCGCATTACGAGAAAAGGGGATTAATGTGATGCTGGTGGATAACGGCGATGAATGAACGTTTGCTGGCTTTCGCGCGGGTTCTGCATCAGCAACATATTTCCGCCGCGCCGGTGGTGGACAGCGAAGGCCGTCTGGTGGGGGCGATTAATCTGCACGATCTGCATCTGGCGGGAATGGGCTAAGCGATCCGCCGGAAATGGCGTTCGGCCATATTACGAGAAAGCAGATCGCCACGGAGAGAGAAAGTAAAATGCCAGTCGTCAACGTGACCGACTGGCATTGGCTGTCGCGTCAGACGCTATTACATCAACCACCCCAGCAGCAGTGTCGCGCCAATCACCGTTGATGCTCCACCGATACGGGTGGCGATCTGTGCAAACGGCATCAGCGACATACGGTTGGATGCTGACAGAATCGCCACGTCACCAGTTCCGCCCAGTCCGCTGTGGCAGGTCGTTACGATGGATGCTTCAATTGGATACATATTCAGGCGTGGCGCGATCAGGAAGCTGACCAGGGCCATAGACAATACCACCGAACCACAAACGATCACGTAGCCGACTGAGAACACGGAAACCACGCTTTCCAACGGGATGTACAGCATACCGAGGCCGATCATCAGCGGCCACACCAGCGAGCTGGAAACAAATTTGTAAACGCTGTGCGCGCCGGTTTCCATGATGGCGGGAATAACGCGGCCATATTTGCAGAATACGGCAATCAGAATCATCAGTACTGGTCCTGGAATATGAACCACATGTTCAAGCAGCCCGCCGATGATAAAGAAGGCGCAGATCATCAGCAGCCCGCCGCCCATCAAATGGAAATCCACCGGTTTGGGCGCTTCGTTGGTGACGAACAACGCGTTGTCCTCATCGCTGCGCACCAGACGGCCTTCACCGGTCAGATCTTTACGGCGCATTCCCAGACGAGACAGAATCCCTGCGCACAGAATAGCGAAGATATTACCGACAACGGCAGCCGGGGCGAGCTGTGCGACATAGACATCCGGGCTTTGACCCAGGATCGCCGAATAGGCTAATGACAGAGGCAGAATGCCTTCACCGATGCCACCGCCGATAATCGGGACGATGATGAAGAAGAAGGTGTGGTATACGCTGTAGCCGCACAGTTTGCCAACCAGCAAGCCGGTAACCAAGGCGGTTATGGTACCGATCACCAGCGGAACGAACATACGAATCATGCCCTGGATCAGGATTTTGCGGTTCATACCAAGAATACTGCCGACCACCAGACAGGCAATGACGAAGTAAAGGAAATTCGCCTCTTTCATCAGCAGGTGCACGGTCTTCATGGTGTTTTCATTGAAGAGATCAAAATACACCATAACGGACGGCACCATCAGGCAAAGAATTGCCGGACCGCCAATATCTTTAAATACCGGAATATTATGTCCGATGTGCGCCAGTAAAAAACCCATCGTCATGATAATGGCGAAACCGCCAATCATATTTTTAGGCAGGAAGCCCTCGTAGGCGGCGATAGTAACAATAGCCGCAATGGCAAAAAAAAGAAGGACAGGGACAGAGCCTATTTTCTTTTTGAAAAGAATATCCATGAATGAAGTGGAGATCGATGAATCTATGGCGATATTGTTATCACATAGAATATCAGTTTCGGTTTTTTTCATTGTGTTCACCCTGCTATGACAGTAGGTACAGGAAAACCTGTGCATTATTTTCTAAAAGTAAGAAATTACATTTTTTTGTTCTTTATCAATAAATAATAAAAAACTAAAAATGATAGTGGGTTATTTCAGTGCGTATTTTTATTAGTCGGTAATCTAGCATGGGGGAATGTTAAAAATAATATGTTATTTCATGATTTGTGAAGTTATCAGCAACTCCATTTTAAATAACTTATATTCTTTTTTCGTAATTAAATTAATTTTCAGATAACGATAGTGAAGAATTTTGGCGGGGAAAGTACAAACAGGAATGAGTTAAAAATACCATTTTTTGAGAATAAGTAAATACGCAAATTGATTATTGGTGATAATAATTTCATAACTAAAAATTTAATTTGTTTTTAGTGTGAATTAGCTGAATAAGTGCATATGAATTTTTCATGTAATACTTCGGATACTCATGTCATGCGACACCGACTCTCTATCGATGCCAAACCCGTCTCTGTGGCCGTCCCGGCTTGAGCAAACGGTGTGCTTCCACATCTTCGCTCCACCACCTGATCCTGTCTTGGATCGGAAGCCGCACCGATTCTCTATAACCTGTCATAAAGTTTTTTTATGAAGCGTAGATAGTTATATTTCTGCTTATAATGAACCAAATCAATATCAGTTTTTCTTATTAGAAGGCAGGGTTTTCACCTGTCATTAACCTTTTTAACAAAAAATAGTGCTCATATCTTGGACATACAAGTAGGTTTTACTATAGTTTTTTTAATGGTGATAATTTCTTTTTATATGCAGATTAATGGTTTTTTACCCTGATTTACTGGATTAAACCGAGATATAAGTAGTGATTTTATTCCAAAAGCTGAATTTTATTTTTAGAAATGATAAGGATGAGGATTGTAAATCCCTACTGCTTATATTGACGTCTCTTTGATCTGTTGACAAATTGAGGACGTCACTTAAAGGGGAAGCTGCGGATTGTATGAAAAATACGACGTACAGGCGTTCGTGAGTTTTGTGCACGCTGTGGCAAGCTCGTCTCCTCAATCATTTTGATTTGTGCCTTCGGGCAACAGGGTACGGACCGGGGCATTTAAAAATACAGGTCTGGCCGAATGAACACACAACATAACCCACATTGGAGCACAAGTAATGGCAAATTCCCTGGCTAAATCAAGGGTACTGAAACTCGGCCTGGGTCTGCTGGCAATGTCTGTCGCGGCAGGTCTACAGGCAAAAACGCTCGTTTATTGTTCAGAAGGCTCTCCGGAAGGATTCAACCCTCAGCTGTTTACCTCTGGCACCACGTTTGATGCCAGTTCCATTCCTATCTATAACCGTCTGATTGAATTTAAAGACGGCACCACCGATATCGAACCGGGTCTGGCAGAGAAATGGGATGTCAGCGACGATGGGAAAACGTACACTTTCCATCTGCGTAAGGGCGTGAAGTGGCAGGAAAATAAAGATTTTAAACCTTCCCGCGAGTTCAATGCCGACGACGTGATTTTCTCCTTTATGCGTCAGCAGGATGCCAACCACCCATACCATAAAGTTTCTGGCGGCAGCTATGAATACTATCAGGGAATGGGGATGCCGGAACTGATCGGTAAAATTGAAAAAGTGGATGATTATACCGTTCGCTTTGAGCTGACTCGTCCTGAAGCGCCGTTCCTGGCGGATCTGGCGATGGATTTTGCTTCCATCATGTCGTCTGAATATGGCGATAATATGCTGAAAGCGGGTACGCCGGAAAAAATCGACCTGAACCCGATCGGTACGGGTCCGTTCCAACTGCAACAGTATCAGAAAGATTCCCGTATTCTGTACAGCGCTTTTGACGGTTTCTGGGGAAGCAAACCGGGTATTGACCGTCTGGTCTTCTCCATCACCCCGGATGCTTCCGTGCGTTACGCCAAACTGCAAAAAAACGAATGCCAGGTGATGCCGTATCCGAACCCGGCCGATCTGGCGCGCATGAAAGAAGACAAGAACATTACGTTACTGGAAAAACCGGGTCTGAACGTCGGCTATCTGGCCTACAACGTTGAGAAAAAACCGCTGGATAACGTGAAAGTTCGTCAGGCGCTGAGCTATGCGGTCAACAAATCCGCCATCATCGAAGCGGTTTATCAGGGCGCGGGGCAAGCGGCGAAGAACCTGATTCCGCCGACCATGTGGGGCTATAACGACGACGTTACAGACTACGCTTACGATCCGGAAAAAGCCAAAGCCCTGCTGAAAGAAGCGGGCGTGCCGGACGGTTTCTCCATCGACCTGTGGGCGATGCCGGTACAGCGTCCTTACAACCCCAATGCCCGTCGTATGGCTGAAATGATCCAGTCTGACTGGGCGAAAGTGGGTGTCCAGGCCAAAATCGTGACCTACGAATGGGGCGAATATCTCAAGCGTGCCAAAGACGGCGAGCACCAGACCGTATTGATGGGCTGGACTGGCGACAACGGGGATCCGGATAACTTCTTCGCCACGCTGTTTAGCTGTGATGCCGCCAAGCAGGGTTCCAACTATTCCAAGTGGTGCTATAAGCCGTTTGAAGATCTGATTCAGCCTGCTCGTGCTGTCTCCGATCATGAAAAACGTATTGAGCTGTACAAACAGGCTCAGGTTGTGATGCACGATCAGGCGCCGGCGCTGATTGTCGCGCACTCCACGGTGTACGAACCGATACGTAAAAACGTCAAAGGCTATGTGGTTCAGCCACGCGGTGTGCACAGTTTCAACAACGTCACACTGGATTAATTCAGCCACTGATTTTTCATGGGTATTGAAAACCCCGACCTTGCGGTTGCTCGTTAGAGGAACCGTGGAGGCGGGGTTTCTTGCCCGTTAAATATTATGACGGGCTTGCTGCCCGTCACCCTGCGGGCCGTCGTACACGACGTTAAAAATCGCTCCTGGCGATTTTTTATGGCGGACTTCCCTGCCCGCCACCCTTACGGGCCGTCGTACACGACGTTAAAAATCGCTCCTGGCGATTTTTTATGGCGGACTTCCCTGCCCGCCACCCTTACGGGCCGTCGTACACGACGTTAAAAATCGCTCCTGGCGATTTTTTATGGCGGACTTCCCTGCCCGCCACCCTTACGGGCCGTCGTACACGACGTTAAAAATCGCTCCTGGCGATTTTTTAGCGGTGAGCAATGATAAGCCCGGTCGCCAATGAGCAATCGGGCACACTTATACAGAGAGTTCGGGATATGTTGCAGTTCATACTCCGGCGTTTGGGGCTGGTTATCCCAACGTTTATTGGTATTACCCTACTGACCTTTGCTTTTGTGCACATGATACCGGGCGACCCGGTGATGATCATGGCGGGTGAGCGTGGCATTTCTGCCGAGCGCCATGCACAGCTGTTGGCCGAAATGGGGTTGGATAAGCCGATGTGGCAGCAATATCTCCATTATATTGGCGGTGTGTTGCAAGGCGATCTGGGGGTTTCCCTCAAGAGCCGTATTGCTGTCTGGGAAGAGTTCGTTCCTCGTTTTAAAGCGACGCTGGAACTGGGAACCTGTGCGATGATTTTCGCCGTCATCGTCGGGATCCCCGTCGGCGTACTGGCGGCGGTAAAACGCGGTTCAATTTTCGATCACACCTCCGTTGGGCTGGCGCTGGCCGGCTATTCCATGCCCATTTTCTGGTGGGGCATGATGTTGATCATGCTGGTTTCCGTCCATCTTAATCTGACGCCCGTATCGGGACGCATCAGCGATATCGTTTTCCTTGATGAAAGTATGCCGCTTACCGGGTTCATGCTTATCGATACCTTGTTCTGGGGCGAACCCGGGGATTTTATTGACGCCGTTGAGCACATGATCCTGCCGGCCGTGGTACTGGGTACGATCCCGCTGGCGGTGATTGTGCGCATGACGCGCTCGGCGATGCTGGAAGTGCTGGGAGAAGACTACATTCGTACGGCGCGCGCCAAAGGGTTAAGCCGGCTGCGCGTTATTGTGGTACATGCGCTGCGCAATGCCATGTTGCCGGTGGTCACGGTGATTGGTTTGCAAGTCGGCACCATGCTGGCCGGCGCGATATTGACGGAAACGATTTTTTCCTGGCCGGGGCTGGGCCGCTGGTTGATCGATGCCTTGCAGCGTCGTGACTATCCGGTGGTGCAGGGGGGCGTTCTGCTGGTGGCCACCATGATCATTATGGTTAACCTGCTGGTGGATGTGCTCTACGGCGTGGTTAACCCACGCATCCGTCACAAGAAATAAGGGGAAGGCTGAGATGACACAAGTCACTGAACCTGTTGTAAATAGTGCGCCTAAGCCAATGACCCCGGTGCAGGAATTCTGGCACTATTTCAAACGTAATAAAGGGGCGGTAGTCGGCATGGTTTATGTCGGGCTGATGCTGATTATCGCCGTCGGCGCCAATATATTGGCGCCGCATGCGCCTGCCGAGCAGTTCCGTGAGGCCTTATTGCATCCACCCGTCTGGCAGGAGGGCGGAAGCTGGCAGTTTATTCTGGGCACGGATGACGTCGGTCGCGACGTCTTATCCCGCCTGATGCACGGCGCGCGCCTGTCGCTGCTGGTGGGGTGTCTGGTGGTGGTGCTTTCGCTGGTGCTGGGCGTGATCTTCGGTTTGCTGGCCGGGTATTTCGGCGGCATGGTGGATGCCATTATCATGCGTATCGTTGATATCATGCTGGCGCTGCCAAGCCTGCTGCTGGCGCTGGTGCTGGTGGCGGTATTCGGACCTTCGATTGTGAATGCTTCACTGGCGCTGACTTTTGTCGCCTTGCCGCACTATGTCCGTCTGACCCGTGCGGCGGTACTGGTGGAGGTCAACCGTGATTACGTCACGGCTTCACGCGTAGCGGGCGCAGGGGCGCTCCGCCAGATGTTCGTCAACATTTTCCCCAATTGCCTGGCGCCTTTGATTGTGCAGGCGTCTCTTGGTTTTTCTAACGCCATTCTTGATATGGCTGCTTTGGGTTTCCTCGGTATGGGCGCACAGCCGCCAACGCCGGAGTGGGGCACCATGCTGTCCGACGTTTTGCAGTTTGCGCAAAGCGCCTGGTGGGTGGTGACGTTCCCTGGTCTGGCAATTTTGCTGACGGTGTTGGCATTTAACCTGATGGGGGACGGCTTGCGTGATGCTCTCGACCCCAAACTCAAGCAGTAACAGAGGTAGAGAGATGGCGTTACTCAATGTAGATAAACTGTCGGTTCACTTTGGTGACGAGGATCTCCCGTTTCGCGCGGTCGATCGTATCAGCTACCAGGTCGAACAGGGCCAGGTTGTCGGGATTGTCGGTGAATCCGGCTCCGGTAAATCGGTTAGCTCGCTGGCGATTATGGGATTGATTGATTATCCCGGCAAAGTCATGGCTGACAAGCTGGAATTCAACCAGCGTGATTTAAAGAAAATTTCCGAGAAAGAACGGCGTCAGCTGGTCGGTTCTGAAGTCGCGATGATCTTTCAGGACCCGATGACCAGTCTGAATCCCTGCTACACCGTGGGTTTCCAGATTATGGAAGCGGTCAAAGCGCATCAGGGCGGTAATCGCAAGACCCGTCGTCAGAGGGCTATCGATCTGCTGACGTTGGTCGGGATCCCCGATCCGGCTTCACGTCTGGATGTTTATCCGCACCAGCTTTCCGGTGGGATGAGCCAGCGTGTGATGATTGCCATGGCGATCGCCTGTCGGCCGAAACTGTTGATTGCAGATGAACCGACCACGGCGCTGGATGTGACGATTCAGGCGCAGATCATTGAACTGCTGCTGGAACTGCAACAGCGTGAAAACATGGCGCTGATTCTGATTACGCACGATCTGGCCCTGGTGGCCGAAGCCGCGCAACACATTATTGTGATGTATGCCGGTCAGGTGGTGGAATCGGGCAAAGCGTCGGATATTTTCCGCGCGCCGCGCCATCCGTATACGCAGGCATTGCTACGCGCCCTGCCGGAGTTTGCCGCGGACAAATCACGACTGGCGTCGCTGTCGGGCGTGGTGCCGGGGAAATATGACCGTCCGAACGGCTGTCTGTTGAATCCGCGTTGTCCCTATGCCCATGACCGCTGCCGTCAGGAAGAACCGGAACTGCGTGATATTCCTGGTCGTCAGGTGAAATGTCATACACCGCTGGATGATGCGGGGAGGCCGAGCATATGAGTCAACATAGCGTGATATCGCAGCCGCACTTGTTGCATGCGATTGATTTGAAAAAGCATTATCCGGTGAAGACCGGTTTCTTCGCTCCGGAGCGCCTGGTGAAAGCGCTGGATGGCGTGTCATTTACGCTGGAACGCGGTAAAACGCTGGCGGTGGTTGGGGAATCCGGCTGCGGCAAGTCCACGCTGGGACGCTTGCTGACCATGATCGAAATCCCTTCGGGCGGAGAGCTTTATTATCAGGGACAGGATCTGTTGAAGCCGGATCAAACGGCGGAGAAGCTGCGTCGTCAGAAGATCCAGATCGTGTTTCAGAATCCCTATGGATCGCTTAATCCGCGTAAGAAAGTCGGGCAGATCCTGGAAGAGCCGTTGCTGATCAATACCGGACTGTCAAAAGCCGAGCGTCGTGAAAAGGCGTTGGCAATGATGGCGAAGGTCGGGTTGAAAACGGAGCATTATGACCGTTATCCGCATATGTTTTCCGGTGGTCAACGCCAGCGTATTGCGATTGCCCGCGGGCTGATGCTGGACCCGGACGTGGTGATCGCCGATGAACCGGTTTCCGCGCTGGATGTGTCGGTGCGCGCGCAGGTGTTAAACCTGATGATGGATTTACAGCAGGATATGGGGCTGTCCTATGTGTTCATCTCTCACGATCTGTCGGTGGTGGAGCATATCGCCGATGAAGTGATGGTGATGTATCTGGGACGCTGTGTGGAGCAGGGCAGCAAAGACGCTATCTTCAACAATCCCCGTCATCCGTATACGCAGGCGCTGCTGTCGGCGACGCCAAGGCTGAATCCGGATTTACGGCGCGAGCGCATCAAGCTGACAGGTGAACTGCCCAGCCCGCTGAATCCACCGCCGGGTTGTGCGTTTAACGCCCGTTGTCAGCGCTGTTTCAGTACCTGTACTCAGTTCCAGCCTCAGTTGAAGCGCTACGGCGAACAGAAAGTCGCGTGCTTCGCGGTCGATCAGGACGAACAGGAGAGTTAAGCCGGGATTCGCTAGCGGCGATGGGCCGACCGGGTATGATGAAAGGCCTCGGCCAGACGGGCAATACCCGGTTCAATCTGTTCGGTCTTGATGGCATGGAAGCCCAGCCGGAAAAAGTTTTCCGGTGGATGTCCGTCGAGAAAGCGATCCTGACCCGGCTCGATGAGTACGCCGGCATGGGCTGCGCGCCATGCCAGCTGCTGTGTATTGACGGTCGCAGGCGTTTGCAGCCAGAACGCGTTGGCGGGGCCGCTGCCGGGAAGACGGGTACACTCGGGAAGATAGGTATTCAGCGCATCGTTGAGGATATTCCAGCGTCTGGCGGAATCTTCGCGATAGCGATGCAGGTAAGTTTCATAATAGCCCTGTGCCAGAAAGTGAGCCATCTGGTACTGGATATTGGCGGGCGGATGGCGATAGGACAGGCGACGCAGCGCCCGCAGTTCATCAATCAGTTCAGATGGCGCAACCAGATAACCCAGACGCAGGCCGGGCGACAGCGATTTCGACAGGCTGCTGACGTAGATGACCCGATTATGCATATCACAGGCTTTCAATGCGGCTTTGGGGTAGGGATCAAAGCTGCTTTCAGAATCGTAATCATCTTCAATGATGATTTGGTCGTGTTGACAGGCGTGTTCAAGCAGCTCGGTACGGCGGGCGTTGCTCATGCTGATGCCGGTTGGCGCCTGATGACTGGGTGTGACATAGAAATAATCGCAGGTACGCGAGGCTTCGGTCAGCTGGATACCTTCGCTGTCCAGCGAGTGAGGAATAATATGGGCATCCTGCAATGAGAAGGTATTAATGGCTTCGCGGAAGACCGGATTTTCGACGCCGATGCGGGAGTTTTTGTTGAACAGCAAACGGGCGAGCAGGTAGAGCGCGTTCTGTGAACCCAGGGTGATAAGGATTTCATCACCCCGGGCGATGATGCCGCGTTTGGGGAGAATACGCTTGCGCACCTGTTCAACCAGCAGCGTGACATCCTGATCGATATTGTCGTATAGCCAACCGTGGTCATGATGGGTTCCTGTGACCTTACGCGTTGTCTCACGCCATTGTTCCAGCGGGAATAGCTGCGTATTGGGCTGACCATAAATAAAGGGATAGGGGTAATCCATCCACTGCGCGGGTTTCATGGCGGTGAGGTAGTTACTGGGGCAAATGTTGAATCGCTTGCCCCATTCCGGTGCCCGCGGCGCCATTTCCGATGGCGGCCTGTTGTTTGGCAGCTCGGGAAAGGTATCGGTGTGGTGATAGTTTGGGTGCAGGTAATACCCGCTGCGTGGGCGGCTGACCAGATAGCCGTCATTGAGCAGGCCTTCGTACACCAGCGCCACGGTGTTGCGTGAAATATTCAACTGGCACGATAATTTACGGCATGAGGGCAACGGTTCGTTAATAGGAAAAATACCGGCGAGAATAGAGGTAACCAGCGTTTCCCGTAGCTGTTCCTGCAAGCTTCTGGTCGAAACAAAATCGATATGCAGACAGTGGTCAATCATTTCCCGCTCCCCAGAAATTAACAACGCCTATCGGGAAGACAAGCAAATAGCGTACCTGAATCGAAGTGGGGTAGTAACCGGAAGGTGACTCATCAAACTCACTTTCCGTGTTTTTGTGCGCAGGGTATGGCGGGGAATTTACTCTGACGGTGAAAATAAAACGACGTTGTAATCAACGTCGGGGGAGATTGCTGACAACGTCGTCTGTGAGCCTGAGATTCACGGGGCGACCACGGGGCGAGGCGTCCCTGCGGGAACCTCATCCCCGTGTTTCCCCTAAAATCTAACTTTGTCAATGGCCTGACGACGTTGTAATCAACGTCGGTTGAAGAGAGCTTTCAGCATGGCGTCATGCTAGTCACGGTCGATGGCGAAAGATGACCATGCCTGACGTACCGGCATGATCTCTATGCGGTTGATATTCATATGGTCTGGCAGCGTCGCCACGGTATAGATTTGCCCGGCTATGTCCTCGGCGGTCAGCGGCGTGGTGCCGCGGTATAACCGATCGGACGCGGTCCGATCGCCCTTGGTTCTTACCAGCGTGAATTCGGTTTCGGCAATACCGGGCGCCAGATCGGTGACTCTCACCCCGGTTCCTTGCAGGTCACAGCGCAGGTTATAGCTGAACTGTTTGACGAACGCTTTTGAGGCGCCGTAGACATGGCTTCCCGGATACGGCCACTGGCCTGCAATTGAGCCGATATTGATGATGCTGGCCCCTTTTCCGGTCGCAATCAGCGTCGGTAGTAAAGCATGGGTCACATTCACCAGTCCGGTAATATTGGTATCGATCATGGTGTGCCAGTCGGCTAATTCAACGTTTTGGGCCGCCTGAGGGGATAACGCCAATCCGGCGTTATTCACCAGCGTCTTAACCGCTTTGAAGGCTTCAGGCAGGGTCGCCACCAGGTTCTGGACGGCCTGCGCGTCACGCACGTCCAATACCGAATAGTAAACGGGTACGTATGCCGACAGCTCATCCGACAGCGCCCTCAGGCGTTCTTCACGTCGGCCGGAGAGGATGAGCGACCAGCCATTGGCGGCAAAGTGGCGTGCCGCAGCATGGCCGAACCCAGAGGTCGCTCCAGTGATAAACACAATATTCCGCATGAAAATGTCCTCTTCTGAGAGTGATAAACGGTTTTCAACTTTACGAAGGGATCGACGCCTCCGACAGAGCCAGTTGCCCGGAATGTATGGGACAAATCAGCCGGTAACGCGGGCGCGGCATCAACTGGCCCAAGGTTATTCTCGATCTGGCTCTATCCCCGTTGCCTTTTTTATCCCTAGTCTGATTTTTTCTACTTGATGGCGGTATGTATGGCGTTACGCGGCGGTTTTGCCATGCTTGCAGGTCGTTGCTGACCCACATATGCGATACATGCCCGCGTAACGATGAGGATGGAAAGATGACGTTGAAGAATGAATCTGCATTGTCTAATGATTATGTCCGTCAGTTGGACAGACAGTATGTTTTCCACTCCTGGTCGACACAGGGGGCGTTGAATCCGTTGGTCATTGCGGGCGGGGAAGGGAGCCGGCTCTGGGATTATGACGGGCAATCCTGGCTGGATTTCAGTAGCCAGTTGGTTAACACCAATATTGGTTTCCGCCACCCGAAAGTGGTTGCGGCTATTCAGGCTCAGGCGGATTTACTGGCGACCATTTCCCCGGCAATCGCCAATCTGACCCGCGGCGAGGCGGCCAAACGCATCGTTGCGCGCGCGCCCGATAAATTCAATAAGGTGTTTTTCACCAACGCCGGGGCGGATGCCAATGAAAATGCAATCCGCATGGCGCGTTTGTTTACCGGCAAAGAGAAGATCCTGTCTGGCTATCGCTCCTACCACGGTAATACCGGCAGTGCGATTGGCGCGACGGGCGACTGGCGGCGCTTGCCCAATGAATATTCCCGCGGCCATATCCATATCTTCACGCCTTACCTGTATCGCAGTGAGTTTCTGGCAACCACCGAGGCTGAAGAGTGTCAGGCGGCATTGCATCATTTGCGCCGGATAATCGAGTGCGAGGGGCCAGACACCATTGCCGCGATTTTGCTGGAAACCATTCCGGGCACGGCGGGGATTCTGGTTCCGCCTGCGGGCTATCTGGCGGGCGTACAGGCGTTGGCTAACGAGTTTGGCATCATGTTGATTATGGATGAGGTCATGGCTGGTTTCGGCCGCACCGGCTCCTGGTTCGCCTTTGAGCATTACGGCATCGAGCCGGATCTCATCACGTTTGCCAAAGGGGTGAACTCGGGCTATGTGCCGGCGGGGGGCGTCCTGATTTCTGAACCCATCGCTCATTTCTTCGATAAGCAACTGTTCCCGGGCGGCCTGACCTACTCCGGGCACCCGCTGGCGATGGCCGCCATCGTGGCGACGCTGGATGCGATGGAAGAGGAAAACATCGTCGAGCATGCCGCGCAGATTGGGGATGGCGTATTGGCGGCCGGGTTACGCAAACTGGGTGAAAAATATCAAATTATTGGCGAGGTGCGCGGTATCGGCGTGTTCCATGCGCTGGAGCTGGTTTCCGATCCGGTCAATAAAACGCCGCTGCCGGCGTCGGCGATGGGCGAAATAAAAACCCGATTGCTCGCTAAAGGATTGTTGGGCTTTATCGCGGAAAACCGCCTGCATGTGGTGCCGCCCTGTATCGTGACGGCGGATGAGGTGCGGCAGGGGCTGGGTATCATTGATGAAGTTCTGGGGGAGATTAACGGTAAGTTTTGTTGATTCCGGCAAGATCCTCTATAGGGATCCGGTGAGATTTCGTGCGCGAAATCTCACTGAACCTGCATAGGCTGTATCCCCGCGGAACGCGTTCTGTAAAACTAAATATACGTTTTATGTATGCATCTTGCTCCAAATAGAGGCAAATAAGCGGCGATTTGCACCAAATGTGCTGGCGTGGGTTTTAAGCGCCCATGCAAAAGCCCACGTAGTCCGTAAGGTCGGGCAAAAAATAAACGTTGGCATGGAAATGGCATCAGTCAGTCCGGAAACCTAACCAGATAGTCAGAAATCGCCAGGAGGGGATACCGGTATGAGCCAACTAATGTACGCAGATGAGCCTTCTCTCATAACAACGCCAGTAGCCCCGGCCACCGCCAGACCGGCAATCGTTGTGCGTGACGCCAATGTTATCTATCCCGCCGCCGATCGGCCGGTGCACGCGCTGCAAGATGTGAATCTGACTATCCGTCAGGGGGAGTTTGTCTCTTTTATCGGCCCTTCCGGCTGTGGCAAAACGACCTTGCTGCGGGTGATTGCCGATCTGGAATCGATTACCTCAGGCGAAGTCTGGGTCAATGATATGACGCCATCGGAAGCCCGTCTGGCGCGGGCCTATGGCTATGTGTTTCAGGCGCCGGTATTGTTGCCGTGGCGTACCGTGCTGGCTAACGTCATGCTGCCATTGCAGATTCAGGGGAAATTACCTGCCCAGATTGAAGAGATTGCCCGCGAGCAGCTAGCGCGCGTTGGCCTGAGCGGCTTTGAGAAAAAGTATCCGTGGCAGCTGTCGGGCGGTATGCAACAGCGGGCATCTATCGCCCGGGCGCTGGGGTTTGAACCCAAAATCCTGATGATGGACGAGCCTTTTGGCGCATTGGACGAGCTGACCCGCGATAACCTGAATCAGCAGCTACAGCAGCTTTGGTACAACGAACAGCGCACGATGGTGTTTGTGACCCACTCCATTTCCGAAGCGGTCTATCTGTCTACCCGTATTGTCATTATGTCGCCGCGTCCCGGCCGCATCGTCAAAGTCATTGATTCGCCGTTACCGCACCAGCGGGATTTATCCCTGCGTGACTCACCGGCGTTTATTCGTCTGGCGCAAGAGGTACGGGAAGCACTGATCGAGGGACACCATGAACATTAACACCTTAAGTTACCGGGCCTTACCCGTTGGCGTGGTGATCGCTATCGCGGTGGCGTTCTGGTATCTGCTGGCCGTCGGGTTGAATGCTCAGGGGGCGATTGAACGCACGCTGGCTCCCGCAGGCGACTGGAACTGGCGCGATCTGTTTTATACCACGCTGAATATGACGCGTCCGGTTCTGCCGGCTCCGCACCAGATTCTGGCGGATATCTGGGCCAGTTTGACCAAATGGCCGGTCACCTCCCCCCGTAATCTGCTGTTGCATACCTGGGTAACCGCCAGCGCCGCGCTGACGGGTTTTGTGATGGGCGTGGTATTTGGCCTGCTGTTGGCGATTGGCATTGTGCACTCGCGCACGCTGGATAAAGCCTTACTGCCGTGGATCGTGGCATCACAAACGGTGCCGGTGCTGGCTATCGCGCCGATTGTGCTGATTATTCTGGGCAGTCTGGGGATTACCGGTCTGCTGCCGAAAGCCACCATTGCCATGTACCTCTGTTTCTTTCCGGTGACGATTGCCACCGTGCAGGGATTGCGTTCACCGCAGAAGATGGAAATGGAACTGGTGCATACCTACGCCGCCAGCCGTATTGATACCTTCTGGATGGTGAGGCTGCCGTCCGCTCTGCCTTATTTATTTCCGGCGTTTCGGGTGGCGATAGCCAGCGGGCTGGTGGGGACGATGGTGGCGGAACTGCCGACCGGAGCGCAGGCGGGATTAGGCGCGCGTTTGCTTACCGGCTCCTACTATGGCAACACCATCCAGATCTGGTCCGCCCTGGTGATGGCGTCGTTACTGGGACTGTTGTTGACCGCGTTGGTCAGCCTGACGGAATACAGCGTGATGAAACGCCGTAAAGGGGGTCGATGATGCGTAAATCCGTTCCCGGTGGAGTTGGCCTTGTCGTGGCGTTGATTGCCGCGTTGCTGGGGCTGGGACAATGTCTTCCCGGCATGTTGGCGGGAACCGCCGTGTCCGTGATGGCGGTTTTACTGTTGCTGCTATGTGTGACGGTGCTGGCAATGCTGCCGTTATCATCACCGTGGTATCTGACGTTGCTGATGGTACTGATTGTGGCGGCGGCCGGGCTGCTGCTCCTGCCCGGCGTCATGGCTCAGGCCGGTGCGCCATACTGGTTGGCTATTTTTGCCCTGGGGTTATTGGCATGTCACAGCGTACAGCGGCTGGCAACGATCGATAGCCGTAAACTGCCGGCCAGCGTGGTGGCGGCGCTGTTTGGTGTCTGGGTGATCTATTTCTGGCAACTGCTGGTCACGGTGTTCGCCGTACCTCAGGTGCTGCTGCCTGCGCCGCTTGATATCGTTCGGGCGCTGTACCAAAACGCCGGGCCGCTGAGCGGGGATTTTGTGCAAACGGTACTGAAATCGGTGCTGGTGGGGTATCTGCTGGGCAGCGGTATGGGCATTGCCGTGGGGATCCTGATTGATCGTCTGCCCTTCCTGCAACGTGGACTACTGCCGTTGGCCAACCTGACGAGCACCATTCCGCTGGTGGGGGTCGCGCCTATTGCGGTGATGTGGTTCGGTTTTGACTGGCCTTCCAAAGCGGCGGTGATCGTGCTGGTGACGTTTTTTCCCGCGCTGGTCAGCACGCTGGCGGGATTGCAGGCCAGCGGCAAGCTGGAGCGCGAGCTGATGTATTGCTATGCCGCCACGCCGCGTAAAACGCTGTGGGTGTTACGTTTACCGGCCGCATTACCCTTCATTTTCAATGCATTGAAAGTGAATGCCACCCTGGCGCTCATCAGTGCGATTGTCGCCGAGTTTTTTGGCTCCCCCACGTCCGGGCTGGGCTTTCGTATTTCGACGGAGGCGGCGCGCATGCATATGTCCACGGTGTGGGCGGCGATTGTGGTGGCCTCCGTCGTTGGATCGGTGTTTTACGCTCTGCTGGTGCGGTTGGAGAAAAAAGTCAATTTCTGGCACCCCTCGGTACGCGGGGAGTCGTAGTCCGTTTGTCGTTGTGTGTTCCACTTTACCCCGAGGATACTCAGATGAGAGATCGTTCCGCTTTTCGCAAATGTCTTATCGCGGCCGCCACAACGCTGGCGTTTTCCCTGACGACCGGCGCCTGGGCCGCCGAGAAAGTCACCTTGCAGCTTAAATGGCTGCCGCAGGCGCAGTTTGCGGGCTATTACGTCGCGCAGGCCAAGGGCTACTACAAGGATGCCGGTCTGGATGTGACCATCAAGCCTGGCGGTACGGACATTTCGCCGGTGCAGGTGATTGCCGGGAAATCGGCGGACGTAATCGTGAACTGGATGCCGGATGCGTTGGCGGCGCGGGAATCGGGGGTGCCGCTGGTGAATATCGCCCAGATATTTGATCGTTCCGGCATGATGCTGACCTGCCGTAAATCAACCGGCATTAAAACACCGGCGGACTTGAAAGGGAAAACGCTGGGCGTGTGGTTTGGGGGGAACGAGTATCCGTTTTTCAACTGGATGCACAAGCTGGGTTACAAGCCGGATACGGACATTAAGGTGTTGAAGCAGGGTTTTAACGTTGATCCGCTGTTGCAGAATCAGGCCGCCTGTATTTCAACCATGAACTACAACGAATACTGGCAGTTGATTGATGCCGGCATGAAACAGGACGAACTGATTTCCTTCCCGTATGAAGATCAGGGCGTATCGACGCTGGAAGATGGGTTGTATGTGCTGGAGTCGAGCCTGAACGATCCGGCGTTTGTCGCGAAAATGGCGAAGTTCCTGCAAGCGACCTATAAGGGTTGGAATGACGCGGTGAAAAATCCAACCGAAGCCGCCGAGATTGTGGTGAATGAAGATATGTCCGGTTCCGCCACGATAGAAGTGCAACAGCGGCAGATGGAGAATGTCGCCAAGCTGATTACCCATGCCAATACGCCGGAAATTGGCTATCTCGATCCGGCGGCCTACCGTCGCACGGTGGATGTGCTGCTGAACGGAGGCGATGCCTCGGTGATCAAAAAAGACCCCGGCGACAGCGCCATGACCCACGTCGTCTGGGATGAGGCGGCGAAATAATCGATTTTTCTGAAGGCCCGTAAACCATCGCTTTACGGGCACTTTGCCGGTTGTATGATCCTGCCCGCCATCCTTTCGTTGCTGACGTTAACGAATCCCGCCCTTCAGATAGGCGCGCCACCCCTTCAGGTGGGTGATGTCCTGCGCATCCTTCAGCCCGTATGGTTCACAGATAAACCCGGTTTCCCAACTGCCGTCGGACAGTTGCACTTTCCCCAGTCCCAGCGGCGCGGGGATCCCGGTGAGAAAAGAGCCGAGCTCCGCACTGGGCAGTTCCCACACCTCGACCTCGATGGCTTCGCCGTCAGCCGCCACCCGCACCATGCCGGGACGAAACGGCGGGCCGCCTGCCAGCGCATACAGCCGATAGTCTGGTGAACTTTGTGTCGCGTGCAGCAGCCGGCCTCCGCGCTGGGTAAGCTGCCCGTTTAAGGGTTGGCCTGAGAGATGCGCGCCGCACACCGCCAGCCGGGCCCGATCGTTGCGGGCAACGCGTTCCGGCGTCGTGGCGTGCGGCGTGTGCCCGCCCGCCAGCGGCAGTGATTGCCGGCGCTGAAACGCCGCCGCCAGACTGAGCAGATACTGATCCGTGAAGACGCGCCCGAACAACGTCACTCCCCAGGGCAGACCGTTTGTCTGGAACCCGGCGGGCAGCGCGACCGCCGCATAGTCAAGCATGTTCATGAAGTTGGTGTAGTAGCCGAGATCGGCATTACGTTTGACTGGTTCGGCATGCAGTTCGTCCAACGTCACCGCGCGCGGGTAGGAAGGGGTCAGGACGCATTCCAGATCGGCCATGGTCCGATCGCAAATGACCTTCAGCGCCTGTAGCCGGTACTGGGCGCGAAAGGTATCCACGGCGCTGTGGCGAGGGGCCTGGGCGAGCACATCGCGGATCACCGGCAGTACGGCGTCCGGCTGGCGTTCGATAAGCTCGCCCGCCACGCTGTAACGCTCCGCGGTCCACGGCCCTTCATAAAGCAATTTGGCGGCTTCCAGAAAAGGGGAAAAATCAATGCTGACCGGGATGCCGCCCAGCGCTTTCAGCTGTTCAACCGCGGCGGAGAATAATGCCGGGCTTTCAGGGCAGCCTAAAAACTCCAGTTTATCGGGCACGCCAAAGCGGAAGCCGGGACGAGGCAGGCCAAACGCGCTGGCGTCGTTCCATTGTGGATTGGCGCGGCTGTATGCGTCGTCGGGATCCCGCAAGGCGACCAGCGCCAGCAGCTGGCTGGCTTCCTCGGCGCTGGCGGTGAAAAAGGTGACGCAGTCCAGCGTGCGGCAGGCGGGGACGACGCCCGCGGTAGAAATCAGTCCCTTACTGGCTTTCAATCCAACCAGATTATTCAAGGCGGCGGGCACCCGCCCGCTGCCTGCCGTATCCGTTCCCAGCGCGAAACTGGCTAAACCGAGCGCCACCGCCAGCGCCGAACCGGCGCTGGAGCCACCCGCCGGATAATCGGGGTGGATACTGTTGCGGCATTCGCCATAGGGCGAGCGTGTACCGTTAAGGCCGGTGGCAAACTGATCCAGATTGGTTTTCCCGACGGGGATCGCGCCTAATGCGATCAATTGCTCGACGATCGTGGCGCTCTTTTGCGGCACATAGGCATAGGCCGGACAGGCGGCGGTGGTGGGGATGCCGGCCAGATCGATGTTGTCCTTGATGGCAAAGGGAATACCGTACAGCGGCAGAGACGCCGGGGATTGTTGTTCCAGCGCCGCCAGATAAGGCTCCTGTTCGTCGGCGTTCAGCGGATGGATGAACAGATGGAATTCAGGGTTGAGCGCGACTGCTGCGGTACGCAACTGTTGCAACAACGCGCGTGGCGTTAAGTCGCCTTTCTGGTAAGCATCCCGCAGCGTACTCAGACGCAGATCAAAAGTCGGTTGCATGGTATTTTCCTCACTCTTTCTCAATGACAATGACACACTGCCCGGCACTCACGGGCGATCCCGGTTGTACTCTCACTTCGCGTACTATCCCCCGCCAGGGGGATTCGAGCGGGATTTCCATCTTCATGGACTCCAGTATCACCAGCGTATCGCCCTGCATGACGTGAGAGCCCACGCCGACCGCAACCTGCCACAAATTGCCGGCAATCGGGCTTTCGACGCCGTGTTGACCGGGTTGCAAGGGGGCGCCGTCATGCTGTTCCGCGTGCCCGGCTTCGCTGTCGAGAGGGGTTTGATCGGCGTCGGCCCAGCGCAGCCGCTCGGCATTAAACGCCGCACGTTGCCGGTGGCGGAACGTGGCGATACTGTCTGCCTCGCGCTCAAGAAAAGCCTGATAGTCGGCCAGCGCCAGCTCGCTGTGCTCAATTCGTAACGGATAACGCCCCAGCGGGAAGTCTCGGCGAATTTGCAATAGCTCATCGGCACCGACCGGATAGAAACGAATCTGGTCGAAGAAACGCAGCAGCCAGGGCTTGCCGTCAAACGCCGCCACGTCCCGGTATCGGTTCCACATTTGCAGGGTGCGGCCAACAAACTGATATCCGCCGGGCCCTTCCATGCCATACACGCACAGATAGGCGCCGCCGATGCCGACCGAGTTCTCCGCCGTCCAGGTACGCGCCGGATTGTATTTGGTGGTGACCAGACGATGGCGCGGATCGAGTGGTGTGGCGACGGGCGCGCCCAAATACACATCGCCCAGCCCCATGACCAGATAGCTGGCGGCAAAGACCAGACGGTGGACCTCATCCAGATCGGTCAGGTCATTGATGCGGCGGATAAACTCCAGATTGCTCGGGCACCACGGCGCATCCTTGCGCACCGTGGTCATATATTTCTGGATTGCCAACTGACAGGCGGGATCATCCCAGGAGAGAGGCAGATACACGATGCGTGAAGGGACGCGCAAATCCTGTTTTTTACCAACCTCTTGCCACACCTCGGCCACCTTGCGCAGCAGCTGCGGCAGCGCCAGCGTTTCCGGCTGGTAGTGGATTTGCAGCGAGCGGATCCCCGGGGTGATATCGATGATGCCGTCAATATCGTCCGCCTGTAGCATTTGCATCAGCACATGACCCCGCAAGCGCAGCGCCAGATCCAACTCCGGCTCACCCAGTTCCAGCAACAGATAGGTGTCGCCGCTGAGGCGGGCCACCAGCCGCTGGTTGCCTTGTCCGCAGTCAAGCACCACCGGGGATTGTAGTGGATGCGCTTGCCAGTCGGATGCGACCGCCCGCAATTCGGCATACTCCGTTTTTTGCGCCACCGCCCGCGCTCGTGCCGTTTCGATGCTGACCGGCGTAAAGCGCACCTTATCGCCGGCCCTGAGCTGACCGAGTTGCCACAGGTCAGCCTCGATGACGGTGACCGGACAGACGAAACCGCCCAGACTCGGACCGTCAGGGCCGAGGATCACCGGCATATCCCCGGTAAAATCAACGGCGCCAATGGCATAAGGGTTGTCATGGATATTGGAAGGATGCAATCCCGCCTCGCCGCCGCTGTCCCGCACCCATTCTGGCTTTGGACCAATCAGGCGCACGCCGGTACGGCTGGAGTTGAAGTGGACTTCCCACTCGGTGGCAAAAAACGTGTCGATATAGCCGGGCGTAAAATACTCGGGCGCGCCGTGCGGGCCATAAATGACCCGCATTTCACGCACCGCGGGCAGCGTGGCGACCAGTTCATCAGGCAGCTGTACGCCGCTGGCGTTGTTCTGCAACGCAGTCAGACGCAGCACGTCGCCCGCGCGTAGGGCACGACCGGCATGACCGCCGAACTGGCCCAGCGTAAAGGTGCTTTTGCTGCCTAAATAATCGGGCGCCTGAATGCCGCCCCGCAGGCACAGATAGCTGCGTGCGCCTGCTCCCGTCAGCGTGCCCAATTGCAGGGTGCTGCCTGCCGGGATCGGGAATGAGACATTCATCGGCTGCGGCTGTCCGTCCAGTTGTACCGACAGCTCGGCCCCGGTCACCGCGGCGACCGCCTCCGTGTTGAAGCGCAGGGTGGGGCCGCTCATGGTCACTTCCAGCGCCGCCATGCCTGCGTCGTTGCCCAGCAAACGGTTTCCCAGACAGAGCGAGCGGCTGTCCATCGGCCCGGAGGGCGGAACCCCGACGGCCCAGTAACCAATACGGCCGGGATAATCCTGTACCGTGGTCTGCGTACCGGCGGCCACGACCTCGAACGTATTGGCCTGATAAACCAGCGTTTCCAGGCAGCGGGTCCAGGGTAATCCGCTGGCAAATGGGGTATCCCTTACGATCTGCCGCAGATAATCGCGGTTGGTTTCCACCCCGTACAGCACCGTCTCGGCCAGCGCCTTATCGAGCGCGTGCAACGCGTCCTGCCGGCAAGACGCCCAGCTAATCAGCTTGGCAATCATCGGGTCGAAATAGGGCGGGATCTCACATCCCGCTTCGACCCAGGTATCAATACGCAGTGATTTACCTTCGGCGTGAGGGAAGCTGACCGCCGTCAGTAGTCCCGGGCTGGGCTGAAAGTGGCGTCCCGGATCTTCGGCGTACAGCCGCGCCTGAATCGCATGGCCCTGTGGCGATAAATCCCGCGCCAGCGCCGCCAGCGGCGGCAGTTCACCCGCGGCCAGTTGCAGCATCCAGCGCACCAGATCCACGCCCCAGACCTGTTCAGTGACGCCGTGTTCAACCTGTAGGCGCGTATTGACCTCAAGGAAATAAAAGCGTTCAGCCTGACTGTCATAGATGAACTCAACCGTACCCGCGCTGCGGTAGTTGACGGCCTGAGCCAGCTTCACCGCCGCGTTGCACAGTGCCGCATCCATCCCAACCGGCAGGTTTGGCGCGGGCGTTTCTTCCAGCACTTTCTGATTACGCCGCTGCACGGAACAGTCACGCACCCCTAAAGCCAGTACCTCTCCGCTGCCGTCGCCAAAAATCTGGACCTCCAGATGACGGGCGCGTTCGATATATTTTTCGACGAACACCCCGGCATCGCTGAAATTGTTCTGTCCCAGACGGCGAACGCTTTCGAAAGCCTCTGACAGTTCGTCCGCGGACCAACATACGCGCATGCCGATGCCGCCGCCGCCCGCGGTACTTTTCAGCATCACCGGATAGCCAATGGCGATCGCCGCCGTCAGCGCGGCGTCCACATCCTCCAGCAATGCCGAACCTTCCAGCAGGGGGATGTGATGAGCTTTCGCCAGCGCGCGCGCGGTATGTTTAAGACCGAATACGCGCAGCTGTTCCGGCGTGGGTCCGATAAAGGCGATACCGGCGGCTTCACACGCTTCGGCAAAGGCGGCGTTTTCCGACAGGAAACCATAGCCGGGGTGAATGGCGTCGGCCCCTGTTTTTCTGGCGACGTCGAGGATCTTGTCCACCATCAGATAGGTTTGCGCCGCGGGGCCGTCTCCCAGACTGACCGCGATGTCCGCCTGCTGGACATGCAAACTGGCCGCATCGGCTTCTGAATAGACCGCCACGCCCTGAACATTCAAGTCCCGCAGGGTGCGTAAAATACGACAGGCAATGGCACCGCGATTGGCAATCAATACGTTTTCAAACATGTGAAGCGCTCTCGAAATGAGGCAGGTCGTCCTGCTTCTGCTGTGCTGCGCCAGGGTCGTCCGTGGCGAGGGGATCGCGGGTTGTGCCGCGGATGCCCGTTACCTGAAGTTCAGGTCATTGGCGTTATCCGCCCGTTCACGCTCCGCCGATAAGGCAGGCAGCAGCCCGGTATAATGTCTGGCCCGGGCGACCAATAACGCGGCGAGAAAGCGGCCCGCCACGCGCCAGACGGCGGCGAATGCATGCCTGGTCATGACCATATCAGGACCTCCGCCGGGGTCGGGTTCCAGCCGTTGCAGGGGTTGTTGAGCTGCGGGCAATTGGAGATCAGCACGATCACCTCCGTCTCTGCCCGAAGTTCGACGTATTTTCCCGGCGCCGAGATGCCATCTTCAAACGTCAGTCCGCCATCGGGCGTAACCGGGACATTCATGAAAAAGTTGATGTTGGCGCCAATGTCTTTTTTATCCAGACGGCCGTCGTGCAGGCAGGCGCACAGGAAATTATCGCGGCAGCTGTGCATATAGCGTTTATCCAGCGCATAGCGCACCGTGTTGCTCTCCTGCGCGCAGGCGCCGCCGAGCGTATCGTGCCGGCCGCAGGTGTCGGCGACGATGGTCAGCAACGGATTGCCGAGATTGGAATAAAGGACGCTGCCGGTGGTCAGATAGACGTTGTTCTGACGGCGCAACGTCCGCTGAGGATCGTAGCGCTCACGCGGGTTGGCGGCGCGGTAAAACAGCGTATCAACGGCCTGATTGCCTTCCAGATCGAGCAGGCGCACCGTTTGGCCTTTTTTGACTTCAAACAGATAGGGTTCGCCCGCCGGGATCACATGACGGAACAGCGCCTGTTCAGGCTGAAGGTGACTGGTGGTTAAGCTCATCGTATTGTCCCTCAAAGATATTGGCGTTCAGTGTTGTGAAAGGCGCGGGCGTTTTCCGCGCGTGAATGCCGGCAAAGCCCGGTGATGCCGTCGCTGTTCGGCTGGAACCAATTCAGTTGGACGGGCCGGGGGGAATAGTGCGGATTGGGGTCCATCGGGTGCTGGAGCGCGGTAAGTATCACCAGCGTATCCATTGGCGCGTAGAGTTCGATGCAGTCCCCGGCTTTGGCATTACCCGGCTGGAAGTGGAAGCCGCCGGTTTCATCCACCGTCACCTTGCTGAACAGGTTGACGACCATCAGCAAGTCTTGCAGGTTCAGGTTCCACTTACCCATCTCCACCAATAGGTTATCCACGCCGTTGCGATGAAAGGCGTTACGCTGTTCCTGATAACGTCCCTGACCGTATTTCTCTTCGACTTCCTGTGCATTGAGCACTCCGCCGAAGCTGTCGTGCCAGCCGCAGGTGTCGGCGGTGATGGCGGCCAGAACCCGGCCCATATCCGAATACAGGCAGTGGCCCGCAGTGAGTTTTGCCGTGTGCTGGCCTTTCAGGGTATCGGGCAGATTAAGCCGCTCGCTGGGCTGGGCCGCATTCAGCAGCATCAGGCTGACGTTGGCATCACCTTCAATATCCGTGATGCGCAGCAGTTGGCCCCGGCGCAGGACAAACGAGGTGTGTCCGCCGCCCGGAACGGTTTCTTCATATAAAGCAGATTGTAAAATCAATGGGTTGGTCATGGCTAAAATCCTTATCAATGATCGGTTGCCGGGGTAGGCGTGATATGCGGCGGCGGCACGGCAAGCGCGCGGCGCGCGGCAAGGCGATCGGCGTTCAGGGGAATGTCATAGGTGACGCGCGCGCCATAGGCGTTCGGCGCCTGGGGATCCTGCCGAACCTTGTCAAACACCAGCAGCCGGGTGCCGAGATTGAAACCTTCTGACAGATCGTGAGTCACCATGAAGGCGGTCAGGCGGGTTTCCTGCCATAGCTCCAGCAGCAGCCGGTGCATATCTTTGCGTATACCGGGATCGAGCGCGCCGAACGGTTCATCCAGCAGCAGAATGCGCGGACACATGATGAACGCCTGCGCGATGGCCAGACGCTGTTGCATACCGCCGGATAACTGACCGGGGTATTTATCCAGCGCGTGCCCCAGCCCTACCCGATGTAACAGACGCATCGCCTCTTCTCTGGCCTGACGTTTGCGGCGTCCGAAGAAGCGGCCTGTGACGCGGGCATGCAGCAGCTCCGGGCCGATGACGACGTTGTCCAGCACGTTCAGATGCGGGAAGACCGAGTAGCGCTGAAACACCACGCCCCGGCTGGCATCGGGCTCATCCGCCAGCGGCTTGCCCTCCAGCAACAGGCTGCCTCTGCTTGGTTTTTCCTGCCCCAGCAGCAAGCGCAGAAACGTCGACTTACCGCACCCGGAGGCGCCTACCATGGTGCAGAATTCCCCTTCCTCGATGGAGAGGTTCAGGCGTTCCAGCACTACATGGTCGCCATACTCCTGCCAGATATTGTTGATTTGAATAAAACTCATCCTTTTTCTCCCTCAGACCAGGGGAAAAAGTAACGATTAAGAAGCCTCAATGCGTAGTCCATCAGCCAGGCCAGCAGCGTGATCCACACGACGTAAGGCAGGATCACGTCCATGGCCATATAGCGACGCACCAGGAATATCCGATAACCCAGACCCGCCGTGGCCGAAATAGCCTCGGCGGAGATCAGAAACAGCCAGGCGGAGCCCAGCATCAGGCGCAGTGAAACCAGCAGCCGCGACAGCAGCTGGGGCAGAACCACCCTGAGCACCAGCGTCCAGCTATTCGCGCCCAGCGTTTGCGCCTTGATCAGCAGTTCGGGAGGGATTTCACGGGCGCGTTGTTCGAGATCGCGCGCCAGTACCGGTGTGATGCCGATGACGATCAGCATCACTTTTGACAACTCATCGAGGCCGAAAACGATAAACAGAATCGGGAGTATTGCCAACGGCGGGATCATCGACAGCACGGTCATCAGTGGGGATAGCGACGCTCTGAACAGCGGAAATACCCCGGCGGCAATGCCGAGGCACAATCCCGCCAGCGAGGATACGCCCAGTCCGATCGCCAGCCGGCTCAGGCTGGCGGCGGTGTCGGCCCACAGGACATATTCGCCGCTGCGCTTGTCTGCGGTAAAAGCGACGCGTTCTATCGCATCAACCATCTGCGCGGCGCTGGGCAACAGTTTGTCACTGGGGTTGTCCGCCAGTCGGCTGACCGAACTGGTGAAATAGAGGGCAATCAGCAGTACAAACGGCAGCAGCATCAGTAGCAGCCGCCCGCCGCGACCCGGATGACGATTGATTAAGCGCATGGCAATTCCCCGCGGTGATTAGAGCTGGCCTTCGGCGGCCATCTGCGCAAAGGTCGCGTCAAAGCGCAGCTTCACGTTGTTTTTGTCACCGAGGATCACATCGCCGGGAAAGGCCATTCCCACCGCATCGGCGCTGCGCGCGCCTTCACCCAACAGCCCCTTTTCAAAGGAAAAATTCGCTACCCGCTGCATGGTTTTCGGCAGTTCGCCGCTGGTGACGAACTGTACTGCGTCGGCAGGGGAATGGAATAAATGGGTGGTTTTGAGCTGGGCCTGATAGCCGGCCAGATCGGTTCCTGAAGCGCGAGCCATGGATTCAAGCGCGGCATTATCGCCCGCTTGCATTATGGACATGATTTCAAACCAGGCGCCGGTCAGGGCCTTGCCCAGCGCCGGGTTGTCTTTGAGCGTTTGGGTATTGACCACCATCAGATCGATGATTTCGCCGGGAATCTGGCTGGAGCTGAACACTTCCGTGGTGTTGGGGACGGCTTTGATGGCGGAAAGCTGAGGGTTCCAGGCGCCGGCGGCCTGAACGCCGCCGGTATTAAACGCGGCCACAATATCGGCGTCGGAGGTATTCACCACTCTGATATCTTTTTCCGCCAGCCCGGCCTTTTCCAGCCCGCGCACCAGCAGATAGTGAGAAACGGAGAGTTCGGGCAGGTTGATATTCAGCCCTTTCAGATCGGATAGCGTCTTGTTGTCGCCCTTCATGACAATACCGTCATTGCCATCGGAAAAGCTGCCGGCGAGCAGGGCGGTGGTATCGACCCCGCCCGCGGCGGGCATGGTCAGCACGTCCATATTGGTCATGGTACAGCCATCGAACTGGCCGGCGGTATACTGGTTTATCGACTCAACATAGTCATTAAGCTGGGTGACTTTGATGTCAATCCCGTATTTCTTTGCCCACTTATCGATAATCCCTTCGGTACTGACATATCCCCACGGCATCCAACCCGCATAAATTGTCCAGCAGACGTTAAAGCTCTTTTTCGTTTCAGCGGTGGCGGAAAAGCTCAGCAGAGTCAGGAGGCAGGCGGTAAGGAAAGGTTTTCTCATCAGTGTATCTCCAGTCAGGTTTACGGGTGCAGGAGCAGCAAAATACCTAGGGTTTTAGGTTTGCTGTCTCCCGGGCTTTTATCCCGCCGTGTAACCTCACTGGAGGTCGCCAGCTCTCGGACCAGTCATTCACAAATTGTGAATCGGAACCCTAGCCAGCCATTCATCGTGCGCTCAGACATGGTAGTACTGTGCTGCCCTGTTTATTGGTTTAAGCAAGATGCGTACCAATATGTAAGCATAATAAAAACAGATAGTTAATAATCTATCCTCTGATAAGGAAACCCTAAAAGGGTGCGACAGAATCGCGGCGTGCCCGAAAATAGGGCAATCTTCCCTCACGGACCGGCTCACTCCCTTTACGCCAGCGGGAAAACACGCTTTTGCCCGGTGCTTGTTCCTGAATGGCGTATAAGAAATAGCGGGCATAACAGGGCTGCATCTTCTTTTGTCGATCCTGGCGCGTGTCTTGCACCGCGTAAATCAGGTAATGTTGTGCGTGAACCGTTGAAGGGAGAAGGCAGATGTTAAAACACACGCTAACCGATGAATCCGTAAAAGGCCGCATCCGGCTCGATAATGAAGCGATCATCCTGCTGGCGGCGGAGCGCGTGTTTGCCCGCTACGGCTTCAAAGGCACGACAATGGCGCTGATTGCGGCGGAAGCCGATCTGCCTAAACCAAACCTGCACTACTATTTTGGCAACAAGCAAAATCTTTATTTACGCGTGCTGGACGGCATTCTGCATGACTGGCTGGCGCCGCTGGAACATTTCCATCCGCAGGCCGATCCACGTGCGGTGATTGAACAATATGTCCGGCAAAAAATGGTGTTGACGTTTGAGCGTCCGCACGCCTCGAAGCTGTTTGCCAACGAACTCCTGCAAGGTGCGCCAATGGTGCATGAACTCCTGAAAACGCAGCTGCGCGATTTGGTGACCCGTAAAGCGGCAGTGGTGGATGACTGGGTTGAACAGGGGTTGCTGGCGCCGTTAGACAGTAAGCACTTTTTTTTCTCTATCTGGGCGATGACGCAGACTTACGCGGATTTTGACATTCAGATTGCCGCCGTGCTCGGCAATGAGGCGCATGAACCGGGCGCCCGGCAGCGAGCCATCGAGCATGTGCTGACCAGCATTTTCAGAATGTGCGGCCTTCCCGATGCGTTGAACCACTAAGCGTCATCACCTGGTTTTTTCCATCTTTATAAACCTCCTCCCCCTCCTGTTTTATCAAGCCCATTATTGGCGCAATCATCGCCAATAATGGAGCAACCTGCACCTAAAAGATCCACAAAATCCGCCATCGTGAAAAGTTATGATCGGATAACGCCTTGTTTTTAACGTTATTGATCGTTTCTGAAGAAATGGCACATAAATCGCATGGTTAGAAGGGAAAACTTAACCATTTGGTCAAGATTTTACCGAAGGTGTGGCGCCACCGGCCTTTCCCTTAATCCGACGTTAGCGGGAGAACCACCATGAGCCATCGAAAGCAAAACCGTATCGGCAGGTTGTGGAATGAATTACCGATGCTGTGCCCTCGTGCCCCTGATAGTGCCCAGCCAAAGGAGTGCGCCGCATGAAAACACGATTACCGGCCGGCAGCGATGCGCCGGGCATTCTGGCGGGACGACTCAGCGACGCGGAATATGCAGACAACTTTGGCGATAGCGCCGCACCGCTCACCAAAATTCAGGCCGTGATCGAATCGGAGCGTTGCTATTACTGCTACGACGCGCCCTGTACTCGTTCATGTCCGGCAGACATTGACGTACCGAGCTTTATTCATCGTATCGCGCAGGACAATGTGCGCGGGGCGGCGGAGGCCATTCTGAGCGAGAACGTGCTGGGCGGCATGTGTGCCCGGGTCTGTCCGACAGAAACCTTGTGCGAGCAAGCCTGCGTGCGCAATCAGCAGGATGGCAAACCGGTACAAATCGGCCTGTTGCAACGTTATGCCACCGACGCCTATCTCTCCAATCCCGGTCAGCCTTTATTCAGCCGCGCATCGTCAACGGGCAAAAAAGTGGCCGTCGTCGGGGCGGGCCCGGCGGGGCTGACTGCCGCACATCGGCTGGCGCAGAACGGACATCACGTCGTGGTGTTCGACGCCAGGGATAAACCGGGCGGATTAAATGAGTACGGCCTGGCGGCCTACAAGACCACCGATGATTTCGCCCAGCGTGAAATTGCCTGGCTGCTGTCGATCGGCGGCATTGAACTGCGTCTTAACCATCGTCTGGGACGGGACATTACGCTGGATGCGCTGCGTATGGATTATGACGCGGTGTTCCTCGGAATGGGGTTGGGCGGCGTGAATGCGCTTGGCGTTGAAGAAACCCCGCTGGCGGGGGTGCGCGAAGCGGTCGATTTTATTGCGGAACTGCGTCAGGCCGCGCATCCCGGAGAGGTTGCCATCGGCCGTAACGTGGTGGTCATCGGCGGCGGCATGACCGCCGTTGACGCCGCGGTGCAGGCGAAAAAGCTGGGCGCGCGTGAAGTTACGATGGTCTATCGCCGCGGCGAACAGGACATGAAAGCATCTCAATATGAGCAGGCATGGGCGAAAACCAACGGCGTCGCCATCCGTCACTGGGCAGCCCCGCAGGCTATTGAAGGGGAGAACGGCAAAGTGAAAGCGGTGTCGTTCATAGTCATGCAGTCGCAGTCCGGCGCGCGGGTGGCTACCGGGGAAACGTTCACCCTGCCCGCCGATATGGTGCTGAAGGCGATTGGACAGACGTATGACGCCAGCCTGACCGGCGCGTCGATTGTCCTGAAAGAGGGCCGCATTGCGACGGATGAAGACGGACGCACCTCGTTACCCGGCGTATGGGCGGGCGGGGATTGTTGCGCAGACGGGCTGGATCTGACGGTCGATGCAGTACGTCAAGGCAAAGCGGCGGCGAAATCCATCGACGCGATGCTGCGCCCCTCGGCCAATCAATCTCTGACGGGTAAACCTTCAATGAGCACACGGGAGTATCTACATGGCTGATCTCAGTAGTCGCTTTTTGGGTATCGAAAGCCCTAATCCTTTCTGGCTGGCATCCGCGCCGCCCACGGATAAAGAGTACAACGTCGTGCGCGCCTTTGAAGCAGGCTGGGGCGGCGTGGTCTGGAAAACGCTGGGACAGGACCCGCATGTGGTAAACGTCAACGGGCCGCGCTATAGCACCCTGCGTACCACGGATCGGCGCATTATCGGCCTGAATAACATTGAGCTGATTACCGACCGTTCGCTGGATACCAATCTGGAAGAAATCGCCCGCGTGAAGCGCAACTGGCCCGATCGGGCCATGATTGTGTCGATTATGGTGCCCTGTGAAGAAGATGCCTGGAAATCCATTCTGCCGCTGGTGGAACAAACCGGCGCCGACGGCATTGAGCTGAACTTTGGCTGTCCGCACGGCATGAGCGAACGGGGCATGGGCGCGGCGGTGGGACAGGTGCCGGAATACATCGAAATGGTCACCCGCTGGTGCAAGCAGTATTGCCGCCTGCCGACGATCGTCAAACTGACGCCCAATATCAATGATATCCGCTATCCGGCGCGAGCCGCGCTGCGCGGCGGCGGCGATGCGGTGTCGCTGATCAACACCATCAATTCGGTAATGGGGGTGGATCTGGAGCAGATGAGCATTCATCCCAATACCGGCGGCAAAGGATCGCACGGCGGTTACTGTGGCCCGGCGGTCAAGCCCATCGCTCTGAATATGGTGGCGGAAATCGCCCGTGATGAGCTGACGCGCGGTTTGCCGATGTCCGGCATCGGCGGGATTTCCACCTGGCGTGACGCCGCCGAGTTCATCGCGCTGGGCTGCGGCACGGTGCAGGTCTGTACCGCGGTGATGGTGCATGGCTTCCCGATCGTTCGCGACATGACCAGCGGTCTTGCCAATTTTATGGACCAACAGGGTTACCGCACGCTGGAAGATTTCCGTGGCCGCGCCGTCAGCACCGTAACGGACTGGCGTTATCTGAACCTTAATCACGTGGATAAAGCGGTTATCGATCAATCGCAGTGTATTAAATGCGGACGCTGTCATCTGGCCTGTGAAGATACGTCCCATCAGGCCATCACCAGCATGAAAAATGGCGAACGTTATTACGAAGTGAAGGAACAAGATTGCGTCGGTTGCAATCTGTGTGTCTCCATCTGTCCGGTAGAAAACTGCATTTCCATGCGCAGCCTGCAACCGGGAGAAGTGGATTTGCGCACCGGAAAAACCGTGAGCGGAGAATACGCCAACTGGACGACGCACCCGAATAATCCAATGGCAACCCCGGCCTGAAAGGTCTGATCGTTTCTTTATACCCATGCAATGTCGGGTCGTTCAGCGGCCATGATCAAGCAAAATGAGGGGAAAACAATGAGTCATAACCTGTTAATCAAAGGCGGTACGGTCGTCAATGCCGATCGGGAGTTTCGTGCCGATGTACTGTGCTCGAACGGTATTATTGTTGCCGTGGGTGAGGATGCCGCATTACAGGCCCCGGCGGGCGCCGAGGTGATTGACGCGGGCGGCCAGTATGTGATGCCGGGAGGCATCGATCCCCATACCCATATGAACTTTCCGTTTATGGGCACGGTAACGGTGGATGATTTTTACAGCGGCACCGCCGCCGGGCTGGCGGGCGGCACCACGACGATTATCGATTTTGTTATTCCCAACCCGCAGCAGCCGCTGATGGAAGCGTACCGGGACTGGCGTGGCTGGGCAGAAAAAGCGGCCTCGGATTACAGTTTCCATGTCGCCATTACCTGGTGGGACGAGAGCGTGCATCGGGATATGGGCACGCTGGTGCAGGAAGAAGGCGTCAATAGCTTCAAGCACTTTATGGCCTATAAAAACGCCATCATGTGTGATGATGAAACGCTGATGAACAGCTTCCGCCGTTCGCTGGAACTGGGAGCGATGCCCACGGTGCATGCGGAAAACGGTGAAATGGTTTATCTGCTGCAACAGGAAATGATACGGCGTGGTATCAACGGACCGGAAGGCCACCCGCTGTCGCGTCCGCCGGCGGTTGAGGGCGAAGCGGCCAGCCGCGCGATCGCCATTGCCAACGTCATGGGCGTCCCCATTTATGTGGTGCACGTTTCCTGCATGGAATCGGCGGAGGCGATCGCCCGCGCCCGCGCCCGTGGCCAGCGCGTCTATGGCGAGGTGCTGGCCGGGCATCTGGTGGTGGATGACAGCGTATATCGTCATCCGGATTTCAATCAGGCGGCGGCGCACGTCATGAGCCCGCCGTTCCGTCCTAAAGCGCATCAGGAAGCGCTGTGGCGCGGGCTGCAATCCGGTCAACTGCACACCACCGCGACCGATCACTGTACGTTCTGCGCCAGCCAGAAAGCGGCGGGCAAAGACAGTTTTACCAAAATTCCCAACGGCTGTGGCGGCGTTGAAGAACGGTTGTCCGTTATCTGGGATGCGGGCGTGAACACCGGACGCCTGACGCCCAGCGAGTTTGTCGCCATTACCTCCGCCAATACGGCGCGTCTGTTCAATATTTATCCGCGCAAAGGCAGTATTTCTGTCGGCGCTGATGCCGATCTGGTGGTGTGGGATCCGCAGGGCAGTAAGACGCTCTCGGCGAAGACGCACCACTCGAAAAATGACTTCAATGTCTTTGAAGGCCGCACGGTACGCGGCATCCCGACCTATACCGTCAGTCATGGCGTAGTGGTGTGGGCGGATGGCGATCTGCGGGCGCAAGAGGGGGCCGGGCGCTATATCAAACGCCCGGCCTTTGGCCCTGATTTCAAAGCCAGCGCGTTGCGCGAGCGTTTGCTGGCCCCCGAGGCCGTAGTGCGCTGACCCGTTGATGACTGGAAAAGACAACCTGTAACCGCGTTCCACCCAAGAGGAAATCCGCGATGAATAGTGACGTGTTATCTGCAACGAAAAAGGGTTCTGATATTACCGATCTGCGAGTTGATGGCGAACGCCTGTGGCAGTCGCTGATGGAGCTGGCCGTTATCGGCGCGACCCCCAAAGGCGGCGTTTGCCGGCTGACGCTGACGGATTTGGACCGTCAGGGCCGGGATTTGGTGGTGAGCTGGGGTAAAGCCGCCGGGCTGTCCGTCGAGATCGATAAGATTGGTAATGTGTTTATGCGCCGTCCCGGTCGCAATAACGCCCTGCCTCCGGTGGTGGCGGGGAGCCATATTGATACCCAGCCGACCGGCGGAAAGTTTGACGGCAACTTTGGCGTGCTGGCCGCGCTGGAAGTGATTCGCACGCTGAACGATCGGAAGATTGAAACCGAAGCGCCGGTAGAGATGGTGTTCTGGACTAACGAAGAAGGTTCCCGTTTCGTACCGGTCATGATGGGATCGGGCGTATTTGCCGGCGTGTTCTCGCTGGAACAGGCTTATGCCGCCGTGGATGTGGATGGCAAAAGCGTGCAGGACGAACTGACGAAAATCGGTTATGCCGGCCCGCAAACGCCT
Source organism: Brenneria roseae subsp. roseae (assembly GCF_003115845.1). Lineage (GTDB taxonomy): Bacteria > Pseudomonadota > Gammaproteobacteria > Enterobacterales > Enterobacteriaceae > Brenneria > Brenneria roseae. The sequence continues at coordinate 128,612 of NZ_KZ819028.1, read as the reverse complement.
GGCGATCATCCGATTGGCGCCTATTTTGAAGCGCACATTGAGCAGGGGCCGATACTGGAAGATCAGGATATTGCCATCGGCGTGGTGCAGGCGGTGCTGGGTATCCGCTGGTATGACTGTGTGGTGACGGGGATGGAATCCCACGCCGGACCAACGCCGATGGCGTTGCGTAAAGACGCGTTGCAGGTTTCAACCCGTATCATGCAGGAGGTGATTGCCATTGCCGACCGCTTTGCACCCCATGGGCGCGGCACGGTGGGGATGGTGCAGGTGCATCCGAACAGCCGTAACGTCGTACCGGGCAGTGTGAAATTCTCCATCGATTTCCGCAATCTGACGGATGAACTGGTGGATGAAATGGATGCGGCGCTGAAGACGTACCTCGCCGAACTGGGCGCGGAAACCGGGCTGGATATTCAACTGACGCAGGTATCGCAGTATCGCGCCGCGCCATTTCATCCTGAATGCAAAGACGCCGTGCGCCGGGCCGCTGATCTGCTGGGCTATTCCAATATCGACATCGTTTCCGGGGCGGGGCACGACGCGGTGTATGTCGCCGAACTGGCGCCGACCGGGATGATTTTTATTCCATGCAAAGACGGCATCAGCCACAACGAGATTGAGTATTCCTCGCCTGAGCAGGTCACCGCGGGGGCGAATGTTTTGCTGCATGCGGTGTTGGAGACCGCGGGTGTGGTGGGGATAAAGGCATAGCGGAGCTAGACTCTAAGGCCCTTCCCGGCTCAGCCCCTTTTACGCCAACTGTCTCTTATACACAAATGTAGGGACGCTGACGGGGTTGGCCGTTACTGGCATAATTTAGCCGGAAGCCGGGGTTCATAGGGGGCTGGCGTTTGAGCCCCCTATGTCGGGCGCGTGCCACGATATAGCATGGAAATGGCGGCATTGTGGCGCACAAAACGGCCTCTGAGTTTGCATAAAAATGTGACCCAGAGACAGTTACGCCAGAGGGGGGCAATTCCTGCCCAGAGGCGAAGAGTTAACAAGGAAAATTATCGGTGCGCTGTCGCCTTCGCTATTTCCTCCGCCAGAATCGCAATCCCGCGTTCAATCTTGTCGGGCTCCGGCACGTAATTCATCCGCAGGCACTGATGGGCGTGCGGCCATTCCTGTTCCAGACCGGGGAAGAAGTAGTGGCCCGGCACCATCAGCACGCCACGTTTTTTCAAACGTTGGTACAGCACTTCCGTGGTGATTGGCAGCTCTTTGAACCACAGCCACAGGAAAATCGCTCCCTCGGGTTTATGAATCAGACACTGCTCGGGGGAAAGGTAACGCCGAATGATGGCAATGGTTTCGCTGACGCGCTGCTGGTAGAACGGGCGAACCACCTCGTTGGATAGCCGCAGCAAATCGCCACGCTGGATCATTTCCTGCGCCAGTGCCGGTCCAATCGCGCCGGGGGACAGGCTGATGATGCCGTTCATGTTGCCAATGGCTGAAATGACCTTTTCATCGGCAATGACAATGCCGCAGCGGGAACCGGGAAGCCCCAGCTTGGACAGGCTCATGCACAGGATGATGTTGGGATTCCACAGTGGGGTGGCTTCACTGAAAATAATGCCGGGGAAGGGCACGCCATAAGCATTGTCGATCAGCAGCGGGATATGGTGTTGCTGCGCCAGAATATCGAGACGCATCAGCTCGTCATCCGTCAGTACATTGCCGGTCGGGTTGGTTGGACGTGAAACGCAGATGAGCCCCACATCGTCGGTGATCGACAGATGATCGAAATCCACATGGTATTTGAACTGTCCTTCCGGTAATAGCTCGATTTGCGGACGCACGGACATAAACATGTTTTCATCCAGCCCGGAATCGGCGTAACCGATATACTCCGGCGCCAGTGGGAATAGCACTTTTCTCAGACTGCCATCGGCGTGACGACCGGCAAACAGATTAAATAAGTAGAAAAACGCACTCTGGCTGCCATTTGTCAGAGCAATATTCTGTGGTCCAATCTGCCAGCCAAATTCATCCCGCAGCAGATCAGCCAGTGCGCCGAGCAGCGTATCTTTACCCTGCGGACCATCGTAATTGCAAAGCGCATCCGTCAATTTCCCCTGTTCCAGCATTTCCTGGCAGAGTTGTTGGAAATAGGTATCCATCTGCGGAATATGCGCCGGATTTCCGCCCCCCAACATGATGGCTCCCGGCGTGCGGAGTCCCTCGTTCAGATCGTCCATGAGCTGGGTAATGCCTGCATGGCGGGTGAATTTATTGCCGAAAAGAGAAAAATTCATAGTTTGTCAGTGAGTGTTCATACGTGGGCAAGAGGCAACCATAGCGCTTGCGCTGCCAGTGTGCAATGTGGCTTAAAATAGCTCATTTGTTACATTTAACTGAATTAATTGATTTTATTAGCATGATTATCTAAAAGAAAGCGGGCGATTTGGTCATTTGCCTGCCAACGTGGCTTTCGTCTGCTTTACAGGCAATAAAGCATAAAACATCATTTTTTTTAATTGGTTACATGCATTATCTCATTTGGATAATGTCGATCGTTACGTTTTGCTGAACGTTGTCAACCTTACCGCAATATAGCGCTGTGATTTTATGGATGAAAGCTGAATCGATATCAAAAATAGTCGATCGATATCCCATTTATTTTGCAATAAATACGATGATAGTTAACGTAGCCGTGATCTTTATTCAGAAAAATTAGCAATAACGCAGTGTTTTTTCATCTGGTGATAGCTGTCACATTCTGAAAGTAGGCTGATTTGTAATCTTGGCTTCTCGGTAGCTAAATCAATTCAGCAAAAAGGAAGAATGAAATGAAAAAATTATTGGTGATGGGGATATCATTAGCGCTGACGTCATGGCAACTGTCTGCCCAGACGTTCGTGCTGACGGATGCTGAAGGCAGTGTGGAAAAGGGAAACTGGCAAATCAGCAGTGATGTAATGAAGATCAAGGATCAGCATTTCAGCATTGAGCAGACGGTCCTGCACGGCGGGCGTCAGGAAGGCAGTAAAATCATTACGATCGCTAGCCGGAACGGGTTGAAAATTGTACTTAGCCCAAGCCGTGGTATGGATTTGCTGCACGTGACGGGCAAAGACATTCGTCTGGGATGGGATTCTCCGGTGAATGAGGTGGTCAACCCGAATACCATCAATATGGAAAGTCGTAACGGGCTGGGCTGGCTGGAAGGCTTTAACGAAATGATGGTGCGCTGTGGCTATGAATGGACCGGTCACCCCGTGGTGGACAAGGGGACGATTTATACGCTGCATGGCCGTGCCGGCAACACGCCGGCATCAAAAGTCGTCGTAGACGTCAGTGAAAAAGCGCCTTATCAGATCACGGTTCGCGGCCTGCTGAAAGAGAACAGCTTCAAGCAATCCAATCTGGAAACCTGGACCGAACTGCGTTACATCCCCGGCAGCGAGTCGTTTACGGTACATGATGTGCTGACGAATAAGGCGGACTATGCCCGCGATTATCAGATTATCTATCACAGTAATTTTGGTACGCCGATTCTCGAAGAGGGCGCGCGGTTTATTGCGCCGGTAAAAGAAATTTCACCCTTTAATGATTACGCCAAAGCCGGGCTGAAAGAGTGGCAAACTTATCAAGGCCCCACCAAAGATTTCGATGAAATGGTTTTTAACCTGACGCCGTATGCCGATAAACAGGGCAAGACGCTGGCGGCACTGGTAAACCGGGCGGGCGACAAAGGCGTATCCATTGAGTTCGATACCCGCCAGCTGCCGCTGCTGACGCTGTGGAAAAACACCGATACCGTGAAGCAGGGCTATGTTACCGGCATTGAACCCGGCACCAGCTATGCCTATCCGGTGACCATTGAGCGGGAACAAGGGCGGGTAAAACAGCTTCAGCCGGGACAAAGTACGGTATTTGAGCTGACATACAGCTTGTTGAGCAGTGCGGACGCGGTTAAGGCAACAGAACAAAAAGTACAGGCTATTCAGGGTGATAATAAAACCACGCTGACGGAAAAGCCGATCGCGATTGAGTGATCGCGGGTTTCCGGCAAGGCTGCAATCGCAGCCTTGCTTTTTCACCTGAAGTTTATTTCAACACCTGCGGATTAACGCAGTTTTCTTTTACCGTACCAGTTAGCGCCGCAATCAGGTTATCTACCGCGCAAGCCGCCATGTTATAACGAGTTTCATGGGTTGCCGAGCCGATGTGGGGCAGCGCCACCACGTTCGGCAGGCTTAACAGCGGTGATTCCTTCGGTAGCGGTTCTTTAACAAATACGTCCAGACCGGCTGCATGGATTGTCCCGTCGCTGAGCGCATCGATTAGCGCTTTTTCATCCACCACCGCACCGCGGCCGATATTAATCAGGATCGCGCTGGACTTCATTTTAGCCAGCTGTTCACGGCCAATCAGATTGTGCGTTTCGGCGGTCAGCGGCAGGGTAATGCACAGAAAGTCTGATTCGGCGAGCAGCGTATCCAGATCGCAATAACGTGCGTCAAAGCGCTCTTCCGCTTGCGGATGGTGACGACGCGCGTTGTAGAGGATCGGCATACTGAAGCCAAAATGCGCCCGCTGCGCCACGGCCAGACCGATGCGCCCCATACCGAGTATCCCCAGCGTTTTATGATGAACATCGGTGCCGAACCAGTCGCTGTCGATACTGCTCTGCCATTCGCCTGCTTTGACTCGTTCTGCGACTTCCACTACCCGGCGGGCGCTGGCCAACATCAGCGCCAGTACCGTATCGGCCACGGTTTCTGTCAACACGGTCGGCGTATGCATCAGGGCGACGCCTTTCTCGCTCATGGCATCCACATCAAAGGTGTCGTAACCGACAGAGATGGTGGACGCGGCGCGCAGATGCGGCGTGTGTTCCAGAAAGGCTTTATTCACTTTACCGCCGGAGCCGATCAAACCTTCTGCCTGCGCCAGTGCGGGATGATCTACAGCAGGAAAGTCATCAAGTTCAGTGACGGTAAAATGTTGATCCAGGCGGGCGCGCAGATCGTCAGGAATTTTTCTATACAGAATGACGTTAGGTTTCATCGCAAACTCCGGTGAGTTAGGAAGGTCAGGGCGAAAATAACGTAGGGAATCATCGCGTAGTGAGCGGGATACTGCAAGCCTATGATGCTGTCGGTAATTCACGCGGTGCGCACGGGTTTTCCCATCCGGTGTCTGAAAGGGAAAAAACCGGACGCTTACTGGCTGGAGAAAGCCAGGATCGCCGGTAAACCTGATATCGCTGAACAACCGAATATTTCAGCGGGCAGTCCGGTTTTTATCCTGAAATGTATCCGTGATATTGATGGTGAACGGGTTTCTATTGAAGCGTCCTATGCCCCAGCCTGTTTTCGCCATTCACGCAACCTGAACAGCTCACTGCTGTAATGCTCAAGATCAACCTGATTGGCCTCTTCCAACTGCTGTTTAAAGTGCGGAGCAATACTGCCGATCCCGTTTATCGCACCGCAGATCGCGGTAGCCATGGCGCCGATCGTGTCGGTATCTCCGCCAAGATTGGCGCACAGTATTGCGCAACGGTTCGGGTCGGTTTCTGCCAGTTCGACCATCGCAATGGCGGCCGGAACGGATTCAATAATTTCCACCCCCGTACCAATCAGGTCATAAACACGCTCCAGCGCGTGTTCCGTTTCATGCACGGCTCTTACCGTCTGTAACGCCAGCGTGATCCGCGCCGACATGGAGGCACTGTAAGTGGTCACGCGTTTTTCCTGCGCCGCTTGCGCGACGGCGGGAAGCGCATCGCTGATCTCCAGCCACGAAACGCCGTCGATCCCTTTTGATACCGCCCAGGCAATCACGGTGGCGCCCGCGATAGCAACGTCGGATTTATGCGTTGCGCTGGAGGCGAGTTCGACATCACGAATGAAATCGTCCAGCGAATCCACCGGCACCAGACAGCCTAACGGTGAAATACGCATGGCGGCGCCGTTCGTTAATCCGTTGTTGTCCAGTTCATCGATCGCGGTGCCCTGCTGTATCGCCGTCAGCGCCGCTTTGGAGGTTGGCCCAAGGATGTTTTTCTCGAAAGCGTTGAATGACAATGCCCAGTGCAGAATATGTTTCCCGATGGCGACGGGATCGATGCCGCCTTCACGTTCGATCAACGCATCTGCCAGTGCAAGGGCCATGGCAGTATCATCGGTATATTCTGCGGTTTTAAAATAACAGGCTGCCATGTTTTCTTCTGGACCGGGTAAAAACCGATCAATCCAACCGAAATGCGCTTTGATACGTGAACGCGGCCATAGCTCTGATGGCATGCCCATCGCATCACCCAACATCTGTCCATATAGCGCGCCCGTGATACGGCTCTTTTTATTTAATGGCATGGTACGTCCTTAATGAGACTGAATAATCTCGTCCGCCGGCGGAATAAATATCATTTGCCTGAATTTTTAATATTAATTTTTGATTTAAATGATAAAACAACCGGAACCGGTTGATATTGCAATAAAATGTCGGGCGCCGGAAATGATGGGATCTCCGTCTGCCATTTGCGCATAGCGTAACATCAAATAATACCAATGTAATACCTTTGCGGTGAATTTTTGAGCTTTATGCGCGTGCGGAAAGAGTGGTATCCGACGGTATGTTTGGGCAGGGGAGCGGCGGCGAAGAGAGCGGATTAACCGAGGGTGTTTGGCGGGTGACTATTCTTTGGATGCCCACTGCATAATCAACGTTGTGGCTTGGGTTTCGTGATTAAAATGCTCTGCGGTGACCACGAACCCCTGTTTACGGTAAAATGCACAGGCTCGTTCGTTCTGTTGATAGACCTCCAACAGTAGTAGAGGAAAATATTGCTGAACGTGTCTGATTAACGCCGCACCGATGTGTTTACCGTGAAACCGCTGTTCGACGAACAAGGCGCCGATGAAACAGGCATCCAGCACGCTGATAAAGCCGATAATCTGCCCCTGTTCCTCATACACCCAGGTTTGCGATTGGGGAATGTAGACATCACGCACCTGCCCGGCGCTTTCCCGCCAGTATTCCTGATTGATAAAAGGATGCGCCAGCGTGGTACTTTCCAGCCACAGGGACATCAACGAGGCCAGATCGGGTTCCTGATACGCGCGAATCATTTTGCTGCTTCCTGATAACAGCAGCAGTCGACGGTATGATCGTTCACCAACCCGCCTGCCTGCATAAAGGCGTAGCAAATGGTGGAGCCGATAAACTTGAAGCCGCGTTTTTTCAGCGCTTTTGACATGGCATCCGAGATAGCCGTTTTAGCCGGGATATTGGCAAGCGATACCGGTTGATTAATCAACGGCTTATGGTCGACAAACGACCAGATGAAATGCGAGAAGCTCTCTCCCTGATTTTCCAGCGCCAGCCAGGCGCGGGCATTGGTAATAATGGCTTCGATTTTCCCGCGATGACGGATAATACCGCTGTCCTGCAACAGCATGGTTACATCGTCCTCGGTCATCCGGGCAATGCGCTCAGGATTGAACTGATGAAAACAGCGACGGTAATTTTCACGTTTTTTTAATACGGTAATCCATGACAATCCGGCCTGCTGGCCTTCCAGACAAAGCAGCTCGAACAGCTTCTGGCTATCCTTGCAGGGCTTGCCCCATTCATTGTCATGATAGTCCTGATAAAGCGCGTCCTGGGTAACCCAACCACAACGATTCATTTTATTTTCCTATCAGCCATGGCCTGTCGGCAGGTTGTTATTTGGCGGTGTTGTTGTTATTGATATATCCGTCATCTTTCGTGTTGCAAGTGCGTTGGTTGTTTTATCCGGCCGTTGTTTGGGGCCGCAGCCAGCCGCAGGGCGATCATTGCATTTAAAATACTGTATATGCAACCAGACTTTTGCGTGGTTGCTCACGGATATGATGACGGTGGACCCGCGTGGGATGAGGCGCATCAGGTACTTTGTGGTTCAGGCGATGTTATAAAAAACGATAACAAACGACAAATTGGGGAATGGAATGGCGGTTGAGTGGATTTTGGCCTATCTGGCGTTAGGCGCGGTAGTGGGGTTCATGGCCGGATTATTGGGGATTGGCGGCGGAGGCATCATGGTGCCGATCCTGACCGCGATGTTTGCTGCCCAGGGTGTACAGAATGAGCATCTGGTACATATGGCATTGGGGACATCAATGGCGGCGATTGTGATTACGGCCATTTCCAGCCTGCGTACCCATCATCAGCATCAGGCTGTGTTATGGCCTGTCGTATTGCGGATTACGCCCGCGATTCTGATTGGGACATTTGCCGCTACCTGGCTGGCAACGCTGTTGCCGACGCGTGCGCTGGCGATCTTTTTTTCCTGTTTTATGGCCTATGTTTCCCTGCAAATGGTGCTGAATATCAAGCCCAAGCCGCAGCGTCAATTACCCGGCACGGCGGGGATTTCACTGGCGGGCCTGGTGATTGGCAGCATTTCCGCGCTGGTGGCGATTGGCGGCGGCTCGCTGACGGTGCCGTTCCTCACCTGGTGCAACGTGCGAATTCAGCAGGCGATCGGGACCTCGGCGGCGGTGGGGCTGCCCATCGCGCTGTCCGGGGCGTTGGGTTACATGATCAACGGTTGGTCAATGGCCGGGCTGCCTGATTACAGCATCGGCTATGTCTCCCTGCCCGCGGTAGTGCTGATTTCGGCAGTGAGCTATTTCACCGCACCGGTCGGCGCCCGTCTGGCTCACCGTTTACCGGTTGCGACCCTGAAGAAAGCCTTTGCGGCGCTGCTGTTATTACTCAGCCTGAAGATGCTGCAAACGGTGTTTACGGGGTAATCCTTGCCGTACCGTCCGGCCCAAACGCTGCTCACTCTCCTCTGGGCTTCATACTATTCAGCGCCCAAAACCGGAAATAGCGATAGGATCACGGGGATCGTGATGAGGGCAATCAGCAGGGAAATAATGATTGAAAGTGATATGACTTCCTGTTTGAAGCCATATTTATTAGAGAAAACGTAAACGCCAGCCCCTATGGGTTGCGCGGCCATGACGATGGCGGCGATCGGCCAGATAGTGTCAGTTTTCTGCATGCCGAACAGGTAATAGGCTATGGCAAACGTTATGGCTGGTTGTATAACCAGCTTGAGGATAACCATGGGTACAACCAGTTTGAGCACCTCCCTGTTCGCATGCTTCCGGATATTGAGTCTTGCCAGCCCCAACCCCAGGGCAAATAAGGCCGTGGGGCCTGCGGCGCCACCCAGAAAGCTGGCGAAGGACGTGAGAAAATCAGGCACGGGAATTTCTAGAAAAACAAATACCAGCCCGGCAATAACGGCAACGGTCAGTGGATTGGTAACGGTTGTCTTTATTGCGTTGAGAATGCTTTTAATCACGGATGATTTGTCGCCAACGTTCCGATTCGACAAGATGTCGTAGGTAATGATAACGGCCATGATCGTCGGAATGTTATGGAGGATGGTGGCGATTGCGGCCGGGAGCGCGGCCGATTCTCCGTATACGGAGATCAAAATCGGGACGCCCATATATCCGGTCGTACCATAGCTGGCCCCCATACTCAGAATCGCGGACTGCGGCATGCCAAACCCCATTATTTTCGCGATCAGCGTACCGGCGATATACACCGCCGCGATGCCTGCAAGCGTGGCAACGATGAAGCCTGACTGGTTGAGTTCGCTAATATCGGCTTTTGCTATGGCGAGAAATAACAGAGCCGGCAGTGCGACATACAGCACATAGTCGTTGATCAATTTGTCGGATGACCGGTCATCAGGACGCAGGTGTCCGTAGCCATAGCCAATAAAGATAACCATAAATATTGGGGCAACAATCATAAACATCGGCGGTCGACCTCGCAGGGAGAATGGCAATGTGCATATCGTTGAAATCCCTGAACATCTCCGGGGATAACCAATGACGATAATGTCGGTTTTATACTGGCGAACATGTGCTGCGGGCATGACATCGGAACCGTACGAAATGATCGAATTCTTTCATATGGGCTGGTTTTAATGATTCATCATCAGATTTCTGCCTGCTCCTCAATGCTGTATCAAATGCTTCTATTTATTAAATAAATAGTTTCTTTGTTATAATTGATTTCATCAATTTTGACGCAGTTGGAGAAGCCGGCAGTGGATCAGGACATTGGCACAGACCGCTTTGATGGACGTAGTGTGACGCTTGAGCAACTACGTGCATTTGTGTTCGTCGCCGATCATGGCGGCTTTGGGCGTGCAGGCGAAGAGCTGGGGCGAACTCAATCAACCCTCAGCATCAGCCTCAAGCGGTTGGAAGCAGACATCGGCTGTCGATTGATCAACCGGCGCCAGGGGCATATTGTGGGTTTGACGGATGAGGGGCAGCAGTTACTTCCCGCCGCGCGGGATATCCTTACTCGTATGACCCGGGCGATTCAATCTGTTCGGAAGTTCCAATTACGCGGAAAGATTACCCTCGGCGTGCCGGATGATTTTAGGGTCGATAACTTGCATAAAGCGGTTTCATGGTGCCTGGAGGAAAACCCGGAGCTAAGGGTTGAAATTACCGCGGCCTCATCTTCGGCCCTTGCCGTTTTGTCTGAGCGCCGGAATTTGGATGTGGTCATTCTTAAGAAAATAGCGGGTCAGCCAATCATTGCCGATACGGAAAGCGTTCTTAGCGTGGAGCAATTGCATTGGGTCTCTTCAAAGAAAGAACACTTCAACAATATTCCTGAAATACCCCTTATTACTTTTCCTGAAGGATGCGTCATCAGAACATGCGCAATACAGGCGCTGGAGCGTGCCGGCAAGCCCTATTTCCTCTCTTATGTCAGCGCATCGTTTGAGAATATAAAAAGTGCCGCCGCGAATGGGCTTGGTATTGGTCTATTACCGCAAAAAGCAGTAACTGGGGATCTCCAGGTTCTTTCTTCGGCATATGGGGCGCCAGGGGTTCCCGCTATTCAACTGATCCTGAATGTCACGACGCAGGGAGAGCTTTACCAACTATTTGCAGACTATCTGCGGCGTTCGTTGGCCGAATAATTCGAGACATACATTACGGATAATGTCGTGATGAGCAGGTAAAACGGGAGCTGGCGATCGGAACGTCTGGTTTTTCTCCTCTATTCCTGCAAATTGACGCGCACGTCTCCTGCCCGCATGAAAAATCGCCACCGATATGAACTTGTTGCCGCATTCTGGCTGTATATCTTGCACTCAGAGGGTATACTGGCGCCTTCATTGTAAATCCACTTGTGTCGCGTGCGAATCCAACATGCAAAAGTTTGATACCAAGACCTTCCAGGGCCTGATCCTGACATTACAGGATTATTGGGCGCGTCAGGGCTGTACCATTGTCCAACCGTTGGACATGGAAGTCGGTGCAGGCACCTCACATCCGATGACCTGTCTGCGAGCGCTCGGACCTGAGCCGATGGCTACCGCCTATGTCCAACCTTCCCGCCGTCCTACCGATGGCCGCTACGGCGAAAATCCCAACCGTCTGCAACACTACTACCAGTTTCAGGTCGTGATTAAGCCATCGCCCGATAATATTCAGGAACTCTATCTTGGCTCATTGAAAGAGCTGGGTATGGACCCGACCATCCATGACATTCGTTTCGTGGAAGACAACTGGGAAAACCCGACGCTGGGCGCCTGGGGATTGGGTTGGGAAGTCTGGCTGAATGGCATGGAAGTGACCCAGTTTACTTACTTCCAGCAGGTTGGCGGTCTGGAGTGCAAGCCGGTTACCGGCGAGATCACGTATGGTCTGGAACGTCTGGCGATGTACATTCAGGGCGTGGACAGCGTTTACGATCTGGTCTGGAGTGACGGCCCGCTGGGCAAAACCACCTACGGCGATGTATTCCATCAGAATGAAGTCGAGCAATCGACCTATAACTTCGAATACGCCGATGTCGATTTCCTGTTCAGCTGTTTTGAACAGTATGAAAAGGAAGCGCAGCATCTGCTGGCGCTGGAAAAACCGCTGCCGTTACCGGCTTACGAACGTATTTTGAAAGCGGCGCACAGCTTTAACCTGCTGGACGCGCGTAAAGCGATTTCCGTTACCGAACGTCAGCGCTACATCCTGCGTATTCGTACCCTGACCAAAGCGGTAGCGGAAGCCTATTATGCTTCCCGCGAGGCGCTGGGCTTCCCCCTGTGCAATAAAAACGTGTGCAATAAGAAAGAGAGCTAAGAGGCAGCCATGACTGACAAGACTTTTCTGGTGGAAATCGGCACGGAAGAGCTGCCGCCGAAGGCTCTCCGTAATCTGGCGGAATCTTTTGCCGCCCATTTTACCGCCGAGCTGGATGCCGCCGGCTTGACCCATGGCGATGTGCGCTGGTTTGCCGCGCCGCGCCGTCTGGCGTTGAAAGTAGAGGCGTTGAGCGCCGCGCAGCCGGATCGTGAAATAGAAAAACGCGGCCCGGCGATTGCTCAGGCGTTTGGTGCGGATGGCAATCCGACCAAAGCGGCCGAAGGCTGGGCGCGCGGTTGTGGTATCACGGTCTCTCAGGCTGAGCGTCTGACAACCGATAAAGGCGAGTGGTTGTTATACCGCGCGCAGGTTAAAGGCGAGCAGGCTCAGGCTCTGCTGGCGGGGATGGTGAGCACGGCGTTGGCTAAGCTGCCTATCCCGAAACTGATGCACTGGGGCGATAAAGAAACCCAGTTTGTGCGTCCGGTTCATACCGTAACCTTACTGCTGGGCGACGAACTGATCCCCGGTCAGGTGTTGGGCATTGATTCCGCCCGCACGATCCGTGGTCACCGCTTTATGGGTGCAGCGGAATTCACCATCGACAATGCCGATCAGTACCCTGAAATCCTGCTGGAGCGCGGTAAGGTCATGGCGGATTACGACCAGCGTAAAGCCAAAATCAAGGCAGATGCCGAAGACGCCGCTCGCAAGATTGGCGGGAACGCCGATCTGAGCGACAGCCTGCTGGAAGAAGTCACCTCGCTGGTTGAATGGCCGGTGGTGCTGACGGCGAAGTTTGAAGAAAAATTCCTTGCGGTGCCGTCCGAAGCGCTGGTGTATACCATGAAGGGCGACCAGAAATACTTCCCGGTTTACGATAACAGCGGCAAGCTGCTGCCGAACTTCATTTTTGTCGCCAACATCGAATCCAAAGATCCGCAGCAGATTATCTCCGGTAATGAAAAAGTGGTGCGTCCGCGTCTGGCGGATGCCGAATTCTTCTTCAACACCGACCGTAAAAAGCGTCTGGAAGATCATCTGCCGCGCCTGGAAACCGTCCTGTTCCAGCAACAGCTGGGGACGCTGCGTGATAAAACCAATCGCATTCAGGCGCTGGCGGGCTGGGTTGCCGCTCAGATTGGTGCGGATGTGAATCACGCGACTCGCGCAGGTCTGCTGTCCAAGTGCGATCTGATGACCAACATGGTGTTTGAGTTCACCGACACGCAGGGCGTGATGGGGATGCACTATGCGCGTCACGACGGCGAGGCGGAGGATGTTGCCGTTGCGTTGAACGAACAGTATCAGCCGCGTTTTGCCGGTGACGCCCTGCCATCCTCCCCGGTGGCCTGTGCGCTGGCGATTGCCGACAAAATGGATACGCTGGCCGGGATTTTTGGCATTGGTCAACATCCTAAAGGGGATAAAGACCCGTTTGCCTTGCGTCGTGCGGCGCTGGGCGTGCTGCGTATCATCGTCGAAAAGCGTTTGCCGCTCGATTTGCAGACCCTGGCGGAAGAAGCGGTGCGTCTGTACGGCGACAAACTGACCAACGCCAGGGTAGTGGATGATGTGATTGAGTTTATGCTCGGCCGTTTCCGCGCCTGGTATCAGGAAGAAGGCCATAGCGTGGATACCATTCAGGCGGTATTGGCGCGTCGTCCGACCCGTCCGGCTGATTTTGATGCCCGGGTGAAAGCGGTCAGCCACTTCCGTACGCTCGACGCGGCGGCAGCGCTGGCCGCCGCCAACAAGCGGGTTTCCAATATTCTGGCGAAATCCAGCGATACGCTGAAAGCGAATGTTGATGCGTCGGTATTGAAAGACCCGGCGGAAATCACGCTGGCGACGCACGTCGTGGTGCTGACTGATAAGCTGGAACCGCTGTTTGCCGAGGGCCATTATCAGGAAGCGTTAGCGGAACTGGCTTCGCTGCGCGAACCGGTTGATGCCTTCTTCGATCGGGTGATGGTGATGGCGGATGATGAGCAATTGCGTGTCAACCGTCTGACATTGCTCAGCAAACTGCGTGAGTTGTTCCTGCAAGTCGCGGATATTTCTGTATTGCAATAACTCCTTGTACAGACCCCGGCATTGTCCGTGCCGGGGTCTGAGATTCATCCCTCCTGATCCCGACTCAACCCCGTAGCGTCTTCGTTCTTAAAACGTTTCTTCAATGCCAAATGCGATAAATGGTGTCGATCAGCGTATTTTATCTCTTAAGGAAGAATGGCCGTCTCGCACGCCTTATATGATAGAAGATTATGGTTATACCAACGCGTCTTTAGGCACATCCTGCACTTTACGGTCTATTGCTTGTGGAATAAGTAAATTTGTCATGGGAAGTATTTCTGATAGATAAAATCCTGAATATTGTGCGACAACGGGGTTATTAATCAGCGCGTTTATTGGCATCGTCTTTGCACTTGTTCGGGGAGTGGTGTTGGGTATTCCCGTCATGTGTGCGTTGCGTTTTATCAATGGTGTTTTTGTTTATTTTATTCGGTATGGCGTGGTGGACTGGGCTCCAACCTATTTATCTGAAGTAAAAGGTTTTAGTAAAGAAAATTCAGGACGGGCATATTTTTATATGAATGGGCCGGCATACCGGAAATGCTGGTGAGTGGATATCTGAGTGGCCTGATATTTAAAGGAAAAACAGCGCCTGCAACATACGCTTCTGACCTGATGCTGCCATGTGCCAACACTGTGGGCCGTTGATCGTTCAGTATTGATTAATTAACACATGAACGTAAATTAAATATCATCCCATTAACGTGCGTAAACAATTAATTTTTCATCTTTTCAACATGGCGATAATTATTTCTTATGTGTATTACTTATACCGCTAACCTTATTTTTTCCTGAACGTTGTTGTGGTTTTTTATACTATTTCATTTTTTGTGAAATAGAGTGAAGATCACAATTCTTAGCCAATGGCGAGCCTATACTGAAACAGCCTGTGGTTACGATCAAGGTGCGATAAGCATCACTAAAAATAAATAATTTAATGATTTTGGTTATTTATTTTTTTATTGATTTCGAGGCAGAGAAGGGGATGCTATTGGTCAAATTGGACGAATAAAGAATGAATTAATAACCAACGTACTTTGAACTGATAACGTCGTTACTCTCTGTCTGCTGTAATGCTATTTATATAGTTTATTATTAATTACAGGAGATTATTATGAGTTCGATTAGCTTTTCTATCCCGCGTGATATCACCTATGGTGAAGATGCGTTGGAACGGCTCGCCACTCTGCGCGGACGCAAGGCGGCGATCGTGACCGGCGGTAGTTCGATGAAACGGCACGGTTTTCTGGCGCGTACCGAGCAACTGCTCGAACAAGCGGGGATGGCGTGCCTGATTATTGACAATGTTGAACCCAACCCTTCGGTTAGCACGGTCCAGCGTGGCGCGAAAGCCATGCTGGAGTTTGAACCGGACTGGATTGTCGCGCTCGGCGGCGGTTCCGCCATTGATGCGGCAAAAGTCATGTGGTGTTTCTATGAGCATCCGCACCTGACGTTTGAAGATATCTTACCCGTCGGCTCCATGCCCCCACTGCGTAACAAAGCCAGGTTTGTCGCCATTCCCTCAACCAGCGGTTCCGCGTCGGAAATTACGGCTTTTTCCGTGATTACCGATACGCAAAGCCACATCAAATATCCTATCGTGGCGTCCGATATGGTGCCGGATATTGCGATCCTCGATCCGGCGATCCCCGCCACCTGCCCGCCGCACGTTACCGCCTACTCGGGGATGGATGTGTTGACTCATGCGCTGGAAGCCTATGTATCCACGTCAGCCACGTCGTTTACCGATCCCTACGCGCTGGAAGCGGTTCGGCTGGTGTTTGAGAATCTGGAAACGGCGTATCTGTCGCCGAATAACATGCGCGCACGTTACCACATGCATAATGCGTCGGCTCTGGCGGGTATCGCCTTCACTAATGCGTCGCTGGGGATTATCCATTCGCTGGCGCATAAGCTGGGTGGTGAATTTGGCGTTACGCATGGGCTGGCCAACGCCATTCTACTGCCCTATGTGATCCAATATAACAGCCACTGGACAAACAAATATCAGCAGATTGAGAAACGCTTTGGCATTATCAACCTGGCCAGCGCTATTCGGGATCTGAATCACCGACTAAATATCCCCGATACGCTACGTGAGTGTGATGAGGTGGATTTCTGTGAGACGAAATTTACGCAGGTACTCGACCGGATGAGCAGCAATGCGCTGGCCGATCCCTGCACGTTAACCAATCCGGGTAATCCTCAGGTAGAAGACATGCGGGATCTGTATACCGCGGCGTATTACGGACAATAATCCGGCGTCTTGCTGACCGATGTCATCCGGGATCGATTTTTCGATCCCGGATGGTTCGTGGTTGCGTTTAATCAGATGCGGCTTACGCCGTCTTTGTCATCAATCTTGTGTGCTGGCGCACAATCCGACTTTAAGTGAACAACATCTCGGCACAGCCGGGTTGAGCCGACTATGCTTAATCGTAGCCGGACAATCGTATACCCGTCATCTTTCAGGTTGCAGACGCGTTGGCTGTATATTCAGCCCCGCCACAGGCGTTTTTTAACGTCACGTTAGCGATGCCCATAGGAGGACGGGCATGAATGCCGATCATAAATCTATCGGGTATAGAGCATATAAAAACAGGAGCATGGAATGAGAGGAGTGATGGAATATCGCACACGTTGGCTGTGGTCTGTTTTCGTATTTTTTATGGCATTGCAGATGGCGGGATGTGGCGATAGCGAAGCCGATCAGCGTAAAGCGTTTACGGCTTTCGTGCAGAATGTTCAACTGCAACAGGATGGGAAACTGCCTGAATTGACAGAAGAACAAAAGAAGAATTTCGGGCCTTTTGTTAACGATTACGCGATTTTGACCACCTTTTCCCAGCAGTTTCATCAGGCCGTAGCCGGTAGCCTGACGCCAATGATGGCGCAGGTTTCCCGTATACGCGTCCCCGAAGATTTCCTGTCTCAACGTGACGCGCTCCGCCAGTCTATCGGCGCCATAAATATGCTGGGGCAGCATATTCAGACGGCAAAAGCGCAAGCGGATAATGCCCGCCGCGCGCTCAAACAACCGGAAGAATTACAAGTTGGCTATGACCGATTGTATAACCGCGTGGTGACGCAGCCGACCAACATATTGCTGCCGTTGATCCCCAGCGCGATTTCGTTTGCCCAGAGTCTGATTCAGGTGGGGGATTATTTGCAGGCGCAAGGCGATCAGGTCGTTTACAACGGTGCCTTGGTGCAGTTTCATACGCCACAACAGGTGGCTCAGTACAACGGCATGATATCGGGGTTATCTGCGCAGCAGCAGAATCTGTTGAGCGCGCTAACGTCGCTGGGTGTCGCCGCCGCGCCGTAAGTTCGACCATTGAGGGGGGAAACGGGGACTGGGGTGAAAATAAATTGTGATAAGAATCACATAATCAAAACAAATGGCATGAGTTGAAATGTGATTAGTATCACAAATATAGCTAAGGGATACTGGCTGGCGGCGTGAGATTTTGGCCTTTTTAAGGCTTTTTTGTGAAGTTAATCACCTATTTGTGGCGGTAATGTAGGGTGATTGTGTGATTTTTGTCACGTTTATGCCGTGAAGTTGCGGTATGAAAACAGCGTGCTAGAGTCCGCGTTGCATATAGCAATACAGACGGGGACGTTCATGTGATGAATGGTTGTCACAGCGTCTCACGATAATTATCACGCGCTCTTATTGTCAGCGCGTCTCAATAGGGGTGTGTTTTTATGCTTTCACCAGACTTTAAGGTCAAAGTGCAAAATTTTGGCCGCTTTCTGAGCAACATGGTGATGCCCAATATTGGCGCATTCATCGCCTGGGGTATTATTACCGCACTGTTTATTCCTACAGGCTGGATTCCCAACGAGACGCTGGCGAATCTCGTCGGTCCGATGATTACCTATCTGCTGCCGTTGCTGATCGGTTATACCGGTGGCCGTCTGGTCTTTGGTGAACGCGGCGGCGTGGTGGGCGCCATCACGACCATGGGGGTGATCGCCGGGACGGATATTCCCATGTTCCTGGGCGCAATGATTGTTGGCCCGCTGGGCGGCTGGGCAATCAAGCGTTTCGACAGAATGGTTGACGGTAAAATCAAAAGCGGTTTTGAAATGCTGGTCAACAACTTCTCTGCCGGTATCCTCGGCATGTTGCTGGCTATTCTGGCATTCCTGGCTATCGGTCCGCTGGTTGAGGTGTTCTCCCATGTACTGGCGGCCGGCGTTAACCTGATGGTGCAGAATAACCTGCTGCCGTTCACCTCGATTTTCGTTGAACCGGCAAAAATTCTGTTCCTGAACAACGCCATTAACCACGGTATCTTCTCGCCGTTGGGTATCCAACAGGCTACTGAAACCGGAAAATCGATTTTCTTCCTGATCGAAGCCAACCCAGGTCCGGGTATGGGCGTATTGATGGCCTACATGTTCTTCGGTCGTGGCAATGCAAAAGAATCTGCACCGGGCGCGGCGATCATCCACTTCCTCGGTGGGATTCACGAAATTTATTTCCCTTATGTCCTGATGAATCCGCGTCTGATTATTGCGGTGATTCTGGGCGGTATGACCGGCGTGTTCACCCTTAACATTCTGGGGGGCGGTCTGGTTTCTCCTGCTTCTCCGGGTTCAATTCTGGCGGTGCTGGCGATGACGCCAAAAGGCGCGTACTTCGCTAACATTGCGGCGATTACGGCGGCATTTGCTGTTTCCTTCATCGTTTCTGTGATTCTGCTGAAGAGCATGAAGCAAAAGAGCGAAGACGATCTGGGCGATGCGACTCGCCGTATGCAGGAAATGAAAGCCACCGCCAAAGGGCAGGGCGGCGTGAATACGGGCATCAGCGGCGATCTGAGCACCGTGCGTAAAATCATCGTGGCATGTGATGCCGGTATGGGTTCCAGCGCGATGGGCGCGGGGGTGCTGCGCAAGAAGGTGCAGGATGCCGGGCTGACCAATATCTCCGTCACCAACAGCGCGATTAATAGCCTGCCGGACGATGTCGATCTGGTTATTACCCACCGCGATCTGACCGAACGGGCAATGCGGCATGCGCCGCAGGCTCAGCATATCTCGCTGACCAATTTCCTCGACAGTAATCTGTATAGCGATCTGGCGACCCGCCTGGTTGCCGCGCAGGGGAGCGCGACGCCGTCTGTTGCCGCGCCTGCCGCCGCAGCTGCCGAGTCGTCAAACCTGTTCCAACTGCGTGCCGAGAATATCTTTCTCAATCAGCATGCGACCGATAAAGAGCAGGCGATTCGCTTCGCGGGTGAGCAATTGGTTAAGGGGGGCTATGTTGAACCGGAATATGTCGAAGCGATGCTGGATCGCGAGAAACTGACGTCCACGTATCTGGGTGAATCCATCGCGGTACCGCATGGTACGATTGAAGCGAAAGATCGGGTGCTGAAAACCGGCGTGGTTTTCTGCCAATATCCTGATGGCGTACGTTTCGGCGATGAAGAAAATGAGGTGGCTCGTCTGGTCATCGGCATCGCCGCCCGTAACAATGAACACATTCAGGTGATCACCAGTCTGACTAATGCGCTTGATGACGACGCGGTGATTGATCGTCTCGCGCATACCCACGACGTGCAGGATGTACTCGACCTGCTGTCCGGTAAAAAGAACGCCTGATTATACCCGTCATCTTTCAAGTTGCAGATGCGTTGGCCGTTCCCGGTTTACCCCGGTCACTTACTTAAGTAAGTGACCGGGATTAATGAGAGACCTCCGGTCTCTCATCGTAGGCTGTTCAGATTCGTTCCCGACGAATTGGTCACTCGATTGCCGCCTTCCTGCACGTTGAAATCTATTGGGTATATATGCCGCCGCCTCCGGGCCGCCTCTTTTTATCTTTTCGTTTTAAAAGGTTAAAGCATGATGAAAGCATTACATTTTGGTGCCGGCAATATTGGCCGGGGATTCATTGGTAAACTGCTGGCCGATGCCAATATCGAACTGACATTTGCTGACGTCAGCCAGCCGCTGCTGGATGCGCTGAACCGTCGCAAAAGCTATCAGGTGCGTATTGTGGGAGAACAAACGCGTCTGGATACCGTAAGTAACGTCAGTGCGGTGCACAGCGGCAGTCAGGAAGCCGTCGCGTTGATTGCCGCGGTTGATCTGGTCACCACTGCTGTCGGGCCGCAGATTCTGGAAAAAATTGCCGGGACGATCGCACAGGGATTGGTGAAACGTCATGAGGATGGCAATTCACAGCCGCTGAACATCATCGCCTGTGAAAATATGGTGCGCGGCACCAGCCAGCTTAAGCAGCACGTTCTGAAACTGCTGCCGGAAACGCTGCTGGCATGGGTCGATGAACATGTGGGATTTGTGGACTCCGCCGTTGACCGTATTGTTCCGCCTTCCGAAGCGGGCAGCGACGATGTGCTGGCGGTAACGGTAGAAACGTTCAGTGAATGGATTGTTGATCAAACCCAGTTCTGCGGTGAACTGCCCGCCATTCCGGGTATGGAACTCACCGATAACCTGATGGCGTTTGTTGAGCGCAAGCTGTTTACGCTTAACACCGGTCATGCCATTACGGCCTATCTGGGGCAGCAGGCCCGGCACCAGACTATCCGTGATGCGATCCTCGATCCGGAAATCCGTGCCGTGGTCAAAGGCGCGATGGAAGAGAGCGGCGCGGTACTGATCAAACGCTACGGTTTTGATGCCAACAAGCACGCGGCGTACATCAATAAAATCCTCAGCCGGTTTGAAAACCCCTATCTGCACGATGACGTGGAGCGGGTGGGGCGTCAACCGTTGCGTAAGCTGAGTGCGGGCGATCGTCTGATCAAGCCGCTGTTGGGGACGCTGGAATATCAATTACCGCATGACAACCTGATTATCGGTATCGCGGCGGCGATGCACTATCGCAGCGAGCAGGACCCGCAGGCGCAGGAGCTGGCTGAACTGTTGCGCAACCTTGGTCCACAGGCTACGCTGGCGCAGATCTCCGGTCTGGATGCGAACAGTGAGGTTGTCGCGCAAGCCGTGAGTGTGTATAACGCCATGCAATAATGGGTGGGTTCTGATGTACGCCATGTTTGCCTTCTGAACGTTGACAAACTTTATCCGGCACGTGTCATCCCCGTGAACGCGGGGATTTTCCCCTGATGTCATTGGTTGATCTTAAAAAGATGTCTGTCTGCGCGGGCATGACGGATAATGCCGTTGAGCGTTCTGTTGGGGATGTGTGGGACGGATAGTGTCGGGAAACGGGCATGGTTGCGCTGGCTAGTTGAATGTCCTACCGGAGATAAGCAGGTCTGTGTGCGGGTTAAAGGTACGAGAAGTGATGATGGAAGAAACACAGGCGTTTGAAAACCGGGTTCTTGAGACACTGAACTCAGGTACAACGGTGCGCAGCTTTATGCTCAAGGCCGTTGACCTGCTGGCTGAGGCCGTCAGTATCCTGATGTTGCAGGTGTTTCGCAAAGATGACTATGCCGTGAAATATGCGGTTGAGCCACTAATGACCGGGACGGGGCCGCTGGGCGATCTTTCTGTGCGTCTCAAACTGATTTATGGCCTGGGCATGATTAGCCGTACAGAGTATGAAGACGCCGAATTGCTGATGGCGCTGGGCGAGGAGCTCGCTCATGACGAGCATGAATACCGTTTTACGGATGACGAGATTCTTGGACCGGTTGGCGAACTGCATTGTGTGAGCGCGCTGCCCTCTGCGCCTGCGCTACCGTCTGGCGGCGATACCGTCGACCCACTGCTGGTCAGCATGCAGCAACAGCGCTATCAGCAAATGGTGCGTTCGACGCTGGTGCTGTCGCTCACCGAACTGATTTCCCGGATCAGTTTGAAAAAAGCCTTTTAACCCCCCTGTTTCTCTGTTTTCGTCCACTGCACCGGTGAGCCATTTGGTGTATGCTTGTGCCCCGCATGATTCTTCAATGATATACCCCGATTAATTGGCGTTGCGGATAAGCGGCAACGGCAGGTAAGAAGGGACGACAGGTTTATAGGTTATGAAAGAGCAAGAAAAAGCAGAAATTAAACGCCTTAGCGATCAACTGGATGCGTTGACTCGCAAGCAAGCTGTGTTGCTTGCTCAGGGTGATGCCGAAGCGATAGCCCTTAATCTGGAGGCATGCGAGACGCTGACGGCAGAAATCGAACGTTTGCGAAGCGTACGAGTTCAGAAGCTCAGCCAGGAAGCGCAGAAACTGTCTCGCTTACCCTTCAGCCGTGCCATCACCAAAAAAGAGCAGGCGAATATGGGCGCGTTGAAGAAAAGCGTCCGTGGGCTGGTGGTCGTGCATCCCATGACGGCGCTGGGCCGTGAAATGGAACTGAAAGAGATGACGGGCTACGCGCCGAAGCCATTTTAAGCGGCCATTTTCCCCGGCCGCTTTACACAATCAATAACGCTATTGGCCGTGTTGTCTGGCAGCAAATGCATTTCGATGCGCTTACATTGGTAAGTGCGCAGCCTGTAACGAACTGCGCACAATAATAATGTATCGTTCCTGATTAGGGTTTGTAGCCCAGTTGCGTTGGCGATTGGGAGAAAGCGATGCCGGCTGGCGTTGATTCATCGCGCGTATTGGATAAACGGAAGACGGAAACCGCCTGCTTCAGCAGTGCCGCCTGCTCTTCCAGCGAGTCGGCCGCCGTCGAGGATTGTTCCACCAGTGCGGCATTTTGCTGGGTAGTGCTGTCCATTTCGACAATAGCCTGATTGACCTGCTCGATACCGCGACTCTGTTCATCGGAGGCGGTAGCAATTTCACCCATAATGTCATGTACTTGAGTGACTGACGTCACGATGTCGCTCATGGTTTTGCCTGCGTTGCTGACCAGCACGGCTCCCTGAGTCACCTGACGGACGGATTCGGCGATCAAACCTTCGATTTCTTTCGCGGCTTGCGAACTGCGTTGAGCCAGATTACGCACTTCGCTGGCCACTACGGCGAATCCCCGGCCCTGCTCGCCCGCGCGAGCGGCTTCTACCGCGGCATTCAGCGCCAGGATATTGGTCTGGAAGGCTATGCTGTTAATTACAGAGGTAATTTCTGCAATGCGTTTGGAGCTGTGTTCAATGTCATTCATGGTTTTCACCACGTTGTTGACTTGTTCACCGCCTTGTTTCGCGGTTTGAGACGCGCTGATGACCAGATTATTGGCGTGGTGCGCGTTATCGGCGTTTTGTTTCACCGTGGCCGTCAGCTCTTCCATACTGGCCGCCGTTTGCTCGACCGCCGCCGCCTGTTGCTCGGTGCGTGAAGACAGATCGGTATTACCCGCCACGATTTCGCCTGATGCGGTCGAGATCTGGCTGACGCCGATACGGATTTCATCGATCATGTTATGCAGATTGTCATTCATTTTCGCCATGCTGCTCATCAGCTGGCCTAGTTCATCACGGCGAGCGGTCTTGATCGACATGGTGAGATCGCCGGTGGCGATGCGTTCGGCCATATCCAGCGTTTGATGCAGCGGCGTCGTAATTTGGCGGGCAATAAACCAGGAAATCAGCAGTCCAAGCACCAGCGTAATCAGCGCGGTGATGACCATTTGAATTTCGGAAGAACGAATATCCTGCTGGGTGGACTGTAGCTGGTTGTCGAGCAACGTTTCGATCGCGTTATTCATCTGGTCGGCGATGGTTCCCATCTGCCGGGCTAACGCCACTTCTTCCTCATAGGCAGGCATATACGCCAACGCCCGTTCTTCATAAGTGTTCATGATGCCGAGTACCGGATTAAGAATTTCCTGTTGCTCAGCTGGCAGGTTTTGATACAGAGCGCTCAGCGTCTTTTGTGCATCATCGATCGCGTTCTTCAGATCGCTTTCCGCTTCTCTATCACGGGAAAGAAGAATACCACGCACATGATAGCGAATAGCGGTCAATTTCTGGTTGAGTTCGGAAAACTGTAGTTGAAGCGCAAAGTTATACTCATCAGCCTTTAACTGATCATCGAGTTGTTGTAAATATTTTCCTGCTTCCGAGAGGTTCCAGCTTTTGCGGATGTCATCTTTTTTATTGATGGCCGCAATGTAGCTTTGCTGAATTTTCTGATATTCGGCAACGGCGGCGGTGATTTGAGAAAGCATCGCGGTGTCATTTCCCCACCAGTCCCATTGCTTCGCCTCAGACACCAACTGATTCATATTATTGATGTGAAGGATATTTTTTTGCATATCTTCAGACTGGTAACTGGCACTATATAGCGCCCGGTAATACTTGGCCTGATTGATTTCTTCACGGATATTGTTGCTTAAATTGGTTTTATCAATACTTTGCTTTAATTCCTCTATGTGCATGACGCCCGCGCCGGCAATGATCGCCGTCATTATTAAGATCAGAAAGAAACCTAATCCTAGTTTTTTACCTACTTTGATATTTTCGAATTTTATCGCCATTCCATTTCTTCCAATCTTTTATGATTTGATTACCTACTCGGGTGACTCCTGCATTGCGAGTGGTATTGGCACCGTGAGATTGTCGTTTGCTGAAGGATATCTTCACAAAAATCACACGATAGAATTGCACATGAGTTATCGGCAACTTGTATGAAAACTTTATATTTATACGGCGATTAAATAGTCAAAGAAGAGGGAGATAAGAAAGGATTTGTGACGCCGGTAAATAAAAAACCGGAATAACAGTACGTTATCCCGGTTTATGTCATCAATGGATGTTCCCTTTATCTTTCAGGTTGCCGCATCCTGAAATCAATGAGTAGAATCCCTGATAGCTGCGAAAAAGATTATTTTTTCGCTTGCGCAAAACGGCTTGCCGCTTCGTCCCAGTTCACCACGTTCCAGAATGCCTTGATGTAATCCGGACGACGGTTCTGGTATTTCAGATAGTAAGCGTGTTCCCACACGTCCAGGCCAATGATTGGGTAGCCGGACGCGCCGGAAATCGCTTCACCCATCAGCGGGCTGTCCTGGTTTGCGGTAGAAACCACCGCCAGTTTGCCGTCATCTTTCAGCACCAGCCAGGCCCAGCCGGAACCAAAACGGGTTGCCGCCGCTTGCTCAAATTTTTCTTTGAAAGCGTCAACGCTGCCAAAATCGCGTTCGATTGCGGCTTTCAGGTCGCCAGCCAGTGTCGTACCCAGCTTCAGGCCTTTCCAGAACAGACTGTGGTTTGCGTGACCGCCCGCGTTGTTACGCAAAACGGTTTTTTTCTCTGCCGGCACTTTGTCCAACTGAGCGATCAGCGCTTCAGCTGACAGGCTGGCAAACTCAGGCAGAGATTCCAGCGCTGCATTTGCATTATTGACGTAAGTCTGGTGGTGTTTGGTGTGATGGATTTCCATCGTTTGTTTGTCGAAATGGGGTTCCAGCGCGTCATAAGCATAAGGCAGGGATGGCAGTGAATAACTCATGTTTAGCATCTCCATGGTTGTAGTACTGAAAGTGGTAGTACCGAAAAAGCGTTGTCGTACTGAAAAACACGATTAAGTACGCCATATTCTCGTACCTAGTACGGCGCCTTTTTTGTTAGCACCGCGTAAGCATTACGTTCATTATAGTTAATTAAATGATATTGAAAATGATTATTCTCGCTCCGGCGTCAAAGGCGGGGCGGTTTTAGCCCTGTATAACAGGCGCTTATGTCATTATTTTCCGGGTTAAAAACAAATTGGTCTATACCCGTCATCGTTCAAGTCGCAGGTGCGTTTTTTACCTGTCATTCGCTCAACCGTTGAGGGTGAGTATAAATGGTGGAGCGGCCCGGTCGACTGAATCCTGCCAGCGTCAGGTTACAGCGTTCGGCAACCTCAACGGCCAGTGACGTGGCGGCGGACACCGCAAACAGGATCTCTACTCCGCACATGGCGGATTTCTGCACCATTTCATAACTCGCCCGGCTGGAAACCAGCACCGCTCCCTGCTGCCATGGCTGTTTGGCCCGCATGCCAAGCAGTTTATCCAATGCCACATGACGGCCAACGTCTTCACAGCCTCCTTGTAGCGTGCCATCCGGTGTAATCCAGGCGGCGGCATGCGTACAGCCGGTCAACTGCCCTATCTGCTGTACGTTTTTAAGCTGTGCCAGCGCGGTATCAAGGTGACTGAGCGAGAACGTTTGGGTAAACGGCAACGGCGCGACGGGTTTGCCAATCTCGGACAACTGCTCCACGCCACAGACGCCGCAGCCTGTGCGTCCATCCATTGCCCGGCGGCGTGCTTTCAATCCGGCAAACCGACGGCTCGACAGCTCGATTTGCACTTCGATACCGTTACACACCCGCAGAACGTCCATCCCATAGATATCTTGTGGCGACGCAATGATGCCTTCCGACAGAGAGAAGCCCAGCGCGAACTGTTCCAAATCCTTCGGCGACGCCATCATGACAACATGTGAAATGCCGTTGTAAACCAGCGCGACCGGCACTTCTTCTGCCAGCCAATCGCTCTGTGTCAGTGACAGCGTGCCTTGATGGCGCACGGTGCGCGGCGATACCCCGACAGGGACGGTAACCGCTGATGGATGGAGGTTTTTCACCTGACATACCCGTAAGTTAGCAACCATAAACTGTGGAGGGCATTATTTCACCACCGAATGATGGATGCGAGCTTTTCTCCCTGAACGGTGAGCGCCTCCGCAAGGTCATGTATGTGCATGGCGGTACAAATGATAAATTGTGCGTTAACTCGAAGAGTTATCATTCTCCCCGCTTTCTGCCTGTCGGAAACATAAATCTCTGTGTACGCTTTATTCAACGAATTTCTTCATATTGCCTCTATTTTCACTGCGGCATGGCCGCGCATTTGGACAGCGAAAAGGAGACTGAAATGACACAAGACACCTCTACAGGCCGATTGACATCCGGCGAGTATGGCTCTCTCAATCTGAAAAAACGCTATGACAACTTTATCGGCGGCGCCTGGGTACCCCCTGACGGCGGTCAGTATTTTGTTAACCTGACGCCTATCACCGGTCAGCCTTTATGTGAAGTAGCCAGTTCGACCTCTCGTGACGTCGACTATGCGCTGGATGCTGCCCATAAGGCTAAAGTGGAATGGGGCGCAATGTCTGTGCAGGAGCGGTCGTTAATCCTCAACCGCATTGCTGACCGGATGGAGCAGAACCTTGACCTGCTGGCCAATGTGGAATCCTGGGATAATGGCAAGCCCATTCGTGAAACCAGCGGTGCGGATGTCCCTCTGGCTATTGACCACTTTCGCTATTTTGCCGCCTGCATCCGTTCGCAGGAAGGCGCAATCAGTGAAATTGACGGCGATACCGTGGCCTACCATTTCCACGAGCCGCTCGGTGTGGTGGGGCAGATCATTCCCTGGAATTTCCCGCTGTTGATGGCCTGCTGGAAAATGGCGCCGGCGCTGGCCGCGGGAAACTGTATCGTACTGAAACCGGCCAAACTGACGCCGATGTCGGTGTTGATCCTGATGGAGCTGATTCAGGATATCCTGCCGCCGGGAGTGATTAACGTTGTTAACGGTTCAGGTAGTGAAATCGGTGAATATCTGGCGACCTCGAAGCGTATCGCCAAAGTGGCGTTTACCGGATCAACAGAAGTGGGCCAGCAAATCATGGGCTATGCCGCGCAGAACGTGACGCCGGTGACGCTGGAGCTGGGAGGCAAATCGCCGAATATTTTCTTTGCTGATGTGATGGATAAAGAGGACAGCTTTTTTGACAAAGTGCTGGAAGGGTTCACGCTGTTTGCCTTCAATCAGGGGGAAGTCTGTACCTGTCCGAGCCGGGCGCTGGTGCAGGAATCGATTTACGATCGCTTTATGGAGCGCGCGATCAAGCGCGTCGAATCTATCCGCGTCGGTCATCCGCTGGACAGCAAAACCATGATGGGGGCGCAGGTATCTTCCGGTCAGTTGGATACCATTCTGAACTATATCGACATCGGCAAGAAAGAGGGGGCCCGCGTCCTGACGGGCGGTCGCCGTAAAGAGATGCCGGGGGATCTGGCTCAGGGTTACTATCTGGAGCCCACCATTCTGTTTGGTAAAAACAGCATGCGCGTTTTCCAGGAGGAAATCTTCGGACCTGTGCTGGCGGTGACGACCTTTAAAACGATGGATGATGCGTTGGAGATTGCCAACGACACCGAATATGGATTAGGCGCGGGCGTGTGGAGCCGCAACGGTAATATTGCGTATCGCATGGGGCGCGGCATCCAGGCCGGACGCGTCTGGACCAACTGTTATCACGCTTACCCGGCACACGCGGCGTTTGGCGGCTATAAACAATCGGGTATTGGACGTGAAAATCACAAAATGATGCTGGAACATTATCAACAGACCAAATGCCTGCTGGTAAGCTATTCCGACAAACCTTTGGGCTTGTTCTGATATCCGTTGCTTACCCCGTTCGGACTTGCTCCCTCCTCTGTGAAGGGGGGTTGGGGTTAATACTTGTAGACCCCACCCAAGCTCCCCCGGCCAGGGGGAGCAACTTCTCTCGGATTAACCCGATTGTTGATTGTGTCAATATGGAACAAGCACTACTCTGTTGAATAGGCACCATATTTTAAGAGGCTGTGCATGACCGACAAGATCGGCTGGATTGATAATTTACGGGCAGTGGCCTGTATGATGGTCGTTCTCATTCACAGCACAACGTACCCGATTACCGCAGGGGGGACTCCGGGTGAAACGCATTGGGACGTGGCGAATATGCTTAATTCGGCTTCCCGCGTTTGTGTGCCGCTGTTTTTCATGATTTCCGGCTATTTGTTTTTTGGTGAACGCAACGCACAGAAAAAACACTTCCTGAGAATAAGTCTGTGTATTCTATTTTATAGCGCGGTCGCATTGATTTATATTTCGACGCTGACGCCTATTAATGGCCTGAATTCACTGCATCATGCTTTACAGAAACCTGTTTTTTATCACTTATGGTTTTTCTATGCCATTGTCGTGATTTATCTTTTTTCTCCGTTGATTAATATCGGACCGGTTTCCGGAAAGTATCTGCTGATATTTATTGCTCTGCTGGCGATTATTGCTAATCCGAATACGGGGCGTGTTGAATTTGCCGGGTTTACGTTATTGCCCATCAATCTCTATATTTATGGCGATACCTTTTATTACTTGCTATACGCCATGCTCGGGCGCGCGCTGGGCATGCTGGATATACCACGGAAAGCGGCGCTGGCGGCAATACCGTTATTTATTTTCTGCATAGTGATGGTGGCGCTGGGAACTAAATACCACACGTTGCGAAACGATAATTTTACCCAGACGTTTTATATTTATTGTGGTCCACTGGTATTTCTGGCGGCGGTCAGCCTGCTGGCGATCGTTAAACATTATCTGAATCATCGGGTGTTGCCGGGATTCGCTTTTATATCGCGCCATTCATTGGCGATTTATGGCTTTCACGCGCTGATTATTCACTATATGCGTTCGCACGGTCTGGATTTTTCCTCTCGTCCCGTATTGGATATTTTCTATATTTTTACGATCGCACTGCTGGGCAGCCTGTTACTGTCGATGGCGTTACAGAAGCTGGATACGCGGCGTCTGGTTTCCTGAGGCAGCGTATCTTGCGCCAAATCTTACATGAGTGGACTAAGCTGCTGATAAAGCGCTTTGAATGTACGTCGTTGCTCCGCATAGGCCGCATGGCGCCGTTCATCCGGCAGGTGTACCTGCTCCAGGGGCAGCGCTGGCAACAGGTCGGATAATGATGCATCGGGATTGATGGCGATCTGCGCCAGACGTGCGGCCCCCAGCGCCGGACCAACATCTCCCCCGGTGCGGTATTCCAGCGTCTGTCCGCTGATATCGGCCAGCATCTGCCGCCAGTAGGGACTGCGGGCGCCGCCGCCAATCAGCGTAATGCTGCTGGGTTTCAGCCCCGTCATATGCAATGCGTCCATACCGTCGGCAAGGGCAAAGCCGACGCCTTCGAGCACCGCGCGCGCCAGCTCCGCCCGGCCATGTTGATGGGTCAGCCCCCAGAACGCACCTTTGGCATTGGGGTTATTGTGTGGCGTTCGCTCGCCGGAAAGATAAGGCAAAAACCATACCGGCGTGACCGTTGCATCGTTGGGGGTTTGCACGACTTCTTGCAAAAGCGACGCGACACTTTCGGCATGGGTCAGATGAGCGACCCAGTCAAGACATGAGGCGGCGCTCAGCATGACGGACATCAAGTGCCAGGTGTCAGGCAGGGCGTGGCAGAAGCTGTGTACGGCATGCTGTGGATTACTGAGAAAGCCATCGCTGACGGCAAAGTAAACGCCGGATGTGCCGAGAGATAGCATTGCCTGCCCTGCCTGATAGAGCCCGACGCCGATTGCGCCTGCTGCGTTATCGCCGCCGCCTGCAATAACCGGGACTGCTGGCATTCCCCAGCGTTTGGCCATTTCTGATCGCAGATAGCCGGTTATCTGGTTCCCTTCGAACAGGTCGGGCATATGCTGACGATTCAGAGAACAGGCAGCCAGCAGGGTTTCGCTCCAGTCCCGTTTTGCCACATCCAGCCATAGCGTACCGGCTGCATCGGACATATCGCTGGCAAACTCGCCTGTCAGGCGCCAGCGCAGATAGTCTTTTGGCAACAAGACCTTATCAATCCGGCGAAAAATATCGGCCTCATTCTCCTGTACCCACTTCAGCTTGGGTGCGGTGAAGCCTGGCATCATCAGGTTGCCGGTGATCTGCCGCGCGGTGGGCACCCGTTGTTCCAGCGTCTGGCATTGGGCCGCGCTACGTCCGTCATTCCAGAGAATGGCTGGACGCAACACGCGCTGATGCGCATCCAACAGGGTCGCGCCATGCATTTGCCCGGTCAGACCCAGCGCTTTGACGGCGTGAAGATCGTGCTGGGCCGCAAGGGCGTCCAATGTACTTTCGGCGGCCTGCCACCATGACTCGGGTGACTGTTCAGACCATAAAAGATGCGGGCGGGAAACGGTCAGGGGGGCGCTGTGGCTGGCAACAACCTGCCCGGTTTCATTCAGTAGAATCGTTTTGACACCCGAGGTGCCAAGGTCGATACCGATGTACATAGAAGCCTCTTGGTGTATTCAGCGACAAGATTAAGCAGAATGAGTATCGCGCTTTGGGTCTTCTGCGCAAGACCGGAATTTCCCGCGCCGCGGGCGGCCATCGGAAGCCGGTCCCTGCCTGTTGCCGCAGGGACGATGGCGATGAACGCCCGCCTATGATTACCCAAACAAATGACGGTTGACGATATTTTCCAGCCGTTCCTGATGGCCGCTCTGATGTTGTGGCGCCAACTGATGGCTTTCCGCATAGTGCGCCAGTGATTCTAGCGATGCTTTACCTTGCAGAATCTGTTGACCCAGTTCGCCGTTCCAGCCGGCATAGCGTTTGGCAACCAGTTGATTCAGCGTGTCGTCTTCAATCATGCGGGCCGCGACCTTGAGCGCCAGCGCCATGGTGTCCATTGCGCCGATATGCCCATGGAAGAGGTCATAGCGATCGGTGCTTTGACGGCGAACTTTGGCATCAAAATTCAAACCGCCGGTGGTGAAACCGCCCGCCTTGAGGATCTCATACATAACCAGCGCGTTTTCTTCCACGCTATTGGGGAACTGATCGGTATCCCAACCTAACTGCGGGTCGCCCCGGTTGGCGTCAACGGAGCCGAAAATACCCAGCGCGATGGCCGTGGCGATTTCATGGTGGAACGAATGGCCGGCCAGCGTGGCATGGTTGGCTTCAATGTTGAGCTTGATTTCTTTTTCCAGACCGAACTGCTTCAGAAAACCATAAACTGTCGCGACGTCATAGTCATACTGATGCTTGGTGGGCTCTTGCGGTTTGGGTTCGATCAGCAACGTGCCCTGAAAACCGATTTTATGCTTATGCTCGACGACCATCTGCATGAAACGGCCAATCTGCTCACGCTCCTGGCGCAGGTCGGTATTCAGCAGGGTTTCATAGCCTTCGCGGCCGCCCCATAGTACATAGTTTTCTCCCCCCAGTTGTTTGGTGGCGTTCATGGCGGTGAAAACCTGTGTCGCCGCCCAGGCGAAGACGTCAGGATCGGGATTGGTGGCGGCCCCGGCGCCATAGCGGGGGTTCGTGAAGCAGTTCGCGGTTCCCCACAGCAGTTTAACGCCGCTGTTTTGCTGTTTTTCGGCCAGTAAATCGGTGATAACGGCGAAATTACGCCGGTATTCCTGCAAAGAATTGCCTTCGGGCGCGATGTCGACATCGTGAAAACAGTAATAAGGCACATTCAGTTTTTGGAAAAATTCAAATGCGATATCGGCTTTGAGTTTCGCCAGCTCCAGCGCGTTCCCTGCCTGTTGCCACGGACGTTCAAACGCACCAACGCCGAACATATCCGAGCCGTTCCAGCAGAATGTATGCCAGTAAGCCACCGCGAAGCGTAAATGATCCGCCATACGTTTACCCAGGATTTCCTGGTCAGGATTGTAGTGGCGGAACGCGAAGGGATTTTCGCTTTCGCTGCCTTCATAACGCACTTTTTCAATCTGTTCAAAATAGGATTGCATCATTGACTCCTTAGAAACCACCCTGACGGAAGAGAAGGGAATTGGAATTAATCTTCGGATTTGATCGGGGTTTACTCAATTACGTTATTTCACACTGAAATTCAGAGAATTATTAAATGTGCGCTGAGTCGCAAAAAAAGATGCGGTTAATTCTGAATGTGCTTCGCAAACGTTAAAAATAGAAAAACATCAGTCGGCAATAAAACATGACCGCTATCAAAAAAAAGAAATTAAACCAAAAAACATAATTGGAGGATAAAAATCTGCAATTGCTGGGGGCGTATTTAGCGACAATACTTTGCGGGCTATTGGAGTTTCATGCCCTGCATTTTAAATAAAAAAGGTACTCTACGATGAAAGTTAAACACTTCTTACTGTCAGCCTGTGCCGTACTCGCCCTTGTCAGCCAACCCGGTTTTGCCAAAGAAGTAAAAATAGGGATGGCTATCGATGATTTACGCCTTGAGCGCTGGCAAAAAGATCGCGATATCTTTGTTGAACGGGCCAGGTCCAAAGGGGCGAGCGTTTTTGTGCAATCGGCAAATGGCAATGAAGAAACACAGATTTCGCAAATAGAAAATATGATTAACCGCGGTGTGGATGTGCTGGTTATTATTCCTTACAACGGGCAGGTATTAAGTAATGTTATTGCGGAAGCAAAACGTGAAGGAATAAAAGTTCTGGCGTACGATCGCATGATTAACAATGCGGATGTGGACTTTTATATTTCGTTTGATAATGAGAAGGTCGGTGAATTACAGGCGAAATATTTGATTGACAAGATCCCCGAAGGGAATTATTTCCTGATGGGCGGTTCGCCAGTGGATAATAATGCCAAGCTGTTCCGTCAGGGGCAAATGAAAGTATTAAAACCGTTGATCGATAATGGAAAAATTAAAATTGTCGGCGACCAGTGGGTTGATGCCTGGTTGGCGGAAAATGCGTTGAAAATTATGGAAAATGCGCTGACGGCAAACAATAACAACATTAACGCGGTGGTCGCCTCAAACGATGCGACGGCGGGGGGGGCTATTCAGGCTCTCGCGGCACAGGGCTTATCCGGCAAGGTGGCTATTTCCGGGCAGGATGCGGACTTGGCGGCGATAAAACGTATTGTTGCCGGAACGCAAACCATGACGGTGTATAAACCGATTAGCAAACTGGCCAGGGATGCCGCCGATATTGCCGTTACCCTCGGTTCAGGCCAGGCGCCGGAGTCCAACGCCACATTAAACAATGGGCTGAAAGATATCCCGGCCTTTTTACTGACTCCCATCCCGGTGGATAAAGACAACATCGATAGCACGGTCATTGCCGATGACTTCCACAAGAAAGCGGATGTGTACTAACCGTATTATCCACGCACCACGATACAACGTCATGGTGTGTGGCGATGTCCCGCGGCTTCTCAGTCTGAGCATGGTGAATCACGGGGGGTTATGATGCCGTGTCTGTTGGAAATGAAAAACATCACTAAGGCGTTTGGGGCCGTGAAAGCGGTGGACAATGTCAGCCTTACGCTGGAAGCCGGACAGGTGTTATCGCTGTGCGGTGAAAATGGTTCCGGGAAATCCACCCTGATGAAGGTGCTATGCGCCATTTACCCTTATGGCAGTTATAGCGGGCAGATACTTTTTGCCGGCGATGAGCTACGGGCAAGCCATATCCGCGATACGGAGCAAAAGGGCATCGCCATTATTCATCAGGAACTGGCGCTGGTGAAAGGAATGACCGTGCTGGAAAACATCTTTCTGGGCAATGAGTGGTCACGCTTCGGGGTCATGGATTATGACAACATGTATTTGCGCTGCCAGCGCCTGCTTGAGCAGGTAAAACTGTCCATCGATCCGAATACCAAAGTGGGCGATTTGGGGCTTGGGCAACAGCAACTGGTGGAAATCGCGAAGGCGCTGAACAAACAGGTGCGTTTGCTGGTGCTCGATGAACCGACCGCTTCGCTGACGGAGCGGGAAACGGCCATTCTGCTCGACATCATTCAGGATCTGCGCGATCACGGTATCGCCTGTATTTACATTTCTCACAAACTCAATGAAGTCAAAGCGATTTCCGATGTGATTTGCGTCATTCGCGATGGCAAACACATTGGTACGCAGCCCGCGTCGACGCTGAGCGAGGATCAGATCATTGCGATGATGGTCGGGCGCGAATTGACGGAGTTGTATCCTAACGAACCCCATACCATCGGCGAAGAGGTGCTGCGTGTTGAGCACCTGACGGCATGGCACCCGGTCAACCGTCATATTCGCCGGGTGGACGACGTGTCTTTTTCTCTGCACCAGGGAGAAATTCTGGGCATTGCCGGGCTGGTTGGCTCGGGCCGTACTGAAACCGTGCAGTGTCTGTTCGGCGCTTATCCCGGCCGTTGGGAGGGCGAACTGTTTCTGGGTGGCAAGCGCGTGACGATCAATACCTGTCAGCAGGCGATGAGGCAGGGGATTGCCATGGTGCCGGAGGATCGTAAAAAGGACGGTATCGTGCCGATCATGAGCGTAGCGCACAACATTACGCTGGCCGCCCTCGATCGTTTCGCTGGAGCCTGTTCGGTACTGAATGAGGCGAGCGAACAGGATGTCATCCGGCAGTCGCTGGCGGATCTGAAAGTGAAAACGCCAAGCCCTGAATTGGCCATTGCCAGGTTGAGTGGGGGGAATCAGCAAAAAGCGGTGCTGGCGAAATGTCTGTTACTGAACCCGCGCATCCTGATTCTGGATGAACCTACTCGTGGTATCGATATCGGCGCCAAATACGAGATCTATAAACTCATCAACGCGCTGGTGAAACAGAAAATAGCCGTCATCGTCATTTCTTCTGAACTGCCTGAAGTCCTGGGATTAAGCGATCGTGTGCTGGTGATGCATCAGGGGTGTATCAAAGCGGATTTGGTGAATCGTGATTTAACGCAGGAACAGGTCATGGAAGCCGCACTGAGGAGTGAACATCGTGTTGAAAACATCGCTGTCTGAACAACGAAATGCCGTCGCTGAGCCGAAATCCCTGTTGCACCGGTTGAAAAGTATCAATCTTCAGGTCTACGTGATGATTGCGGCCATTATCGCGATTATGCTCTTTTTCACCTATATGACCGACGGCTCCTACCTCAGTGCGCGCAATATTTCCAACCTGCTGCGCCAGACCGCGATTACCGGCATTCTGGCGGTGGGGATGGTATTTGTCATTATTTCGGCGGAAATTGATCTGTCGGTTGGATCAATGATGGGGTTACTCGGCGGCGCGGCGGCGATTTTTGATGTCTGGTTTGGCTGGCCGTTGCCGTTGACCGTTGTCGTGACGTTGGTGCTCGGTCTGCTTCTGGGCGCATGGAACGGCTGGTGGGTGGCGTATCGTAAGGTGCCTTCGTTTATCGTGACGCTGGCGGGCATGTTGGCTTTTCGCGGCATTCTTATCGGTATTACCAACGGCACCACGGTTTCCCCCACCAGCGAAGCGATGTCGCAGATTGGTCAAAGCTACCTGCCTTCAGGCGTCGGCTTTACGTTTGGCGCATTGGGATTGATGGTGTTTATTGCCTGGCAGTGGCGTAGACGCAGCAGTCGGGCACGGCTGGGGTTGCCTGTCACGCCGCCTGCCGGGGATGTGGGGCGGCAGACGGTTACTGCCCTGCTGGTGCTGGGCGCGATTTATTTGTTGAACGATTATCGTGGGGTGCCAACGCCGGTGCTGGTCTTAACGCTCCTGATGCTGGGGGGGATTTTTCTGGCTACCCGTACCGCATTCGGCCGCCGTATTTATGCTGTGGGCGGTAATATTGAAGCCGCGCGTTTGTCCGGCGTAAACGTGGAGCGCACCAAGCTGGCGGTGTTTGCCATTAATGGGCTGATGGTCGCGGTCGCCGGGTTGATCCTCAGTTCACGGTTGGGTGCCGGGTCCCCTTCTGCTGGCAATATCGCCGAACTGGATGCGATAGCGGCCTGCGTAATCGGCGGAACCAGTCTGGCGGGCGGGATTGGCAGCGTGGCCGGCGCGGTCATGGGGGCGTTTATCATGGCGTCGCTGGATAACGGCATGAGCATGCTGGATGTGCCGACATTCTGGCAGTACATCGTAAAAGGCGGCATTTTGCTGCTCGCCGTGTGGATGGATACCGCAACAAAACGCCGGGTGTGAGCGTTCGTCATGCCGTGGCGGTGACCAACGGGAAATACGTGGCAGGTCGCAATAATAAGGAAATTATTTTCACCCTCCGGGAGAGCTGTGTTATTCAGGTGAATACGCTATCGAAGGTCGTGTGATTAAAGGGTTTGTCACTAAAGGGACATCGCCACCAATGAACGTTCACTGCCATGTTTGAAAAACGTTATCGCATTACCCTGTTGTTTAATGCAAACAAGGTGTATGACCGTCAGGTTGTTGAGGGCGTCGGTGAGTATTTGCAGGCTTCTCAATGTGACTGGGATATTTTCATCGAAGAGGATTTTCGTTGCCGTATCGATAATATTAAAGACTGGCTGGGCGATGGCGTGATTGCTGATTTTGACGACCGTGAAATCATGCGGTTGTTGCAGAATGTCCATGTACCGCTGGTAGGCGTCGGGGGGTCTTACCATAATCCGGAGGATTATCCGCCGGTCCATTATATTGCCACGGATAACCATGCGCTGGTGGAAAGTGCGTTTATGCACCTCAAGGAAAAGGGATTAAATCGCTTTGCTTTCTACGGGTTGCCTGCGTCGGTCGGTAAAGGCTGGGCGCAGGAGCGCGAGTATGCGTTCCGGCAGCTGGTTGCGGCCGGGCAATATCGAGGGGTGGTTTATCAGGGAATGGAAACCTCGCCGGATAACTGGCAGTACGCGCAGAACCGGCTGGCTGATTGGGTGCAGGCGTTGCCGCCACAGACGGGCATTATTGCCGTAACCGATTCCCGGGCGCGTCACCTGTTGCAGGTGTGTGAGCATCTGAATATCGCGGTGCCGGAAAAGCTGTGTGTGATAGGCATCGATAATGAAGAACTGATTCGCTATCTTTCCCGGGTGGCGCTGTCGTCGGTGGTGCAGGGAACCCGTCAGATGGGTTATCGTGCGGCGAAATTGCTGCATCAACTGCTGTTGAATAATCGTGATCTGCCGCTGCAACGTATTTTGGTGCCCCCTGTCCGGGTGGTTGAGCGCCGTTCGACAGATTACCGCTCGGTGCACGATCCGGCGGTGATTCAGGCAATGCACTTTATTCGTTATCACGCCTGCAAAGGGATTAAAGTCGAGCAGGTGCTGGATGCGGTGGGGATTTCCCGTTCTAATCTGGAAAAACGCTTCAAGGATGAGATCGGCCAGACGATTCATGGGGTGATTCATGCGGAAAAGCTGGATCGCGCGCGGAATTTACTGATTTCGACGTCGCTTTCGATTAGTGAAATTTCGCTGATGTGCGGTTACCCGTCGCTGCCTTACTTTTATGCAGTGTTCAAGAAAGGGTATGACATTACGCCGAAAGAGTATCGTGAGCGTTATGGTGAGGCTGGCTATCAGAATGATTAGGACGTTTGCGGGAACATGGCGCGGATGGACCGCGCCAGAGATAACGTTCAGGCCGGGATGCGCCAGTAATCGTAATCGATGTGCTCAACCTGGAAGTTGGCGTTTTCCTTGTCGCCTGTCAGACGTGTGGCGATAGTGAAGGCGAAATCGAACGCCACGCCCAGACCTTTGCCGCTGATCAGGTTGCCATCTTCGACAACCTTTTCATTCACGTAGACGCCGTCGGTGACATCCTGCCATAGCTTGCCTGAGCAAACGTAGCGACGGCCTTTCAGCAGTTTATTGCCGCCCAGAACGCGAGCAGCGGCGGAACACAGCGGGCAAATCAGTTTGCCCGCTTCATCGTGACGACGGATGAAATCAACCACCGCAGGGTTTGCTGCCAGGTTTACCGTTCCCTGTGGGCCTCCGGGGATGATCACGGCATCGAACAAGACATCCTGATTTCTTTCCAGTAAGGCATCGGCAAACATACGAATATTGTGATAGCTGCGCAGTTCCAGCCTGTCGTGACAAGACAGCATGGTGACTTCCACTTTCATGCGGTGCAGTACATCGATCACCATAATCGCTTCTGCTTCTTCAAAACCAGGTGCCAGCAGAATGGCGACTTTCTTAGACATAACCTCTCCAGCAACATGCAAAGGAAACCATTAACAGCGAGAGGATAGCAAAGATTAACAATGAAACTGAAACGATGTTTTATTATTGTCGGCGATGTCGCGTAAACCGTTTTTGCTGCTTAGCTTGCATAAGAAATCGCGCTATACTCGTCAAATTGGCTGAAAATTACTTAGCTGGTTTGATCGCTATCTTATGCAACATATCCAAGCCTGTTGCATAAGAATAAGAAGCGACTCTACATTTTGCATAACCGTTGGATACACCCGGCAAACAGTTCGACACCCGTTAGTAGTGATTGCTCGTCGAAATCAAAGTTGGATTGATGGTGTCCCGCGGTAAGGTCCGATCCCAGAATAAAATAGAGCGCCTTACCGCCTTTGTCTTGTACTCGTCTGGCAAGGATAGTGGCATCTTCACTGCCGCCAAAGTGGTGTGATACCACCTTCAACGAAGGGTGCTCGGCAATGGCCTGTTTCAATACCTCAATCATTTCTGGATCGTTATGCAGGTCGATGGCTTCGCCTGTAATTTCTGTTTCCAGTCTCAAGTCAAAACTGTGCGCCGCGCCTTGGGCAATACGCATTGCGCGATCGGTCATATAGTCGTTGATCTCTTTGGTCGCGCCCCTTACTTCTATCTGTAGTTCAGCTTTCGCGGGGATCACGTTGCGGCCTTCGCCAGCGCGGATTACGCCAACATTTATCTGCGACATGCCATCGCCGTGTCGGGCGATACCCAACAACTGAATGGCGCAATGGCAGCCGCCTGCCAAGGCGTTATGCCCTTTGTGCGGATCGGCGCCCGCATGAGCCGGTACGCCATGGAAACGAAAATCCAGCTTGGTCGTACAAAGAAAACCCTGCGGATCGACCAAAACTTCATTGCTTTTGGCCACGGTTCCCAGATGTAGAGCCAAAAAATAATCTACATCGTCTAGAATGCCGCTTTCAGCAATGGGCCTGGCCCCCCGAACCCCTTCTTCCGCGGGTTGAAAAATCAGTTTGAAGCGTCCGTTCAGCGTGTTTCGCTGCTGCATCAACCACTGCGCGATACCTAAGCCGATGGCGGTATGTCCGTCATGACCACAGGCATGCATTTTGCCCGGATTGACGGAAGCAAACTGCGCCTGATTGGGGATATGGTCGGGAGACGCGGTTTCCTGCACCAATACGCAGTCAATGTCGAAGCGCAAGGCGATGGTCGGGCCGGGGCGGCCGCTGTCCAGCAGCGCCACGCAGCCTGTCAGTCCGTCCATTTCCGCCAGCAGCGTAGGGTCAATATTCTGGGCATACGCGGCGGCGAGGCCTTTTTCCACCACGTTATCGCTTCTGCCCCGGATGAATTGTTCATTGATATTTTTTTTACCCGCTTGCACGCGATAGCCCATCGCGCGCAGACGGGTAATGATTTTTGCTGTAGTCACAAACTCCGACCAGCCTTCTTCGGGGAATTGGTGAAATTCTCTACGCCAGTCGATTAACGGTTGTAACGTGATGTCTTTCATTTTTTGCACCTTATTACAGGAAGAAAAGCGCCACGACGATGACCGCGACGATCATCCCCGGGGCGGTTCTTTTTATCATATCGACCGGGTTAACCCCGGCCAAACCCGCACAGACGATCGCTGCGCCGGCCAGCGGGGACATATTGCGGCCAAGACAGGCCGCCAGCATGACGCCGACGCCCAGATTGGGAATTTCATACCCGAAAGAGCCGGCATGTGGGGTGACCGCTTCATTAAATGCGAAGGCGGTGGCATCCCCGGTGCCGGTGATCAATCCCATCATGAACGGGCCAATGGTGCCGCCCCAGCGGGCAAACTCAGGATATTGAGTTAACAGCGTGATAAAACTTTTGATAATGCCGCAGGCTTGCAGACCTTCAATAAACACCGCGGCGGCGATGATGATGCCGAGAATGTTGGCATAGGCGGAACCCATGCCGTTGAAGAATTCTTTTGTTAATTGACAGGCGCTGGAGCGGGTAATGAATAAGGCATAAATCGAGCCGATTAACATTGCCGCAGGGACGTTCATTTCGGTTTTACCCAACCATCCCGCATTGGAAAAAACCAGTAATAGCACCGGAATAAAAGGGGCTAACGCATGCAGATAATGGGGTTTTTCATCGGGCGGGTTTTCCGTATCACTGGTTGTCGTTGTCGCCGATATGTCCTGTCCGGCCTGATAATTTAACTCTTTGCGAACCATCGCCACGATCATCAGGCTGACCGCGCAAATCACCCCACAGGCGATACTGATGGGAGCGTGGTAGAACACCAGATCCATGACATTCATTTTGGCGATATTGGCAATAAAGGCGTTATGCGCCACGCCGGGATTGAGCACCGCACCCAGCGTGCCGGATAAAACCGCTCCCCCGGCAATCGCCGGATGCACTTTGGCGGCAATCAGCAAGGGAATCAGCGTTGCTCCCACGGCAGCAGAAACCCCGGCAGCCGAGGGGATGGCGATACTGATGACGAATGTGACCATGACGGCCATTGGCACCAGAAAGATCCCTAGTCGGCTGAGCCCTTTCGTTAAAATCTGCACCAGACTGGCATCACACCGGGTATATTTCATTACATATGCAAACCCCATGCTGGCACAGATCGCCTCAATCAAACCCGCGGTGGTCATCCGCTTGCTGAATGCGGCAAAGGCATCCATGGGTGAAAATGACACCAGGCACAGTAACAGGCCGGAGCCGATGAGCACGGTACGGGTATCGTGCCGTTTTATCAGCAGCCAGAGCGTCGCGAGCAAAACCAGGATACCTAAAATGAGCTGTAGCACGGAGTAAGCTCCATCGTAACGGGACAAAATAGCAGGATGGATACTATGTAACATAACCACTTTGATTGTGTGGAGATGATAATAAGTTGTAGGCGATACCAAAAGTTGATAGAGGCCGTGATGAAGTATTTACCCAAATTACAACAGCTAAGAATTTTTCATGAGATCATTCGATGTGGCAGTATCCGTGCGGCAGCGCGAGCGCTGAATCAATCGCAGCCTGCACTGACTCGGGCGCTACGGGAGTTAGAACAAACGCTGGGCGCGACTCTGCTGATAAGAAGTAATAATGGTATTACGCTAACGGAATCAGGCCGTGCTTTCGCTATACGGATGCGGTTGATCCTGGAAGAACTGGAACGGGCGGCCGATGAAATTGAACAGATTAATCAGCATTCTCAGGGCGGGGTGGCGTTCGGGATTTCATCGCTGTTGGCTGTGACGATTCTCTCCTCGGTTCTCAATGACTTTAAAAAAGAGCTTCCTCAAGCCGGCGTGGTTATAAAAGAGGCCCAGCTTTCGACCCTGTTGTCTGCGCTACGTGAGGGGCAGCTTGATTTTGCAGTAGGAACAATTGCGCCGACGGTGCCGGTCGCCGAATTTGTCATCGAACCCCTTTTTGTCGCGCCGTTTGGCGTGGCGGCGCGTATTGGGCACCCGTTGGCCCACTGCCGTTCTCTGGCGCAGTTGAAAAAGGGACGCTGGTTTATGCCGGAAACGGATATGGGATATTACCAGCAGATAGAAAAGCAGATTTTGTTTGGCGTTTCCGATGTTTCCCAGGCGCCGGTACGTTCGGATTCCAGTATTTGCGGCTTACAGCTGGTGTTGCGTGAAGACTACCTGACCGTATTGTCGCTGGCGCGGTTGGCGTTGGATGATTTTAATCAGCAATTAGGCGTTATACCCATTGAGGATGCTTTACCTGATGCGGTTTATAGCCTGGTTTATTCTCGCTCTCGTCCATTAACCTATACGGCGCAGAAAATGCTCGATTTAGTTTGTCGCCATGTACGGTGTTATAATTGGAGACCGGTTCCCCATCATTGTTGATCGCGAATTTTTTTGCATAAAGTATCACTCTACTCTTCCTGTCCCAGCAAAAAGATGTTTAAATTATCACTCACTTATTTTGCATAAATATGCATTCTTGAGCGTGTTGATTTTGACGATAGTCTTGGCCTGCCTGTTCTGCGATGCGGCAAAGGTATCACCTCTCATCAATGTATTGCGTAACATAATGGTGTGGGCTGCTAAGCTTCTAACCATAGATCTTTCGAGCAGGGATTACATTTATGACAACGATTCTCAAGCATCTTCCAGTTGGTCAGCGTATAGGTATTGCGTTTTCAGGTGGTCTGGATACCAGCGCTGCGCTACTTTGGATGCGTCAGAAAGGCGCGGTTCCTTATGCGTATACCGCAAATCTGGGTCAGCCGGATGAGGATGACTACGAGGAGATCCCACGCCGCGCTATGGAATACGGTGCTGAAAATGCCCGTTTGATCGACTGCCGCAAGCAGCTGGTTGCTGAAGGGATTGCCGCGATTCAGTGCGGCGCATTCCACAACACCACGGCGGGCGTGACCTATTTTAACACCACCCCGTTGGGCCGAGCGGTCACCGGTACGATGCTGGTTGCCGCAATGAAAGAAGACGGCGTTAACATCTGGGGTGACGGCAGTACCTATAAAGGTAACGATATCGAGCGTTTCTACCGTTACGGTTTGCTGACCAATGCCGAGCTGAAAATCTACAAACCGTGGCTGGATACCGACTTCATTGATGAGCTGGGCGGCCGTCAGGAAATGTCCGAGTTCATGGCGCAGGCCGGTTTCGGTTACAAAATGTCTGCGGAAAAAGCCTATTCCACCGATTCCAATATTCTGGGCGCGACGCATGAGGCCAAGGATCTGGAATATCTGAACTCCAGCGTCAAAATCGTTAACCCGATCATGGGCGTTAAATTCTGGGATGAAAGCGTCAAAATCGCCGCGGAAGAAGTCACCATCCGTTTCGAACGCGGTCACCCGGTTGCCTTGAACGGCAAAACCTTTGCCGACGACGTCGAACTGATGCTGGAAGCAAACCGTATTGGCGGACGCCACGGTCTGGGCATGAGCGACCAGATTGAAAACCGTATTATTGAAGCGAAAAGCCGCGGCATCTATGAAGCGCCGGGAATGGCGTTACTGCACATTGCTTACGAGCGTCTGGTAACCGGTATCCATAACGAAGATACCATTGAACAGTACCACGCGCACGGACGTCAGTTGGGCCGCTTCCTGTATCAGGGGCGTTGGTTTGATTCGCAGGCGCTGATGTTGCGTGATGCCTCTCAGCGTTGGATTGCCAGCGCCATCACGGGTGAAGTGACGCTGGAACTGCGTCGCGGTAACGACTATTCCATCATGAATACCGTTTCCGACAATCTGACCTACAAGCCGGAACGTCTGACGATGGAAAAAGGTGATTCGGTGTTCTCGCCGGATGATCGTATCGGTCAGCTGACCATGCGTAATCTGGATATCACCGATACGCGTGAAAAACTGTTCAACTATGTTGAAACC
Organism: Brenneria roseae subsp. roseae; assembly: GCF_003115845.1. Taxonomy (GTDB): domain Bacteria; phylum Pseudomonadota; class Gammaproteobacteria; order Enterobacterales; family Enterobacteriaceae; genus Brenneria; species Brenneria roseae. The sequence goes on along the minus strand of NZ_KZ819028.1, from coordinate 84,451 downwards.
GGTTTGCTGTCTGCGTCTGCCAGTGCGGGTCTGCCGCAGGTTGGTCAGTTGCAGGATAAAACGGAAAAATAATTTTCGATTCCGGCTATAAAAACGAAAGGCACGACATGGGCGTGCCTCAGACTGATTGTGTTAATTGCTATTGTGACGTTTTAGCACAATAGAACAGGTATAGCGGTCAGCGGGATGGATTGATACCGTGGTTTCAAACGTCTCACCGTTGCGATCGATATAGCGGCGCACGATTCTTAAGGCGGGCGATCCGTTTTCAACACCCAATGCTTTGGCTATCCTGGCGGGAATGTTGACGGCGGAAATAGTCTGCCTGACTTCCTTACTTTGCACGCCATAGTGTTCTTCGATTAAATCACTGATTAATGCAAACGGATCGCTGCGCACCAACTGACGTATTTTGGCGTATGTCGGGCTGGCATAGCTGTCAGTCCAGCATATCGGTTCATCTTTTTTCTTGCTGTCTTCACGGATGCTGGCGATATGCAGCCAGCGCGAGCCGGGCTCACAGCCGATAACCCGGGAAAGTTCATAATCCGCGACGATTTCATCGATCTTTTTAACCACCCGCAGATTGTTTTTCGCCAGGAAAAATAAATCTTCAAGACACGCCAGCGGGTGATTAAGCCCCTTATCTGCGGTTCTGTCGGCCACCATGGTGCCGATGCCCTTACGTCGCAAAATTAAGCCCTGCTCGGTTAAATCACGCAATGCCTCGCGTACCGTGTGGCGGCTAACCTGATACTGCTCGCACAATTCCAATTCGGACGGCAGGAGCGTGCCTGCCGGGAACCGGCCGGACGCGATGTTTTGAATCAGTTCACGCGAAATACGCTTATACAAAGACTCTTTCATAGGTAACGGCTTCAATAAATATTAATGATCCACATCACAAAGGGATGCAAAAATACTTCCCTTTAAATGTCCGTACATTCTATTTTGTCTGTACATATTAAATGTACGTACATTTACAGTTGTACGGTCATTTAATCTGACTGCGCATGTCTTATCGTCATGCGGCATTCAACTGATTGTAGCCGCGTTCCGGAGTAAGGCATGCCGTATTTTATCACCCTTATGATTTATCAAGGATTCTTTTATGGCCTCGAATGTACTTGATTCAGTTTTATTTCGTGATGCTTTCGGCACCCCGGAAATGCGCGCTGTTTTTGACGATCGCGAGCTGATCCGCAAATACGTGGAAGTGGAAATCGCGCTGGCTAAAGCCCAGGCTCGCTGCGGTGTTATCCCTGAAGCCGCTGCGCAGGAAATCGCGGCTAAATGCGATGCCGATACGCTTGATTTTGAGCTGCTGCGCCATGAAACAGAAATAGTCGGTTATCCCATCCTTCCGCTGGTACATCAAATCTCTAAGCAGGCGGGTGAATCCGGTGGTTATGTCCATTGGGGCGCGACCACCCAGGATATTATGGATACCGCCGTAGTGCTGCAAATCCGGGACGCTTTTGAACTCATCAAGACGGATATTAAAACGCTGCGCGGCACGCTGGCCGATCTGGCGCTGCGTTACCGCAATACGCCGATGGCCGGCCGTACCCACTTGCAGCAAGCCTTGCCCGTAACGTTTGGCTACAAGGTCGCCATCTGGCTCGATATTTTTGATCGTCATGAAGAGCGCCTTCAGCAAGCCAGTCCGCGCATTCTGGTTGGTGAATTCGCGGGGGCCGCCGGCACGCTTGCTTCTCTGGGCGATAAAGGGTTGGAAGTACAACAAGCCATGATGGAAGAGCTTGGCCTGGGGGTTCCGGTTTCAACCTGGCACGTTGCGCGCGATGGATTTGCCGAAGCGGTCAACTTATTGGCGTTAATCACCGGTTCGCTGGGCAAGATTGCGTATGACGTCATGCTGATGGCCTCCAACGAATTTGGGGAACTGTACGAACCCTTCGTAAAAGGCCGTGGAGCCAGCAGCACCATGCCGCAAAAGCGCAATCCTATCTCCAGCGAATTGATGCTGGCCTGCGCCAAAGGTGTACGCCAACAGGCGGGATTGATGCTGGATGCCATGGTACAGGATTTGGAACGCGCGACCGGCCCCTGGCACGCCGAATGGATCGCCATTCCTGAAAGTTTCGTGCTGACGGCAGGCGCGCTGCATCAGGCCAAGTTTATGTTGGGCGGACTGATCGTGGATGAAGACGCCATGGCCAGAAACCTTGATATGACCAAAGGGCTGATTGTCGCGGAAGCCGTGATGATGGGGCTGGCGCCTTATATTGGCCGTCAGGATGCGCACGATATCGTTTATGACGCCTGCCGCATTGTGAATGAGAAAGGCGGTCGCCTTGCCGATGTGTTGAATGCCATGCCCGGCGTTTCCAGCCGTCTTGACGCTGAATTAATTGAGCAACTGACGAATCCCGCTAATTACCTTGGCATGGCGCCAGCCATGGTTGATCAGGTATTAAAAAGTTCAGCCAGCCGGAATTAATTCACGAAAATCAAACTACCTAGCGATTGAGGAGATGATGATGTCATCTGGATCATCTACGGGGAAAAAGATCATTGCCGCGATTATTCCTGTCGCCATCGGCGGAATAATCTGGCTGTGTCCTATCCCGGAAGGTCTTACGCCTCAGGCATGGCACATGTTTGCTATTTTTGCCGCGACTATCGCTGCAATTTTGACACAGCCATTACCCTCTGGCGCGGTTATGTTAATTGCGCTTTGTGTGACAATTTTCACTAATACGTTAACGGAAGCAAAAGCCTTATCCGGTTTTTCCAGTGGAACCGTATGGTTAATCTTTTGCGCCTACATTCTTTCTCTTGGTTTTGTGACATCGGGCCTGGGAAAACGGATAGCGTATAAAATGCTTTCATTATTCGGCGGAAGCAGTCTCGGTATCGCCTATTCGTTAGGGATATCCGATTTGATCATGGCGCCCGCCATGCCTTCGGTAACCGCGCGTTCCGGCGGGATCATTTTCCCGATTGCACGTTCGATTAACGGCGTATTGGGATCAGCCCCCGGCGAAACCGGGAAGAAGATCGGTGATTTTCTCACCATGGTCTGTTTTCAGTTTACGCCGATTACTGGTGCAATCTTCCTCACGGGGATGGCGGCAAACCCGCTGGTCAGCAGCCTGGCGAAAGGCTCTTTGGGTATAGAAATTACCTGGGGGGGTTGGTTTATCGCCGCGGTTGTTCCTGCCATGGTTTGCTTTTGTCTGATGCCGCTGCTGGTGTACAAAGTTCTCAATCCGGAGCTAAAACGCACGCCTGAAGCGAAAGAGATGGGGCGTCGTTCGCTGGAAGAATTAGGCCCTATGACGCTGGTGGAGAAAAAGGTCGCATTTGGCTTTATTCTCGCGCTGATCGGATGGGGAACCAGTCTGATAACCGGTTTATCTGCCACCTCGGTCGGGCTTGGATTGGCCGCGTATCTGTTCGCTGTTCGCGCCGTTGACTGGAAAGATTTGCTAAAAGATTATGCGGCCTGGGATACCGTTATCTGGTTTAGCGTGATTATCAGCCTCGCCAGCGGACTATCCGATTTGGGATTCATTAAATGGATGGCCGCGATATTAGGCAGTTCCATTCACGGCTTTGGCTCGATACAAACATTTGTTTTATTGGGTGTGCTGTATATTTACGTGCATTATCTCTTTGCCACCGCCTCCGGACATGTTGCGGCGCTGTATGTTCCCTTTGCCGCGACGGCAATCGCCGCAGGCGCACCGCCGATGATGGTTGCCATTTGCTTTGGTATTTTTAGTAACCTGATGTGGGGAAATACGGAATATGGCGGCGGACCCGGGCCGATTTATTTTGCTCAGGGATATTTTGAACGTATACGCTTTTATAAAATTAATTTTTTAATTGTCACCTTCAACGTCATCCTGATTTTCGCCGTCGGTCTGGTTTGGTGGAAATTACTGGGTTATTACTAAGCCAGATTAATCAGTACGTAAGGCCGTACCCCTCGTTAAGGTAAAACAGCGGGTATGGCCTTTGCGGTGAATCTACCCGCTTAATGCCAGCGGCCCCAGATAACAATCAAAGCTATTGCGGTAATACACCAGCAGGCTAAAGCACCGATCAGTGAATAGGATAACTTCGTTATGCCGCTTAAGTACCAGAGAGACGCAAGGTAGGCGAAATAAGGAATGATGGCCCACATGCCGAATAAGATGGTGGTGCGTAGTGCGGCGACATTGCGCTCAGTCGCAACGATGTAATGGGCAATAAGGGCAAATGTCGGGAAGAGCGGAACCAGTCCGGCAATGTAATAATTTTTTGTCTTTGATAAGTATCCGATGAGCAAAACAACAACCGCACCGATCACCGCTTTCAACACTAAGCCCATTTCATTCCCCTGATCAAAACCCGTTATCGGTATCCCAACATGTATGGACAGATCTGTAAATCCTTAAAAACAGAGGAACGCCATTTTAGATGTCCTGCTTATTGAGTCGCTCAATAACCGCCTACAACGTCGTTTATCAGGTCAGGTATAGTGATAAATACACTGAAAAAATAACATTTAATATTGCTTGAAGAGGGTGTTGTTCGGAATTTCTTTTGATGACGGCAATAAATCAGAGCGTTGTTGCTGGATCTGAATACCAGCTAACTTTCCAGGTTTGCCATCAATGCGAACGCCGTTCAGGCAATCGGATGGAGTCTTGGCATATTATCGTGGCTGACTTAGAAGTATCTTACCGCAGGCTATGATTGATTATGGTCTCGACGGTAAAGCGCCCACTCTTCGATACGCTCGCCGTTTGGCAATACGCAGTACCCGACTGTGCCGCTATTCATTTCAACCATCTCCAGCTTGCCGCCTTTTTCCTGGCAATAAACGGATGCAGGATTAGGCATGCCGACTGATTTCTTGGCGCTAACGCCATGTTGAGCGCTACATCCAGCAACAACCATTAGCGCCAGGAATGCCGTAGCGTACTTCATTTCAAATCTCATTCGAATATTTCCTTACGTATACTTGCAGACACCTCTTCACCACGGTAACGGCGCTGTATTGCTCATATACATAAATACACTGAGCAGCAGGACGGCAATAGCAATAAATATAACGACAAGCCTCAAAATACTTCCCTTTCCTGAACTGTTTTGACTACCTGAATCAACGATTATGTACGGCCACAGCGATAAAGACTATCGTCAGTTTACTCATTTTGGTTCTGTTTGGGCGAGGGCACATCAAACTCAGCTTGTTAACTACCAATGAACCCGCCCTTATTGAACATATGACGATGTATGAGAATAAGACAAAGGGTGGAAATGATCTACTGGCATCTAAGGGGGGGTATTGAGGAATGCAGGCGCTGCGCAAAAGAGATCAATGATGAGACATTGTGAGAAAGAAACCGCCCGTATAATCGGGCTGTTAGAGCGGGTTTTAGTGACGGAGAGGTATTATTCGATAAACGCGTTTCGACCATGTGTTGATGAAATGCATTTTTTTAAACATACGGACAGAACATGTTTATGGTATCGACACATTTCAGCTATGTGTTGATAAAACGCGATTTTTTAAACATGATGGCGTGACATGTTCATAGCATCGACATATTATAACTATATGTCGATGAAAACGGTTTTTTTAACCATATGAATTGGAATCCAGAAACCCCTAACAACGCGTTGCCGATACTGCCGCCCGATCTGGAGCGCGTTGAAACGCGCCTCGTACTCAAAGCGTGCATAAGTGCGCGCGCAGCAATCGCAGAGTTAAAAACTGCCGGTGAGTTGATCCCCGATCAGGGTTTGTTGATAAACATCCTTCCGATGCTGGAAGCGAAAGACTCTTCGCGCATTGAGAACATCGTAACGACCAGCGATCAGCTCTTTCAGTATGCTGACCGCGCAGATGGCGCAGATCCGGCCACCAAAGAAGCGCTGCGCTATCGTACTGCGCTTTATGATGGCTATATCCACCTTGAGGACAATCCACTCTGCACAAATACAGCGGTAACTATCTGCACCAAATTACGCGCAGTGCAAACCGATATCAGGAAAACGCCGGGTACGGTATTGCGTGATCAGAATAATAACGTGGTATACACGCCGCCGGTGGGTGAGGACGCCATTCGTAACTTACTGGCGAACTGGGAGCGGTTTATACACGGTGATGATGATTTAGATCCGTTGGTGAAAATGGCTATTGCGCACTATCAGTTTGAGTGCATCCACCCGTTCCCTGACGGAAACGGACGAACGGGCCGTATCCTGAATATTCTGTACCTGATTCAGACTGGATTGCTTTCTCTGCCTATTCTGTATTTGTCCCGCTTCATCTTAGAAAGGCGTGATGATTACTACCTATTTCTGCGCAGGGTAACAGAAGACGGGGACTGGGAATCGTGGATTTTGTTTATGTTAGAGGCAGTGGATAACACGTCGCGGTGGACGATTGATAAGATATCGGTTGTCCGGGCATTGATGGCGGAAACCACCGCGTATGTGCGCGAGAAGCTGCCGAAAATCTACACCCATGAACTTATCCAGGCGATTTTTGCGCGGCCGTATTGCCGGATCGATAACCTTGTTGAACGGGGTGTGGCCAAACGCCAAACGGCATCAACATATCTCAAACAGTTAGTAGATATTGGCGTGCTGGAGGAAATGACAGTTGGTCGTGAGAAGCTGTATATCAACACTAGGCTGCTGCGTGAATTGAGTCAGTAACGTGGATGCTATGTAGTGAATTCACGGAACTTATAAAAAAGGTGATCAGGAACTGGCTAAAGTAGTTTATAAAAATAGAGATATATTCAGTACGAGTGTCATTTTTTATGATTTTTATAAACCGTCATTCTTGACGTAAAAATTGCAGTCAAATGGATATAATGAAACCTATTGATCATCAGCCCAAAGCCTCGCAAATCGCCTGTCTCCCGCGCCAGCAAAATCATATGGATTACTGGCGATTTTTGTTTTCTGACTGCTATCGATTTCCATCTTGTTCCGGTCATTTTTACCGTGAAAAATTTTGATAACGCCAACTATAAAGACAGCACGCGCTGCATAATACAGGGCATTATCAAACGCGACGTCGCTCCGAAGTTCGGCAAAAAGCTGTTAAGCGAGATCACGCCCGATATACTGCGCAACCACTGTGAGCAGGTGAATAGTAGGGTGGCGTCCGCATCGGCGTTGAAAGCGCGCAGACCTCTCATGCGCTCAAAGTCGCGTTCAAGATCATCATGCTGACGCTGGTCAGAAAAAATTCCATCGTTAACGTCACTTAGGATGAGATCGATTTTGTGAATGCCGAATGGACCATACCGGCGGAGAAAATGAAAGCCAACCGCCGTGGCGCGGGACGTCCGTATGTGGTCTATCTCTCCCGGCAGGCGCTGGATCTGTTTATGCAATTACATATTCTGGCCGCTGGCGGTGATTTGCTGGATGATGGCGCGTATGTCCAGCGGTGTGACCTTGCCTAACGCCAGCTCGCCAATGTGTGGCGCGATCTCTCTGGCGAAGATCCGCTGTGGGATATGCGGGTGTTTAAGGCGTCGCACCAAATCCTGTTTCCAGTCGTTAAACAGTTCATCGACGGTATGGATTCTGGCGGGGCGATTGCGTTTACGTTCGGCGATAGGATCGTCGCCTTTCCTGACCTTTCTGCGGGCGTCTTCGGCCTGAGAGCGGCCTCCGCCAGCGCCCGTCAATCGTGGTCTGCGCGAAAAAGTGGATAGTATATAGGTTATAAAACGAACATTTTGGCTTGTAAAGCGATTGTACTACCCAATGTACTACCCACTCGACAGTGGATTTCGGTGGATTCGGGTAGTACGCAGTAGACGTTGATGGCAACAAAAACGCCCTGAAAACAGGGCGTTGTGGCAGTCGGTGGAACCGGGTGGAAGTTATTCGATATTCTGGATCTGTTCCCGCATCTGCTCAATCAACACTTTCAGTTCAATCGCGGAAGTTGTGACATCGGAATTAATGGATTTTGAGGCCAGCGTGTTAGATTCGCGGTTGAATTCCTGCATCATGAAATCCAGACGGCGGCCTACGGCTTCTTCTTTTTTCAGGATTTTGTAGGTTTCAGCTACGTGGGCTTCCAGCCTGTCCAGTTCTTCTGCGACATCAACGCGCTGCGCCATCATCACCAGCTCCTGTTCCAGTCGGTTATTTTCCAACTGAACCTGCGCCTCTTCCAGTTTGCTCAGCAGTCGTTCACGCTGCCATTGCAGGATGTTCGGCATATGGGCGCGGACTTTGAGAACCTCGGCACTGACGCCAGCCAGGCGCTGTTCAATCAGCGCTTTCAGCGCGTTACCTTCGCTTTCCCGTGCGGTGATGAAGTCATCCAGCGCGCCATCCAATCCCTGTAATAATTCGGCGCTGATTGCATCAAGGTCCTGCTCTTCAGCGGCCATCACGCCGGGCCAGCGCAGAATATCGACCGGATTGATTTCTCCCTCATCGCTCTGCATTTTTACCCAGTTAGCGGCGTTGACCAGCTGTTTTGCCAGCTGTTCATTCAAAATCAGCGAACTTTGTGCCCGCGGGTCGAGATCGAAACGCAGGTTGCATTCAATTTTTCCGCGGGTTAATCGTGCACGGATACGATCGCGAATAACAGGTTCCAGACTGCGGAATTGTTCTGGTAAACGGATGTAGGTTTCCAGATAGCGCTGGTTAACAGAACGCAGTTCCCAGGCTGCGCTTCCCCAGTCGCCCTTGATTTCTCGCCGGGCGTAAGCGGTCATGCTGCGAATCATTGGTGCATACCTGTAGAGCAAATGATGAAGGGATTATAGCGTTGAGTACCGGGACAAGGTAGGACAAAATCTACAACTACGCCGTCGGACGATAGTGAATCGTCTTATTGGTTGTGGATAAGTACTCATAATGTGCTGTTATCCCAGCTCACTTGTCGGTTTACGCCGCATGCAACAGCGCTTCGTTTTGGCGGGCGATTTCCCAACATTTACTCTTCATTATCTGTTTCAACTGCAACGTTGCCCGCGACTGAGGGTTATCACGCCGGCTAATCAGTGTGACTTCAAACGGCAAAGGCTGATCAATCGGTACGATCTTAAGCTGATCGGCGTAGCGACAGGCGGTAAAAAGATCCACAACGCCCACGCCTCCGCCGGCCAGCACCATATCGGCAATCACGGAATACGTTTTGATGTATAACGAGGTCGAAGGTTTCAGGGCTTTGTCACGCATTGCCCGATGCAGCACCTGTCCGAGCGGATCCTGTAGCTGCATCATTAGCAGGTTGTTGTTGCATAGCCATTCCAGAGAAACCGGCCCGGTTATCGGGCTGTCCTTAGGAAGCAGCGCCACCATGGATGATTGAAACAGCGGCTCTGCCAGAAATTCGGCAGGGACCTGTTGCCCAAATATCAGCGCAAAATCGAGCTGGTTTTGCAGAATGTTTTGGCACAGGGTATTGAAATGTTCCGTAACCAGTTCGACATTCACCAGAGTAGCCTGCCTGCGAAACTCTACCAGCGCGGGCGCAACGATCATTTGCCCGAACGCATGGGCCGCGCCCAGACGAACCGATTGTTCTTTGCCGGTTTTGATTTGTTCGGTCAACTGGCTAATGTTTTGTAACTGGCTGAACAACTCCTGTACTTTGGGGATTAAGCGGCGGCCTTCAAGCGTCGCAACCATGCCCTGAGCGTGTCGCTCGAACAATGCGAAACCAAGCTGTTGCTCCGCGTGGCTGAGAACCCGGCTGACGTTAGGTTGAGAAACATTGAGCAGGCGCGCGGCGCCGCTGATCGTGCCAGCCTGAATAATGGCCTGAAAGATTTCAATGTGGCGTAAGCGCATGGTCACATGCTCCGGTTGCAACGGGTGTTTCTTCGGTGTGATGCCGTGAGAAAGGTTCGGACGATATCTATACAATGCAATTATTACGCCATTTCCCGGCAATACCGTGACGCTTACCGACACGGAGCGGGTGGAGAGATTGAGGACGAGAGCTAAAGGTTGGGCAACGGTGGTTGTATGCATACTGGTGGCGCACGGCGCACTATGATGGCGCAGAACGCCGGCCGAATCCGTAACGGTATCGTTGGCGCGGCAGATCGGTTATTCGCCGCGCTCAGCGGTAAATCGCCGCGACAGGCGTTTCCCCAACATAGCCGTAGCCGCGGTACATCCCTTCACTGTTAAACGGCAGCGCAATATTGCCGTTGCGATCGACCGCAATTAACCCACCGCTGCCATCCAACTGCACCAGCTTCTCCATCACCACACGATTACCGGCCTGTTCCAGCGTAAGCCCGGCATAGTCCATCAGCGCCGAGACGTCGTAGGCGGCGACGGTGCGCATAAATACTTCCCCGGTTCCGGTACAAGACACGGCTACTGTTCGGTTATTGGCGTAGCAACCTGCACCGATGATTGGACTATCGCCTACGCGTCCGGCCTGTTTGTTGGTCATGCCGCCGGTTGAGGTCGCCGCCGCCAGATTACCCATGCTGTCCAGCGCCACGGCGCCTACGGTGCCGAACTTGCGATCGGGATCGATAGGATCGTTAGCCTGACCATCATGATCCAGTACGACGTTACCTGCTCCGGCTTGTGCGTGATGCAATTGCCGGCGTCGCTCTTCAGTCGAGAAAAACGCCGGTTCGACCATGTCAAGGTTGTGCTGGCGGGCGAACGCTTCCGCGCCTTCAGCGGTAAACATGACATGCTGACTCTGTTCCAGCACCGTTCTGGCCGCCAATACCGGATTGCGGATATGGCTGACACAACAGACCGCCCCGGCATCCAGGCTGCGTCCATCCATGATGCTGGCATCCAGTTCGTGGGTTTCGTTGTGAGTGAATACCGAACCGTGGCCGGCGTTGAACAACGGGCACTCTTCCAACAGCCGGACGGCTTCGGTCACCGCATCCAGCGCGCTGCCGTATCGCGCCAGAATACGCTGCCCACGGGCGACGATATCCGTCAATGCAGCCAGATAGCGCTGCTCTTTTTCCGCGCTCATCGCCGAGCGGGTCAATGCGCCGGCGCCGCCGTGGATCACAATCACTGGTTTGGTCATGCCGCCTCTTATTGGGTTCGTCATTTCTACGCTTCCCGGCTGTCGCCGGTATTTCCTTCTACGGTCTCTGTGCTTTTCATCATGTCTGTGGATACGGCATTGGGTCAGTTTTGCGTTGTCGCCAGATAGGAAAAAGCGCTTAACAGGCTAACAATTTCCGCCATGGTTTGCGCGGTATAACTGACGGTAATCGCATCCTGACGTTTTACGCAAGGGATCAGACAAAACAGATCGGCCAGCACCGGTTTTGCCACCATCAACTCAAGATGGTACGGAGCCTGAATACGCGAGGTGATGGTGTGATGCGCGTGGCTGACTGCCTTCATGGCCGCCTGTCGGATGGTCTGACGGGCGATTTCCGGGCTTGATGATTCCGCTGCGTGTTGGGAAATGGCGCGTTTCACACAGGCATAGTGGGTGGCGGGATAATAGCGGGCGATCCACTGTTGCAGCGTATCGTCGCCGCTGACCAGCAAGAGTGGCGTGTGTTGCTCGGCGCCGGCGGCGGCATAAATATCACTCTCGGCCATGACTTCGCCGTTAATGTGTACCCGGTAAAACGCCCGACCGTTGATGGTATGGGCCAGTACGCCAAATTCCCCGGCGGCGCTGTGATAACCGATGAACATCATGCCGTCATACTGCTGTTGTTCCAGCCCTTCCACCATGGATAAGCCACGCGGCTTCCCCTGCACCAGACGCGCGCGGGAATCGATGTTTTCCGCCCGCAGATTCACCATGGCGGCGTGGCTGTCGGCAACGACCACCTCGGTCGCGCCCCCCGCGAAGGCGCCGTCAATGGCGGCATTGACTTCCTGTTCCATCAGCCCGCGAGCCAGTTGGTACTCGGCGGTGCCGGGGCTGCACTGTTCCGGGCGCATAACCCCGGCAACGCCTTCAATGTCTGCGGAAATAAAAATTTTCATATCCTGTTCCTTACTCAGATAAATTAGCGGCCAGACGGTCCAGCACCTGACGTAATGCCGGGCGATGATGTCCGCGAAAGCCGGTCACCGCATCCGCGCTGAGCATGGCGTCGAGCACCGCGTGTTCAGTGGCGTCGGCGGCGGCGCTCAACAGCGTTTCCAGCCGGGCGTCTTCGGGCGGTTGCGGGTGTGGCTGCGTGGAAAATGCTACGGCAATATCACCGGAACCGTGGCCCCAATAGCTGCCCAGCCGGCCTAAACCGGCGCCGGCACGTTTGGCGATGCGCCGAAGCTGACGTGCATCCAGCGGCGCGTCGGTTGCCATAATAATGATGATCGAACCGGCATCTTTCTGTGGTGTCGGCTCCGGCGATAATAAAGAGGCAATGGCCTCTCCCGCCTGTACGCCATCCAGCGTCAGCGCGGAAAGCGTACCGAAATTGGCCAGCACCAATACACCCAGCGTTGCGTTGAGTTCAGGAACCAGACGCGACGCGGTGCCGATGCCGCCTTTCAGGCCAAAGCAGCTCATGCCGCGTCCGGCGCCGACGCTACCGCGGTTGAACGTTTCTCCGGCTTCCCGCAACGCGTTCTGCGCCATGTGTTCGGTGACGGCCAATGCCTGAATGTCATTCAGCCAGCCGTCATTGCATTCCAGCACCAGCGGATTGACCGTGGGCTGGGAGCGTCCTAATTCGGGATTTTGTGCAATGGCGTGGCGTGTCAGCGCGGTGAACAGGGTGCCGACCGCCAGCGTATTGCTGAGCAGAATGGGCGTTTGCAACAGACCCAGTTCCTCAATCTGAACCAGTCCGATCGGTTTGGCAAAACCGTTCAGTACCGCCGCGCCGCAGGGCAGGGGATGCGTAAACAGATTGGCGTCTGAGGGCACAATCGCGGTGACGCCCGTCTGAATTTCGCCGGCTGCCAGCGTACTGTGCCCGATACGAACGCCAGCGACATCGCTAATGCTGTTGTATGGCCCGCTGGCCGAGCGCGGCGTCCCCAGCTGTTTCTGTGTCCGCCACCGGCGTATGAGCAGGTCGAGCTGTTGCTGCTGGTAAGCTGTCATCACGCTTCCTTAACTTTTCAGTTTGGGGTCAAGCGTATCACGCAGTGCGTCCCCCAACAGGTTAAAGGCCAGTACGGTGAAAAATATCGCCATGCCGGGGAAAACGCTGACGTGCCATGCGCCCGCCATCATCAGGCTGCGGCTCATGGCCAGAATATTGCCCCATTCGGGCACGTCCGGCTCCGGGCCAAGGCCAATAAAACTGAGACCGGCGGCGGTCAGGATGCTGGTGCCGATACGCATGGTGAAATAGACGATAACGTTAGGCAGCGTGCCGGGAAGAATATGACGCATCAGGATAATACGATCCGATGCGCCAGCGCAGCGTACCGCTTCAACATATGCCGCCTGTTTCAGCGACAGCGTGGAGGCGCGTACAATACGGGCGAATACCGGCACGCTGAAGACAGCGACGGCGATGATAACGTTGTTCAGTCCCGGCCCCAGAATCGCCACCACGGCAATCGCCAGCAGCATGCCGGGGAAGGCGAACAGCACATCGGAACCGCGCATAATGAGCATGTCCACCCAGCGTCCGTAGTAGCCTGCCAGCAACCCCAGGGCGATGCCCGCCAGCATGCCCAGCGTGACCGAGAAAATGCCGATATACAAAGAGATGCGCGCGCCGTAGATGATCCGGCTCATTACGTCACGCCCGAGGTCGTCGGTGCCCATCCAGTGGGCGGCCGATGGCGGCGAGGCGAGCGCCATCCAGTCCGGTTCCGAGGGATCCCACGGCGCCAGCCAAGGGGCGAAGATCGCGACCAGCACCAACAGCAGAATAAACCCGCTGGAAGCCAGCGCCATCGGGTTATGAATAAACACCTGAGCGAAATCGCGCCATGGCGAACGGATCGTATCGTTATCAAGCGTGATAGCCGCCACGGCGGGCTCGGAAGGGAGTTTCATCTTGTCTCCTAACGTAAGCGAATCGCCGGATTGACCACCGCGTACAGCAGGTCCACCAACAGGTTAATCACAATAAACTCAAACACAAACAGCATCACCAATGCCTGAATGACGGGTTGATCCTGTGTTTTGATGGATTCGATCAGCAGCCAGCCGAGGCCCGGCCAACTGAACACGCTTTCCACTACGATTGAACCACCGAGCAGAAAACCGAACTGTAATCCCAGCATGGTAATCACCGGGATCAGCGCGTTGCGCATCACGTGTTTCCACGTGACCAGCCGATTGCGTAGCCCTTTGGAACGGGCGGTACGCACATAATCTTCCTGCGCGACTTCCAGAAAAGCAGAGCGGGTAAAGCGCGCCATCACCGCGGCCACCGAGGCGCCCAACGTCAACGCAGGCAGAATAATATCGCTGGGCTGATTAAAGCCGCTGACGGAAAAGACCCCGAACGGCATGGCAACAAACTGAATCAATAACAGGCCCAGCCAGAACGGCGGCATGGAGATACCGCCGACGGCAACGCTCATCAGCGTCCAATCCTGCCATTTCCCCCGTTTCAGCGCAGAAACCACGCCAATCAGCAGACCCAGCGCCACCGACCAGGCAAACCCGGCCAGGGCCAGCCACATCGTCGGCATAAAGCTTTTACTAATCACCTCTGCAACGGGTTGCTGGGTACGGTAAGTGACCCCGAGATCGCCCTTGAACAAACCGCCGAGCCAGTTGATGTACTGCTGTGGCAGAGGGTCGTTCAGCCCTAATTGCTGGCGCGCTGCCTCTACCGCTTCAATCGAGGCATCCGACCCGGCGTAGATGCGTGCCGGATCGCCCGGCAGCAGTTTGATAAAACCGAACACTAACAGGGAGATCACCAGCAGAACCGGGATCATTTCCAGCAAACGTCGGGCGATATAGGCAAGCATGGTTTTCCCCCTGGATGATTACTTGAATTCCGCCTGATCGAAGATCAGCGAACCATCGGCCAGTATGTAAACGCCGGACAGATTTTTCACTTTACCCACCAGATTATCCGGTGCGCCCAGGAAGGCGACGGCCGCATCCTGCCAAATCAGCTTCTGCGCTTGCGCATACGCTATGGCGCGTTTCGCCGGATCGGCGGTTTGCAGGCCGGCCATAATGGCCTTATCGACCTCAGCATTGCTGTAGTAAGAGACGTTGTAGGCGGTCGGCACCCAGGATTCGGTGGCGAACAGCGGGCGCAGCGCCCAGTCGGCATCCCCGGTTGAGGTTGACCATGCGCCATAATAGAGGTCATATTCCGCCTGTTTCGGATCCTTCACTCCCCAGAGTTTGGCGTTGCGCGCGCCGGAGTCCATTGGCGTGACGGTGGCGCGGATGCCGACCTGGGCCAACTGTTGTTTGAAGAACTGCGCGCTACGGATGTAATCCGTGCGGTTGGTGGTCCACAGTTTCAGATCGAGCCCGTTGGCGTAACCGGCTTCTTTCAGCAGCGCTTTGGCTTTTTCCGGGTTATAGCTGTAATCCGGCGTGGTTTGCTGCTGATAGAACTGGACGTTAGGCGGCATGGCCGAGGTGGCGGGTACGCCCATGCCGGCGAATCCGACTTTCAACCACATATCGCGGTTGATGGCATAGTTGATGGCCTGACGCACGCGCACATCCTGCAACGGTTTGTGCTGGGTGTTGAGCGACATGTAGTAGAGATAAATACCTTCATCACGCTGTACCGCCAGCTTGCCGTCGCTTTGCACCGCGTTCAGCAGATCGGACGGCAGCGGGTAGATGGCATCGACCTGACCGGATTTCAGCGACGCGACGCGGGTAGAGTCTTCCGGCGCCGGGAAGAACGTTACGCTATCGACTTTCGGCCAGCCCTTCTGCCAGTAGTTGTCATATTTCACCAGCTTCACATCTTTGCCTTGCTGCCATGCGCTGAATTTGAACGGACCGGTTCCCACCGGATTAAGGCGCAACTGTGCTTCATCCGGGTATTTTTTCAGGGCTTCCGGGCTGTGCATAACGGCTGACGGGTGGGCCAGCGTGTTCACAAAAGCGCCGAATGGCTTGTTCAGATCGATTTTTACCTGTGTCGGGGTGATTACGGTGACCGTTTTCACCATGTTGAACAGGCTGTTGCGTTTCAGTCCTTTACTCTGATCGGCCAGACGTTCAAGATTGGCTTTTACCGCATCGGCATTGAACGGCGTCCCGTCCTGAAAAGTGATGCCCTCGCGCAGGTTGATCACAAACTCGGTGGCGTCCGTGTTGCTGGTGTAATCGGTAGCCAGTCTGGGGACCAGCTTCATCTTGTCATCGAACTGGAACAGGCGTTCGAAGATACCGCTCTGGATGGAGTAACTCAGCGTATCCGAAGTGTCGTGCGGGTCCAGCCCGGTAATATCGGCGTAGATGGAAATGCGAAGATCCTGTGCCTGGGCAACAGCTGCCAGACACAGTGAGAGCCCGAGGGCGGCGGCGGAACGGCGAAGTAATGGCTTCATGGTGTCTCTCCTGGTTAGCAATAAAAAAGTCGTCTTTGGTGTCAGGCCGCGAATTCGCTGTCTGCCACCCAATGGTGCGGCGCGACCTGTCGATAGCGTGTTTTTGTCACGGTCTCGTCCGCTTTACGCAGCGGAGAGGGGATCTCGCTGTCATCAAGTTCACGCCCGCCGCGCTGCATGGGGTCGGCAATGGGTACCGAAGCCAGCAGGCGACGGGTATAGGGATGCTGTGGCGCGTTGAATACCGACTGACGCGGCCCGATTTCCACAATCTGACCGAGGTACATCACGGCAACCCGGTTGGCGATGCGCTCGACGACGGCCATGTCGTGAGAGATGAAAATCCACGCCACCCCGGTATTTTTCTGCAAATCCATCATCAGATTGACGACCTGAGCCTGAATGGACACATCCAGCGCGGAGACGGCCTCATCGGCGATGATGATTTGCGGCTGCAACGCCATTGCGCGGGCAATGGCGATACGCTGCCGCTGCCCGCCGGAGAATTCATGAGGATAACGGCGAGCATGTTCCGGCAGCAGACCGACGCTTTTCAGCAGCGCCTGAACCTGCGGCGTCGCTTCTTCCAGTGATTTCACCAGACCGTGCAGCAGAAGTGGCTCGGCAATGGTGAAGCCGACCGTGAGGCGGGGGTTCAGCGAGGCATACGGATCCTGAAAGACCATCTGCATTTCACGGCGTAGCGGCTGGAATTCGTTATCCTTCATCTGGGAAATCTCTTTGCCCTGGAAATGAATGCTCTCCGCCTCACTTTGCGTCAGACGCAACAGCGCCCGTCCGGTGGTGGATTTACCGCAGCCGCTTTCCCCGACGATGGCCAGCGTTTCCCCCGGCCAGACGTTAAAATCAATTTGTTCTACAGCATGAACATGGTGCGTCACGCTGGAGAGAATGCCGGTGCGTACCGGGTAATAGACGCGCAGGCCACGAATATCCAGCAGCGGTTCGGCGTCGTAGCGGGCCGTGATCTGCTCGCTGTCATCATGGCCGGACAATTGGCCAAGCAGTGGAAAACGTTTGGGCCAGGCGCTTTCGCGCATATCGCCCAGTTTGGGCACGGCGGCCAGCAATGACTGAGTATAAGGATGTTGGGGATCGGCGAAAATCTGCTCAACGCTGCCCTGTTCCACCACTTCACCGCGATACATCACCACAACGCGATCGGCAATTTCCGCCACTACGCCCATATCGTGGGTAATAAACAGTACGGCCATATCGCTCTGCTGTTGCAGATCGCGCAGGATTTGCAGAATGCGAGCCTGAACGGTGACGTCCAGCGCGGTTGTCGGTTCATCGGCGATAAGCAACTGCGGATCGCAGGCCAGCGCCTGCGCAATCATGACACGCTGGCGCATACCTCCGGACAGCGAATGGGGGTAGTTTTTCATGACCCGATCAACGTCGGCGATGCGTACCTTACGCAGCAGTTCGCGCGCTTTCTTATCCGCGCCGGCGGCATCGCAAATCTGATGATCGCGCAACGCCTCCGTCAACTGGTCGCCAACCTTCAGTACCGGATTCAGTGAGGTCATCGGCTCCTGAAAGATCATGGCGATTTCGCGGCCACGCAGCTGGCGACGCTGCTCCGCTTTCAGCGTGAGCAGGTTGTGCTGCCGTCCGTCGCGGGCGGTAAAATTGATGTTGCCCCGCTCAATGTTGGCTGAATCTGCCAGCAGGCCCATCACGGTTAGCGACGTGACGGATTTGCCTGAGCCGCTTTCCCCGACCACGGCGACGACTTCCCCCTTATTCAACGTGAAGGAAACGCCTTTCAGCGCTTGATGCGTACCGGAGCGTCCGCTAAAGCTAACGCTCAGATCGTTGATTTCCAGCACCGGTCTGGTGGCTTTATCGGGTGTCGTGGCGGTTACGGCACCCGTTTGCGTGATATCCGTCATGGTCACTCCGGTTGGTTGCGTCATAGCCAGATACGGCCGAGGTTATAGGTCAGATAGGGTGAACTGTCGGCCGCAAGCCAGATCGGGCCGTCGAGGTCGACGTGTTCCGCGAACGTGGTGAGAGGCAGCGCGGCCTCCATCGCCATAGATGAGCCCAGCATGCAGCCAACCATGATCCGCATGCCGTAAAGTTTCGCTTCTTCCACCATGGCCAGCGCTTCGGTAATACCGCCGCATTTATCCAGCTTGATATTGATCATGTCGTAGCGGCTACGCAGTCTGGCAATGTCAGCGCTGTGGCGGCAGCTTTCGTCCGCACAGACCGGAATGGGATGGGTAAGGCGCAATAAATCATCATCTTTACCTGCCGGAAGCGGCTGCTCCACCATGGCAATCTGGTATTTCGTCAGCGCGTTGAACAGGCTGCCGAGATCCAGACCGCTCCATGCGCCGTTAGCATCAATCATCAGCATGGCATTCGGGGCGGCCTGACGAATGGCGGCCACCTTTTCCAGAATCAGTTCGCGATCCAGTTTGATTTTCAGCAATAGCGCCCCGTGAGAAACGGCCTCTGCGGCGGCTATCGCCATGTTTTCCATACTGTCGAGAGACAGGGTTTCCGCACTGATGACCGATGCAGGCGGTTGAATGTCGAGACACTGCCACAGGGTCTGCTTGTTTAACGCGGCTTTGAGTCGCCAGAGCGCGCAGTTCAGCGCGTTTCTGGCCGCGCCCGGCGGCAATATGTCCTGTAGCGCGTCGGGAGTCAGTCCGTTTTCTACGGCCTGAGCGATCGTTTGCAATTGATGAGACACGCTTTCCGGCGATTCGCCGTTAGGGAAATTGGGCGTGCATTCTCCTTGCCCGATGAACCCCCGTTCTTCCAGCGTGACGCGCACCACGGTGACCGCGTTGCGGGTATGGCATGAAATAGAGAGAGGCCGTGCTAAAGGTAGCTTGACGATTTCAATTTGCATGTCTCGCATCGTTGACCTTCCTCCTGTCATGCCGGCTTTGCATTTATGCCGATGGCATCACACGCGGAAGTCCCCATCAGACGCTGATATAGCGTGACGGTGACAGGCATCGTCAGAACCAGGGATTCAATCTCATTACCGGTAGCGGGCAGGTAAGGCGGTGGAATCAACATGACGCTTTTCTCATCAAAATATGGGGTGATGAGAAGAATATTTCATGATGCATCATCACTGACGAATACTTGTTCATGGGTAGGGTATAGCCTGAGGTTATACCCGGAGGTGGTATGATTTTTTGTTCTTTTAGTCAGTTAGACGTTAGCAGCGTCAGCAGGTTAATCAGGGCAACCAGTAACGCAGTGACGATAATCGCGCACGTAAAGCCGCGCATCATACGGATGGAAAACCGTGAACACGGTGAGTGGGAGCGCAGGATGAGGCGTAGTCTGATGGCCGACCAGGCATACATGGCCAGTGTGACCAGGAATAGCAGCGCACCGCCGGAAATAAATCCGGGGCTGGATAACGTTAATCCTGCTTTCAGCAATAGCAGGCTGTTGACTAACAGCAGGAATGCGGTCCGTGACCAGGCCAGCGCGGTTCTTTCCTGTTGCAGGCCCGGATCGTGCGGCGCGGCGTCGGTATCCATGTTCACTCTTGATTAAACCATGAAAATCAGCAGGGTCAGAATCACGGCAATCCCGATGACAAACACGGTGATAACCAGCAACAATCGGGTGTATGGCAGGTTTTTCCCGGTGCGCATGGCCAGCTCGTTGGCAACCCAACGACGATAAGCCATCCAGGTCAATAACGCGCACGCGAGCGACAGGAAGATCGCCATCCCTTCGCGGACAACGGTTGGCGCCAGCGTCAGGGCAAACTGATCGATAGCGATAGCGCCGGCGAGAAACGCCAGTGCCGTTCTGATCCAGGCGAGAAAAGTTCGCTCGTTCGCCAGAGAGAAACGATAATCGGGCGTACTCCCCTGTTGCTGCCAGGGGATTTTTTTCTCATGTTGTCGGGTCTGCTGCTGAGGTTCGCTCATGTTTATGCCTTTTATCTTTCAGATGGCCGCCGCGCTGGCTATCTCCCTCATTCCAGTCATGGTATGGCTGATGGCGATGATCGACTGCAAAGCCCGGCATCCCTTAAATTATAACCGTGTGCCGCAAGGCAAGATAGGCATTGCGCCGCTAAGGCCGTATAATGCGCGCCAGTTACCTTTACCCGCCGGAGATGAGCCATGCGCCCTACAGGCCGAAGTGCACAACAAGTACGACCCCTCAAGTTGACCCGCCATTACACAAAACATGCCGAAGGATCGGTTCTGGTCGAGTTTGGCGATACCAAAGTTTTATGTAATGCCACGGTTGAAGAGGGCGTGCCGCGTTTTCTGAAAGGGCAAGGCCAGGGCTGGGTGACCGCCGAGTACGGCATGCTGCCGCGCGCGACGCATAGCCGCAATGCGCGTGAAGCGGCCAAAGGCAAGCAGGGCGGACGGACGCTGGAGATTCAGCGCCTGATTGCCCGTTCTCTGCGCGCGGCTCTCGATCTCAAAGTGTTGGGCGAGTACACCATTACGCTGGATTGCGACGTGCTGCAAGCGGATGGCGGTACGCGAACGGCCTCCATTACCGGCGCTTGCGTAGCGCTAGCCGACGCGCTGAATCAGATGGTCGCCAGTGGCAAACTGAAGAAAAATCCGCTGAAAGGCATGGTGGCAGCGGTATCTGTGGGTATCGTCAACGGCGAGGCGGTGTGCGATCTGGAATATGTGGAAGATTCTGCCGCGGAAACCGATATGAATGTGGTGATGACCGAAGACGGCCGCATGATTGAAGTGCAGGGTACCGCGGAAGGTGAACCGTTCACCCACGAAGAGCTGTTGTCCTTGTTGGCATTGGCCCGCGAGGGGATCGGGAGCATCATTCAGGCACAGAAAGCGGCGTTAGCCGATTGATTTTCTTAAAGCGACCTGTTGGTCGCTTTTTTATGGTCTGTCTTTTATCGATGTGGCCGTGATGCACAACAAATCTATTAACCCGTAAGACGAGGAGATGCAGTAATGAAAGCCTATCAGCGCCAGTTTATTGAATTTGCGCTCAGCAAACAGGTATTGAAATTCGGTAAATTTACGCTGAAGTCGGGACGTATCAGCCCTTATTTCTTTAATGCCGGATTGTTTAATACCGGGCGCGACCTGGCATTGCTGGGGCGTTTTTATGCAGAAGCGCTGGTAGATTCAGGCATTGAATTCGATTTGTTGTTTGGGCCGGCTTACAAAGGTATTCCGATTGCAACCACCACGGCAGTGGCGCTGGCAGAACATCATGAACGTGATATCCCATACTGCTTTAACCGTAAAGAAGCCAAAGATCATGGCGAAGGCGGCAGTCTGGTCGGCAGCCCGTTACAGGGACGCGTGATGCTGGTGGACGATGTGATCACCGCGGGCACCGCGATCCGCGAATCGATGGAAATCATTACGGCCCATGGCGCCACGCTGGCCGGGATCATGATTGCGCTGGATCGTCAGGAGCGCGGACGCGCCGAGATTTCGGCTATTCAGGAAGTGGAGCGAGATTACCAGTGTAAGGTGATTTCCATCATTACCCTGAAAGATCTGATCGCGTATCTGGCGGAAAAACCGGAGATGGCCGCATACCTGACAGCGGTGAAAGAATACCGCGAACAATACGGCATTTAATGATGGCCTGTTGATGTGGCTCCGCCAGAGACGCTTCTGGCGGGAATTGACCGACAGAAAAAGAACGCTAGTACAACTGTGCGGCGAGCAGAGGCCAGCGCGTATCAAATTCCTGCGTCGGGCGATAGCGGAACTCGGAGCGAATAAAACGTGAGAGCATACCTTCGCAAAACGCCAGTAATTGACTGGCCAGCAGCGTTTCGTCATGTTGAAAGCCTTTGCCATCCCGCAACTTTTGCTCACGTAAGACCTGACGCAACTGCGATTCGATACGCTCGAACAGTTGATTGATGCGACCCTGCAAACGATCCTGTTCAAACATCAACGCGTGACCGGTCATGATGCGTGTCAAACCCGGATTACGCTCTGCAAACCCCAGAATAAGCAATAAAATCAAACGCAGACGGTTAAACGTATCTTTTTCATCTTGCAGAATCAGGTTGATGCGAGTGGTCAGACTGTCCTCGATAAACTCGATAAGACTGTCAAACATACGCGTTTTACTGGGAAAGTGCCGGTAAAGCGCCGCTTCAGATACCCCAACGTTGGCAGCCAGTTTCGCCGTGGTGATACGTTGGCTACCGTCACTGGATTCCAGCATTTGCGCCAGCGCCTGCAAAATTTCCTCGCGACGATTCCTTTTCGTATTTTCTTTTTCTGCCATGTATGAAAAGACCCTTGCTAAAAATTTGACTGACAAACAGTCACTAACGCCACAGTCGCGATAACGCGCTGTGGCTTATATATTTTTCATCGTAACAGGAGGCCGTGCGTGTTAGCTACGACCAGAATGGCCGAACCCCCCTTCTCCCCGTTCGCTGCTGACAAAATCTTCGACCAGATTAAATTCGGTCTGAACGACAGGGACGAAAACCATCTGCGCGATACGTTCGCCCGGTTCAATGGTGAATGTCTGCTGACCACGGTTCCAGACGGAAACCATCAACTGTCCCTGATAGTCAGAGTCAATCAGGCCAACCAGATTACCCAGTACTACGCCGTGTTTATGACCGAGACCAGAGCGCGGCAGCACCATGGCCGCCAGATTGGTATCGGCAATATGAATCGCCAGTCCGGTTGGGATCAGCGTGGTTTCACCGGCTTTTAATTCGATCGCCTGATCCAGACAGGCGCGCAAATCCAGTCCGGCGGAACCCGGCGTTGCATAGGTTGGTAAGGGGAATTGCTGACCAATGCGTGGGTCAACAATCTTTACGTCGATTTTTTTCATCATAACGGCTGACAATCTCGTCGATTAAGTTTTGGCTAAGAAGATGCTTGTCGCATTGCGGCAACTGCTTGTCCCCGTCCTGCCAGAAAAGATGTAATGCATTGGTTTCACTGTTAAAACCATGCCCGGAAAGGGAAACGTTATTCGCGCAGATCAGATCCAGCTTTTTACGCGCCAGCTTTTGCCGGGCGTATTCTTCCACATTCTGGGTTTCGGCAGCAAACCCGACAACATAAGGCCGATTTTCATCCAGCGCGGCGACATCAGCGATAATATCCGGGTTTTTTATCATGGTGACAGTGATTTCATCACCCTGCTTTTTGATTTTTTCGTCGGCGACGAATTTGGGGCGGTAGTCTGCCACGGCGGCGCAACCGATAACGATATGCGCACGCGGAGCCTCGCTCATCACGGCCTGATGCATGTCCAGCGCACTGCTGACATCAATCCGCTTCACTCCGCCCGGCGTTGCTAAAGTGACGGGGCCCGTAATCAGCGTAACGTTTGCCCCTCTGGCCGCAGCGGCCTGTGCAATGGCAAACCCCATCTTTCCGGAACTGTGGTTACTGATAAAACGCACGGGATCGAGCGCTTCCCGGGTTGGGCCGGCGGTAATCATGATATTCAGGTGTTGCAGATCGCTGACGGCGTAGAAATGCCGCCGCGCGCGTTCAACAATTTCCAGCGGATCGATCATACGGCCGGGGCCAATATCACCACAGGCCTGGCTGCCGCTATCCGGTCCCCAGAGCATCAGGCCACGCGCTGTGAGCGTATTCAGGTTGTCCTGTGTCGGTGTGGCGCGGTACATCTGCTGATTCATCGCCGGGGCGACGGCAATCGGCGCTGCGGTCGCAAGACACAGCGTGGTCAGCAAATCGTTGGCCATGCCCGCGGCCAAACGCGCGATAAGATCGGCGGTGGCGGGGGCAAGGATCACTAAATCCGCCCATTTCCCCAGCTCAATATGGCCCATTGAGGCTTCAGCGGCGGGATCGAGCAGATCGTCAGAAACCGGGTAACCCGAGACGGCCTGCAACGTCAGGGGAGTGATAAAGGCTTTGGCGGCTGGCGTCATGACCACTCGAACATCGGCGCCGGCGTCGCGCAGGCGTCTTACCAGCTCGGGACATTTGTAAGCCGCAATGCCGCCGCTGATACCGAGCACGATTCGTTTGCCGGAAATACATTTACCAGAAACAGGTTGGCTGGAAAGTTCCGTCATCATCATGATCCGATTGAAAACCGAAAGAGAGGCTATTTTACCATAACCTTGACCCGGTAGAGGAGTCTTAAGCGGTCGCGCGCTTTTATAGCCGAAAATTGCGTAGCGCTTCGCAGCCTGTTCCGTTCGCTGTCGTTACTCAATACGGGAGCTGTCATGATATCCGTCTGTCAGGAGAGGAGGGGTGATGGACTGGGATAATGGGCTGGCGCCGCGGGAGAAACTGGTGAATTTGGGGGCTGAAGCGCTGACGGATGCAGAATTGCTGGCGATTTTTTTACGGACCGGGTTACCCGGTATACATGTGATGCAACTGGCGGAACATTTGCTCGCGGAATTTGGTTCGCTGCATCAGCTGCTGTCGGCCGATCGGGCGACATTCTGTATGGCAAAAGGGATTGGGCTTTCAAAATATGCGCAGTTGAAAGCCGTGGCGGAACTGTCACGCCGATTATTTTCGTCTCGTCTGGCGAAAGAGGATGCGATGCTGAGCCCGGAAATTACCGGACAATATCTGCAATTATTGCTGGCGCGTCAGGAAAGGGAGGTTTTTTTGGTGATGTTTTTAGATAATCAGCATCGGGTTATTCGTCATCAGGAGATGTTTGCTGGTACCATTAACAGCGTGGAAGTTCACCCGCGGGAAATTGTGCGTGAAGCGCTGAAAGCCAATGCCGCCGCGCTGATTCTGGCGCACAATCATCCCTCCGGGAAAGCGGAGCCCAGTCAGGCTGACCGTGCGATAACCGAACAAATCATTAAAGCTTGTCTGTTACTGGATATTCGCGTGCTTGATCATCTGGTCATCGGACGCGGTGAATACGTTTCTTTTGCCGAGCGTGGATGGATTTAACCGATATTTCCGCGATCCTTCGGGATCTTTAGTTGTTCGGGACTTGAGCACTAACGCTTCAGAGCGTATACTACGCCACCTTTGAGAATCTTGGGTGTGGCGTTAAGAGCCTATCTCAGCAGGTTTACCCTGATGACAGAGTCTTTTCAGTGAAGTTGCTGAGATGGGCTCTATAGCCTGACGAGGCGGCCAACATCCTATACGAAGCTCGAGCTGATTTGATTTTTGGAGAATAGACATGTCCCGAGTCTGCCAAGTTACTGGCAAGCGTCCGGTGACGGGTAACAACCGTTCCCACGCACTGAATGCGACCAAACGCCGTTTTCTGCCGAACCTGCACTCACACCGTTTCTGGGTTGAAGGTGAAAAGCGCTTTGTAACGCTGCGCGTATCCGCTAAAGGTATGCGTGTTATTGATAAGAAGGGTATTGAGACGGTTCTGGCCGATCTGCGTGCCCGTGGTGAAAAGTATTAAGGAACTGAATCATGGCTAAGGGTGTTCGCGAGAAGATCAAGCTGGTTTCTTCTGCTGGTACTGGTCACTTCTATACCACCACGAAGAACAAGCGCACGAAGCCGGAAAAATTGGAACTGAAGAAATTCGATCCAGTTGTCCGTCAACACGTGATTTACAAAGAAGCTAAAATTAAATAATTTTAGTGGACTATTGAAAAACCCGGCCTTGGCCGGGTTTTTTTATGACAGAATTTCCTGCCCATTCTTATATTGGGCGGTTGACGAAGACGCTTGCGGCGTTGTTATGTTAACTTACCCGGCATTTCTCAGGAGATAAGCGATGCCTGAATTACCAGAGGTTGAAACCAGTCGTCGGGGAATCTCTCCCTACCTTGTCGGTCATACCATTCTCTATGCCGAAGTCCGCAATTCCCGCCTGCGCTGGCCGGTTTCCAGCGAAATTTTATCGCTCAGCGATCAGGCTGTGCTGGGCGTTCATCGGCGCGCCAAATATCTGCTGATTGAATTAACCACCGGATGGATCATTGTTCACCTGGGCATGTCCGGCAGCCTGCGTATCCTGCCGGAGTATATCGAACCGGAGAAACATGACCACGTCGATCTGGTCATGGATAGCGGCAAGGTTCTGCGTTATACGGACCCCAGACGTTTCGGCGCCTGGTTATGGACAGATAACCCAGAGACAAGCTCTGTGCTTGCACATCTGGGACCTGAGCCGTTAAGTGAGGTATTTTCCGGTGATTATCTCTATCAGCGATCGCGTGGTAAAAAGATGCTGGTTAAGCAGTGGATTATGGATAATAAAGTGGTGGTTGGCGTAGGGAATATCTATGCCAGCGAGTCGCTGTTTATGGCGGGCATCAGGCCGGACAGGGCGGTCGGTTCGTTAAATGCAGCTGAAGCGCATTTACTGGTCGATACCATCAAACGGGTACTGCTGCGCTCCATTGAGCAAGGTGGCACGACCTTGCGCGATTTTCTTCAGTCCGATGGCAAACCGGGATATTTTGCTCAGGAGCTTCAGGTCTATGGTCGGGCCGGTGAGCGTTGTCGGGTGTGTGGTTCACCGATAGCAACGGCGAAGCATGGGCAGCGCAGTACGTTTTTTTGTCAGGTTTGCCAGCGTTAGTTTTTCCTGAAATTTCATTCATTAAATCAGGGTTGATATATGCACAGAAATAACGATGTCGTCTTTTTCCTCGAAAGTTCAAAGAATATGGGGGGACAGGAATGGCAGCTTTTGCAACAAATGGAGGCGTTGAATGGGCAGGGATTGATTACCTATTTATTGTGTAATCCTAAAGGGCGAATTGATGGTGAAGCTCGTTCACGCGGTTTATCCGTCATTAATCTGCCTTTTCGCAACAGCTTTCATCTGCCAACGATTCGAGGTATTAGAAAGGCAATAA
Organism: Brenneria roseae subsp. roseae; assembly: GCF_003115845.1. Taxonomy (GTDB): domain Bacteria; phylum Pseudomonadota; class Gammaproteobacteria; order Enterobacterales; family Enterobacteriaceae; genus Brenneria; species Brenneria roseae. The sequence continues at coordinate 57,225 of NZ_KZ819028.1, read as the reverse complement.
AGCAGCATCGTCCTACGGCGTGTATTTGTCACAGTGGGCATGATGCCAATAATCTGTGCGTGGCGGCGATCACGTTGGTAAGACGGCCTAAAATCATCAGATCGAGAACGTATTATACCAATAGAAAACCGAATCCTCTCAGTCGCTTCCTCCCCATTGATTTGGTCATGGTGCCAAGCCGGTTTATGGCACACAAGATCAAGCCACAGTTTCCAGGTAAAGAGATTCGTGTGGTTTACCCGGGAATTAATTTTGCCAAGCTCGATAATGAGATCGATTTCCCTGTCAGGGAGGATTTGTCTGATTGGTTCAATGAAAATCAGGGTGAGGTGATTATTCAGCTTGGTATGCTAAGAGAAGAGAAAGGGCACGGTATCATACTCTCTGCGATGAGCGAATTAATAAAAAGCAGACCTCACCTGAGATATATTGTGGCGGGCGGCGGTGACGCTGAAAAATTAAAAAAAGAAATCAACCAGCGTGGTTTGCAAAAAAATATCTGGATGGGAGAATTAAAGTCGGTTGCGGCAGCGTTGAAGAGAGCCGATGTGCTGGTCATGCCTTCAATGAAAGAGCCTTTGGGAATGGCGCAAATAGAAGCGTTGGGTTTAGCGGTTCCCGTTATCATCAGTAATGAAGGTGGCTTGCCTGAAACGGTACAGGACCATGTTACCGGTCTTGTCGTATCGCGTAATGAACCGCAGGAATGGGTGAAAGCGCTGGATTTCGCACTCTCAAATAAAGCGGTCATGCTGTCCTATGCTCAAGCAGGTCAGAAAGATGTCCGGGCCCGCTTTGGTCTGGAGGCCAATACGAATAGCCTGCTTAGCATTATCAGGTCTTGATGTGCTTCTAGGACGATTGCAGCTTTTTCTGTAATGCGTCAGCAATAGGTCCGGGCAGGAAATGCGAAACATCGCCACCGTGACGAGCGACTTCCTTGACCAGAGTAGAGGAAATAAAAGACCACTCTTCCGACGGCATGAGAAACACGCTCTCCAGTGCCGGCATCAGGTGGTGATTCATTTTGGCGAGTTGGAGTTCATACTCAAAATCAGAGACGGCGCGCAACCCTCGGACCAGAATGTTGGCCTGCTGATGCTGGGCAAAATGGACCATCAGCTCGCTAAAGCCGACCACTTCGACATTCTTCAGGTGCTGAGTCACGTTTCTGGCTAATTCAACCCGTTCAGCCAACGAGAATAACGTGTTCTTGCTTGGGCTGGCGGCAATTGCCAGCACCAGCTTGTCGAACATGTGTGAGGCGCGCGTCAGTAAATCCAGATGACCATTGGTTAATGGGTCGAAAGTGCCAGGATAAATCGCCTTGGTTGTCATAGGATGCCTCATACCCGCAACGGGTTTTTATCGATCAGTGGGTACGCGGTGGCAGATAGGGTTCCAGCAATGTCAGCAGTTTTTGTAGTGCCCCCTGATTCTGATGCAATACTTCGACCGCATGTCGACCATAGTAGCGGCGATAGTCTTCATCAGCGAGCAGATTACCCACTTCTTTCGCTATGGACGCGGCATCTGTCACGGTGATCAGGCCATCTGCCTGTTCAAGTTTGTTACAGATGTCTTTAAAGTTGAAAGTATATGGCCCCATAAGGACAGGAATAGCATGCGCTGCCGCTTCGAGTGGATTATGTCCGCCTCGTTCAATCAGGCTACCGCCCACAAATGCCAGATCGGCAATACCATACAGCAACATCAGCTCGCCCATCGTATCACCGATAACCACTTGAGTATCGGCTGATGGTTGCTCGCCGCTGCTGCGTAAGGTGTAAGTGAAACCTAAACTTTGCGTTAAAGCCTGGGTTGCCGCGAATCGCTCCGGGTGGCGAGGCACCAAAATGAGTAGTAAATCTGGGTATGTCGCCAACAGCTGACGATGCGCCGCTAAAATGATGGACTCTTCGCCTTCGTGCGTGCTGGTGGCAATCCATACCGAACGGTGTGGCGCCCACTGACGGCGCAGCGTCACTGCCCGGGCCGCCAACTCAGGCGTGACGGAAATATCAAATTTGAGGCTACCCGTGACGGTCAGGCTTGAGCGTTTCAAACCGAGATCGATAAAACGCTCGCCATCTTCCTGATTCTGTGCCGCCACCAGTGTGATGCGTCGCAACATGTGTCGCGCCAAACGACCTATTTTTTTATAGCCGGCCGCTGAACGAGCGGATAAGCGAGCGTTAGCAATCACCAGTGGAATTTTGCGTTTATGCAGCTCTGCGATCAGATTGGGCCACAGCTCCGTTTCCATGATAATCACGACCTTGGGGCGTACCTGATTAAAGAAACGCTTTAATGCGCAGGGCAAATCGTAAGGCAGATAGACATGGTAAACCGAATCACCGAAAGCGGAACGCACACGCTCTGAACCGGTCGGCGTCATGGTGGTTACCGTGATCGGCAGATTAGGGTAACGATGACGTAGCGCCCTGACCAATGGGATCGCCGCCAGCGTTTCGCCCACGGAAACGGAATGCAGCATAATGCCATCTGGTTTGACTTTCTCTGCGCAGAAACCGTAGCGCTCGCTCCAACGCCTGCGGTATGCGGGCGCCTTGCGACCGCGCAGCCACAGTCTAATCCATATCAGCGGCTGGATAAGGTACAGAAGTACGGTGTAGAGAATTTGTAGCATGCGTTTTACTGTCGTTGGTTATCGCTGGTGGCGATTTTATCGGGTTAAGCAGGAGAAGGCTATTTGTAATGCATAGGCGTTCTGTACTGGCAGCCATGTTATTACCTTGCACCATGGTAATACATCGTCTGATTTGGATTAGACTGGGAGCTGAGCGCTGTACACGGGCATAACCGATGTAATTGAGGGGACGCTGACCTTCGGCCTCAGCTTACGGAATATGCTAAGTACCGTGATATTGGTGATGGTCGGAATCATGCTGATTGTGATTATTTCATTACTGACTTTGTAACTGCAGGATAGTGGCATAAGGGGGTAATCCAAGATTTTCTCGTCTGTGGGTGAGAGAACGGTAACATCAGTTTATTTGGTCGTGTAGAGCGCATATCGCCATTAGTGTTTTTTGATGAAAGGTCATCTACCGGGAGCCAGTTTCTACTATAGTAGATAGTAGGCTGGGATTTTGTGGCGATGAAAGCCTATCGGCAAATGGATGAGGCAGAGCAAGAGGCTACATAGTGGCTGTATCATGAATTTTTATGTTCTGGGTGAATTGTAATGATTTTGTAGTGTTAAAAGAAATAATGTTATGGATTTTTCAGAAGAGAAAGATTTCTAATAATTGTTTCTAGCATCGCATCGGGGCTATATTGGTACAATATGTCTTTCCTAACCGGAGTGAATTCCGTATCTAAAAATTTTCCTATGTCATCAAAAGAATCTTTACCAAGAATAAAAATCTGTTCTGGTGAGTAGAAATCATACTGTACTATATCTTGGTTGTTGGTAATCAGCTTTTTATTAAAAAAAATAGCTTCTAAAGCGCGCAACGTTAGTCCTGACTGGCCCTCTCTGTTTATTTCTATTAATATTTCTGAGTGTAATGCATTCTCTATATTTTCTTCATAGCTTAAGTTCTTGTCGATATAATATTCCGAATTTTTCAATGATGTTCTATCTCTAACAACATAAAAGCTTATGACACATGAGTGTTTTTTTAAAATGGTAGCAAGGTTTTCTATGATGTCAATTCGTTCTTTGTCTTTCCCAAGAAAGAAACAACTCTTAGGAGTGCATTTTACGTTCTCTGTTATTTTATCTATTTCTTTAAAACCAAAGGGAAAGAACTGGTTAAGATAGTTTAATTCTGTTTGCTGACAATCCTTTTTATCAAAACTATAGGCACTATCGAAAACTTTTTTAACAACATCAAGTTCCACATCTCTGCTTTCTGTTAAGCTACTTCTAAGTAAAAGTATTTTCTTACAGTTGATGTTTTTTATTATTTCTATATATTTAAAAAAGAGTGACTCTTTACAAATAAATATGTCCTCGGGGGTTATTTTATTGTAAACGAATCGAATGTAGCATTTAACAAACCAATCATTTTTTATATTATATCGTATAAGTCTTTTATTAATTGAGTTGAATCGTTTTGATATGCAACTAATTTCTCCAATATGTTCCATTTTCTTTAGATAAGATATCATCCTACGTTCGTAGTCATCACACCAATCAACAAAATAAATCATTACTTTTACCTTAGTGGATAAATATGTTTTAATCGAAATGGTTTTTGTATTCTGATTTATAAAAAATATCCTCTGATACGGAGCTATTTTTTGATAAATTAATTACATTAATATTTAATTTATTTTTTAATACGTGGCTAGCATGTTCAAGGGAAGAGATAATTGATACCATGTCTTGATCTAATTGAGTATGAATCTTGTCTTTTTCTGTTTCATAAAATCTTGGTTTGTTGAAATTATTCATATCCATGCCAATTATATAAATAGTATCGAAACCCAAATGAGAGATTATTTGTAAGGCCCAGTATATTACTGTTTTCCCTGGAAATATTCCATCCTTTATGTCTGAAACAAATCCAATTTCGTTTTTTTTGTCATAATGAAAATGATTTTCTTTTTTGTATAGCGAGATTATTTCAGATGGTTTTTTTATTTTTTCATATACTCTATCACCTAAATCCTCTATTATAATAAAAGAACATTTTATTTCTTTAATAGAGAATCTCTCTAAGATTTTCATAATAATATCTATAGTAGTGAAAAAAATAATATTAGAGTCAAAGACTACTTTTTTTATTATGTCCGGTTGATGCTCGGGGAAATGAATATCTGTAACAACATAGAATGAAAAATCCACATATGATTTAAGAAAATATGAGCCATTTACACCCATTGCCGGAATGGGTGGGGGAGTATTAAATTTTATATGATTAACTGATGGCCCTGTTGCAGTTAATAAAATCGAACCGGTATATTTATTTTTAATATTTTCAGGATTGATTAAAGGAACGATTTGTTTTTTATAGAGCAAATGAGTTATTTCATGACTGCTGTTCCTTTTTATTTTTATATATGGCCATCGTTTTCTATTGTGATGGTATTTTTTAGTATGGGTTGATTTATATAGTAACTTGTAAAATTCGATTAGTAATTTTTCAGTTAATTTCATTATAATACCTGTACGTAGTATATTATATATTGTTTTTTGTTTTCTTTAAAAAATATTTAATATAATTTATAATGCCGTTGATTATTTTGTTTTTATGAAACTGATGTTTTGCACAATATCTAAGTTGATTTGCTGATGTTGCCTCTTCCAAAGGAACATCTTTCCATGGCGAGTTATTTCTGGCGATATAAAAATAGCTTGAACTAGGATACTCGGCCCATTCATGCCACGGCTTGGTCGGCCCTATGTAATGAATGAAGATAGTATTGTCGTTTATAGGATGGGGATAGGTTTCACCGGTTTTGCACTTCAACTCGTAGTTGAGGCTAAACTGCGTATTATATTTTTTATCAAGAAATATAACGCGATCTGACAAAAGCATATTTAATATATCTTGATCAGGGTAGGTGATTCTGTTTTTGATATTATCATCTTTTAACATTTCCATTGTTTTTTCAGTAACAGATTCATCATCCCAATTCTTCAGATTGATGAGAAGTACCCCTGAGTTAAAATAACCCTTTTTGATACTAGATACCCCTAAGGTTTCAGCCCTTTTCTCCCACCAAGAAACATCGCGATCAGTGATGACGGCTGCAACAACATTATTAATATCAAGAGCGATTATTTCCTGAATATCACCTTTGCATATGATATCGGAATCAAGATAAAGAAACTTATCAAGTTTATCTAATAAGTAATCTGAAGCAATAAATCTGAAGTATATTGCATAGCTCCAATTTTTATTACTTGGTAAGTTTTTCAACCATTCACAATTAACGATATAGATACTGATATCGGCATTATATAACTTTGCTAATTCGCGGAATTTTTCTTTGTTTTCTTCATCGATAAGATCTGTGAAAATATGAAAAGATAGCTTTTTATCTTTGTTGTACAATAATATTGATGCAATTGAGATAGCACAACCATAAAGAAAGTTTTTATCTGTGCCAAATGCGATATTCAGATCTTCCCTCTCTTTAGAGAAAGAAAATTTGAATACTTTTTCGATCACCATCTCTTTATTAAAATACATTGATATTACCGATATCTTTAATGTTAAATAAAATTCTTTAAATTTATAAAGTGTTAGGACGGTTACAATGCCTTGCGTGTCGTTCTCTCGCGTATTTTCTCTGCTTTAATGCGAGCCTTATGGAACAGCGGTTGTTCTTGTTGCAAGGTGGTACGTAGTGATTGATGATCAAAGTAGATCGTTAAGAACCAAAGCAGATCGCTTCTCGTTAAACCGATATTCAGCGATGAAAAATAGAGACCGATCAGATCTTTATTACGCCAGCGCAGTGGAACTTTGCTGCGGATTTGTGCCCGATGTAAATCAATCACCGAAATTTTCAACTGGGTATCCGTGGGCTGGTAAGGAAGATGAAGCAGGAAGTGGCAAATATAACAGTCCCGGTGGTTCACCCCGCCGGCGTGCATCTTTCTGACCATTTCCGCGACCCGTTGAATAAGGCGCCGTTTCTCTTTCACCGATGGCGGTTTTTCCAGCCAGGTGGCGCAATAATCTTCCAGACTAATCGTCGGGCTCAGATCTTCGGTAATAATGAACGACTCGCGCTGCAATGGGTTCAGCCCACGTTGCCCAAACCCGGCTCCGGTCATGGTGTCTACGCCGAGGGATTGCAGGCGGTGAATGGCATACCATTCACGATCGGCGCCTAGTACGGGAAGGCGCAGTGAAAGCAAGTTTTTCAGCGCTTCTTTCAATGCGGTGCCACGATGTATTTTGATGAACCAGGAACGTCCGGCCAGCGTGAAACGCAGCGTTTTACGGCTTTCCAGCGCCCGGAAAACGTCACCATCCAGTTTTTTGACTTCTTCAAATGGATCGCGATCTTTCCATAGCGACGCAAAAGGCTCTTTTAGTTCAATCATGCTGTTTCTTCACTCATCATCGCTGGAAATCAGCATCGCTGCTTTCTCTGGCAGGCTGTATAAATCTTCGGTATCGGCGAAATGTCGGGCGTTTTCCGACCAGCGCGGTAACGTGTCCGGTTGACTCAGGGCGTCTAGCAAGGCCGTATTCAACAACGCCTGATGGTACGGAGAGGGGATTACGCACCCTGCCTGCGCCTTGTCGATATAGAAGGCATAACCACACACATCGGTGACCATGACCGGTAATCCGGCGGTCATCGCTTCAAGCAGCACAATACCAGCGGCTTCCTGATAGGCCGGATGTATCAGTAGATCGGCGGCGGCCATGAAGTCCGGAATGTCATCTCGTCCCGAGAAAAAGCGTATATTTTCCACTACGCCCGACTGGCTGGCCAGTGACTGGTAACGTTCGGGTTTATCCTGCCCGACAACCAGAAAAACCAGCTTCTGGCGCAGCGCATCTGGCAGGCTGGCGATGGCCCGAATGCTGCGCTCAACGCCTTTGCGTTTAAAATCAGAGCCAACCTGAAGCAGGACGATGGCGTTTTCGTCAATGCCTTGCGCATGACGGAATGTCTGTCGGACCCCGGGTGCCTGACGATCGTATTTTCTGTTGAGGTCGATGCCCGGGGGCAGGATGAAAAAGCGTTCGTCTTGTGTGCCGTAATGTTTCTTGAAATCCGCAATCTGGCGCTGCGTCAGCATCAGCATTCTGGTATGACTGCGGCGCTCGAATACCGCGTTCTCAAAGGCGGCATAGTGCTTGTAGCGAGGCGTCAGGCGGTAAAAAAATCCTTTTTCCTGCTCGACTTTCTCTGCGTAGCAAACATCGGCCGCATAGTAGAAATCCAGTCCCGGCATTTTATTAAAGCCGACGACGCGATCGACAGGATGTTGTTGAAGGTGGCGTTGAACCCATGCGGCATAACGTTGGTTACGGAGATGATTACTTATGCCGGATACAGGTACGAGAATAATCTCAAGGTTATCCGGCTTTTCGCCTTGCCATGACAACACATAAACGCGGACATGATGCCCCAGCTTTACACAGGCTTGGGCAATACTGAAAAAGTCGCGCTGTAGTCCGCCAAAGGGAAAGTATTTATACAGGCAAAGGGCAATGTTCATCGGCGGTTCCTTATTTCCCGTCAGAGAGCGGCGGGCGGCTGTCGTGGTCAACAAGCAGGGTCTCCGCTGCCTGAATCACATCCTGAGCGGGAATACAGGAGAGATATTTCTGGTTTCTATCGAGATGCCGTCTCTCCGGCATTGCCTGATAGTCCCCCGCCCAGATCACGATACTGTTATCAGACCAAGGCCGCCATTTCTTATGGTCTGTAGGGCCAAACAGGCATACGGCAGGCGTGTTCAGCGCGGCGGCCATGTGCATCGGGGCTGAATCGACACCAATATAAAGCACCGCTTTGTCGATTAACGCGGCCAGTTCTAAAAAGCGGGTTTTGCCTGCGAAAGTGATATCCGGTTTGTATTCGCACTGGGCATGAATGTCGTGAACAATGTTGAGATCGTCCTGTGAGGGGCCACAGGTCAGTACGACTTCTAATCCCTTTTGCTTCAGATGATCAACAACATGGGAAAACTTGTCGTTATCCCAGCATTTGAAAAGTTGTCTGGCCGTAGGCTGAATCACGACATATGGCTGTTCCAGAAGATGGGGATGTGAAGCGAAAATGTGTTCTGCATCTTCCTGGCCGTAATAAAGCGACATGCGGTCTTTTTGTTGCGTTGCAGGCAGGCCTAGCGGCGAGAGCATCGAACGGTTTTGTTCGATAATGTGTACGCCCTGTGGGCGTACACATTCACTGAACAACGAACGCCACCACCTTCCTTTATGGTGATCGCCACGGTCTATAGCAATACTTTTACTGCCCAGTGATTTGATTAACAGCGCCACGGGCCACTGGTCGGCCAGGTTGATGATCAGATCGTAATGATTCTGCTTAAGGATTTTCCGTATCGAAAGGAAATCTTTGATTTTTTCCAATCCGGTGGCCGTTTTTCTTTGCAGGCCGTAGAGACAATGAATATCCGGATTTTTCGACAGAATGGGGCGAGTGTCTTCATACAGCAGGACATCGATCTTCGCATCGGGATAATGGGATTTTAATGTGCTGATGAGCGGCGTGGTAAGAAGCATATCGCCGTGAAAGCGCAGTTTCACGACCAAAATCCGATGATAGGGAAGGGCTTTTTGACTCACTCGCTTTCCTTCTTTCTTTAAATGACAGAACGCTACCGCCCTTGGCTCAACAGCTACCAATGGACTGCGGGTCGTATTCTGTTATCTATAATATAACAAGGCTATTCGCACACGGTATGCGGTGTGCCATTTCATACCGCTATGGTACTAAAACCCGCTATGCTCTCACAGCGATAATTAAGAGTATATCCGTCATCTGATGATTAAGACGCTGGCGTATATTACCGTTACCGCTTCAACCATCTGCCGGTTAATGTTGTGCCGAGACAGAATGCCATGAGCCAGGCCATGAGCATATCTCGTGAATACAGAATGACGTCGCTGAGCCCATACATCATCAGGGCAAAAAGGAGCGCGACCGATAGATGACTGCGTAGAATGAAAAACGAGAAATAGAGCAGCGCCGCATATAACGCCACCAGGAGCAGGGCTCCCGGTAATCCTTTGAGTGAAAATGCGTCAATCACTTCGTTGTGAAGATGGACGTTCAGGAATGCCAACGCGCCGCTTAAGCCGGGGTTTTGCTCCGCCAGCGCGGTAATTCGTACTGAACGCTGCTCGGCGGATTGTCCAAGCAGGGCCTCTTCTCCCGCTTCAATGCCCGATTGGTACATGGCGATACGCGCCCCAACCGATGTCCTGCTGTTATTCATGCTGTAGCTGCGTATATCGTTCAGCAGATCGTTGGTTCGTTTGTGGATTGTGTCGTGAAAGAGCACCGAACACAGCAGGATCGTCATGACGGAGCCCAGGAACGCTTTGACGAGCAGGCGCTTATCATGCCGGACTTCTGATAACAGGATCATGGCGCCGACAATCGGATAGACGAAAATGGCCGCTCGCGTTTCTGTCAAAATGATCGCAATGGTGACCAGTAAGAAGTGCGCCAGATAGAGATAATATTTATAGCGTGAGCTGAGCCTGAGCAACGCCTGTGCGCTGAGTGCGCCAACGAACGTCATGAAATAGGCGGCGCTGGTTGCCGGGCCAAATACCAGCCCCACACGACGCATACCGCCAAATAAGGACTGATAAAAGGCATAGCCCAGCATCAGGGCGCACACCGCCATAATGCAGGGAAGCAGAAATTTTTGCCTTTCCTGAGTGATATGCAGCGTCGTCAGCAAGATGAAAGCCCCCAGAATACAGGCATGGGCAGAAGTCTGATAAGCGTTGTAGACGTCAGGGAAGAGGTTGTCAGGCAGATAGTATTGGTGATACCAGATAAGATTGCTCAGGCCAAGAACCAGCAGACACAGTGGGATTGCCAGTAGTCGTTTTGCCGTCATGATGGTTTTCAGGTGCGTCATCACGTAAAAAACCGATAGCGATCCGGTTAAATAAAAAATCCACCCGGCAATAATGGTACTAAATGGCATAACACCTAACGTCAGTAAACAGCCGGGGAAGATGGCATAAAATGCGAGCGTACTTATGCCGGAAGGTTTTTCCAGATCGTATCTTAATTCATTGATCATGCGTTTATTCAAATAGTGGGAGAGCAGGATTACTCGCCTGATGCCGTTAATTCTATCATTTGATCCAATTTCCGACGGACTTCCCCGGCGGTAATCGCAGCCATTTGCCGATTTTCAGACAGTTCCACCGCCTGATTTAACCCATAGCCGCCAATTAATCCCGGATCGGTGGGGCCATACAGGGTGATATTGGGGCGGTCCAGCGCGGCAGTTAAGTGGCTCAGCCCCGTATCGACGGAAACGACGGCTTTTGCGCCAGCCAGCACCTCCGCGACCTGCTGTAGCGTTAAACGCGGTAATACCTCGACGTGGGGAAAACCTTCCGCCAGACGCTCGGCCCGCTGATGTTCATGCTCGGTGCCCCAGGGAAGCTTGATCTTGAGTCCGCTGGGTTGCAGCAGAGCAATCAGTTCATGCCAGTGAGATTCCGGCCAGTGTTTTTCATCCCGGGTCGTGGCGTGGAGAAAAACCAGATATTGATTGGCATCCGCGGGTAACCGGGAAAGAAAGCGGGCGGCAATCGCATAATCACCGCGTTCAGCCGGTTTCCTGTAGTGCAGGCTGGCAGCGAAGAGTTCTCGAACGCGTTCGACCGCATGTTGTTGGCGGCTGATGCTGTGACGATAGTTATAGAACCAGCTCGCCAGCGGCTCACGGGCACTTTTACAATCCTGACCGTGTTTTTTCCCGCGAGCGAGTCGCGTCACCAACGCCGCGCTTTTAATCAGTCCCTGAGCGTCAATCACCGCATCATAGTGATATTCACGCAGTTGCTGCTTGAAATGCGCACGTTCCTGACGTGTTTGCCGGCTGAACCAGCTTTTTCTCCAACGGCGGATAGCCACCGGGATGACGCGCGACACTGCTGGATGCCAGCCTGGGATTTGTGCAAATCCTTCTTCCACAACCCAATCGAACTGAATGCCGGGTATGGTGTGCATGGCATCCGTCAGAGCAGGTAATGTGTGAAGTACGTCGCCCATGGAAGAGGTTTTGATGATCAACACCCTCATGCGTTTTCTCCCGGCGTCGTCAGGTATTTTTCCAGCGCCGTGAGAACACGTTCGGGCTGAATGTCGATCAAACTTTGATGGTAGCCCTGCTCCGCATCTCCCTTACGCACGCGGTGGTAGCCGGTAATCAAACGAATGACTTCCGCCTGATTCGACAAGGGAGGGGTAAAGTCCGGGCTGCTTGGTCCGTAAAGGGCAACTAACGGACGATTAAGTGCCGCAGCGACGTGCATCAACCCGGAATCATTACTGACGACGGCGCCGCAGGCCGCGATGAGCACGACCGCCTGCTCCAGCGAGGTTTGCCCTGCCAGATTCGCGCAATATTGTCGCGCGTTTTCCGTCAACGCCTGAAGAATATCATCACCAGCCAGGCGATCCTTGGCCGAACCGAATAAGGCAACCTGATAGCCTCTTTCAATCAGCGATTGTGCCAGCGCGGCATAATGATAATGCGGCCAGCGTTTGGCCGGACCGAATTCTGCTCCGGGACAAAAGCCAATCAGCGGACGCCCGTCAGATAGGTTGAAGGTCAACTTCATGTCGGTGATTTCTGCCTGACTCACCTGTAGCTGCGGCCACAATAAGGGTTGCGGCAGATCCTGCGCGCGACGAATACGGTGGCGATCGTAAGCCAGTGCAACATAACGCTGCACCATCAACGGGAAGGCGGTTTTATCCAGTACCCGAAGATCGTTCAGCAGGCCATAGCGCATTTCTCCGCGCCACCCGGTGCGTTGTGGGATATTGGCGAAAAAAGGCACCAGCGCGGATTTAAACGAGTTGGGCAACACGTAAGCGCGATCGTAATGGGCGTCACGCAGTGAGAGACCGAGGCGGCGGCGTTCGCCTAACGCCAGCGCGCCATGTCCCAGCGGCATGGCCAGCGCCTGATTGACTTCCGGCATACGGGCCAGCAGCGGACGGCACCAGGCCGGCGCCATCACGTCAATGACCGCTTCCGGATGTTCAGCCTTCAGCGTGCGATAGAGACTGTGCGACATCATCATATCGCCTACCCATGAAGGGCCGATGACCACGATTTTCATGATAGTGTTTTCATACCGTTGATCCGTTCCTTGTCCGATTAAACGGTACGATTCAACCAGGCCATGTATTCTGCAACACCTTCGGCAACGGTTTTAAACGGCTTGTCGTAGCCTGCTGCGCGAAGATTGGTCAGGTCAGCCTGAGTATAGGCCTGATAGCGTCCTTTCAGCTTTTCCGGGAATTCGATGTATTCCACGCTGCCTTTTTTATGGAAGGCCAGCGTCGCATCGGCTACGGCCTGGAACGATTCCGCACGGCCGGTGCCGCAGTTGAAAATACCGGAGGCGCCGTTTTGCCAGAACCACAGATTGACCGCGGCGACATCACCGACATAAATGAAATCGCGTTTAAAGTTTTCACTGCCGGAGAACAGTTTGGGGTTTTCCCCCTGATTAATCTGGTTATTCAGGTGAAATGCGACGCTCGCCATGCTGCCTTTATGGCCTTCGCGCGGGCCATAGACGTTGAAGTAACGGAAGCCGCAGATTTGTGATTCTGCATGCGGCAGAATTTCGCGTACGTATTGATCGAACAGGAACTTGGAGTAGCCATAGACGTTCAGCGGCTGCTCGTACTGACGCGCTTCGATGAAGTTATCGTTACGGCCGCCATAAGTGGCGGCGGAAGAGGCGTACAGGAAAGGAATGCTGCGATCGAGGCAATAGTGCAGGACGTCTTTGGAATATTGATAGTTATTGTCCATCATATATTTGCCGTCCCACTCGGTGGTGGATGAGCAGGCGCCTTCATGGAACACGGCATCGATATCACCCAGATCGTCGCCGGCAACGATACTGGCAATGAAATCTTCTTTATCCATGTAATCGGTGATGTCCAGATCCACCAGGTTGACGAATTTCGTCCCGTCTTTCAGGTTATCGACCACCAAAATGTCCCGATAGCCAATGTCATTCAGAGCTTTTACGATATTGCTGCCGATGAAACCGGCGCCGCCAGTAACGATAATCATGGGATCTACCCTTGCTAATCTTGCCGGTGAGGCACCACGCCTCACGCTGTTATAACCGCTATAATAGCATTTCATTTTACGGCAAGCAGCCCGGTGTTGCTTTATCCCCAAATTCTGCGTCTGTGACTGGTATCAGACAATGTACGCAGGGCGTGATGCAGATTACATTTTCAGATTCTTTACCGCTCATTCCTGTCTATATCCGCTAGCTTATTAATTTGTATATACCCTTCATCTTTCAAGTTGCAGGTGTGTTGGCGGGACAAATTCGTTCCCGACGAATTTACCCTTCGCTTGCCGCCTTCCTGCAACTCGAAATCTATTGGGTATGGACATCCTTTTCACCGGAGAAATCGCTTATGCCCGCCGCATTTTATCAACAACTCAGCACGCAGACTCTGTCTGCCCGTAAGGAAGGGCTTTTCAAGGAAGAACGTCTTATTACCTCCGCACAGCAGGCTGAAATTGATGTCGCGGACAGCGATAAGCTGCTTAATTTCTGCGCCAACAATTATCTTGGGTTGGCTGATAACCCGGAAGTGATTGCGGCGGCGAAATCGGGACTGGACAGCCATGGCTTCGGTATGGCGTCGGTCCGCTTCATTTGTGGTACGCAGGATATTCACAAGCAGCTGGAACAAACGCTGGCGGATTTTGTGGGCATGGATGACGCGATACTTTACTCCTCCTGCTTTGATGCCAACGGCGGCTTGTTCGAAACGCTAATGGGTCCGGAGGACGCGATAGTATCCGATGCGTTGAATCATGCTTCGATCATCGACGGTATCCGGCTTTCCAAAGCCCGGCGTTATCGCTATGCCAACAACGATATGAATCAGTTGGAAGCCCAGCTTCAGCAGGCCAGAGCGGAAGGCGCGCGCCATATCATGATCGCCACTGATGGCGTCTTCTCGATGGACGGCGTGATCGCCGATTTACAGGGGATCTGCGATCTGGCCGATCGCTACGATGCGCTGGTCATGGTGGATGATTCGCATGCGGTCGGTTTCGTTGGTGCGCAGGGGAGAGGAACGCACGAGTATTGTGCCGTGATGGGGCGCGTCGACATCATTACCGGAACCTTGGGCAAGGCGTTGGGCGGCGCCTCCGGTGGTTATACCGCCGGGCGACGCGAAGTGATTGAATGGTTGCGTCAGCGCTCGCGACCTTATCTTTTTTCCAATTCTCTGGCTCCGTCGATTGTCACCGCCTCGCTTAAGGTGCTTGAGATATTGGCGCAAGGGGATGCGCTGCGTCAGCGGCTGTGGGCGAATGCCCGTCGGTTCCGCGAACAGATGGGCAAG
This sequence comes from Brenneria roseae subsp. roseae, assembly GCF_003115845.1. Taxonomy (GTDB): domain Bacteria; phylum Pseudomonadota; class Gammaproteobacteria; order Enterobacterales; family Enterobacteriaceae; genus Brenneria; species Brenneria roseae. Next base: position 42,153 of record NZ_KZ819028.1, on the reverse strand, counting down.
GCCGGATTCACGCTGGCTGGCGCCGACCATGCCATCATCCCCGTTATGCTCGGCGAGGCTCAGCTGGCGCAGGATTTTGCCCGGGCGTTGCAGCGTGAAGGGGTCTATGTGACGGGATTCTTTTATCCGGTCGTACCCAGCGGTCAGGCCCGTATTCGTACCCAGATGTCCGCCGCGCATACGCCGCAGCAGGTTCAGCAAGCTGTCGATGCCTTTATCCGGGTGGGGCGGCGTCTGGGGGTGATTGCCTGAGGGAGTGATGATGAAAGCACTGGCCAAGTTACGAGCGGAAAAAGGGATTTGGATGACCGATGCGCCTCTGCCGGAGATGGGTCATAACGACATCATGATCAAAATCCGCAAGAGTGCCATCTGTGGCACGGATGTGCATATCTACAACTGGGATGAATGGTCGCAGAAAACCATTCCTGTCCCGATGGTTGTCGGGCATGAATACGTGGGTGAAATCGTGGCCATTGGTCAGGAGGTCAGCGGGTTCAGAATTGGTGACCGCGTATCCGGTGAAGGCCATATTACTTGTGGATACTGTCGCAATTGTCGGGCCGGCCGCCGCCATTTGTGCCGCAATGCCATTGGCGTCGGCGTCAATCGTCCCGGTTCGTTTGCCGAATATCTGGTGATTCCCGCCGATAACGCTTTCCATATTCCCGACAATATTTCCGATGAACTGGCGGCGATCTTTGATCCGTTCGGGAATGCGGTGCATACCGCTTTGTCGTTTGATTTGGTCGGTGAGGATGTGCTGATTACCGGCGCCGGGCCCATCGGAATAATGGCGGCGGCGGTGTGCCGCCACGTGGGTGCCCGCAATGTGGTGATTACGGATGTCAATGAGTACCGTCTGGCGTTGGCCCGTAAAATGGGGGTATCGCGGGCGGTCAACGTGGCACATGAAAATCTGGCGGAGGTCATGATTGAGCGGCGAATGTCCGAAGGCTTTGATGTCGGGCTTGAAATGTCGGGCGCACCGCCGGCGTTTCGCACTATGTTGCAGTTCATGAATCACGGCGGACGGATTGCCATATTGGGCATTCCGCCGGAGCCCATGTCGATTGACTGGGGAGCGGTGATTTTTAAAGGGTTATTCATCAAGGGGATCTATGGGCGGGAAATGTTTGAAACCTGGTACAAAATGTCGGCGTTGATTCAGTCTGGACTGGATCTTTCACCGATCGTCACTCACCGTTTTCCCATTGATGACTTTCAAGAAGGATTCGATGTCATGCGATCCGGCCAGTCGGGTAAAGTTATCCTCAGTTGGGATGAGAGCTGACGTCTTTTCCCTATCCCTCCTATCGGATTTACGCGATAAAAGGGATAGGGTCTCTCTGAAGGTCACGGCTGTTTTTTCTCATCGGTGTCCGCCGGAGCAACCCAGGTTTGCCAACGACGTTTGATGAACGTAACGGCGGCGCTTTCGCGGATACTGCTGCTGACCAGCTTGAAGATGACATCATTTTTCACGGGCTCCGGTGGCCGTTTCGCCAGACATTGCGGTATTCCCCGGAACGGGTTACGTGGTTTAAGCGGTTTCGGCGTCTTTGACGGAGGCAGCGGCTCATAATGTTGGGCCGGTTCGTTCAGCAACTGGCTGGGACGCACCAACACGATATCCGGCTCCAGCGTGGGCAGCATCTGTTGTAACACCCGGATGGTGGACGGATGTGGGTGACCAATGGCGATAGCGGAGCCGCTGCGTCTCGCTATCTGCACGGCTCGGTTGAACTGTTGGCGAATATCGGCTTCATTTTGCGTGTCATCCAGAAACACTTTTCGTTTGATGACTTTGACGCCTGTTCCGACAGCCGCCTGGCTGGCTTTGCTGCTGCCGATCGTCATGCTGTCTAGAAAATAGAGCTGGTAAGCGCTGAGAGACTGCATCACTTTCTGCATCCCTGACAGGCTGGAGGTCATTGCGCTGCCCATATGGTTATTCAATCCTACCGCGTAAGGCACATTGTTGACCGACTGGCGGATAATACGCTGGATCTCTTCGCTGCTCATATCCGGACGCAGCGTATCGCGTTCCAGTGGCTGTTTGCTTATGGGGGCCATGGGAAGATGAATCAGAACCTCACGTCCCTGCTGGTGCGCCTTGATAGCCATTTCCCGGGCATAAGGCGCATTGGGTAAAACGGCGATCGAAATGGCTGTCGGCATCGCCAGAATCTGATTTTCATTATGAGGGCGATAACCGAAGTCATCGATAACAATGGACAGTTTCCCGGCAAGTGCAAAAGGGGTGAGCGTCAGCAGACCCAGCGCGTAAAGATATTTTGGTTTCAAATAAGACAAGACTACCTTCCCAGCCAAGGTTGTGGATTAACCGCCTGACCCTGGCGGCGAATTTCAAAGTAAAGCGCGGGCTGGCTTTGACCGCCGCTGGTTCCCACCAGGGCAATAGGCTGACCGGCTTTCACCTGTGCGCCAACGGATACCAGCGCGCTTTGGTTATAGCCGTACAGACTCATATCGCCTTTGCCATGCTGGACGACCACGACCAGACCATAGCCTTGCAGCCAGTCGGCCATCAGGACGTTGCCGTCGGCAATGGCTTTGACTTCAGTCCCTTCCGGTGCGGCGATCACCAACCCTTTCCAGCGTAGTTCGCCTTGCAGCGGTTCGCCAAAACGATGTTCAATTCGTCCGCGCACCGGCCAGAACGCCTGAGCCGATGGGCGACCGAGGCCGCCGGTGCGCGCCATAAGCGAGCGTTCATTTTCTGTCGGTTTATAGCTGCCGCCGCTACGTTTGGCCTGTTCTTCTTTTTCTCGCACCTTGGCCGCTTCACGGGCTTCCCGTTCGGCTCTGGCTTTGGCTTCGCGTTCTGCACGGGCGATTTGATCGCGCAGGCGGGCTTCGTTCTGGCGGAGTTCCGTTAGCTGCTGTTGATCTTTTTCCAGCGAACTTTCCAGCGTCGAGAGGGTTTTCTTGCGTTCGGACTGCGCTTGCTCCAACTGCTGTTGCTGCTGTTGCTGATTGCTCAGCAGCGTTTTTTGCTGCGCCTGTTTTTGCTCCAGCAATTTTCTCTGACTGGCCAGCTCGGTACGCGTTTGCTGTAATTCCTGAATGGATTTCTGACGCGCTTCGTTCAGGTAGCCGAAATAGGCCAGAATACGCTCACTGCGCTGGCTCTCTTCGCCGCTCAGAATAAGCTGCAACGCGCTATGCTGGCCCTGACGGAATGCCGTATCAAGCTGGCGGGAAAGAATACTCTGCTGTGTGTTCTGCTGCGTCTGTAATCTGGCGATGGACGCGTTCAGTGCGCTCAGTTCTTTACCTAATGTGGACAGGGTATTGCGTGTTTCATGCAACTGGCGGCTTGATTGCGCGATGGACTGTTCTTGCTTTTTCAACTGCTGGACTAAGGCGCCGCGCTGTTTTTGCTGTAGTTGAACCCGTTTTTCTTTCTCGGCGATATCCTGTTGCAACGTTTTGAGCTGTTGTTGATTATCTGCGCCGTGGCTGAAGCCGGAAAACAGCAAAACGCCGACGCAAAGCGCGCTGGCGCATCGGGTGAACAGCTTTTGTAACGCAGAAGAACAGCCACGGGCGCTACATGCCACTCTTAACTGAACAGATAACGCTTTTTTACTCATAACGATGGATTATTCCACGATGAACAGCGGCTTACCAGTTGTCTCTTGCCGGATTTCTATTTCCAGACGTGACAAGAGTGACACGGAATTGGCGCAACAGGTGCATCAATAATAGATAAATGGGAACGTATACGCATAGAATGGTTGAATTACATAATCTGCGCAGTGATTTTTTGTTGCCGCCATCCCTGGCTGCCACCCTTACGGGCCGTCGCTGGCGCGACGTTAAAAATTTCTCCTGGAAATTTTTTTGTACCGCGCCGCAGATTCAGTACGCTATCTTGGCTTACTGGCTGTAATTGCCGTATCACGCAGGTATACTCAGGAACCTTATATTTTTATCGCTTAACTGATTCGGGAGTCGTTACACCCCATGCAAGAGATTATGCCATTCATTAGCAAGCACCCTATATTGAGCGTGGCCTGGGTTGCCCTGCTGGTTGCCGTCATCGTGCTTACTGTGAAGAGTAAACTGTCTAAAGTGAAGGATGTGGTTCGCGGCGAAGCGATCCAACTGATCAACAAAGAAGATGCCGTGGTTGTCGATATTCGTAATCGTGACGATTACCGCCGTGGTCATATTGCCAACGCATTTAACCTGTTACCTAATGACATTAAAAATGGCAGCGTAGGCGAGTTGGAAAAACATAAATCTCAGCCGATTATCGTGGTCTGCGCCAATGGCCTGTCTTCGCGCGAAGCGGCGGACAATCTGCTGAAAGCCGGATTTGAGCGTGTAGTCGTGCTGAAAGACGGCCTTGCGGGCTGGAGCGGTGAAAATCTGCCTTTGGTCCGTGGAAAATAAAAGGTTCGCGGAAATCGGGCAAATCAACCATTCGCCGTGACCGAAAGGTGACGGGAATAAGATGATGTAATGTGCTGGCGTCTGTTCCTTCAGCGACGATGGAAGACGTCAAGTAAATCCAACAAAAGGTATTATTTAACATGTCTGAACAAAACAACACTGAAATGTCTTTCCAAATCCAGCGTATTTATACCAAGGATATCTCTTTTGAAGCGCCGAATGCGCCTCAGGTATTCCAGCAGGAATGGCAACCGGAAGTAAAACTGGATCTGGATACGGCCTCCAGCCAACTGGCGGAAGACATTTATGAAGTTGTACTGCGCGTAACGGTAACGGCTTCTCTGGGTGAAGAAACGGCATTTCTGTGTGAAGTTCAGCAGGGCGGGATTTTCACCGTTGGCGGTATCGAAGGGACTCAGTTGGCGCACTGTCTGGGCGCTTATTGTCCGAACATCCTGTTCCCTTATGCGCGTGAGTGCATTACCAGCCTGGTTTCCCGCGGTACGTTCCCGCAGTTGAATCTGGCGCCGGTAAACTTTGATGCGCTGTTTATGAACTATCTGCAGCAGCAGGCCGACGGTGAAGGCGCTGAAGCACAGCAGGATGCCTGATGAAAGCCTCTGACGCTTCCATGACAGTCGTCGGTGCCGGTTCATACGGCACCGCGCTAGCCATTACGCTGGCGCGCAACGGTCATCGCGTTGTGCTCTGGGGACACAGCCCCGAGCACATTCAGGCGTTACAGGCCGCTCGTTGTAATCAGGCATTCCTGCCTGATGTTCTTTTTCCCGACACGCTGGAACTGGAAACCGATCTGGCGCGGGCATTAGCTGCGAGCAGAAATGTGCTGGTGGTGGTGCCCAGTCATGTTTTTGGCGATGTGCTGCGTCAAATCCAGCCTCATCTGCGTGCGGATGCGCGAATGGTATGGGCAACCAAGGGGCTGGAGGCGGAAACCGGGCGTTTGCTACAGGATGTGGCGCGCGAAGCATTAGGTGAGCAAATTCCGCTCGCAGTGGTATCCGGCCCGACTTTTGCGAAAGAACTGGCGGCAGGGTTGCCAACGGCGATTGCTCTGGCATCGACGGACAGCGATTTTGCGGACGATCTTCAGCGTCTGTTGCACTGTGGTAAAAGCTTCCGGGTATACCGCAACCCTGATTTTATCGGGGTACAGCTTGGCGGCGCGGTGAAAAACGTGATTGCCATTGGCGCGGGTATGTCTGACGGCATTGGTTTTGGCGCCAACGCCCGCACGGCGTTGATCACCCGTGGTTTGGCTGAGATGACCCGGCTGGGCGTTGCACTGGGCGCCGACCCCTCCACCTTTATGGGGATGGCCGGATTAGGCGATCTGGTACTGACATGTACGGATAATCAATCCCGCAACCGGCGGTTCGGCATGATGCTGGGGCAGGGAATGGATGTGCAGGATGCGCAGGATAAGATTGGTCAGGTTGTGGAAGGATACCGTAACACCAAGGAAGTGCTGGCGTTAGCGCAACGTCATGGTGTTGAAATGCCGATTACCGAACAGCTTTGGCAAGTTCTGTATTGTGGAAAAGATGCTCGTGAAGCTGCGTTAAGCTTGTTGGGACGCACGCGTAAAGACGAAAGCACCCGATTATAAAATATCTCGTTTTCTACTGGGCTTCCTGATTTGGGGAGCTGATAGTATCTTTCGTTTTTTATAATAATAAATTGTATTGCGGTGTGTGGTACTGCGGGGAGTAAGGCAATGTCGATAGAAGAGCTGGAACTGGTCTGGAAAAATATCAAGGCGGAAGCGCGCAGTCTGGCGGATTGCGAACCCATGTTGGCCAGCTTTTTCCATGCCACACTGCTGAAACATGAAAATCTGGGGAGCGCGCTGAGCTATATGCTGGCCAACAAGCTGGCTAATCCGATTATGCCTGCGATTGCCATCCGTGAGGTTGCCGAAGAAGCGTACCAGGCCGATCCGCAAATGATCGTTTCCGCCGCTCGTGATATCCAGGCCGTTTGCCTGCGTGATCCGGCGGTGGACAAATACTCTACTCCGTTGCTGTACCTGAAGGGATTTCACGCATTACAGGCCTATCGTATCGGACACTGGCTGTGGACACAGGATCGCAAAGCGTTGGCGATCTATTTTCAGAATCAGATTTCAGTCTCGTTTGGCGTCGATATTCACCCGGCGGCCATGATTGGCTGTGGGATCATGCTCGATCATGCGACCGGTATCGTGATCGGGGAAACCGCCGTCGTTGAGAACGATGTTTCCATCTTGCAGTCCGTTACCCTCGGGGGGACGGGCAAGACCAGCGGCGATCGCCATCCTAAGATTCGTGAAGGTGTCATGATCGGCGCCGGCGCCAAGATTTTGGGGAATATTGAGGTGGGGCGCGGCGCCAAGATTGGCGCGGGTTCGGTGGTGCTACAGCCTGTCCCGCCGCATACGACGGCAGCAGGCGTGCCTGCCCGAATTGTGGGACGTCCGGAAACCGATAAACCTTCGATGGATATGGACCAGTATTTTAATGGCGTGAATCGCGGCTTTGAATATGGCGACGGTATTTAGTTTTTGGCCGTTCGCTATCGGTTCACTCCGGTTTTTTATTTATAAACCATCTGAAAATCAGATGGTTTTTTGTTATTTCAGGTAGGAAATTTCTGAAACACTTTCCTAAACTAAAATTTATTTAACTCCTGTTGTCATTTATGTCTACATAATAGCTGACTTTTATTGTCGCACTTATCTGTGCAGACAGAATGATTTGAGTTATATCATTCAACTTATTGTTATATCTCTTATCCGAGAGATTTCAGGATACAGGAAAGCGGTAAACGAATTTGTCCAGCCAACGGCTGGCCTTCGGTGAGTGACAGGATATCTCTCATTAATCCGATGAGTTTACATCAGTCAGTTATTCGAGTGAAAACGACGACCAGCATTTCTGTAATTTGAAAGCCGAAGGATATGGGTGGTGTTTGTTACGTTGCAGAGAGTCTTATGATGTATTTAAAACGTATTTTAGTAACCCTGTATTTGGCCGCGTTATCCGGCATGCCGTTCCTGGTTCAAGCAGCTGGAATGGAGAATAATCTTAGCCTGGATAATAATAACAGTGTGGTGAATACCAATAATACCACTGGCTATTCGTCTAACGACGGCGCCACGGCGGGCACGGATATTGCTGCGACGAAACATGACGAAAGCTGGTGGCAGAGAAGTAAAAATAATATCTCTAAAACCTGGTCAGAGTCGCCCAATCACGATATCTATATTCCAGCGATTACCTGGCATAACCGTTGGACGTACGATAAAGAAAAAACGGATGAATATAATGAACGTCCGTGGGGGGCCGGCTATGGTGTGTCACGTCTGGATGAGGATGGCGACTGGCATTCACTGTATATTATGGCTTTCAAAGACTCTCATAATAAATGGGAACCGATTGGCGGTTATGGTTTTGAGAAACGGTGGCGGCCAACCAGCGATCAGGATTTCCAACTGGGGTTGGGATTTACTGCCGGTGCGACGATGCGGGATAACTGGAATTATATCCCTATCCCGGTTCTGTTGCCTTTGGCCTCAATCAGTTACCACAAGCTTTCTTTCCAGGCGACGTATATTCCTGGTACATACAATAATGGTAACGTTTTTTTTGCCTGGTTTAGATGGCAAATTTAATAAGCGTATTCTGTCAGCCGATTGCGATACCCTAAATAATCCGGGCGGCGGGACAGCACGTTGTCGTTTTGAATACGTTACGGACGCGGCTCATTTATGAGCCTCGTCACTACGTTGGTATTGCCTGTGTGTTTGATGCGCGGCTGCGATTAAATATCATTCGCTGCTGATTATTCAAACCCTCCTTCCGTCAGTCTTCCGTGCTTTTGTTCGTTCATTATTTGTTCAGATGTAAACTTATTTGCTTGAAACTTATACACCGTTCTCTATTACAATACGACCACTTCATTGTTGAGTGGATTTTATTGTGTCATTACTCATTATCACCACCATTTTGTGGGCCTTTTCATTCAGTCTGATTGGCGAATATCTGGCTGGTCAGGTAGACAGCTGTTTTTCGGTATTAATGCGTATCGGGCTGGCGGCGTTGGTTTTCCTGCCGTTCCTGCGCTGGCGCGGATATGCGCCGCGCGTTTTGTTTCTGTATCTGCTGGTCGGCGCATGTCAACTGGGGATCATGTATCTATTTGTTTTCCAAGCTTATCTCTATTTGAGCGTGCCCGAATTCTTGCTTTTCACGGTCATGACGCCATTGTATGTCACGTTAATTTACGATCTATTACGGCGTGAGCGGCTGCGCTGGGGATATGTCCTGAGCGCGCTATTGGCGGTGCTGGGGGCGGCAGTGATCCGCTATGACGAGATTAGCCCCCATTTTGTCTGGGGTCTGATTCTGGTACAGGCGGCGAATATCTTTTTTGCTATCGGGCAGGTTGGTTACAAGCGCCTGATGGAAGTGCATCCTATGCCGCAACATACTGCGTTTTCATGGTTTTATTTGGGGGCGCTGGCCGTTTCGGTGGTGGCCTGGCTGCTGTTCGGCAATCCCAACCAGCTACCCAGCACTTCCCTGCAATGGGGAGTGCTGGTCTGGCTGGGCGTGGTTGCCTCGGGGCTGGGTTATTTCATGTGGAACTACGGCGCGACTCAGGTTGATGCCGGTACATTGGGGATTATGAATAATTTCCATGTTCCTGCGGGGTTGTTGGTCAATCTGGCTATCTGGCAGGAAACGGTACACTGGCCGAGTTTTATTATTGGCGCAATGATTATTATGTCCTCACTGTGGGTACACCGGCGTTGGGTCGTGAAGCGTCCCGTACAAACGGTAAATGGTCACAAGCGTGCTGACGCGCCGAGCGAATAAACGCTTCAATCACCGGCTGGCGCTGTTCTCCGTCTCTGACGGCAGCGTACAGCCGGCTCCAGAGCCCTTCCCCTAATGTTTTGGTGACGACCAGTCCCTGACGTTCGAAACTCTCCACCACCCAGTGCGGCAGCGCGGCGATCCCCATTCGGGCGGCCACCATCTGAATCAGCAGTAGCGTGTTATCCACACTTTTCAAGGTCGGGCTGACGCCTGCCGGTTGCAGAAAATGACGCCAGACATCCAGTCGTTGGCGCTGTACCGGATAAATCATCAACGTTTCCAGACTGAAATCTTCCGGTTCGATTCTCTCTTTCGTCACAAGGGGATGATCGGGAGCCAGTACCAGCCTGACTTCAAAATCAAACAGGGGAGAGTAGTGCAACCCACTACGGGGCATGATATCCGAGGTCATGACCAAATCAAGTTCCCCCTGTTGTAATGCGGGCTGCGGATCGAACGTTACGCCCGATTTGAAATCCATGACCACCTGCGGCCAGTTTTGATGGAACTCATCCAGCGCAGGGGTCAGCCACTGGATACAGCTATGGCATTCGATTGCCAGACGCAGTGTGGTCTGGTGCGGTTCATGACATGCCTGCAATGCCTGTTGGATTTGCGGCAACACCTGCTCAGCCAGCTGCAACAGAATCTCTCCCTGAGGCGTAAAGCGTAGCGGCTGACTTTTACGAACAAATAACCTGAATCCAAGACGTTGCTCCAGATCGCTGAACTGGTGAGACAGCGCCGATTGGGTCTGGTGAAGGGCGGCGGCAGCGGCGGCTAACGATCCCGTGTTGCGCAGAGCTTGCAGTGTTCGCAGGTGTTTAAATTCGATCATGAGGGTCCTTCACAGTGACAGTGAATAAATTGCGCTTGTTATTAATACACTACCTGCGGATTATGGATGTGTAAACATCTGGATGGCTAAATGGGGTATTAACGATGACGATTTTGAATCACACACTGGGTTTTCCGCGTGTTGGATTACGACGTGAGCTAAAAAAAGCACAGGAAAGCTATTGGGCTGGCAACGCCACACAGGAAGAGTTGCTGACGGTTGGACGCGAACTGCGGGCGCGGCATTGGCAGCAACAGAAGGATGCGGGCGTTGATCTGGTGCCGGTGGGTGATTTTGCCTGGTACGATCATGTACTGACGACCAGCCTGTTGCTGGGTAATGTACCGGCACGTCATCAGAATGTTGATGGTTCCGTCGATCTGGATACGCTGTTTCGCATTGGCCGTGGACGTGCGCCCACGGGAGAACCGGCTGCGGCCGCGGAGATGACCAAGTGGTTTAACACCAACTACCACTATATGGTGCCTGAATTTACCACAGGGCAGCAGTTTAAACTGACCTGGACTCAGTTGCTGGATGAAGTTGATGAGGCGCTGGCGCTGGGCCATAAAGTGAAACCTGTTCTGCTGGGGCCGGTCACCTATCTGTGGCTGGGCAAAGTGAAGGGGGAGCCGTTCGATCGTTTGTCTCTGCTGCAAGCTATTCTGCCGGTGTATCAGCAAGTGCTGGCTGAGCTGGCTAAACGCGGCATTGAGTGGGTGCAGATTGATGAGCCGGCATTGGTACTTGAACTGCCGCAGGAGTGGCTGGCCGCGTTCAAACCCGCCTATGACGCTCTGCAAGGACAAACAAAACTGCTGCTGACAACCTACTTCGACAGCGTTGGCCAGAACCTGGATACCATCAAGACGTTACCGGTTCAGGGGCTGCATGTTGACCTGGTCCATGGTAAAGATGATGCAGCCGTGTTGCATGCGCAATTACCTGCCGACTGGCTGCTGTCTCTGGGGGTAATCAACGGACGTAACGTCTGGCGTGCCGATCTGAGTCGCTGGTTTGAGAGCCTGCAACCACTGGTTGGCAAGCGTACCCTGTGGCTGGGCAGCGCCTGCTCACTGTTGCACAGTCCTATCGATTTAAGCGTCGAAACGCGTCTTGATGATGAAGTAAAAAGCTGGTTTGCATTTGCTATCCAGAAATGTTCAGAGCTGTCTCTATTGTCTCAGGCGCTCAACAGCGGCGACGCGCAGGCTCTGGAAGCGTACAGCGCGCCGATCCGCGCTCGCCGGACTTCGGCTCGGGTTAACAATCCGGCGGTTACCCGGCGTCTGGCGGCCATTACCCCGCAGGACAGCCAGCGCCAGCAGCCGTATCCGCTGCGTGCCAAAGCCCAGCGTGAACGCTTCAATTTGCCCGCATGGCCGACCACCACCATTGGTTCTTTCCCGCAAACCACGGAAATTCGTGGCCTGCGTCTGGACTTTAAACAGGGGCGTCTGGATGGCAATAACTATCGTACCGGTATCTCCGAACATATTAAGCAAGCGGTGGCGGAGCAGGAACGTCTGGGGCTGGACGTACTGGTGCATGGTGAAGCCGAGCGTAACGACATGGTGGAATATTTCGGCGAGCATCTGGATGGTTTCATCTTTACTCAGAACGGCTGGGTACAGAGCTACGGTTCCCGTTGTGTGAAACCACCGGTTATTATTGGCGATGTCAGCCGTCCTGAAGCCATTACCGTTGAGTGGGCGAAGTACGCGCAGTCTCTGACCGACAAACCGATGAAAGGCATGTTGACCGGTCCGGTGACCATTCTGTGCTGGTCTTTCCCGCGTGAAGACGTGACCCGTGAAACTATCGCCAAACAAATCGCGCTGGCGCTGCGGGATGAAGTGGCGGATCTGGAAAAAGCCGGCATCGGTATTATCCAGATTGACGAACCGGCGCTGCGTGAAGGTTTACCATTGCATCGCTCCGACTGGGGTGCGTATCTGACCTGGGCGGTGGATGCGTTCCGTCTGAGTGCGGCGGTCGCGCAGGATGATACCCAGATTCACACTCACATGTGTTATTGCGAATTCAATGACATCATGGATTCCATCGCCGCGCTGGATGCGGATGTGATTACCATTGAGACGTCACGTTCCGATATGGAATTGCTGGAATCGTTTGAAGAGTTTGAATATCCAAACGAGATCGGCCCGGGCGTGTATGACATCCACTCACCGAACGTCCCCAGCGTTGAATGGATAGAAGCGCTGTTGTTGAAAGCGGCGCAACGCATCCCGGCCGAACGTCTGTGGGTTAACCCGGACTGTGGTCTGAAAACCCGTGGCTGGCCGGAAACGCGTCAGGCGCTGGCGAATATGGTTCAGGCGGCACAGCGTTTGCGTGAAGTTCAGGCTTGATATGGTAGGGAGGCGTAAGCCTCCCTGCTTCCGTTTAGCAAACTTCGTATTTTTTAAACCATGCCAGCATGCGTTGCCAGCCGTCTTGTGCGGATTCTGCATGATAGTTGGGGCGATAGTCGGCATGGAATGCGTGTCCCGCATCCGGATAGACAATAATTTCTGCATCCGCATTGGCGGCGCGCAGCGCCTGACGCATCTTATCCACATCGCCCAGTGGAATCCCTCCATCTTTGGCGCCATACAACCCCAGCACGGGGGCGCAGAGTTCTGTCGCGATATCAATAGGGTGTTTGGGACTATTCAGCGTTTTTGCGCCGCTGAATTTTCCGTACCAGGCGACGGCGGCCTTTAACTGCGGATTATGGGCGGCGTAGAGCCAGGCGATACGCCCGCCCCAGCAGAAACCGGTGATGGCGAGCTTACTGGCGTCGCCTCCCTGCCTGATGGCCCAATTTGCCGCATGATCGAGGTCCGATAGCACTTGTGCATCGGGCACGTTGCAGACCAGCTCGGTCAGAATCTGTTGGACTTCATGGTACTGACTGGGATCGCCCTGGCGGAAATAGAGTTCAGGCGCGATGGCCATATAGCCCTGTTTAGCCAGACGACGGCAGGTGTCCTGAATATATTGATGGACGCCGAAAATTTCCTGAACCACCAGCACGATAGGGAAAGGTCCCGGTTGATTGGCCGGTTTGGCAAGGTAAGCTGGCAACTGCTCGCCCTGAGAAAGGATTGTGGTCTCACCGGCGATAATGTCCGAGGTATCCGTATTTATGGTTGAGGAGGCTGGCGGTGTCACCGCCGGAGAAAATCCTCGCGGCAGGTGTCTGAGGGCTGTCGGCTCATCAGTCTTCATGGCGATCTCCTGTATTGGGCAGGCGGCGAAAATTCACAGCCATAACCAATAGTAACAATGATTAAAGAATCTACAATAAAAGCGGCATCATCGGCGTAAACGGTTTTTTGGCACCTCTATTTGTGATTATTATCACGTTTTTTATGTATGCTGATTTTTGTTTCCTTTTTATGAGTGATGTCTATCACTAAAAACAACATGGTAATACGTTAGAGTCTTGCTGATTGCGGGTTTTCCCCTGTCAAACGTTCAGAACGCTGTTTTATGCAATGCGACGCGATGCCGTACAACGTCGAAGAATTTTTTTATCCCTCTGACTACTCAACTAATTGCCTGGGAGGCGGTTATGTCTACATCTGATGTTTTCCATCTCGGTCTGACAAAGCATGATTTACAGGGCGCCACGCTGGCGATCGTTCCCGGCGACCCGGAGCGTGTTGAAAAGATAGCCCGTCTGATGGATAACCCGGTATATCTGGCATCGCATCGTGAATTTACCTCCTGGCGTGCGGAGTTGGATGGGAAGGCTGTCATTGTTTGCTCCACCGGCATTGGTGGTCCATCAACCTCGATCGCGGTAGAAGAGTTGGCTCAGCTCGGAATCCGTACTTTCCTGCGTGTCGGTACTACCGGCGCGATTCAGGAGGGGATCAACGTGGGTGATGTGCTGGTGACCACGGCGGCGGTGCGTCTCGATGGCGCCAGTCTGCATTTCGCGCCCATGGAATTCCCCGCGGTTGCTGATTTTGCCTGTACGACTGCGCTGGTTGACGCGGCGAAGGCTGATGGCGTTGCGCTGCACATTGGGGTAACCGCATCATCCGACACGTTTTATCCCGGCCAGGAGCGATATGATACGTTCTCTGGTCGCGTCGTTCGCCGCTTCCGTGGTTCAATGGAGGAGTGGCAAAGCATGGGCGTACTGAATTATGAAATGGAGTCCGCTACGCTGCTGACCATGTGCGCCAGTCAGGGACTGAAAGCCGGAATGATCGCCGGAGTGATCGTTAACCGGACCCAACAGGAAATTCCTGACGTGGCGACAATGAAACTGGCTGAGACAACCGTTATCAAGGTTCTGCTGGATGCCGCCCGCCGATTGCTGGCTGCCGAGTAGTTCCGCGTACTGTTTAAGCGCATTTTGGGCTGGGTTTTATTGAGCGATCGTCATTGATACCCGCCCGTCTCCTGATAATCTGTTATTGGTTGACCGACATGATGTGCCGTTTGACCGTCAGACGGTGGCGTTGCTCGCCCATTACAACAAATCGCAAGGAGATATATGACCGAACCAACGTTGCTCCATCCTTCTTTATTACCGCTGGACGGTGGGATTAACTTCCGCGATCTGGGCGGGAACCGCGCCGCAGATGGGCGTCTTATCCGTCACGGTAAACTGTTTCGTTCCGGTTCCCTGGATTTGCTGAGTCATGCCGATTGTGAATATCTTGCCGGTGTACCGGTTTCTCACGTCGTTGATTACCGGGATGAGGACGAAATTGCGGGTAAACCCGATGTACTTTGGTCTGGCGCGAACTACCATGCGTTTCCGGCCAATCCTCTGCGTCATGAAGTGACGGCGAATCTGGATTCGTTAGGATCTGATGTGCTGGCGGCGTTTGATTCGCGGGCATTTATGCTGGAGCTTTACCGTCGTTTACCGTTCGATAACTCAGCCTATCGTCAATTGGTGGCATTGCTGATGCAGCCGGATGATGAAGGCGCGCTGGTACAGCATTGCGCCGTGGGTAAAGATCGCACCGGGATTGGTTCTGCGCTGGTGATGTTCGCGCTGGGAGCGGATGAGCAAACGGTGGTGGAAGATTATCTGTTGACCGACACCACACTGGCTCCTTTCCGTCAGCAACTGGTGACGCATCTGGCCAACACGCTCAATGAAAAAGCGCTGGGTCAGTTTTCTTATGTGCTGTCGGTGCAGGAAGAATTTATTGTTACGGCGTTACAGGCCATTTATGAGCGCCATGGTTCTGTCGATGGCTGGCTTGAGGCCGAATATGGGTTGGACAACCGGGCTCGCCAGTTCTTGCAGGATAAATACCTGGTTTGAGCGATTGAAAGGCCGGTCTTTAGACCGGCCTTTGTCTGTTACCGCAGCGCTAAATTCGGCGGTCAGCCCGTATTGCGCATACCGGCGGCGACGCCCGCAATCGTAACCATCAGCGCCAGTTCCACCTCGGCATCCGGCTGTTCCTGTTGTCGTGAGCGATGCAGCAGTTCGGCCTGTAGTACGTTCAACGGGTCGGTGTAGACGTTACGCAAGGCAATGGATTCTGCAATCCACGGCAGGTCTTCCATCAGGTGATCGTCATTGGCGATCGTCAGCACCACATTGATATCGGCAGCTAACTGATCGCGCAGCTGTTTCCCTAATGGCCACAGTTTTTTGTCAACCAGTCGCTGGTCATAATATTCCGCCAGCCACAGGTCGGCTTTGGCGAATACCATCTCCAGCATCCCGATACGCGTGGAGAAGAAAGGCCAGTCACGGCACATGGTTTCGAGCTGTTTCTGCTTGCCGTCGTCAACGACTTTCTGCAAGGCTGCGCCGGCGCCCAACCAGGCGGGCAGCATCAGGCGGTTCTGTGTCCAGGCGAAAATCCACGGAATGGCACGCAGGCTTTCAACACCGCCATTAGGACGACGTTTCGCCGGGCGTGAGCCCAATGGCAATTTACCCAGTTCCAGTTCGGGCGTGGCGGCGCGGAAATAAGGAACGAAATCCGGATTCTCACGCACATATCTGCGGTACATATCGCAGGAAACGCGGGACAGCTCATTCATCACTTCATGCCATTCCTGCTTGGGTTCCGGCGGGGGCAGCAGGTTGGCTTCCAGAATGGCGCCGGTATACAGAGCCAGACTGCTGATAGTGACTTCAGGCAGGCCGTATTTGAAGCGGATCATTTCACCCTGTTCGGTAACGCGCAGCCCGCCTTTCAAACTTCCCGGCGGTTGAGACAACAGCGCGGCGTGCGCCGGCGCGCCGCCACGGCCAATTGAACCACCGCGGCCGTGGAACAGCGTCAACGCAATGCCCGCTTTCTCACAGGTTTTGATCAGGGCGTCCTGAGCACGGTATTGCGCCCATGACGCCGCCATGACGCCGGCATCTTTCGCCGAGTCGGAATAGCCAATCATGACCATTTGTTTACCCTGGATGAACCCGCGATACCAGTCGATATTCAGCAGTTGGGTCATCACCTCGTCGGCGTTGTTCAGGTCATCCAGCGTTTCAAACAGCGGGGCGACCGGTAACGCAAACGGACAGCCGGCCTCTTTGAGCAGCAGGTGAACCGCCAGCACGTCAGACGGCGTCCGCGCCATTGAAATCACATAGGCCGCAATAGAGCCTTGCGGCGCTTTGGCGATCACGCGGCAGGTATCGAGCACTTCCTTGGTGTCTGCGCTCGGTTCCCAGTAGCGTGGCAATAGCGGACGCTTAGAGCTTAATTCACGGATCAGGAACGCTTGTTTATCGGATTCAGACCAGCTTTCGTAGTCGCCGAGACCCAGGTAGCGGGTAATTTCAGCCAGCGCGTCTGTGTGGCGGGTACTTTCCTGACGGACATCGATGCGCACCAGCGGCACGCCGAAACAACGCACGCGGCGCAGCGTATCCAGCAGTTGGCCGTCGGCGATGATGCCCATTCCGCAGGCGTGCAGTGACTGGTAACACGCATGCAGCGGTTCCCAGAGCTGTTCGTTATTGACCAGCAGATCTTTCGGCGGCAGCAGCTGTTCGCCTTTAAGACGGGCTTCCAGATAGCTCAGCGTGGTATTGAGCTGGGCGCGCAATGATTTCATGATGGCGCGATAAGGTTCCTGCACCTCGTCGCCGCCAGCCAGCTTGCGCAGCGCCGGCGTACATTCGGACATCGACAGTTCTGATACCAGAAACTGGATATCTTGCAAAAACAGGTCGGCGGCTTTCCAGCGGCTGAGCAATAACACATGACGGGTGATTTCGGCGGTGACGTTCGGATTGCCATCGCGATCGCCCCCCATCCAGGAAGTGAAGCGCACGGGCACGGCCTCAACGGGCAGGCGGTAACCAAACGATTGCTCCAGCAGTTCATCCAGCTCGCGCAAGAAAGCAGGCACCCCTTCCCACAGACTGTTTTCAACCACGGCAAAGCCCCATTTTGCTTCCTCTACCGGGGTGGGCCGTATTTTGCGGATTTCATCGGTATGCCAGGATTGCGCAATCAACTGACGCAGACGGCGCATAATCTGGTTACGTTCATAATCGGCCAGATCGTCATGATCAAGCTGTTTAAGACAGGTATTGACTTCAACCAGCTTATGGATCAGCGTCCGGCGGGTGATTTCAGTGGGGTGTGCCGTTAGTACCAGCTCAATGGAAAGCGATTCCACCGCATCACGGATATCTCTTTCCGTTAGATGCTTACTTTCTTTTAAGCGATCGAATGCTCTGGCGAGTAACTCCGGGTTGCTGGCTGCCTCGCCATGGGGTGAAATGGTATGGTATTGCTCGGCGGTATTGGTCAGGTTAAGAAACTGGCTAAATGCACGGGCAACTGGCAACAGTTCATCGTTGGACAGATTCTGTAGTGTGGTCAGCAGTTCCTGACGATGTTTCTCGCTGCCTGCCCGGGAGGACTTTGACAACTTGCGGATTGTTTCTACTTTATCAAGAATGTTTTCGCCCAATGCCTCCTTGATGGTATCGCCAAGCAGCTTACCGAGCATACTGACGTTACTTCGCATTGCGGAATATTGTTCGTTCATATTTACCCTGACCCATCTCTCTATTTTTGTAAGTTTGTTTCACTTGACAGACATTCTGCACTTCTTTCATCTAGCCACGACAAGTCTGATTCGTCAATTGACGATTCTTTGTTCTCGCTATTTTCTACCTGCGGATCTTTTTACCCGCATTGATGTAGGTATGGCAATTTGTGAAATTTAATTACAAACACGCTGATATTAGGGGAGCTTATTGGAGGGAGAGGCGAAGCCCGCAGGCTCCGCTTCATTAGCGGTCACACTCAATTGGCGGCCACACTCAGCGGTGGCAGAAATGCTGAATGACCTGCGCAATCAATTCCCGCGTTGGTTTGATAAAGGCGGTATCAATATATTCGTCCGGCTGATGGGCCTGATCGATAGAACCCGGCCCCAATACCAACGTCGGACACAGTTCCTGAATAAACGGCGCTTCCGTACAGTAATTCACCACCTCGGTTTTCGTTGCCAGTAATTTTTCCACTACCGACACCAGATGATGGTCGGCCGGGCATTCATAGCCCGGAATGGGAGGATGTAATTCGCTGATGGTCAACCGGCCCGGCCAACGCTGACTCACTGGCGCCAGCGAGTCAGCCAGTAAGCCATTCAGGTCATTCAGCGTCAGCCCCGGCAGCGGACGAATATCCATATGCAGCTCACAGCAGGCGCAGATACGGTTGGCGGCATCCCCGCCGTGAATGTGGCCCAGATTCATGGTGGGATAAGGAATGTTGAACGCCGCGTTGTGATAGCGTTCCTGTAGCGTGTTGCGCAGCACCAGCAGATGCGAAATGGCTTCATGCATAAGTTCAATGGCGTTTACACCGCGGGACGGATCGCTGGAATGGCCCGACTGCCCCTGAATCCGGATCGCGCTGGACATATGGCCCTTGTGGGCGCGCACCGGCTGTAACGAGGTCGGTTCGCCGATAATGGCGCAGTCCGGGCGGATCTGCGTGGATGCTGAGAAGTATTTGGCGCCCGCCATGGTGGTTTCTTCATCGGCGGTCGCCAGAATATAAAGTGGTTTCGTCAGTTTTGTTGGGTCGATGTCACGCAGCGTGTCGAGAATGAAAGCGAAAAATCCTTTCATATCGGCGGTGCCCAAACCATAAAGTTTATTATCGTGTTCGGTCAGCGTGAAAGGATCGCGCGTCCAGCGTCCATCATCGAAAGGCACCGTATCCGTATGCCCGGCCAGCAGTAAACCACCTTTACCTTCACCGATCCGCGCCAGCATATTAAATTTATGTTGTGTGCCGGGGACGGGTTGAACATTGACATGGAAGCCTAAATCGGTAAACCAGCCTGCCAGCAAGTTGATTAACGCCTGATTACTTTGATCGAGTGCGCTGTCGGTTGCACTGATGGACGGAGTCGCGATCAACGCCCGGTATAGCTCAATAAAAGGGGGTAAATTCATCTTCACTGTTGACAGCCTCTGGTTAGGATAGTATCAATATTCATGCATTTATTTTGAATAAAAATACAATAACGCTAAGTGAAAGGAAACCACAAGATACCGGGTGGCGAGGAATTCATCACTTTGCTTAGCTTCGCGGGTGAACAGCGTGTTTACGCTGGTGAACCCTGTTACCTGTTACATAGATAAATTAAGAAGGTATACGGATCCCATGCTGAATACGTTGATTGTTGGTGCAAGTGGTTATACCGGTGCAGAACTTGCACTCTACCTGAACCGTCACCCACAGATGAACATAACCGCTTTGGCGGTTTCAGCGCAAAGTGTTGATGCCGGAAAATTGATTTCCGATTTGCATCCACAGCTGAAAGGCATTATCGATTTACCGGTACAGCCGTTGACCCATGTTGCTGAAGCCGCCAAAGGCGTTGACGTGGTGTTTCTGGCGACGGATCACAAGGTCAGTCATGATTTGGCGCCCGAGTTTCTGGCGGCCGGCTGCACCGTTTTTGATTTGTCGGGCGCCTACCGCGTTCAGGATGCCGATTTCTATACCCGCTATTATGGATTTGAACATCAACATACGGACTGGCTGGCTCAGGCCGTATACGGTTTGGCCGAATGGAAGGCCGAAAGTATCAAACACGCCCAGCTGATTGCGGTGCCGGGGTGCTATCCAACCGCGGCACAACTGTCGTTGAAACCGCTGGTGGATGGACAATTACTGAATCCGGCGCAGTGGCCGGTCATCAATGCCGTCAGCGGCGTGAGCGGCGCCGGACGTAAAGCGTCCTTAACCAGCAGCTTCTGTGAAGTCAGCCTGCAGCCTTATGGCATTTTTAACCACCGTCATGCGCCTGAGATTTCAACCCACCTTGGTACGCCGGTCATCTTTACGCCACATCTCGGTAATTTTGCCCGCGGTATACTGGAAACGATCACCTGCCGTTTGCAGCCGGGCGTAACATCGCAGGATATCGCAGAGGCTTACCATAATGCCTATCATGATAAACCGTTGGTGCGTTTGTATGAGAAAGGTGTTCCGGCATTGAAATCTGTCGTCGGTCTGCCATTCTGTGACATTGGCTTCTCCGTTGAGGGCGAACATCTGATCATCGTCGCCACGGAAGATAACCTGCTGAAAGGCGCTGCCGCTCAGGCAGTACAATGCCTGAATATTCGTTTTGGTTTCCCGGAAACCCAGTCTTTACTGTGATCAAAAATTTATCATTCTGAGGCGCGAGAGCATAATGAACCCGTTAATTATCAAACTAGGCGGCGTGTTACTGGATAGCGAAGAGGCGCTGGAGCGTCTGTTTACCGCATTGGTCACCTATCGTCAGACGCACCAGCGTCCGTTGTTAATTGTGCATGGCGGTGGCTGTCTGGTTGACGACCTGATGAAGAAACTGTCGTTACCTGTGGTGAAGAAAAACGGCCTGCGCGTCACGCCCGCCGATCAGATCGACATCATTACGGGGGCGCTGGCCGGTTCCGCAAATAAAACGCTCCTGTCCTGGGCGAAGAAACACGATATTAACGCTGTCGGCCTATGTCTGGCGGACGGCGACAGCACCAGGGTCACGCAGTTGGATGAGGCGCTGGGCTTTGTGGGTAAAGCGGAAGCGGGTTCTCCGCTACTGTTGAATACGCTGCTGTCAGCGGGTTATTTGCCTGTCGTCAGCTCCATCGGGATTACCGAACAGGGCGATCTGATGAATGTGAATGCCGATCAGGCGGCCACCGCGCTGGCCGCAACGCTGGGTGCGGATTTAATCCTGCTGTCGGATGTCAGCGGTATTCTGGATGGAAAAGGCCAGCGTATTGCCGAGATGACAGCGCAAAAAGCCGAGCAGTTGATCGCGCAGGGTATCATCACCGATGGCATGATCGTGAAGGTTAACGCCGCGCTGGATGCCGCGCGTACGCTGGGACGTCCGGTGGACATCGCCAGCTGGCGTCATGCTGATCAACTGCCTGCGCTGTTTAACGGTGTGGCGATCGGTACGCGTATTTTAGCGTAAGCCGCTTCTGGGTATGGCATGATGCGATACCCGTATTTATTTGAATTCTTGGAGTAATGGTTATGGCTTTGTGGGGCGGTCGGTTCAGTCAGGCAGCAGATCAACGGTTTAAACAGTTCAATGACTCACTGCGGTTTGATTACCGTCTGGCAGAGCAGGACATCATCGGCTCGGTTGGCTGGTCGAAAGCATTAGTGACCGTCAATGTGCTCAGCGAGCAGGAGCAGCAGCAACTGGAACAGGCATTGAATGCGCTGCTGGTTGAAGTACAGGCTGACCCGGAAATGATCCTGCAAAGTGATGCGGAAGATATTCATAGTTGGGTTGAACAGCGTCTGATTGAAAAAGTCGGCGATCTGGGCAAGAAGCTGCATACGGGGCGCAGCCGTAACGATCAGGTCGCAACGGATCTGAAACTGTGGTGTAAAGCGCAGATTGCCGAACTGCTGCTGGCGGTGCGTCAGCTGCGCCAGGCGCTGGTAACCACCGCGCAAGCGAATCAGGATGCGGTGATGCCGGGCTATACCCATCTGCAACGGGCCCAGCCGGTTACGTTTGCTCACTGGTGTCTGGCCTACCATGAAATGCTGCTACGTGATGAAAGCCGTCTGGAAGATACGTTGAAGCGCCTGGACGTCAGTCCGTTAGGGTGTGGCGCGTTGGCGGGCACTGCCTATCCGATTGATCGCGAACAACTGGCTGGCTGGCTGGGATTTGCCTGTGCGACGCGTAATAGTCTGGATACGGTATCCGATCGCGATCATGTATTGGAACTTTTGTCTGACGCCTCAATCGGCATGGTGCATTTGTCCCGTTTCGCCGAAGATCTGATTTTCTTTAACAGCGGTGAAGCGGCATTCGTTGAGCTTTCTGACCGTGTGACGTCCGGTTCATCGCTGATGCCACAGAAGAAAAATCCGGATGCGCTGGAGCTGATTCGCGGCAAATGCGGCCGTGTTCAGGGCGCGTTAACCGGCATGATGATGACGCTGAAAGGGTTGCCGCTGGCGTATAACAAGGACATGCAGGAAGACAAGGAAGGCCTGTTCGATGCGCTGGATACCTGGCATGACTGTCTGATGATGGCGGGTCTGGTTCTGGAAGGGATTCAGGTGAAACGACCGCGCTGCCGGGAAGCGGCGGAGCAGGGTTATGCCAATGCGACGGAACTGGCTGACTATCTGGTCGCTAAAGGCGTGCCGTTCCGCGAAGCTCATCATATTGTCGGCGAGGCGGTGGTAGAAGCCATTCGTCAGGGTAAAGCGCTGGAAGCGCTATCGTTGGCTGACTTACAGAAGTTCAGTCCAGTTATCGCAGATGATGTCTATCCGATCCTGTCGCTGCAATCCTGTCTGGACAAGCGCGCCGCACAGGGCGGCGTATCCCCGCAGCAGGTGGCGAAAGCCATCGGTGATGCGAAGCAGCGTCTGAGCTGATTCGTACCCGTCATTCATACTTTCAGGCCGGTAAATGTACCGGCCTGAAATATTTCATCGATTTCCCTGAATACCGTTCGCATTTTTCACCGAATTTCTTGCCAAACGTTCCCGTAGCCCGAATTGTCTCTGGACATCCATACAGTATCATTTTACCTTGACGCACAGAGGTAGATGCTGCGGAGGTATTGTGGATATCAGCATATTTTATGGACTGGGCGGGGGATCTGTCGGCTTGCTGGTGGGTTGGCTGATTGCCAGCCTGATGCAACAACAGCGATTGTCCCGTCATGACACCGAACAACGCCTGCTGGAACAGACGTTGCAGCAAACGCAGACATTGCTGGGGGAGAGCCGGCAGGTTCAGCAACTGGACGAGCAACGGTTGCGGCAAAACGAGCTGGAACTACGCAACGTACACGCCCAACTGTCGGCCAGTCATGAAAAACTGCAACAGCTGGGGCAACTGCGTGACGAATGCAGCCAGCTAAATCAGGAACTGCGGACGCTGCGGGAGATTAACCGCGCGCAGGAAGCCGAACTGCGGGAAGTCACCATCCGGCTGGAAGAAACCCGCATGGCTGCGGAGGAAAAACAGCGATTGCTGGCGAACAGCGAACAACGCCTGACGACCCAGTTCGAGAATCTGGCTAATCGTATTTTTGAACACAGCGGTCGCAAAGTGGACGAACAAAACAAACAAAGTCTGGATCGTCTGCTGATGCCGCTGCGTGAACAGCTCGATGGGTTTCGTCGTCAGGTACAGGACAGTTTTGGTGCAGAAGCTCGCGAACGGCATACGCTGGCGCATGAAATCCGTAATCTGCAACAGCTGAATGCCCAGATGGCGCGCGAAGCCATCAATCTGACCAAAGCCCTGAAAGGAGACAATAAGACTCAGGGTAACTGGGGCGAGGTGGTATTAAGCCGCGTACTGGAAGCTTCCGGCTTGCGTGAAGGCTATGAGTATCAGACTCAGGTCAGTGTACAGACCGGCACTAACAGCCGCATGCAACCTGATGTGATTGTCCGTTTGCCTCAGGGAAAAGATGTGGTCATTGATGCCAAAATGTCGCTGGTGGCCTATGAACGCTACTTCAATAGCGAGGATGACGCCGATCGCCTGGCGGCACTGAATGAACATTTGCTTTCTGTTCGCGGTCATATCCGCATGCTGGGCAGTAAAGATTATCAGCAACTGCCGGGGCTGCGTTCTCTGGACTATGTCCTTATGTTTATTCCCGTCGAACCGGCTTTTCTGGTCGCGATCGATCGTCAGCCAGAGTTGATCAGCGAGGCGCTAAAGCACAATATTATGTTGGTTAGCCCGACGACGTTGCTGGTCGCGTTGCGCACCATTAATAATCTGTGGCGCTATGAGCAGCAGAGTCGTCATGCACAGCAGATCGCTGAACGGGCGTCACGGCTGTACGATAAACTGCGTTTATTTGTGGATGACATGGAAACATTGGGGCAAAGCCTTGATAAAGCACAGGGCAGCTATCGTCAGTCAATGAATAAACTTTCCTCCGGGCGTGGTAATCTCATTGGTCAGGCGGAAGGATTTCGTCATCTGGGCGTGGAAATCAAACGTTCAATCAGCCCTTCTCTGGCAGAGCAGGCAACGGCACATGAAAATGCGGTTCAGGATACGTTGGCTGCGGCGCCTGACGGTATGGATGCGGAGAATCTGCCTGCAAACGCCGATATGAAAGAAAATTGAGTGGTGGTTTGCAACCCCTTATGGAGTTGTACGGTACTTTTACGCTGCGGTGAATCCTTAACCGATAGGCATTAGGCGGTGGGCTTTTTATACGGGTCTGTTACACTCTTCCCACTAATTAGGTAGACCCGATTTGACTGAAAGAGTAGGCGGATAAAATGGCTAATGAGCAGGAGAAAACAACCGACTTTGGTTTTCGTACTGTCGCCAAGGATGAAAAAGAAGTCATGGTGGCTGATGTTTTTCATTCTGTAGCAGCAAAATACGATCTGATGAATGACCTGATGTCTTTCGGTATTCATCGTATCTGGAAACGTTTTACGGTCGAGTGCAGCGGCGTGCGGCGTGGTCAGCGTGTTCTGGATGTTGCTGGCGGTACGGGCGATTTGACAGCAAAATTCTCCCGTATGGTGGGGGATGAAGGTGAAGTGGTGTTGGCCGATATTAATGCTTCGATGCTGAAAGTGGGGCGTGAGAAACTGCGCAACAAGGGCATCATCAATAATATCAGCTATGTGCAGGCAAACGCGGAAGAGTTGCCGTTCCCTGACAATTTCTTTGACTGTATTACCATCTCTTTTGGTTTACGTAACGTAACGGACAAAAACAAAGCGCTGCGCTCCATGTATCGTGTGCTGAAGCCGGGTGGACGCCTGTTGGTGCTGGAATTCTCCAAGCCGACGCTGAAGCCGTTAAGCAAGGTTTACGACATCTATTCATTCCATATCCTGCCGAGAATCGGTGAAATGGTGGCGAGCGATGCCGGAAGCTATCGTTATCTGGCGGAATCCATTCGTATGCATCCCGATCAGGAAACGTTGAAGGGAATGATGAGCGACGCCGGTTTTGACGATGTGAATTATTTCAATCTGACTGGCGGAATTGTTGCGCTGCACCGTGGTTTTAAATTCTGATTGGAAATGCCAATGCTGATAACGTCTGTCCTGACTGCCACGCTGGAAACAGCGCTGAATCAGCTGTTGTTTCGCGACCGCAGTATGAAAGCGCCCCGTCAGCGCCTACAGGGGAAAACGCTGCAAATCGAGTTGTCTGAACTGGACGCGCCTTTGGTTCTGGTTTTCAGTGAGCTGCGCCTTGATGTGATAAGCCAGTGGGAGGAGCCGGCAGACTGCCAGCTCAAGACCCGTCTATCCGTCCTGATGAAACTGCGCGATCGCCAGAATCTGTCAGCGCTGATGCGCAGCGGCGATCTGGTGATCGAGGGGGATATTCAGGTTGCT
Source organism: Brenneria roseae subsp. roseae (assembly GCF_003115845.1). Taxonomy (GTDB): domain Bacteria; phylum Pseudomonadota; class Gammaproteobacteria; order Enterobacterales; family Enterobacteriaceae; genus Brenneria; species Brenneria roseae. Next base: position 16,156 of record NZ_KZ819028.1, on the reverse strand, counting down.
CAGCAATTTATTGTGCTGCTTGATTTAGCTGAGTTTGATCCTGCGGAATGGCTTGCACCCTATGTGGGGGACATTGTTGCTCAGGGCCTAAGCCAGACGGCGCAAAAAACGCTGCGTTTATTCAGCCGTACCTTGTGCAGACGGCAACACGTGTTATCAGAGACGATCACGGAAGAATGGCGTTTAGCGCCGGGTAAACTTGAAAATGCCTGGCTTCATGATGAAATCACCGCCTTGGAGACATCAGCCGAACGGTTGTCTGAACGGCTGGCGAAGTTGGAGACCCTACGATGATGCCTGGTGAGCTGATTCGCCTTTACAGCATCGTTCGCGTTTTGCTGAGCTACGGTCTGGATGAGCTGATCCCTAAAATGCGGCTGACGATACCGCTGCGTTTTGGCCGCCGCCTGTTGTTCTGGTTGCCAAACCGTCACCGCAATATGCCATTGGGAGAGCGTTTGCGGTTAGCTCTACAGGAGCTGGGTCCGGTCTGGATCAAATTTGGTCAGATGATGTCGACGCGGCGCGATCTGTTCCCGCCCGCGATTGCCGACCAACTGGCTATGCTGCAAGACCGCGTTGAACCTTTTGATGGCCGGCTGGCGCGCCAGCAAATCGAGCTGTCGATGGGCAGCGTTCCGTTGGAAAGCTGGTTCGATGATTTTGACATCAAACCGCTGGCGTCCGCTTCGATAGCACAGGTACATACCGCCCGTCTGAAAAGCACGGGGAAAGAAATTGTTATTAAGGTTATCCGGCCCGATATTTTACCCGTCATCAGGGCCGATATGCGCTTGATGAAACGATTGGCTGGCTGGCTGCCGAGACTGTTGCCCGATGGACGGCGCCTTCGTCCGCGGGAAGTGGTGCAGGAATATGAAAAAACCTTGCTTGATGAGCTTAATTTGTTGCGTGAAGCGGCGAATGCGATTCAGTTGAGACGAAATTTTGAAGAAAGCCCGATGCTGTACATCCCGGAGGTGTATCCGGATTACTGTAGCGAAAGCATGCTGGTCATGGAGCGGATTTACGGTATTCCGGTTTCTGATATTGAGGCCCTGACAGCCAATGGCACCAATATGCAGCTTCTGGCGGAACGTGGCGTACAGGTCTTCTTCACCCAGGTGTTTCGTGACAGCTTTTTTCATGCGGACATGCACCCCGGCAATATCTTTATCAACCACGAGCATCCTGAAGATCCGCAGTATATCGGGATCGATTGCGGTATTGTCGGTTCGCTGAACAAAGAAGACAAACGCTATCTGGCAGAGAACTTTATCGCCTTCTTTAACCGGGATTATCGTAAAGTCGCCGAACTGCATGTGGATTCCGGCTGGGTACCTGCGGATACCAACGTTGAAGATTTTGAGTTTGCAATTCGTACGGTTTGTGAGCCCATTTTTGAAAAGCCATTAGCGGAAATTTCATTCGGTCATGTATTATTGAACCTCTTTAATACTGCCCGCCGTTTTAACATGGAAGTACAGCCGCAGTTGGTGCTGTTGCAGAAAACCTTGCTGTATATCGAAGGGATCGGACGGCAACTCTATCCCCAGCTTGATCTTTGGAAGACGGCAAAACCGTTCCTGGAAACCTGGCTGAAAGAACAGGTTGGGTTACCGGCGGTGATCCGCGCCTTAAAAGAAAAAGCCCCGTTCTGGGCGGAGAAACTGCCAGAAATCCCGGAATTATTTTATGACGGTTTACGACAGCATAAGATGTTGAAACAGAGTGTAGACAAGCTTGCCAATGAATTGCGGACTCAGCATGTTCGTCAAGGACAGTCCCGTTATCTGTTGGGTATTGGCGCAACGCTACTGATCAGTGGTACGGTGTTACTGGTGAGCCATGTTGAAGCCGATATCGTCCCTTCGGGACTGATGGCGGCGGGAATTGTCGCCTGGATTATTGGCTGGCGTCGAACTCGTTGAAGCAGATCATGATACATAGCAGATTACCTTACTATAATGATAGTAATTTTCATGACCCCCTTTTTTGAAAGAGGTAAACGATATGGGTGGCATTAGTATTTGGAACTTGTTGATTATTGCGGTAATCGTCGTATTGCTGTTTGGTACCAACAAGCTGAGAACGTTGGGTTCAGATCTGGGTGCATCAATCAAAGGTTTTAAAAAAGCCATGGGTGATGAGCAGCCGTCTGCCAATACGGATAAGACGGAACAGGATGCGGATTTTGCGACCAAGTCGATCGCAGAAAAACAGTCTGAAACGAAGCAGGACGACGCCAAGAGCCAGCACAAAGAGCAGGTATAATCTGTGTTTGATATTGGGTTTGGTGAACTGTTGCTGGTCATGGTGATCGGTCTGGTTGTTCTTGGGCCGGAACGTTTGCCCGTAGCGGTAAGAACGGTGGCTAACTGGATTAGAACACTGCGTTCGCTGGCGTCTACGGTTCAGAATGAGCTGTCGCAGGAATTGAAATTGCAGGAGTTGCAGGAAAGCCTGAAGAAGGTGGAAAAAGCCAGCCTGCAAAATTTGTCGCCGGAACTGAAAGCATCCATGGACGAACTCAAGGAAGCGGCTGAGGCAATGAAGCGCGGTTATTCAAAATCACCGACCGATGAGGGGAATGCACAGCCGTCAACAAGCCAGCCGTTGAACGATCCGGAAGCGATTCACGATGGTGTGATTGAGATTGAAAACGCCCCCTCATCAACCTCAATCTCAGAGAGTCAGGTTCCGGAAAGCGACCCGGCTACGGCTGCGCCGATTGCAGAGAACACGCCAAAATCTGAACAGCCTCTTGCTGTTTCTCCCCACCAAACAAGTGATGATCGTTAGTTTATGGCTGCTGAAGAGACTCAACCGCTGATTAGCCACCTGATCGAGCTGCGTAAACGGTTACTGAACAGTATTATTTGCATACTGGTGGTGTTCTTTTGTCTGGTGTATTTTGCCAACGACATTTATCAGATGGTTTCCGCTCCGCTGATTGCGCAACTCCCGGCGGGAGCCAGCATGATTGCCACCGATGTCGCCTCGCCGTTTTTCACGCCTATAAAGCTGACGATGATTGTATCGGTGTTTGTCTCCGCTCCGTTGGTGTTATATCAGGTCTGGGCATTCGTTGCCCCGGCATTGTACAAACATGAACGCCGCCTGATGATACCTTTGCTGGTTTCCAGCAGCCTACTATTCTACGCAGGTATGGCATTTGCCTACTTTGTAGTGTTCCCTCTGGCGTTTGGTTTTTTTGCTAAAACCGCGCCTGAAGGGGTTCTGATTGCGACGGATATCAACAACTATCTCGATTTTGTCATGGCGCTCTTTATGGCTTTTGGCGTGTCGTTTGAAGTACCCATCGCCATTGTGTTGCTATGCTGGAGCGGTGTGATTACTCCGGACGATCTGAAGAAGAAACGCCCCTATATACTGGTCGGTGCTTTTATCGTTGGTATGGTGTTGACGCCGCCGGATGTATTTTCTCAGACGTTGTTGGCGATTCCCATGTACCTGCTGTTTGAAATCGGCGTATTTTTCTCCCGGTTTTATGTGGGAAAAGGGCGTCGTGCTGAAACTGAAGAGCCTTCGCCATAAGGTGGCTCTTCCTGTATTTTGGAAAGGAAATGACCTCTCTTTGAGAGGTTTTGTTTTTTGTTCGCCTTGGTAGCGGTGCTACCGTCGCGATAGACGGGTAAGTAGCCAATGTTTGATATCGGAGTCAATTTAACCAGTTCTCAGTTTGCGAAAGACCGGGGGTTGGTTGTCGCTCGCGCAAAACAGTCTGGCGTCAGCGGTATGCTGATTACAGGGACAAATATTGAGGAAAGCCGTCAGGCGCTGGCGCTGACAGAGCAATATCCAACATACTGCTGGTCGACGGCGGGCGTCCATCCCCATGATGCCAGCCACTGGGATGAATCCGCCGCCGAGCAGGTTCATGATATGGCGCAATCGGATTGCGTGGTTGCAATCGGTGAATGCGGGCTCGACTTCAACCGGAATTTCTCAACGCCAGCCGATCAGGCGTTCGCGTTCAGCGCCCAATTAGCATTGGCTGCCGAACTCTCCTTGCCCGTATTCCTGCATTGCCGTGACGCGCATTCTCGCTTTCTTGCCTTACTCAAGCCCTGGATCAGCAAACTCCCGGCCGCTGTCGTTCATTGTTTTACCGGCAATCGAACCGAACTTGACGAATGCCTCACTGCGGGATTAATGGTTGGCATTACCGGTTGGGTCTGCGATGAGCGTCGGGGCCTTGAGCTGCGTTCGCTGCTAAAACATATTCCAGCAGATCGGTTGTTATTGGAAACCGATGCGCCTTATTTGTTACCCCGGGATTTAAATCCTAAGCCTGCATCTCGTCGTAACGAACCCTGTTTTTTGCCACATATCGTCCATCAGGTCGCAGGTTGGCGTGAAGAAGACGCCCTATGGCTGGGGCAGAAAACAGATGAAAATGCTCGCCGGGTTTTCCGGTTGGCTTGATTCAGGAGAATAATTATATGAGCAATGCTTTTCCCGGCACTTTTCCCGGACGGCGCATGCGTCGTCTCCGTCGTTATGATTTCAGCCGTCGCCTTGTTGCTGAGCATCACCTGACGGTCAATGATCTGATTTATCCGGTCTTTGTTATGGAAGGTTCGAACCAACGACAGGAAGTTCCCTCTATGCCGGGGGTTTTCAGAATGTCGATTGATGTGTTGCTGCAAGAGGCGGAAGCGATCGCTAAATTGGGTATTCCTGTTTTATCGCTGTTTCCGGTCATTGAGGCGGATAAAAAATCGTTACATGCCGAAGAAGCCTATAACCATGATGGTCTGGTTCAGCGAGCCGTTCGCGCCCTGAAAGACGCAGTGCCGGAGCTGGGGTTGCTGACGGATGTGGCGCTCGATCCTTATACCACCCACGGGCAGGACGGCATCATTGATGGAGAAGGCTATGTGATTAACGATGTCACCAAGGAGATCCTGGTCAGACAGGCGTTATCACATGCAGAGGCAGGCGCTGAAATTGTCGCGCCCAGCGATATGATGGACGGACGGATTGGCGCAATCCGTGACACGCTGGAAGCGCAGAACCTGATTAATACACAGATTATGGCGTATTCGGCCAAATATGCTTCCTGTTATTACGGTCCGTTTCGGGACGCCGTGGGCTCTGCGGGTAATCTGAAAGGCGGTAATAAGAAAACCTATCAAATGGATCCCGCCAACAGTGATGAGGCCTTGCAGGAAATCGCACAGGATCTTCAGGAGGGGGCGGATATGGTGATGGTCAAGCCCGGTATGCCTTATCTGGATGTGGTGCGTCGCGTGAAGGAGTCGTTCGGCGTGCCGACGTTTGCCTATCAGGTTTCTGGTGAATATGCGATGCATATGGCGGCCATTCAAAATGGCTGGCTACAGGAGCAGCCGGTCGTCATGGAATCGTTGCTGTGTTTTAAACGCGCGGGGGCGGATGGGGTACTGACCTACTTTGCCAAGCGTGTCGCACAGTGGCTGCACGATCAGCATTTACAGCGCTGATAGGACGATGACAGAGCGGCGAGCTGCCGCTCTGCCGAGATTACATTTTCTGGAACTGCCGATTATCAATACTTTGCCGAACCTGCTTATTCAACAGGTTCAGCAACAGCATAGAACGGGCCTCGCCATCTGGTTCAGTATAGATTGCGTGCAGACCGCTAAAAATCCCATCGGTAATCAGTACTTCATCGCCCGGCTGCGGAGTATGAGGATCGGTAATTCCCTGCATTGGATATAATGACAGATCGTCTATCACCTGCTGGGGAATGATGGCCGGCACATTACCAAATCGCACGAAATTACTTACGCCACGTGTGGCGCTGATTGTGGTGGTGTGGATTCGTTCGGGATCGAACGCGATAAACAGATAGTTCGGAAAGAGCGGTTCGCAAACCTCGGTACGTTTACCACGCACAATTTTATCCAGTGTGATCATGGGACTCATGCAGGCGACATCCTGACGTTCAAGATGCTCTTTCGCCCGTAGCAGTTGACCACGTTTACAATACAGTAAGTACCAGGCTTCCATGATTTTGCAGACTTATGATTATGACGGGCAAGCATAGCAAAAGCAGGCCCGGATAAAAAATTTTCGGAAGAAATTTTTAACATTGTATCGTAACGGCCTGAAAAGAGGCGTATAGGACACCGACCATAAAAAAACGCCTGGAGCGTTTTTCAACGTCGCCTGCGACGGTCATAAATAGCCGCACTAAGCAGCGACAGGCTGGAGAAGAGACTTTATAATGATCAGCCTCAACAAACTGCCCCGATGATCAGCATGAAATACCGTGACTTACGCGAATTCCTCTCGCTGCTGGAAGAGAGGGGTGAATTGAAACGCATTAGCCAGCCCATTGATCCCTATCTTGAAATGACGGAAATCGCCGATCGTACCCTGAGAGCGGAGGGCCCGGCATTGTTGTTTGAAAACCCGACGGGCTACGCCATGCCCGTGCTGTGCAATTTATTTGGCACGCCGAAGCGTGTCGCGCTCGGGATGGGGCAGGAAGATGTCAGCGCCCTGCGTGAAGTCGGGAAACTGCTGGCATTTTTGAAAGAGCCTGAGCCGCCAAAAGGGTTTCGCGATCTGGTGGATAAAATGCCGAAATTCCGTCAGGTGTTGAATATGCCCACTAAGCGGTTATCATCCGCGCCGTGTCAGGAACAGGTTTGGCAAGGTGATGACGTTGATTTGAGCCGGATACCCATCATGCAATGCTGGCCGGAAGACGTGGCGCCGCTCATTACCTGGGGACTGACCGTGACTCGCGGGCCTAATAAAGAACGGCAGAATCTGGGCATTTACCGGCAGCAGGTGTTGGGGAAAAACAAGCTGATTATGCGCTGGTTATCGCATCGCGGCGGCGCGCTGGATTTTCAGGAATGGTGTCAGGCAAATCCAGGGCAGCGTTTTCCTGTTTCCGTCGCGTTGGGCGCCGACCCGGCGACCATCCTGGGAGCCGTTACCCCTGTACCGGACACCTTATCCGAATATGCTTTTGCCGGTTTACTGCGTGGCCATAAAACCGAAGTCGTGCAATGCCTGTCTAACGATCTGGAAGTGCCTGCCAGTGCGGAAATCGTTTTGGAAGGCTATATTGAAGCGGGAGAAATGGCGCCGGAAGGGCCGTACGGCGATCATACCGGTTATTACAATGAGGTCGACAATTTTCCCGTGTTTACGGTAACGCATATTACCCAGCGGCATGATGCAATTTATCACTCCACCTATACGGGTCGTCCGCCGGATGAACCGGCGGTATTGGGTGTGGCGCTAAATGAAGTATTCGTCCCCATTCTGCAAAAGCAGTTTCCTGAAATCGTCGATTTTTATTTGCCTCCGGAGGGTTGCTCTTATCGTCTGGCGGTCGTTACCATAAAGAAGCAATACGCCGGACATGCGAAACGCGTCATGATGGGCGTTTGGTCTTTTTTGCGGCAGTTTATGTACACGAAGTTTGTTATTGTCTGTGACGATGATATTAATGCCCGCGACTGGAAAGATGTAATCTGGGCGATCACAACGCGCATGGATCCGGCACGCGATACCGTATTAGTGGAAAATACACCGATAGACTACCTGGATTTTGCCTCACCCGTTTCCGGTTTAGGTTCCAAAATGGGACTGGACGCCACCAATAAATGGCCGGGCGAAACGCAGCGCGAGTGGGGACATCCGATCAAGAAAGATCCACAGGTATGCGCCCGCGTTGATGCCATATGGGATGAGCTTGCTATTTTTAGTGACAGAGAACCCCGGCGCTAAGTGGCTGTTGCTCTGTTCTCAGTTTTGCTTTTATGACCCTACAGAGGGAATGCATGACAACATTGAGCTGTAAAGTGACTTCGGTAGAGGCCATAACCGATACGGTTTATCGTGTTCGCTTGTTACCTGAGGCACCTTTTTCTTTCCGTGCAGGTCAGTATCTGATGGTTGTGATGGGCGATCGTGACAAGCGTCCTTTCTCGTTGGCATCTACGCCGATGGAACAGAATTTCATTGAGCTACACATTGGTGCGTCTGAGCTTAATCTTTACGCGATGGCGGTGATGGAGCGTATCCTTAAGGAGAAAGCGCTGACGGTGGATATTCCGCATGGTGAAGCCTGGCTGCGGGAAGACAGTCAGCGACCGTTAGTGCTGATTGCCGGCGGAACCGGTTTTTCATATGCCCGCTCTATTCTGCTGACGGCATTGGCGCAGCAACCTGAACGCGATGTTTCAATTTACTGGGGAGGGAGAGAGAGTAAGCACCTCTATGACCTTGCCGAGCTGGAAAAACTGACGGCACAGCATCCCAACCTGCGGGTGATCCCCGTTGTTGAGCAGCCGGAAGATGGCTGGAATGGCCGAACCGGTACGGTGTTAAGCGCGGTATTGCAGGATTACGGTTCATTAGCCGATCAGGATATTTATATTGCCGGCCGCTTTGAAATGGCGAAAATTGCGCGGGAACGTTTCTGCAATGAACGCGGTGCGCTGGCCGCACACATGTTCAGCGATGCGTTTTCGTTTATTTAAAAATATCACGCTGATCTGCAAGCATAAAAATCCCGCCTGTCATCAGCGGGATTTTTTATAAGGTATGTATTGCCGGCTTACTTAAGCGCGTTCAAAAATCGTAGCAATACCCTGTCCCAATCCAATGCACATCGTTGCCACACCGAACTGAATATCGCGACGTTCCATGAGGTTGATAAGCGTGGTCGATATTCGCACACCTGAGCAGCCCAGCGGGTGACCGAGCGCAATGGCGCCGCCGTTGAGGTTGACTTTCTCGTCCAACTGTTCCAGTAGTCCCAGATCTTTAATACACGGCAAGGTTTGCGCGGCGAAAGCCTCATTAAGCTCAAAAAGTCCGATATCTGACAAACTCAGTCCGGCTCGTTTCAGTGCCAGCCTGGTTGCGGGTACAGGGCCGTATCCCATAACGGAAGGATCGCAGCCGACGACGGCCATTGCCCGGATTCGTGCTCGGACCGTTAACCCCAATGACGCCGCACGTGATTCGCTCATGATTAACATGGCTGAAGCGCCATCGGACAGGGCGGACGAACTGCCGGCCGTTACCGTGCCGTTGACGGGGTCAAAAGCGGGTTTTAACGCGGCCAGACCAGCAACGCTGGTTTCCGGCCGAATGACTTCGTCATAATCAAAACGCTGTAAAACACCATCGGCATCATGGCCGGAAGTTGGCACGATTTCATGGTGAAACGCACCCGATTTTGTTGCACGGTCAGCTCTCTGATGGGAACGTGCGGCAAACTGATCCTGCATTTCCCGGCTGATACTGTGCATGCGAGCCAGCATTTCGGCAGTCAAACCCATCATGCCCGCCGCCTTGGCGGTGGTTCGGCCAAGTCCGGGATGGAAATCCACGCCATGATTCATGGGAACGTGTCCCATATGCTCAACACCGCCAACCAGGCAGACATGGGCATCGCCGACCATAATGGCGCGAGCCGCATCATGCAATGCCTGCATGGATGAACCACATAGCCGGTTCACGGTTGTGGCAGGAACGGTCGCCGGAATTTCTGCCAGCAATGCAGCATTGCGGGCAACATTGAAGCCTTGTTCCAGTGTTTGTTGTACGCATCCCCAATAAATATCATCAATGCTGGCGGCCTCCAGCGCCGGATTCCGGCTAAGCAGGCTGCGCATCAGATGGGCAGACAAATCTTCGGCCCGCACCTGACGGAACGCGCCGCCCCTGGAGCGTCCCATGGGGGTGCGCACGGCATCAACAATGACTACGTTTTCCATATTTCTTGCCCTCATGCCGGTTGCCCCTGGGAAACGTCCGCGTGTGGCGCGATCGATGGATAATAACTTTCATTGCCTTTGGCTTTTTGCTTCAGTCCGTCAGGGACCTGATAGAGTGGCCCAAGCGATGATAGCCGCTGCGTCATTTCCAGATAGCGGGCACTGCCGAGTGTATCCAGATAGCGGCATGCGCCGCCATGGAACGGCGGGAAACCGAGCCCATATACCAATGCCATATCGGCTTCAGCCGGGCTATCGACAATGCCCTCCTCCAGACAGCGCGCTACTTCGTTAATCATGGGGATCATCATCCGGGCAATGATCTCTTCCGCACTGAAGTTTTTTCTTGGTTGGCTGACCGAGGACAGTAATTTCTCGACGTTTTCGTCCAGCGTTTTCCGCTGTTTTCCGCTGTTGTCGGTCTGATAGCGATAGAAACCCTGACCATTTTTCTGGCCAAATCGCTGATTGTCGAACAGTACGTCGATAGCATCGCGATAGTCTTTTGCCATGCGCTGTGGGAACCCTTGCGACATCACGGCCTGTGCATGATGAGCGGTATCAATGCCAACCACATCCAGCAGGTAGGCTGGCCCCATCGGCCAACCGAATTGCTTCTCCATAACCTTGTCAATTTCACGGAAATCCGCGCCATCGCGCAGTAGCAAACTGAACGCGGCAAAGTAGGGAAACAGCACGCGGTTAACAAAGAAGCCAGGGCAGTCGTTGACGACAATGGGCGTTTTTCCCATTTTGCTGGCGTAAGCCACTACGCGGGCAATGGTTTTTTCATCTGTTTGCGGGCCACGAATAATTTCTACCAGCGGCATACGGTGAACAGGGTTAAAGAAGTGCATACCGCAAAAGTTCTGTGGCCGTTTTAATGACGCAGCCAGCAGTACAATGGGGATGGTTGACGTATTGGAAGCCAGTACGGTATGTGAATTGACGTGAGATTCGGTTTCGGCCAGCACGCTGGCTTTCACTTTCGGGTTTTCAACAACGGCTTCAACCACCATGTCCATGCGATCAAAACCGGCATAATCCAGCGTTGGGTGAATATTAGCGAGTATCCGCGCCATTTTCACGCCATCCAGCTTGCCGCGTTCCAGCTGTTTATTCAGCAGCTTCGCGGCTTCGTTCATGCCGAGAGCGAGCGGCTTCTCATCGATATCTTTCATGCGAATCGGGACGTCTTTATACGCCGATTGATAGGCAATCCCTCCGCCCATAATCCCCGCTCCCAATACGGCAGCCTGCTTCGGGGGCGATAGATCACCGACGAGCTTTTTCGCTTTACCTTTTACATATTGATCGTTAAGGAAAATACCAACCAGCGCGCGGGCAGCATCTGAACGAGCCAACGGGACAAAGTTTTGCGTTTCAAGCTGTAACGCGGCATCGCGCGTCATGGATGCTGCGGCTTCAATGGTTTTCACCGCCGTCATGGGCGCAGGGTAATGCTTACCCGCGGTTTGCAGCACCATGGCTTTCGCCGTGGCAAAAACCATACTTGCTTCGATCTTGCTCAGCGTTAATGCTTCAAGTTTGGGGCGTCGATAGGCTTGCCAGTCGAGATCGCCCTTGATAGCCTGCTGCAATATTTTCAGGGCGGCGGAGTGAAGTTTTTCCTCTGCGACAACAGCCTGTACCAAACCTATCTTCAATGCCTCGTCTGCGCCGATATCTTTGCCTGCGGCAATAATTTCCAATGCACTATCGGCTCCCAACAGGCGTGGCAGCCGAACGGTTCCACCAAAACCCGGCATAATGCCCAGCTTGGTTTCAGGCAAACCCATGCGTAGACCGGTGGCCGCGATGCGAAAATCGGTCGCCAGTACACATTCACAGCCGCCGCCAAGTGCATAACCATTAATGGCGGACAGCGTGGGCACCGGCAAATCCTCCAGACGATTGAAAATACTGTTCGCAAAGGTTAGCCACTCATGAAGTTTGTCGGCCGGGGCGGCAAACAAAGAGAGAAACTCTGTAATGTCTGCACCGACAATAAACGCAGGCTTGTCCGAACGTAATAACAACCCCTTCAGTGATTTTTGTTCCGCCAGAACGTCGAGCGCTTTACCCAGGCTGGCAACCGTGCGGGTATCTAACTTATTGACGGAGCCTGGGGCAGCAAATACCAGCTCAGCGATGCCATCTTCAAGCCAGCGAAGGTAGAGGTTTTCACCTTGATAAAGCATGTTGATCTCCGGAGTCAGTGTAAGCGATCTGGTACGACCAGATGATCGAATTGTGGTTATGATGTTAATTATTTGCAAATAAAAGATTAATTTTTTGTCGATAGGATCACAAAGCACCGGACACTGCCGTTGAGTCATGGCTGTGTTAAAATGGAAAAATTGTGTTGCGATGAAAATCGTGTTGTGACGAACGGGGATACCCATGGAAAAGCTGGCTTCTTTATATCACCACCATCTGGCTACTTTGCAGCAGCGCACGCAGGCCGTTCTGGAACGTCATCAGCTTGATGCATTGTTAATTCACTCTGGCGAGCTCCTGACTGTATTTCTGGACGATCACGACTATCCTTTTAAGGTCAATCCGCAGTTTAAAGCCTGGGTTCCGGTCACACAGGTGCCCAATTGCTGGCTATGGGTGGACGGGGTTAATCCGCCAAAACTGTGGTTCTATTCGCCGGTCGACTACTGGCATAACGTCGCACCCATACCAGACAGTTTCTGGACGAATGACGTAGACATCTCGGTTTTGCGTCACGCAGATGATATCGGAAAGCGGCTTCCGGCTTCGCGTCAACGTGTGGCCTATATCGGCTATATCCCGCAGCGAGCGGTGGATCTGGGCATCCAGGCGGAAAATATCAACCCTCAAGGCGTGCTGGATTATCTGCATTATCACCGTGCTTATAAAACGGACTATGAACTGGCCTGCATGAAGGAAGCTCAGAAAACTGCGGTTGTGGGACATCGCGCCGCGCATGAAGCTTTTCTATCCGGCATGAGTGAGTTTGATATCAATCTGGCCTACCTGACGGCGACGGGTCATCGTGATACCGATGTGCCTTACAGCAATATTATCGCGCTGAATGAGCATGCCGCGGTGCTGCATTACACCCAGTTGGAACAGCAGGTTCCGTCAGAAGTGCGCAGTTTTCTGATTGATGCGGGTACTGAATATAATGGTTATGCGGCTGATTTGACCCGTACGTATTCTTCCCTGAGCGATAATGCGTTTGCCGCGTTGGTGAAAGATCTGAATCAGGAACAGCTAGGTTTGATCGATACCGTTCGGGCTGGCGTCCGCTATACCGATTATCATCTGCAAATGCACCAACGTATTGCGAATTTGCTGAAATCACATCAGTTGATTCAGGGAATCAGTGAAGAAGCGATAGTGGAAAACGGACTGACGACGCCCTTCTTTCCACATGGATTAGGGCATCCTTTAGGGTTACAGGTCCATGATGTAGCCGGCTTTATGCAGGATGACTACGGCACTCACTTGGCGGCCCCTTCTCAGCATCCCTATCTGCGTTGCACCCGGATTCTTGAACCTGGCATGGTATTGACCATCGAACCCGGCATTTATTTCATTGAATCGTTGCTTGAGCCCTGGCGTGCCGGTGCATTCAGCCAGCATTTCGACTGGCGGAAGATTGATGCATTAAAACCATTTGGTGGTATCCGTATTGAAGATAATATCGTCATTCATGAAAAGCGGGTTGAAAATATGACTCGCGATCAGAACCTGGCCTGATGCAGAGCTATAAGGTCCCCATTGAGCCTGTGAGTTTCAGTGAGGAAATCAAGAAGAGCCGTTTTATTACCATGCTGGCGCCTACGCAGGGTGGTGACGCTGCAAAAGGCTTTGTTCAACAGGTAAGAGAATGGCATCCTGCCGCGGGCCATCACTGCTGGGCGTTTGTGGCAGGTGCGCCGGATGATTCTCAGCAGCTTGGTTTTTCTGATGACGGCGAACCTTCAGGAACAGCAGGCAGGCCGATGTTGGCGCAGCTGATGGGAAGCGGTATTGGAGAAATTACCGCTGTCGTCGTTCGTTACTACGGTGGGATACAGTTGGGTACTGGCGGGTTAGTGAAGGCCTACGGCGGTGGTGTTCAACAGGCTTTAAAGTTGGTGCCATTGCAAGAGAAAATATTACAGAAAGAATACGGTTTATGCTGTGACTATGCACTGCTGGCTCAGATTGAAACGCTGGTATATCAGCTCGGTGGGCAAATCCTGCATAGTGAATATGGTGCGGAAGTGACACTGCGTTTGTCTATTCCTGTCCGAAGGGTAGAGGAAGCGACGGTGAGATTGCGCGATCTGAGCCGTGGGGCGTTGCATTTATTGCCAATTTCACAGTAATTCCAGCGCTGTTTTATGAATCACTAAGGAATTTTCTGCAATGCATTTGCGTGCCATAACCCGAATTGTGGGCCTGCTGGTTATCCTATTTTCCGGAACAATGTTTATCCCCGGATTAGTGGCCTTAATTTATCGTGATGGCGCCGGCCGGGCTTTCACCCAGACATTTCTTGCCGCACTGGCTATCGGGGTAATGCTTTGGCTGCCTAACCGGACGCAACGGCATGAGCTGAAATCCCGCGAGGGATTCCTGATTGTTGTCCTGTTCTGGACCGTGCTCGGCAGCGTCGGAGCACTGCCTTTTCTATTTGCAGAACATCCGAACCTTGGCGTAACGGATGCATTTTTCGAGTCGTTTTCCGGCCTGACGACGACGGGAGCGACCACACTGGTGGGGCTGGATTCACTGCCCAAGGCAATACTCTTCTATCGGCAGATGTTGCAATGGTTTGGCGGTATGGGGATTATCGTCCTGGCGGTCGCCATTTTGCCTATTTTGGGCGTTGGTGGCATGCAGCTCTATCGCGCAGAAATGCCGGGACCGCTGAAAGATAACAAAATGCGTCCGAGGATTGCCGATACCGCAAAAACACTATGGCTAATCTATTTGTTACTCACCATCGCCTGTGCCACATCACTGTGGCTGGCTGGCATGCCGATTTTTGACGCGATTGGCCACAGTTTTTCAACGGTATCGGTAGGCGGTTTTTCTACCCATGACACGAGTATCGGCTATTTTAATAGCCCAACGATTAATACCATTATTGCCGTCTTCTTGTTGATCTCCGGCTGTAACTTCGGTCTGCACTTTGCGGTATTGAGTGGACGCAGTCTTCGTGTTTATTGGCGAGATCCTGAATTCCGGATGTTCATTTTTGTCCAGATGTCCTTGGTTGCGGTATGTACCGTTGTACTGTGGTTTCACAATGTTTATGCCAGCAGCATGCAAACGCTGAATCAGGCGTTTTTTCAGGTTGTTTCCATGGCGACGACGGCAGGTTTCATGACAGACAGTATTGCTTCATGGCCGCTGTTTTTACCCGTACTTCTGCTATGCTCCGCTTTTATTGGCGGCTGCGCGGGATCTACCGGCGGGGGATTGAAAGTTATTCGTATTCTGCTGCTTTTTCTGCAAGGGTCGCGTGAGTTGAAGCGATTGGTGCACCCTAATGCGGTTTACACGATAAAATTGGGCCATCGAGCCCTGCCCGAAAGGATACTGGAAGCCGTATGGGGATTTTTCTCCGCCTATGCGCTGGTTTTCATCGTCAGTATGTTGGCCGTCATCGCTACCGGTGTTGATGATTTCTCTGCGTTTGCGGCTGTCTCGGCAACGTTGAATAATCTGGGGCCGGGTCTGGGCGCGGTGGCCGATAACTTCACCTCCATGAATGATGCGGCGAAGTGGATTTTGATCCTGACAATGCTGTTCGGACGTTTGGAAGTGTTTACTCTTTTAGTCTTGTTTACGCCAACATTCTGGCGTGAATAAAGCGGCAAGGAATAGGGTGATGAAAGCGTTAATTTTGTTCTCGAGTAAGGATGGGCAAACAAGAGCAATAGCCTCTTATATTGCCAATGCCTTAAAGGGGGCGTTGGAGTGTGATGTTATTAGTTTACTCAGTGCGCATAATATTGATTTGACTAAATATGATTGTATTCTGATCGGCGCTTCTGTCCGGTATGGTCGGTTTAATCCCGTCGTTAATCGGTTCATTCGTCAGAATCTTGCATCCTTACAACATATGCCCAGTGCTTTTTTTTCTGTCAATCTAACTGCCCGTAAACCGGAGAAACGTTCAATTCAGACGAACGCTTATACACGTAAATTTCTATTGAACTCACCCTGGCAGCCCGATTTGTGCAGCGTTTTTGCGGGGGCGCTGCGTTATCCGCGTTATCGC
The DNA here is from genome assembly GCF_003115845.1 of Brenneria roseae subsp. roseae. Taxonomy (GTDB): domain Bacteria; phylum Pseudomonadota; class Gammaproteobacteria; order Enterobacterales; family Enterobacteriaceae; genus Brenneria; species Brenneria roseae. The sequence continues at coordinate 145 of NZ_KZ819028.1, read as the reverse complement.
TGGTTTGATCGTGTAATGATTCAACTCATTATGCGGATGACGGGGGGAGAAACCGACAGTAGTAAAGAAATCGAATACACGGATTGGCAGCAGGTAACGCGATTCGCACAGGAATTCGCGCAGTTAGCGGCCAAAAAAGTCTCAT